>CAUSCY010000010.1:0-143403 GCA_963529995.1 uncultured Massilia sp. | reverse complement strand
TGGGCGATAGGGGCGCGGTGTCACGGCGCCGGTCCGCAGCGGCATCGAAGCCGGAAGTTGCGTGCCCTCCCCTTCACTTTCGCGCGCGAAAGTGCTGACTTCACCCAGGCGCGAGCCTCTGGCCAAGCCAGCCAGCCCGGCAACTCGCGCGCCCGCGCGCAGCACATGGTCGCCGGATTGATCATGACGGCAAGCGCAGCGCGCAGCGCCGCCAGGCGCGGAGGCGTCAGGGATGGAAGCCCGGAGGGGCGAGACCGCGCGGCGGGCTCGATGCGCAGCACGACAGCCCGGTCCCGCAGGGAGACGTCCGACCTGCACGGCGCCGCTCAGCAGCAACAAGACCGGGAGGTATGACTGACGGATCACGCCAAGGAATGTTTGCCTCGTACGAACGAAAAAAAACCCTGCCAGCATCGGCAGGGTTTCGCATCGCCCGATCAGAACACGATCGAGATATACGTGTTGGGCTTCGCGATATTCTCGAACGGGCCGCCACCGGACCAGGCGCGCGCAACACCGCCGTAGACGTTGGCGTTGTACTCGCCGGCCGCGAGGATGGCTCGATCGAGCTTTGCGAATTCGACCTGGACCGTGCACCAGGTCGCGAACTTGTGGTTCAGGACTTTGCCTGCTGCGTCGGCGGGATGCATCTGGAACATCTGGCGGTAGGTCCAGGTGTCGTTCTTGTCGTCGCGCAGTTTGCGCACTTTGACGAGATCTTCGCGGTCCATCGGCACGCCGCGGGGGAGGCCTTGGTACAGCTCGTCGGTATCCTCCCAGGTGTCGGGGTCGAAGCGGATATGGTCGGCTTCCATCGCCGAGAACGCGCTGAGGACCTCGCTCGACCCGCGCAGTGCCGCCAGGATTCGGGGCTCCACGATATGGTCGACGAACGCGTTTTCGTCGCGGAAGACCTGGCCGGGCGCGAGCTTCTCGAACGCCTCCAGGAACAGCGGCGCCAGTTTCGCCGCCTCGCTGGTCGGCATGCGCAGCATGTTGGCGATGCGCTTGACGCCCAGGTCGTCGTCGAGGATCACATACGGCTTGGGATTGTAGTCATCCTGCAGCAGATCCATCAGGGCTTCACCGTGATGGGAGTCCAGCAGCTCTTGGCGGGTAAAGTAGGTCAGGAAAGCGCCGAACATCTCGGCCGGCCAGCCGCGCGAAATCGGAATGTCTTTCGCCTTGATGATGCGATGGATGTCGAAGGCGCGGTCGCGCCAATATTTTTGCAGCACTTGCATAGTGGGCCTCGTGGACTTGAGATTAATAAGGGCTGAATATCTGCAATGAAGCTCAATGCGGGTATTCGAGTTACTTCAAAAATCCACGTTTTAACCGACAGCCCGTCGGCAGCCACGCTGGCTCCGTCTTTGACGCTGCGTGCAGAATAGCAAGGACGTCATCGCCTGTCCAGCGCCTGAACTTTCGCGCGCGAAAGCTAATGCAGGTGGCAGAGCTCGTCGGTATACCGCGTGACTAGAGCAAATACAGTCGGTTGGATCCGAACAAAGTTGGTCGCGCTGATTTCTACGGGATAACTATAGATCTTGGCTGGACCAAGAACAACGCGAGTGGATCGTTGTGAAGGCTAGTGCCGACGTTAGTGTTTTCTCAGCACAACCTAGAGATTCGTGAGGCAGTCTGGCCTATCAATGCTTAGCCATTAACACAAAGTGGCCGCCTTCTGTCATCCATTCGCATGTCTGCGAGGGGTCGCAAGTGGTCTCAACTAAAATTGATGAGAATATTCAACTTTCATTGCCCTGCTTCTTTGGCGGCAATAAATGCCATGAAAGCCTCATACATTTCCTTGGCCGGCTTCGACGGGTTACTTGTGTGTGTCGAAGCGAAGATCCAGTGAAACTTCTCGAAACGCGATTGGTCTGCAGCCCAATCACGATTCCAAGACGCCGAGTAGTATTTGGTCTTATTCTTCCCTGCTGGGCTGTTTTCGTGACTACGTTTGAGCATGTCGAAGAAGCAATGCGAGTTCACCCCGCGGACAAGAGCCTCAAGCGCTTCCGCGATGTCCTGAAGGTGCATAACGGTAAGCCTCAGGGGTTTTTCCAACAACGGCTTATGCTTGTCGAGGCCGAGCCTTACCGCCTGCTGACTGCCCAGTTTGCCGAAACGGTGGATGCCACAGTGGCGGATCTGACAAATGTTTTCGAAAGTCTGAAACAGAGGGTCAAGCGAGGCTGATATCTGAGCCACATTGCACAGCGAATTGAGCTCGGACTTTACGTTCTTTGTCGACGCGAGCGATACCCCCTCAAGCAACGCTTCAGGAAGTAACTCTGGTCGATGGTGGACAGCTGCGGCGTAACTGACGGTCTTGCTAGCGGCGTTCTCTGCACACATTTCGTCGGTCAGAATCAGGTGTCGAAGAAGGGACCGGAAATATCCTTCGACAGCCGAGACCATGCCAAGATAAACAAGGCCGCCAAGGGTAGAATTGTAATCACCACGCTGATGTGCCTGAAGATAAAGCGTATTGATCTCAGCTAGGTTGGCTCTAAACTCATCGATCGGCGACAGCGCTTGAGGCGTATGGGCAGCATCGAACCAAGAGGCAGTATCTAAGCCAGATCCGAGAGGCGCAGCGAATGGAGTAATTTCTGCGAGGATGGCATCAGGTGCTACTACTGTCGTCATATCGATTTAAGAAAGGTATTCGTCGAGGAACGCCTCAACGGCGTCAATCATAGTCCGCGCGCGGATCTTGCCTACCTGCGGAATAGTTCGCAGAGTAGTGCCGGGGTCTTGCAGCGCCAAGAATTCTCCAACCGTCCGTGGTACAGAGCTCCATTTGCCAAGCTTTTCTTTCTGCCATTTCGTGAGTCCTGGAACGTTGATCAGAGGCGTTAGCATCATGCGGTCGTATGTGGATTCCTCCGTCAGCTTTTCACCGCAGTTAAAGCAGTACTTCGCCCCCTCGACCCGCTTGGCATCGCAGTTACGGCAATTCGGCAGATTCAGCCCCAAGGCAGCAACCGTATTCGCATCAAGCAGTGTTGATACCGAGCGGCGCACTGGATGTTTCTCATCCGGACGCTTTAGCATGTCAATGGAAAAGCGCGGGGAAAAGGCACCTTTACGGCTAAACGCACGGCGGAATTGCAGCGCCCCGAGGTGGACCACATAGCGGAGATATTCTCGATCTCCGTGCGAGACGCGATCCAGCTTGTAAAGAAGTCCCACCTCTTCCAGCAGTCTTAGCATCCTCTCCACGTAAGGCTGGCCGTTAACCGAGGCAGGATCGATCCCAAGCAGCAGCTGCTTTGTTGTGCCATCGATGAGTGCTTGATTCGCCTGGGTGATATCGTCGGCCGCACGTTCAAACACGCGAGAGCCTGCTTCGACGATCGAAGAGAATTGTGGCATCTTGTCCTTGAGCGTCAGATACTCCGACTTGCGCTCATTAACGAATTCTTCAATTGTCCGGTTAAATGCGGCCTGCGGCGTCGCCAGTTTGGTGACGTTCTTCAAATACGCGCGGACCAGGGTCATGAACGCACGCGGCACGCCGAACGCTGCGTAGGCCAGCAGGGCTCTCGTCTCGTCCGGAATTGCAACAAGATCGGGAAAACGCTTGTTGCCGATATCGAGCATGAAGTCGAGATAATTTGCATCGGTGACGCTCTTCCACACGAATATCGATTCGGCCTCGTGCGAAGCGTGGAAGCTGGGACCGTACTCTGTCGTTCCAGGGTAGACCGATGCCTTGAGCGCAATGCGTGTGCCCTTCAGCGCCCGATAGATGTCGAAGAAATGGGTGAGATATTCGGGGGTCAGCGTCAGGGCTGCGTCGTCGAGGAGGAGAACAATGCGCTTACGGCCAAGCACCTCTGCCAATGACACTAGGATCGCCTTCAATTTATCGATCGACAGGCGAGCCGCAATGCTGTCCTGTTCGGGGGATAGTGGCCGTCCTTGCTCCAACGTCGCAATGATGTGCGATACAACGTCGCCGTCGAATTCCAAAAGGTTGGCAATTACCGTGTCCTGTACGCTGGCCGCAGCCGCAAACTGCTTCGCCGCTTCAGAAATCCCGACGAAGATGTTCGACAATGCCCAGTAATAAAACATTGCCATTGCATCCGGCCGGCGGCGTAGCATCGGCTCCAGACGATAGTAGCGGTTCAGGTTCGTGTAGACGGCAAACGGCAGCTCCTTCTTGTTCAGGCACATCAGGAATGCAAAGCGCATCAGATGTGTCTTGCCACAGCCGCGTGGGCCCACCAACAATTTCGAGCCCGCGCCAGTTAGCGCACTAATCCAGTCTTCAGTATCGGACGTGAGTGTTGTTGCGCCTTCGATGATGTTCTGTCCCAGGTGCTCCGCGCGTTCTTCATACAACTGCGTAACCTCGGTCTCTTCAGCCGCGCTCAGTGGTGGCGCATTGTCCAGCGATATTGCCGTCATAGTGTGCTTAATGGAAGATTTAGAAGGTCACTCTTCGTGAGTTGGCGTGCCGCGACCCCATAGGCATGGAGTTCGAGCCAAGATCGGCCTTCGGGGGAACTCAGTGCTCGCAGGACCGCGTCCTGCTTTGAAGTGGCAACTCGCAGGCGATACAAGCAATCCGTGAGTACAACGCTGCCGGCGCTGATGCCTATCACCTTGTCATGTGCGGTCCGGCCAACGCGTGCGACGACGATGTCTCCCGCTTCCGCGCGTGTCACTGGGCCGCTCTTCGCCACAGGGAATCGGAAGTGCCTACCGCTGAAGTCGATCCACTGGCCGCGGTTGTCTGAATCAAGGTTGGAGGTATGTAGTACGAAGTGGCTCGCATTCTTAGCCTCTGCACTGTTCAGCGACCCACGCCGCAAATCCACAGCGATATCGCCCAGACGTGTGCCCTGTTGCCCGGCTGTTGCTTCAGCAAAGTGGTACTGGTAGTCCAAACGGTGCGCGGCTTGCGAATATTCAACCAACAGACCGGGAGTCTTGGCGCCGGACTCATCCAGCAACGTCAGCGCAATCGGTGCACCATTCGGCGCAGAGTTCTCGATGACTAAAATGTGGGCCAACGCATCGGTGCCGCCGAACGAGCCGCGCGAAAGTCGGATTGCGCTACGAATCTGGTACCGGTTGAGCAGTTCGGTGCGGAAGTTCTTGTACTTGTCTGCACTGACGATCGAATCCGGCACGATGATTCCAAGGATGCCACCAGGTTGAAGAAGGCGTAGATTTTGAGCGAGGAACACCAGCGCCGCGTCGATCGTCGCGATAGCCGGCAAGCAGGAACTCAGACCGACATCCTCTAGAATCGCGCTGTAGTCCTTCTTCCACTTCGGCACCAAGAATGGCGGATTACAAACGGCGATGTCAGGTTGGGCTTTTTCACGTCGTAGCGACGTGGCCAACTCAGGCGAAAGCGCGTCGTACATCATATGACAATGGCCACCCGCGAAGCCAGATTCACGCAGTTTTTCTGGAAGTACCTGTGCGATCGTGCGGTCTAAGTCAACGGTGACGATATTGGTCTTTGCCCACCTACGGGAAGCGGCAAAGGACAGAGAACCTGTTCCACATCCCAAGTCCAGCACAGTACTAGGACTATTGGAAGGAAGATCTGCAACCAACGCCTGGCTCACCACTGCATTCGTGTAGTAGCGGCCTAGTGAGTCGGATCGGATCGAATGAAGCTGAGTTCTCATGGGGCGTAGGTTACTTGGGCAAGGACGGAGTTACGGACAATAGCATTATAGCTATGCAACTGCGCAGTTGCCATGCCGCACCAGCAATCGCATCCGGCCATCGGACCGGTGCAGCAAATATCTGCAATGGCCAGCTGCGATGGGGCGCAAGCAGACGCTGTCTCAATCAACCTTATTTAGTGCGACGGTGACTTCCCACTGTAAGCGCTGCACACCAACTTCGCCTGGCTAGCCGTTATCAAGAGAATCAATAAGTTTGATTAATCACCCTGACCAATTTTTATTCACTGTCGTCACGCGTGGTTTTTCGGGGTGCGGTGTGCCAGGGTACGGCAAGACGGACCATTGGGAGGTTTGCCTGACATCGTAATCGAGTTGATACCGGCACCTGGAAGCCTCGGGTCGGGTGTCGGGGCCGAACAGGCCCTGACGGTGTTGTCTGCGCGTCTGAGCAGCCAAGGAACAGTGGCGCGCGGAGGAACCCTGTAGTGATACCGTGTCCCTATCGCCTCGTAGGCACGGTCGCACGGCCCTGGGCGACGTCAAGGACACCCCGGAGGCCGCATGCGGAGCGCAGCCGTAGGCGAGCACCGAACGGGCGAGGAGTGCCTTGACGGCATAGCCCGGGGTTGTGCGATCCTGCCGGAGAGATGGGCGGTAGGGACGCGGTGGAACGGTGCGTGGTGGATAACGGTCTCGAAGTCGGAAGCAGAGAAGGTTAGTAGAAGAGTAAATCAAAGGCTAAAAGGTTAACCATGTGGATAACAGGAAAATAATTCACAGGAATCAAACACTTAGGTTAACCTGTTCGTCAGTCAAACCTCCCTGCTGACGTCTTTTTTGTGTGTTTTGAAAGCGTCAAAATCCGACTTTTGAAGCGGATTCCCTTTCCTGTCAGCCATTCCTCCTGCATTTTTCGCGTCCCGTCATCCAAACCTACCGGCATTTTTCGATCCTGTCAGCCAAACCTCCAGGGGGACGGTGGTTGCTGGATGTCGGTTTGCTCATGAATTAAGCTGCCGTCAGCCAAACCTTCCTACACCTGTCACCCAGACCTCCTGCAGATTGGCCCCACCCGTCAGTCATACCTACCGCACGTTTACGACCCGTCAGCTATACCTTCCTATCGAAAATGGTCCGGCTAGCTCGCCATTTTCACTTCCAGTTTCTTCTAGAAAACTCTGTATGGTCAATAAAAGTTTCTGCTGGATCTATTTTCTAAATATGGATTGATTTTTACATGCGTTGATTTAGAGCAAGTAAACTCGATCCGTCAGTCATACCTCCCGGCAGCGCGCCTTGATCGCGAATCCGTCAGTCAGACCTACCGCGAACCGTCAGCTAAACCTACCGGCAGTGGCCATCCCGTCACCCAAACCTCCCGGCGCTTCGCTGACCTGTCAGTTAAACCTCCCGCCCGACGCGGTTGTCGACGCGAGCGTTCGGTGCTGTTTTCGGGTCGGGTCAGGCCGGGGATCCAGCTTCTTCGTTTGCGTCCTTGTGGCGTTTATTTGCAGCCTTCACTTCACGTACGAACGTGTGCGACGGGGTTAGAACGAACTCGACGTCCTCGAGCTTGTTCCGCGCGCCGCGTACCTCGTGGCCTTTTTCGACCTTCATGAGCAGACCGGCTTTAGTAAGTTCCTCGAAGGCCTCGACCACGGCGACCACGGCCTGGCGGGTTTCCTTGTAGCCGGTCAGGAGGGCGCTATCGCGTTTGATCGTCGAGAACATCATCTTGAATTCGGTGCCAAGGGCGGCGAACGTGAACTTCATTACCAGCTGCTTGTGGATCCACCTGGATAGCTGGTTGCGATGGCTCATCAGCTGGTGGTAGTTGAACTGGCGGTAAGTGAGCGCGTCAATGGCGCGGGTGACCAGGGGATGGAACTGGACCACGCAACGGGCAGAAGGGTCCGCTTCGATATCCTTGCGGCGAGCCGTCGCCATGGAAGGAAAATACGTGCTACTGCGCAGGTGTTCGTCGCGTCCGTTGGAAGTCGTGATTTCGATGTTCGTCTTGTGCAAGATTTCCAGGCTCAGCTGGATTTCGCGATAGGACCGCGCGTGTCCTCGCCGGGCCAATTCCTCCCGCAGCTGATAGAGCGAGAAGGCGACACCGCTGACGTATCCCTTTTTGTCGAAGAAGCCCTGCTGCTGGTCGGCCGCCATCTTGCGCAATGCGTCCTCGACCAGTTCCTCGGAGGCGCTGGGATAGAAATCCATGGTCTTCCCCTTGTCGGGACCTTCCTTGATTTCGATGCGCGCCGGCGTGATCGTGGCCAGGTAATCCACCTGGTGGTGACGGAAGCCCAGCTTCAGGATCTCAAGCGTCCCATGCGCGCTGCGCATGCGGTTTTGCAGGTTGCGCGAGATGCTGTAGCGTGGAATGCTGTCCCACAGGGCAATCGTGTTCGAAAGCTTGTCTCGTTCCTCTTCGGTGTTCACCAGGAAGTTCTGGAATAGACTAAGCTGCGGGCTCTGGAACGCGTCGTCTCCGACGAGTCGGGTCGGGGACTTGCGTACGACGACTTGGCCGCGGTTGCGCGGCGCCGGGCGGGGAGCTTCTTGTTCGGACATCGAAACCTCTGCTTAGTTTGGTTGCGGGGCTGGACGGAGCGCTGCGTGCGCCTGGCGAAGTCTTTCCGCCACCCTTGCATATCGAGGCGGCGCCGCGGCCGGCCGGTATTGCGTGGCATCGACGCCGTAAGACCGGATGCGGGCTTTTGTTTGCAGGAAGCTGTCGGCCGCGCCGATCGACGGGAACACGCGTCGCTTCTGCTCGCCGGCCGCGTTGCGCGCCGCGAGCTGCATCCGGACCTGCCCGAACGTCGCCTCGATCACGTAGCCGCCTTCTACGCCCAGTACCACCGGTGCTGATAACGCGCCTGCTTCGGCTGCTTCGCGAAACGTCTTGGACATGATGAGTTCTGTCATCGGATCACCCCTATTGATATCTTGGCTCATTCTATCTAATGGAGTGATAAAGTCAACAATGAAGCGAAATGTCGCTGTTGGTTTTCAGAAAGGAAATTATTACAATCAAGGCAAGCGAAGCGCGTCAGGGCGGAGCCGAACGTCGCGATGAGGCGGTGGGTAAATCGGGGATCGGCATGCCGATTGTCCACTGGCTGTCCAGTGGACAACCGATTTATCCACGGGCGAACGCGGGAATGGCCCGCTGCCCGAATGTACCGTTCTAGAAAAGAAAGTGAATCGAGCCGGCGAAGCAAATTTCGATGATGACTCGTTGTCCGGGCTGGGTGCGTAAGTCGACCAGGTCGATCGGAGAATCGCGCGGCTTGAGCTGGCCGTGATGGACGACGCGGGGCGACAACTCGAAGCCATTGCACACTCGGTGCGCGTGCCGCTGGCGGATCTGCTCGGTCGCGCGGAACGCAAGGGCAGGGTAGGGCGCTACCGCTACGCCAACCCGGCGGATCCGCCGGCCGAGTCGAATGGATTGGGACGAAAGCCGAAGTGCGCAGTGCGGTGGATCGAGGCTGGCAAGTCACTGGAGGCTTACGTGCCTGAGGGAGATCTGCTATGATCGCCCCATCTCCGGGGGCTTCGGCTTCTTGGTGATGATGGTACCGAAACGCCCGGCCTGCTCGCTGGGCGTTTCACTTTGTGGGTCAGCCCAGCTGAGTCTTTGCCTTGGTGACCGCGCTCATGAGGAGCTCGGTGACCTGTTCCACCTGCGATTCGTTCTTCGAGTCCTTGAGCGCCTTGACCAGCTCGTCGAGCTGCAGCGCGAGTTTTTCAGGTAGATCCATGTCGAGCGACACCCATCCGAAACCTCCCTCACGATCCTCGAAGTACGCCTTTTCGATAACCCCCACGGCCAGACTGACTCGCTGAGGCGTCATGCCATGGCGGGCGGCCACCCCTGTTGGCGTGCCGCCGTCAACGAGCACTTCGCGCGCAAGTTGCTTGGCGCGTTCCTTCAGGCGCGTGCCGTCAGCCAGGCGGTCGAAGTCTTGGAGAGTCAATCGCTTCAATCTCATGTTCTAACCCTAGTCGAGGGAAAAAGCGCCGCCGAAGCGGCGTGTAAGTCAGAAACGCCAGTCCTTCGGCATTGGCGCCACCGGCGTGCGCGTCGCTGTCCAGTCGTCGGATCCCTTTGAATCGGCTGCAGGATGCAGCTTGTCCCAAAGTTCTTGCGGTTTCGCGGTCCGCAGCTCGGTGATCGTCCGCTGCAGGTAGCGCTGGGCTCGGGTTTCTCCCAGGGCAGCGAGAACCGGCAGGGCGATCGTTTGAAACAGGCTCCACATCGCCCATTCGGTCTGGTTCATGTCGGCGCCAAGCTCGCTGAGCTCGGTCTGCACGTCCTTCAGCAGACCATGGTTGGCGACGCTGTTTTGGAACAGGGTGACCATTTGGTCGAGGACCAGCGCCTGTTCATTGGTGATGCGAGGCCCTTCATCCGACTGTGTCCGTTGCGCGACTTGGTGGTCGTGCGCCTCGCCGGTCTTGGGGGGAGCCGCATCGCCAGCAGTAGCCGGGGTGGTAGTCAACGTAGCGCGACCACTTCCAGCATGCGCCATGGCTCCAGTCTCCCGGGCCGGCGCGGCGGGCGCGGGCCCGGCCTTGGTGGCCTGGGCCTGGCGCGGACCCGCCTTCTCCTTCGCCGGCGTGTTGCTGAGCGCCTTCCTGCGGTCGTTGCGTTGCTTCTCTTCGTCCTTCCATTCCTTCACCAGCTTGACCTTCCCCCGCACTTCGTCGCGGGACAGGGGAACGCCGTCGCGGAGGCTCTTCTCGAGCCGGGCATATTCCTGTTCGTCCAGCTGGTGGAGCTGGTTGAGGCTGTGCGCCACCTCGAGGTCGTTCGAGACGCCGTCCTGCAGCAGCTTCCGGACCGGCTCCGCGTACTTCAGCACAGCGGTACGTTTGCTGATCCAGCCCTCCGAGCGATTCCAGATCTGCTGGGCGACTTCGAAGCCATACTTTTCGACGTCCTCGGCAACACCCATCGCTTCGTCGAACGCAGTGATGTCCTCGCGTTCCATGTTTTCCGAAACCTGGATGCGGCGGATTTCCCACGCTGACAAATTGTGCTTGACCCGGGCCGGTACTGTTTTCAGTTCGTTCGCGAAGGCGCCGCGGATGCGGTATTCGCCGGCAATGAGGTCGTACCGGCCGTCCGGCTTCGCGTGCAGGACAAGTGACTGATTGATGCCCTGGGCCGCGATGGACGCGTTGATCGACGCTTGCTTCACCGGGTTGAACTGGGTACGCACCTGCGGATTTATGTCGATCAAGTCGACAGGGATTTCCTGATCACCCCTTTGCGTGGCACTTTGCACGACACCGGCAAAAGCCTTCAGATTCATATTCGATTTGGCCATTGGTTACCTCTTACAAGCCCATGCGATTTGCGATGCAGGCACAAACTGCCATCATTTCCTTGGCCGCGACACTGCGGCTCATAGTACCGGCTTCGGTGCGCCACACCGGGCGGTCTTTCGCGACATCGATGGCCGCGCGTTCGTAAAGTTCTACCGGCAAGACGCCATCGCCCCAGGTTTCGCGCATTTCCTGCAGCGTAGTGCGGTGGAATGCGCGTTTTTTGTCGATTTGGTTAGGAAGCACGCCGAGCGAAGCCAAGCGCGGGTTGGTCCCGCGCTCGGCGACGCGGCGTACATTGGTGAAGAAGCCCATCAGTCCCTCGACGGCGTCGCGATCAGGCTTACAGGGCGAAACCGCGAAATCCGACACGGACAGTGCAACGACCAGCAGGCCGGATACCGACGGCCCCGTGTCGATGATCGCGACATCGTAGTCGTTGGCGAGCGCGGCAAAACGCTCCTGGCCTGTCGCGACTACCGCGTCCAGATCCGCGCGCTCGACGTCCAACATACCGGCGTCGGCGCCGATGAGGAACGCGTTTTCTCCCACCTGCAGCGGTTGTGCCACGTTGTCGGGCGTGAACAGGCCAGAAGCCACCAACGCGTCTTTAGGCAGCGCCGGCCGTCCAAAGTCATCCTCGGGCAATTTGATCCCGTTCGCTGCCGCCATGTTCAGCATCGTTCGCGTGAAGTTGCCCTGGATGTCCAGGTCGATCCCGAGGGTTCGCTTGCCCTTCTCGACAAAGTGCCAAAACTGGTGCCTGGACGTGGTCGTTTTACCGATACCGCCTTTTTGATTGGCAAAAGTTACGCTTTTCATCATCATGAGACGCTCTCTTCAGTTAAACGACGCGGCAGGAACGACGCTCCGGAAGGCGAACTGCAGGTTCACCAGGATCCCCAGCCAATTGACAGCGAACGAGTTTAACGGAAGGCGTCGGGATTGTGGGCAAATAGTTTCATATTGGATAGATTCTTGTCCGGACTCGGTCTGACATGCGATCAGGCATGCAGTGCGCGCCTTGCGATCCAGCTTGAACTTCATCCACTGGGTCCGCTGTTCGATGTCGTGCGCGACTTCGTCCTTCATCAGCTCGAGCTCGAGCATGTCTCCCTCGCAGGACGAGACGCTGCAGAACAAGGCCAGGTCTGCCGGCGTTTTGGGCGGAGCGTAGAAGGCGGCGCCGCAAGCCGAGATGTTCGGAAGATCTGGAATCAGGTCTTCGAAGCGGGAAAACATGCGCGAATACAGATCGGTTTTCATGAGAATCTCCAGGATGATGGTTAGAGCTCGGCCGTACTTTCGCGCGCGAAAGTGGGGTGCGTCTGCTCACGCATGGCCCGACGAGCTGACGCTATATTACGGCTAGATCTATTTAACGTCAATAGATTTGCTGTAACGACGTTTAGGAGAAAGCAATAGGGCTCATTATTAGCTTTGAGCCAATAGTGCCGAGTGTTAAAATTCGTGTAACAGAACAGTGGCAATGAAATTGCTATCGGTCGGCAAACCAGACGCCACGCCATATCGGGGATGCATTTGAAGAACGAGCCCACGCGGACGACGGTATTACTCGCAGACGATCACCAGATTGTTCGGACCGGCATTGCCACCGCCCTGGAAAAGCGCGGCATCACGGTGATCGGACAGGCGAAGAGTGCTGAGGAGGTCGTGCCGCTGTACCAGCAGACAAAGCCGGACGTCGTGTTGCTTGACATGCGCTTCGGCGAAAAAATGACCGGTTTCGATGTCGCGGCCGACCTGCTGAGGGCGGATCCGAATGCACGCATCGTGTTCTGCAGCCAGTTCGACCAAAACACGCTCATCAAGCGGACCTACGACGTCGGCGCCCTGGCGTTCGTGAACAAGGATTGCGAAGAGGCCGAGCTGGCCGACGCCGTGCAACACGCCCGGGACGGGAAGCTGTATTTCCAGCCGCGTATCGCTGATCGCATGGCGAAGCTCCAGGTGCGCGGGGAGCGTACGCCGTTTTCGTCGTTGACCGAGCGGGAGCTTGAAATCGCTAAGCTGATGGCCAAGGGAATGACCATCGCGGAAATCGCCGAGGACCAGAAGCTCTCGCCGAAGACCGTTTCGAACACCAGCATGACCATCAAGGAGAAGCTCGGCATTTCCCGCCCTGCCGAATTGACCATGCTGGCGGCGAAACACCATCTCATCGATTTGTGAAGCCTCGATGTCGCTCAGCTGGGACTTCATACTGACATTCGGGACTCTGGCCGCGGCAGTCCTGGCGCTCTGGTTGCCAGCACCGGAGATCCGCAGCTCCCGAACCTGGCTCTGGGCGCCCATCCTGGCCCTGGCGTGCCTGGCTGGCATGGCGACGGGCTTCCTGACCTGGCAGGCGCCGTGCTGGCTTGCACTCTATGCGATGCTCGCGATCGCGGGCCGTGAGGCCTCTCTACCCTGGCTGCGTGTGCCGTTGCTGCTGGCGACCTGGGTTGCACCCTTCATGTTCGCCGCACACCGTTTTCCCGGGTTCGCCAATCCTACGCTGGTCGACCAGGTCCATTTTTCCGCAGACGCGGCCGCCTACAGCATACGTGCCAACTTCGACATGGCAGCGGTCGGCGTGATCCTCGCCGGCGTATTTTGCCAGCGGCTACGCGAACCGGGCGAGTGGGCCCAGATGCTCCGACGGGTATGGCCAGTAACGGCGCTGACGGTTGTCGTCGTGCTCGGGATTGGCATGCTCCTCGGCTACGTACGCCCGGACTTGAAATGGACCCCTTATTCGGCTTTTTTTCTGGCCTTGAACCTGCTGTTCACCTGCGTGACGGAAGAGGCGTTCTTCCGCGGCTTCACGCTCGCCGGCCTTGCACGGCTGACGTCGAGCTGGCGTTTCGGCACGGTGTTCTCGGCAGTCGTCTCGGCGGTCCTGTTCGGGATAGCACATGTCAAAGGCGGCCCGCTGCTGATCGTTCTGGCGACGGTCGCGGGCCTGCACTACGGGGCGGCTTACCTTGTCTCGAGGCGCCTCGAAGGCGCAATCCTCACGCACTTCGCGCTCAATGCGGTCCACTTCGTCGCTTTCACCTATCCCAACTTGTCAAGCTAACCTCATGAACGGAACCCCTCGCCTCCTCGCCGTTGGTGCGCTCGCGTTGCTCGCCAACAGCCCTTCTCTTGCAAGAACCAACGACGATCCACTTTCCGACGACGTGTCTGTCGTGTTGACGCCGACACGCCTGAAGCAGTCGTTAGCGGACGTACCCGGCAGCGTCACCGTCATCACGGCCGATATGCTCGATAAGTACGGAATCCGGTCGGTTCCTGAAGCGCTGCGCCTGGTTCCGGGCATGGAGGTCACGCAGCTGACGAACAGCGACTACCGCATCAACTATCACGGAACCAACATTTACTCGCCGCGACGCCTGAACGTCTTGATCGACGGGGTGTCCGCCTACCGCTCGGCGTTCGCTCGCGTCGACTGGGCCGCGCTGCCGGTTTCGATCGACGACATCCAGCGGATCGAGGTGACGCGTGGGCCGAACAGTGCGTCCTATGGTCCGAACTCGATGGAAGCCGTCGTGAACATCATCACCAAGGACCCTCAGGCGGTGGACGGCGCCGCAGTGCGGGCGACCGCCGGCTCGCGCGATCTTGGCGAGGGCTATGCGCGCTATGCCGGCTCGATCGGCGCTACGCGTCTGCGGCTCTCGGCCGAGCATACGGAGAACAAGGGATTCGATCGCGTCACCAGTTTCGGCAACTCCGGAGCGTTCCCGGACCACGACGGGATCAGGACCGACCGCTTTAACTGGCGGTCGACCACCGAATTGACGGCGCAGGATCAGGTCGACCTGCAGTTCTCGCTGGTGAACAGCAAGCAGCAACAAGTCGTCGCCGACCAGTACCAGGTAACGTATCCCGACGTCGGTCTCAGGGAGCGCGACCTTAGCCTGACCTGGCGCCATACCGTGTCCGCGAACCAGGAGTTCAGGGCGCAGGCGTACCAGTCCGAGCACAAGAACCGCGAAGGCTGGACCGAATGCATTCCGGCGTTCGCGTTCCTCCCCGAACTCGGGGCGTTGTGGCGCGCCAATCCGGACTACGTGCGCACCATCATCGCGGGCGGCCAGCCCAGCGGCGGCTCTGCGCAGGACAATGCCCTCTTGCTGCAGGCGCTCATCGCGATCCGTTTGCGCGGCGCCGCGGCCCTGCAGACTACGTGCGGCAACACGAACAACGACTACAGCGAGCGTCGGCGTGACATCGAGCTGCAGCACACCTACGTCTTCTCGAATGCGCTGCGCGTCGTCAGCGGCCTCGGCCTGCGCCGCGACCAGGCCGCTAGCGCGACCTACCTTGGAGGAACCGTCGGCAACACGACCTGGCGCGCATTCGCGAACGTCGAATACCGCCCATTCGAGACCATGAGCGTCAACGCCGGCGGGTTCTACCAGAAGGACGATCTGACCGGATCCTCTTTCTCCCCACGGGTCGCGCTCAACAAGCACCTGGACGCCAACAATACGGTGCGCTTCGTGGTATCGCGCGCCGACCGCATGCCGGACATTATCGAGCAGCGCGCAAACTGGTCCTACCTCACGACGAACATGACGCCGCCCGTGACGTCGTCCGGATCGGCCTACTTCGCGCAAAGCGCTCTGGCACGAGGGAACCTGGACGCCGAGAAGATGTTGTCTCGCGAGATCGGCTACAGCGGCAACTTCCCGCAATATGGCCTGATGGTGGACGCGAAGCTCTTTGACGACAACCTGACGAACCTGATCTCGGAACGGCTGACCCTCGATTCATTCTCCCCGACCAATCACGGTGAAGCACGCCTGCGCGGTGCCGAGATCCAGGCAGACCTCGACTTGACAACCGGGTGGAGCGTGCACGCGGGCTATACGCGCTTGAACAATCGCAGCAACGATCCGATGGAGCAGACGCAGTACTCGAAGAACAGTGCGCTTCTCGGCGTGGCCCGCTCCTTCGACAGCGGATGGCGCGCAGGCCTGTCGCTGTACTGGTCCGGTGCGGCGCCGAGCGGTCAAAGCCGTTACGGTCGCCAGGACCTTACCGTGTCGAAGACTTTCAGGATCTCACGGGCGACGCTGACGCCGGTGCTCACGGTGAGCCACTTGAGTGACCGACTGACGACGTCGGTATACGACATCGATCGCACCGTCGTGAACGGTTATTCCGATGCCACCCGTTACGCGGCGTCGATTCGCGTAAGCTACTGATCCGGCTGGTCGGCCGGCACTGACCATGCGGTGTAGTGTTTTCCGCCGAGCGCTATACGCATGAGTTCTTCCACCAAAGATCCCAGTCGGTCCCGCCGCTGGTGGCTGACACGCGCTGCAGGTGCCGCGCTGTGGATGGTCGCGCAATCTGGTGTCGTACAGGCGGCGCCGCGCGACCCCCCGGCGGGGGTCCCCCCCGTGCCCCCCGCGGGCAAACCCCCCCCAACGTGCGCCGCCCCCGGGCCCGGGCGCTCCCCGCGGCCGCGGGGCGGCGACGCCATGAGTCCGGCCACGCGCAAAGCCCTGTTCATTGCTGTCGGTCCAGCCGCCCTGCGTGCTGTGATGGCCGAGAATATCGAGGGACCGGTCATATCGGTCTTCACCTCGAGCCAGGTCTATCACTCGATCCTTGAGTCAGCCGGTGCGCGTCGGCCGCCATCCACGGCGGTCTATGCAGAACCGGCACCCGCCGCGCAGCTGCGGCTCGTGAACCTGCTGTTCAAGCGGCCGGTACGCACCACGGTCGTCCTCGGCGGGCGCACCGCCTTTCTGGAGCCGTCCCTGCAGCGCGCGGCGGCCGCGACGAAGATTCCCCTTACAGTCGAGAAGTACGAACTCGACGACTCCGTCAGCCGGATCCTGAGCCGCTCCGTCGAGTCGCTGGCGATTCTGGCCATCCCGGACAGCCTGGTCTACAACAGCGACAACCTCCGCACGGTCCTGCTCACAACCTACCGCAACGGCCAGGCGGTCATCGGCTTCTCGGCAGCGCTGGTGCGCGCGGGCGCGCTTGCGACGACGTATTCCGAGGTCGAGGAGATCAACGCCCAGCTGGAGGAACTGGTGAGCGACTACGAAAGCACCGGCCGCTTGCCCGAGCCGCAATTCCCGAAGTATTTCCGAACCCTGATCAATGAAGACGTTGCGCGCTCGCTGAACCTGGTGGTCGACGAGACCGCGCGCCACTTCGCAAACAGCCCCGACAAGCGGTGACGCCATGATTTCATCGATTCGACGACGCGTGTGGACATCGGCCTGGAAGAACCGGACGATCAGCTGGCGGCTCAGCCTCATGGCCACCATTCCGCTGATGGTAATGGCGATCTTCGAGCTGGTCTACCTTTGGTACAACGGTCCCTACGAGGTGCGCAGCGATCTGCGGGAACATGGCGAGATCCTTGCGGCGGCGATTGCCGAAAACAGCGAGTACGGCCTTACGTCAGGCAATCTGAAGGACCTGGAGCGTACCGTGCGCAGCCTTGTCGCGGCCGACAAATGGATCTACGGGATCGATGTGGTCGACAGCGCGCGCAAACCACGCCTGTCGATACAGGCGAAGGATGGCAGACAGGCTGGTGGAGGCCGCTTCGACGCCCGGGTGTTTCGTCGTACGCTGCCAGTCGACGACTTCGGCAGCGACGAGCTACCTCATTTCTCGGGCGACGACCACGAGCGGGTCGAGACCACCGAGGTGATCGGCGAGGTGCATGTGCTGCTCTCCGAAGAGCCGGCCATCGCCAAGCAAAAGCGGCGTCTGCTGTTGCAGATGCTTCTCCTGGTCTTCGCGGTGCCTCTGAGCGTCTGGGTGGCCACCCTGCTCGGCAAAGCGCTTCACAGGCCGATGAACACGGCGATCCGGGCGCTGCGGGATGTCCGCGGCGGCGACTATTCCGTACAGCTCGACGTCGACGACGGCGGCGAGATGGGCGAGCTGCTCGACGCCATCAACGACATGTCCCGCAGTCTCGACGAAGCGAAGCGCAACCTCGAGGGCAAGGTGCTGGCACGCACGCGTGATCTGGAGGCGTCTCGTAATGAGGCGCTCAAGGCCGACGCCGAGAAGCGCAGGCTGATTCAGAAGGTGGACTCCGCCGTCGAGGACGAGCGCAAGAGTATCGCGGTCGAAATCCACGATGAACTGAATGCGACCTTGCTGGGTGCTCGCTATAGCTCCAGACGGATCCTGGACATGGCGAGCACGCTTCCCGCGAGCCATGAAACTGCCGTCATCAAGGAAAGTGCGGAAACGATCGACCGCATCTCGGCGCAGCTCTACACGAGCGCGCGCAAGATCGTCCGTCGCCTCCGGCCGGAAGTGCTGGATATGCTCGGGCTCGAGGGGGCAGTGGAAGAGATGTTGCAAACCTATGAATCGGCTCCGGGGGCGCCGGCCTTCACCTTCAATCACGCTGGCGACTTCAGCCAGGTGGGAGGTGCGCTCGCGATCGCCGCTTATCGCCTGATTCAGGAATGCGTGTCCAACGTGGTCAAGCATGCGCAGGCCAAGGACGTCGTCGTCATGGCGAAAGTGCGGATCAGCGAGGATGCGCGGATGCTGCGACTGGGCGTGATCGACGACGGCACTGGGTTCGAACCCGACGGCGTGCAGGAAGGCATTGGGCTGATCGGCATGAAGGAGCGGGTCTACGCGTTTGGCGGCACGCTGCGGATCAAAACCGGGCAGGGCGCCGGCACCCATATCGAAATCGAGTTCCCGTTGAACACCGACACTTCAACAAAGGATTAGGAAATTGTTTGGAGGAACAACATGTTAAATGATGCATAACAATATGCAAAAAAAATGTGTATTTTATTCTAATATCCTGATTGAAATTGCCTTGGTTGCTACTATAGAATTGCAACATGGTTGCTAACGCATTTCCCATAGTTTGCAATCGTGTTTCCCTCCAGGGCGCACGACTTCCCTTCCTGACTACGCTTCGTTTGATAAAAAAATACTCATTTCTTTAATTTTGATTGATTTTTTTATCAATCAAAATTAAACTTTTTCTCGTCGGACCGCTAACCCGTTGGTCTTGCGAGGAAACCTTGAAAACGCCCGATCCTACCCTTCAACGTTCTGAACGCCGACTGCTGGCATTCCTTTGCGTTGCGTTGGCATTCCTCCAGGTACTTGACCTGCACAGTAGTCTCCGAGCGGCCGACACCGGTCGGTCTGAAACCAATCCGATGATTCTCTGGGCGATTGCGCATATCGGCTTCGGCCCTGGCGTCTTCGTGTTCAAGGCCTCGGCGCTCCTGATCCTCGCGCTGTACTACCGCGTCGTCAGTGGCTTCGACCGGATGCTATGGCCGTCCATATCGCTTATTCCTGTCTGCGCCGCGTACATCGTGGTCGTGCTGAACAACTATTCGTAGAGGATGTGTATGTCGACTTTTCGCTGCTCGGCTGGGCACCAATCCGCACTGACCTTCTCGGGGGAGCAGGTCAGTCTGCCATGCCCGACATGCGGCACCGACGTCTACAAGTTCCGTGACGCGGTGTTGCATGACGAAGGCCTGCCGCCTGTGGCTGATGCCGCAGGTACGCCTGCCGCAGGCAAGAAGCGGTGGTCGCTCGAAATCCGCCGTGAAACGCGTGTCGCGTTGGGTGGCGGCGTGCTGCTGCTAGTTGCTGCCGCGTTTTTCGTGAAACGGCCGGCGCAGGCGCCTGTAGCGGCTTCGAGTACGCCGGTTCTGCCCGCAGTCGCGATCCGCAAGGCGCCTGCGCCAAAGCCCGAGGATGTTTCGATCTCCGACTTCAGCGCGACGGCGAACGATGCCGGGGTCGTGAAAGTCAGCTTCCGCTTGAATAACCGTCCCGGAAATGACAACGACTACCCCGGGCTTGCCATCCACTGGCACGGGGTAGGCGGCGCTGATCAGCTGATCCGCCGCGATGCGTATGCCCACCCTTCCCTTCCCTTTACCACTGCCGACGTAACGCTCGAACTGGCCCGGCCGCAAGGCGCGACAGGCATCGACGTCAAGGTCGCCTACTGAGGAATCCCATGCGCAAATTGATACTCGCTCTTTCCCTGACCTGCTGCGCACAAGCGCACGCGGACTTCCTGCAGGACCTGCACACGAAATATCCCCAGACCAAGGATGCTGTGGTCAAGAAGGCGTTCGGGAATTTCTATTCGATCGTGCGCGGCAACGAAATCATCTATATCAACGATGACTTGTCGATCCTGATTAACGGCGACGTGGTCGACCTGAAGGCGAACCGCTCGCTGACAAACACCCTGCGTGAGGCCAATCGACCGAAGGTCGACCTGTCGGACCTGCGCGAGTCTGACGCCATCAAGATGGGCCACGGCACGCGCAAGATTTTCGTTTTCTCTGACCCGGATTGCCCGTACTGCCGGCAACTGCAGGGCGAACTGGGCAAGCTCGAGAATGTGTCGGTCTTCGTCCTGCCTTTGCCGCTGACCGGCCTGCATCCGAACGCGGCAACGATCGCGGAGAACATCTGGTGCGCGGCCGACCGATCGGCCGCGTGGAACGGCTACCTGCTGCGCGGGGTGAAGCCCGCCGAGAAGGCATGCAGCAATCCGCTCGTACGCAACGCCGCACTCGCGGCGAAATATCGCGTCCTTGGCACCCCGGCCATTGTCTTCGAGGATGGCTCGGTTGTCCCGGGCGCAGTGCCGGCATCGGCTATCGAAGCGCGTCTCGCGGCACTGGCGAAGAAATGAAGCTCCTGTCCTGGCTCCCCTTCCTGAAACGCGCCGATCCGGTGCCGCCGCCGCGGCCGGTCAACCTGGCGCTCGTGGCGTCGAGCTTCGACGACGTGGCGGAACCGCGCGACCACGCGTTGCTGGCTACTGCGCTGGGATCGCTCAACGACCAGATGCACGAGGTAATCAACCGCAACGCCGACGGCGTCAACCGCGCGGCGATCAGCCTGCGGCGCGAGACCGACCTGTTGCTGTCGCTCGGGATTTCGGATCCGTTCGCCGGAAAAGCTGGCTCGTATGCCCAGATGGCGCTCGAGCTGGCGAATGCAGGGCGCGGGATGAACCTGCAGGCGCAGCCCCACGACCTGGGACCGCAGCAGCGCGCCGACCTGGTCGCCCGTGCGATGACGCTGATGCTTCGCGCTGAGATGCTGATGGCCGCCGCGAAGAAGAACAACCTGGCGAACATCGAGTCGGCGCTGGCCCGCCAGGAACAACTCATGCGCGGTGCCCGCACTGCGCTCGCGTGTCAACAAGCATAAGGAGGTGTTCATGAAGAACGTCGTCGGTCTTCTCCTCAACGAGTCGCGGCACAGCGCTTATCACCTGACGTCGATTGCCTTTTTCCTGCTCGGCTTCTTCGTGGCGTTGACGGCGACCGATCTCGGTCCGTTCGCTCCATTATTGGTGTCGGGCGGCATTTATCTGGTGGCATTCTCGATCACGCTGCAGCTGCTGTTCTGGCTGAAGGTGGCACTGCGTAAGGTGTTATCGCCATGGCTCGCTACCTGATCGCAGTGCTGTGCATACTGGCCTGCTCTGCTGCGCAGGCGGATTGCTTCGATCGCGCCGCCGCGCGCTTCAAGCTGAACCCCGACTTATTGCGCGCAATGGCCGAGCAGGAATCTGGCAACCGAGATGATGCTGTTGGGCCGCTGCTGGCCGACGGCAACCGGGCCCTCGGAAAACTGCAGGTCAACACGATCCATCTGCCCGAGCTGGCCAAGTATGGAGTCACCCGCGAGGACCTGATGACCGAATGCGGTAGCGTCTTCACCGGCGCCTGGATCTTCGCTGGATACGTGCGCCGGGTCGGTTACACCTGGCAGGCGGTCGGCATCTATAACACGGGGCCGGCGTCGAAGAATTATGCGGCACAGGCGCGCTATATCGCGGGCGTGCGACGTCGGTTCGAACGCCTCCAGCGCAAGCGCGCAGTCGCGGCGCAGCAGCTGGTGCAGCAACCAGTGCGGCAGCAGGTCCAGCAACCAGTGCGGCAGCAGGTCCAGCAACCAGTGCGGCAGCAGGTCCAGCAACCGGTCCAGCTGGCGAGCAACATGGCCGTGTGGAGGAGCGAATGATGCGCGAGCTGGTCGTCTGCCTGCTGCTGGCCGTGCCTTTGCTGGCGGGAGCGGAAAACCTTGGCGCACGCGGACGGACCGTGCCGGTCGACCGCGACGCGCGCGAGCAGATGAAGGACAAGATCCGGCAGAGGGAAGCGAGCGGCGAGCTGGCGCGCTTCTGGGACGACTACCGCGCCAAGGTGATCGATGCGGTGAAGCACCCGGCCCCCCTGGGCGTGCCAACGGACGCGCGCGTGCGCACGGAGTTGCATCAGCTTCGCTTCGTCATGCCGCAGGACTACAGGGACGAGACGGGTCGCGTGGTGGTTCGCCGCGGGACCGTGATCGAACCGCTGAAGATCCAGCCCATGACGACCGGCCTCATTTTCATCGACGGCCGCGACGAAGCGCAAATCCAGTATGCGCTTGCCGCCGGCAGGCGCGAGCGGCTCAAGATCGTCCTGACGGCCGGTTCGCCGTATGACCTGCGGGTCAGGTTCCGGAACGTGGCTTGGAACGGGACGCCAACGGTCCCGTTCTACTTCGACCAGCGAAAGCTGATCATCAACCAACTGCAGCGCCTGTATGGAATCCAGCTTCGCAGCGTGCCTGCGAAGCTGACCCAGCAGGGATCGCAACTGCAGATCGAGTTCGGGATGCGCAAATGAAGAAGATTTTCGCTGCAGCGCTGGTCGCTGCGGGCGTCTTAGCGGGCTACTCGCAAGCCGAACCGGGCATCGGGGCAGTATGCACGGGAAAATTCCCGAACCTGATCACGGACGTTTGCTACGACTGCATGTTCCCGATCAGTCTGGCCGGCAATCTGATCAGCATCGGCGTTTCTGGAGACGATTACGACAGCGGCGCCGGCGCCTCGCCGGTCTGTGCATGCGTCTCGAATCTGTCGGTGGGGACGCCGATGAGCTTCTGGGAGCCGACGTTCATGGTCGACGTGACCAACAAGCCGGGATGCATGCCACTGCTCGGCGGAATCGACATCTCCACGCCGTTCAATTCGCTCGAGTACGGCGCCGAGCAGCGCAGCGCAGCACCGTCCGGCTCGCTCAGAAAGAGCGCCTTCATGCACGTGAACGAATATATCAATCCGGTGATGACGGCGTTGGGCGTAATCTCGGATTCGCCCTGCCTGGACCAGCGCGGCTTCGATGTCCCCTTCATCAGCTGGGCGGACCCGACCTGGAACGACGATGCGCTGGCCATGATTTTGACGCCCTACGGCTATGCATTCGCGGGGATTCCTTCGATCGCGGCCGAGGCGCCGGACGCGATCGCGGCGACCACCGGCTTCCCGACGGCGTCGCTATTCTGGGTCGCCGGGGCATGGGGACCCATGTATCCGGTGACCGGTAACGTGGCCACCACCAATTCGCCCGAGCAGACCGCGCATCTGCTGACCGCTCGCCTGTTCGCAAAATTACACGCCGCGGGCGTCCAACAGTCGACAGCCGGCTTGGACGCGCTGCGTTCGTGCGGGGCGATGGGCTTGCCTGAATTCCTGATGGATAAGCGGCAGTACAAGACCAACCGCGTATTCCCCTTCCCCGACAACACCTGCACGCCGTTCGGGCGCCCGCTCCTCCTTCAAGAGAAGGGCGCAGCAAGGCCGCAGGACAAAGACTATGGCTACTTCATTTTCCGCAAGAAGGACTGCTGTGCGCCCGTCTACTCACCTCTGTAACGCCATGATTGGTGCCCTGCTCGGTGTGGCAGCGCCGCTGCACGCCCAGAGCCTGTTCGAGAGCATGCGAGCCGGCGCCGCCGAACAACCAGGCGGCTACGTCTTCGTTTCCGAACGCGTGACCGATACCGCGTTGATCCCCCTTGCGCGGGATGCCAGGGCGGCGGGGTTCACGATCGTGATCAACGGTTTCTGGGGAGATCTCAACGCCACGCGGCAGCGCGTGGCGCGGATCAATGAGGCGTGCTGCGGCAAGAACGGCGCGCGCTGGCAGATCAACCCGGTGCTGTTCCAGCGCTACCAGGTCACTGCGGTTCCGAGCTTCGTGATCTCGGTCGGTCCCGGTGACGCGCCGGCCGACTTCAGCAAGGTCGCCGGAGAGATGAGCGTTGCGAATGCGCTCAAGTTCTTCACGCAGCAATCGCGCGTGCCGGCAGTTCGCAAGGCGGCGCAGGCCGCGTACACGCGAGCCTTTGCGACATAATAGCTAAAAAGTTTAATTTTGATTGACTATGTAGCCAATCTAAATTAAAGTTCTTGTAAATTCTGCAAGGGAATGATGATGAGACTTTCCGCTTTTTTGCTCTCGATGGTATGCATGCCGGCCCTTGCCGCGCCGACCAGTTTTGCAGAGCGCGGCAGGTACAGCAGCGGCGCTGCCATCATCGAGCCGGCCTACGGCGGCGAATACGTCGTGGGCTTGCCGCAAGCCGATCGACGGGTGCGGGCAATGCCGATGCTTGTGCAGGCGCCGCAACGACAGGCCTACGTGTTTTTTTCGGTGGAGGAGGAGCAGGCCCTGCTGAACTACCGCGACCAGCAGCTGGCGGCGCGTTTGAAGACGCACGTCGTCGCGTCGCGCAAGCGGCATGTGCGGGCCACGGCCAGCTTCGACTGGCCGAAGGTCGTGGTCCGCACGGACGAAATCTGCGTGCCGGAGCTGGCCAGCAGCGATGCCGTCGACTGGCGTGACCATCTGGTCTGCCATCGAGAAGGAGGCGTGAAATGAGCGACGAACTCGTTCCGAAGCACGGCAAG
This sequence comes from uncultured Massilia sp., assembly GCA_963529995.1. Taxonomy (GTDB): domain Bacteria; phylum Pseudomonadota; class Gammaproteobacteria; order Burkholderiales; family Burkholderiaceae_D; genus Telluria. The sequence continues at coordinate 118,629 of CAUSCY010000010.1, read as the reverse complement.
AAGGATGTCGCGTTCGCCGGCGCACAACTGTCGGATGCCTGGATCCTGATCGGATCGGTCTTCCTGGCCCTGTTCGTCGGCAGCACGGTCGGGTGGCTGGCCTACATCGGCATCCCGGTACTCGGTTTCGGTCTTACCAAGTTCTACATCCAGTGGAAGAGCAACAACCTGCCGGGATACCTCCGCGTGATCCTGTATCGCCTGGGCATCTCGGGTTACTCCCCGGCGTTCAACAGGAAGAAGAAGCGGTTCATCGGCGACAGCAAGGTCGTCAATCCGAGCGCGCTGCAGATCGGCGCGATCATGCGCGCGGAAGCCGCCTATCAGGCAGATGCGCTTGAGGCGGCGGATGCCGCGATCGACTTCTCCAAAGCGCCCGTCAATGACGACGCCAGCGAACTGGTGAGCTAACAGGACAAGACAGCATGGATATCTCGACTCGAACCGGAACCATCGCGGATCTGCAGGCCGCGAACAAATTCTACCGTTACTCCAACCTCGGCCTGGTGGGCGCCCTGCTGGTCGCCGTCATCTACATCCTTACCCAGGACAAGATCGTCCTGCAGCAGATACCTGGCATGTCGACGAATGCGGAATACAGCAAAAACGCGATGGACGTCGGCGCGCAGCGGGCGATCGTGCTGGCCGTGACGAACAACCTTGTCCAGGTCAATCCGTCGAACGCGTCGTACCAGAAGTTGTTCCTGCAGGCCTTCCTCGCACCGGCGGTGTACACGAAGGTGAGCGCCGAGATCGACGCCAAGGCCAAGCTGCTGGCCGACCAGCGTGAGCTCGGTTCCTATTACTTCGTCTTCCGTTCGCACCAGTACGACCCGAAGCTCAACAAGCACTTCGTGCTCGGCGAGGTCCATACCGTCAACGCCGCCAAGGATTCGGCCGAGCCGTGGGTGTTCGAATATCCGGTCCACGTGGACAACTATCGCCTCGTCGTCGACGACATCGCGTCCTATAAGGGCGACAAGGCCCACAACTCAAGCTGGATGGAGGGACAGAAGCAATGAAACACGTCACGCCCATTTCCCTGATGCTGCTGGCCGGACTGGCAGCCGGAACCGCCCATGCGCAGCAGAGTGCCAGCGCTACCTTCGCCGCCGTCCCTTCGCATGCCAGCGCGTCCGGCACGTTCGGCGCCTCCGCCGACCTGCCGCCGGCCAAGGCGACGAGCGACCAGTGCGAACGCACGGTGTCGGTACCGTGCGAACCGAAGCGGCCGCAGCCCCGGGTAAAAACCAGGACCGCCGTGCTCAAGAAGCCGGCTGCTCCGAAGTTCGACCCGCTCGCCGTGCATCCCGAGGCCGCGGTGAAGGATAGCAAGGCGCCCGCAATCGAGCTGCCAGGCGTCATGAAGATCGCGGGTGCAGATGCGCATGCACTGGATTTCAGCCGTGCGCGCGTCATCGACGTCACCAACGCGGGATCGCAGGTCGTCTATGTCAGCGCTGTCGACCGGAACCGGATCCAGCTGCCGTGGCCGAATCCGAAGGTCGTGGGTACGGACGAGATCACCATCGACAAGAGCCCGACCAGCAATAACGTCTACATGCAGTTCAAACCCGGCGTTAAGCGAGGCGTCACGGTGTCCTTCGAACAGCCCGACGGCTCCTCGGTCGTCGACCTGAAGCTGGAACCGAAGGACATCACCGGACAGGTGATCATCGTTCGCGATTCGATGGCGCGCGCCGGCGAGCAGAAGCCGCTCAAGGGCGGCGATTACGTGGCCGCCACCCAGTCCGTCATGGAGCAGGTCGCGCTCGGCGCGGCGCCGCAGGGTTACTCCCAGGCCGACCTCGCCGTCGGTCCGATTGCGATGAATGGCCTGGTGGTCACGCCGCAAAAGGTGTTCTCCTCGGCCGACCGGGACATCTACGTGTACGACGTGGCGAACCCCGGGCCACAGAAGGCGACGCTGCAGGAAAAGGAATTCGACGGCGAGAATGTCCTGGCCATTTCGATCTTTCCCAAGCCGATCCTCGCCGCGAACGAGCGGACCAAGGTCATCGTGTTGACCCGCAAGGCATCGGGAGGCTGACATGTCTGAGACCGGTCAAATCGCGAAATTCAAGCAGCAATGGCAGGATATGGACCTGAAGTTCAAGTGGGCCATGGGTGCCGCCGTTGTCGGCTGCGTAGTCATCATGATGGTCAAGTCCAGGGAGCGCGAGCAATACCGCCTGGAGGACCAGGCGCGCAAGACGGCGGTCGCGCAGCAGGTCGGCGCCCGCAACGGACAATCGCTCCCGAACAGCGCGAATAATTTCAGCGCCTTGCCGACAACCAACCGCAACCAGGGTCTGGAGGACTTGCTGGCCTCGCTCGACAAGGCACGCAGTGACGCGAAGGATGCGCAGGAGCATTCCAAGAATCTCGATGAGCAGCTGCGCCGCGTGAACGAGCGCCTGTCCCAGATGGAGACGCGCGGCTCCGCCTCGGCGCCGGGGCCAGCGCCTGCCTATGGTGCCGCCGCGGCGAGCGGCGGTGCGGGTAGCAATGCCGGCGGCTCCGGTGCGGCGTACGAAAACCTGCCGCCACCGGTGGACTTCGGCCAGCCCGGTGCCAATGCCGGCGCGAATGCCGGCGGCAAGACGGGTGACAAGAGCCCGTTCAGCGATGCGGGGTTCTCCCCCGACGCGCAGGCCGTCCAGGCGAAACCAACGGCGATGCGTGTCTGGGCGGCCGAAGCTGTTCCGGCCTCGTCCAAGCGGAATGAGAGCGCGGCGCCGATGCTGACCGTTCCAATCAACTCGGCGCTCGAAAGCGTGATGCTCACCGGTATCAATGCGCGTTCGAACTCGGCGGGTGGCGGCGCGAGCGGAACGATCCTCTCCGCAAACAACGTCGGCGCCCCGTTCGTCAGCCGGCTGAAGGGAAATGCGATTCTGCCGAACGGCTGGAAGATCTCCGACTTCAACGACTGCTTCATCAGCGGTACCGGGATCGCCATCCTGTCGAGCGAACGCGCCAACGTGATCGCCAACGTAATGTCCTGCATCGACAAGCGCGGCAATGTTTACGAGGCGCCGATCAAAGCCTACGGCGTCGACCTCGACGGAATCCAGGGTATTTCCGGCCGGGTCGTGACCAAGCAAGGTTCGCTGCTGGCGAAGACGGCGCTGGCGGGCATCGCCAGCGGCCTGGGCAACGCATTCACCCCGACCGCCCTGCCGAGCTACAACCAGAACGCGCAAAGCGGTGACCGCCAGGGCGTCCAATATCCGAATCCGAACCTGATCGCCGGTAGCGCGCTGGGTGGTGGCGTGTCGGAAGCCGGACGGGCACTGAGCAAGTTCTACCTCGACTACGCGAAGGAAATGTTCCCGGTCATCGAAGTGAATGCCGGCACGCGGATCACCTGGATCCTGCAGGAGTCCGTCGAACTCAACCAGATGAAAAAGGCCGACTGATGAAATCCACTCATGCCCTGACGCTGGCTGCCACGATCGCGATGCTCGCCGGCTGCAGCTTCAATCCGATAGGCGAAAGCAAGTTCGACTGCAACCGCAAGGAAAACCCGTCCGAGTACTGCCGCTCCTTCAAGGCGCTCGAGAGGAGCACGAACGGTCCGCTTCCGGAAAGCCGCTTCGACAAGGAATTCAAGATGAGCGATTACGACCGCGCCACCGGCATCGCCCCCGACACCAAGGCGCCGGCGTCCAGCTCCGGCGCGGGAGTCTCCGCCGGACTTTTGCCGCACCGGCGGCTGAACGCCAGCAGCGAGCTGGTGGCCGGAATGCCGGTACGTAAGGCGCCCGTCGTACAACGCGTTTACATCAAGCGCTTCGTCGACGAGAACGACAGCCTGCAGGAAGAGGCCATCGTCTACCGCGAGGTCAAGGGCGCGCGCTGGGCAGGCTTCGACGACGCCGGCCAGGACAACCAAGTACCTGGTGCGTATCCGCATCGGGCAAAGAACAGCACCGCGGTGACGGCCGAAGTGGATGAGCCCTCCCCGCAGCAAACGAATCTTGCTCAGCCAGACAGCGGTATCGCTGGCGCGGCCGGGTCAGCAATGCCACTCGCTGGAAGTGGTGGCCTCAACGCTACAAAAGCAGAAAGGTAATTGGCTATGAAACTCCTGAAAGGCAATCTGATGCAAGGCGCTGCTCGAGTCCTGGTGGCCGTCGCCGCTCCCGTCGCGGTCCTCGGCTCCATGGCCGCGATGAACAACGGCACGTCGCTGGCGGCCAACGAGTTCGCTCCTGTCGTGACCTGGCTGCGCGACATGCTGGCGAGCGACCTGACGATGGTCCTGGCCCTGGTGGTCCTGCTGGCCGGTATCTGGCAGCTGGCTCACGGTGGTGGCTACAAAACCGTCGGCGTCATCCTGGGCGTTCTGGCGATCGCGCTGGTCGGGCCGGGCGTGCTGACCACGATGTCGACCAGCATGCCGACCGCAGCACAGATGCAGTTGATCGCGCACGTCGACCAGGCTCCGGCAGCTGCACCGGTGAAGGTCCTCGTGGCCCGCTAAGGTCGTCCGCAGCTGGACATGGCGGGCAACCGCCCGTCATGTCCCTTTTTTTGGAATCCCATCATGCTCGTCCAAAACCGTCCCGACATACCAACCCAGGTCAGCAGCAGCTTCCTGCACGTCGAGTCCTATGCACGCGGCAGCAATCTGATCGTCTCGAAGCCCGAGGGCAACAGCATCTACATCGGTCGGTGCTACGAGATGAGCCCGCTAGCAGGCGGCGGCACCGAGTTTGCGGGGTTAATCCAGAACATCTACAAAAGCGCGCCGGATGAGTCCGTCCTGCAGATCACGCTGCTGAGCGTTCCGGATCACGACGTGCCATACAACCTGGTGCGCGGCAAGACCCATGGCAACAGGCTGCTGCAGGAGCTAGTGCACCGGCAGGCCCAGCTTTACCACCGTGCCCAGAAAATCGGCGTCCTTCCCAACATGCCGGCGATAAATCGCAAGACGGTCATCATGTCGCTCATGACGCCGGCGAATCTGGTAAACGATGCGACGCTGGAGCTGTCTCTGGCGGCGCAAAACGAATTCTTGAGCGGACTGCGGGCATGCGGCTTCGTCGACGCCGAAACGCGTTCGCCGTCCGAAGTGCTGGCGATCTACCGCCAGTTCGCGAATATGTACGACAGGCGCAAGGAACTCCCGCTCGACGAACTGATGGAACTGCGGCACCAGGCCTTCGGCGCGGACGAAGTGTTCGACTTCACGCCGGACGATTACGCCGTGTTCAACAAGCGACTCTACTGCGCCGCGGTGGTGCCCAAGTCCCTGCCGGAGCGGATTTCGCATGGCTTGACGAACCTGTTGATCGGAGCACCCTTGAACGGCGGCCGGACAAAGGACGGCGGCGGCGTGCGCGTGAAAACGCCGTTCATCCTGAACGCGACCGTGCGCGTCGCGAACCAACGCAAAGAGCTCGATCGGATTGATCGCGCCATCAAGTCGCGCAGCAGGGCCGACAACAAGCTGCCGTTCTCGCTGGGCGCCGAGAACAGCGCCGAGATCTTGAAAGACCTGCAGTACCTGCAGGACGTCTGCAAGGATGGTTCCAACAAGCTGACATATGCCAGCTTGACCGCCTTCGTGTTCGCGGAGGACAAGGCCGAACTCAAGCAGGCCAGTTCCGACTTCAAGACGACGATGAACAACCTGGACTTCGACGCGCGCGACGTCACCGACACCATCGGCGTGCGCTTCGTCCAAGTTCTGCCACTGAACTACTCCGTGAAAATTGCCGAGCGCGTCGAATCGGAGGCGCTGGTACCGGCGAGCGTGGCGGCGAAACTCATGCCGATCTTCGGCGACTACCGCGGCAATGCAAGCGGCTCGGCCGAGCGCATGGGAACGGTCTACCTGACCCGGCGCGGCTCGGCGCATTATTTCGATCCGTTCCTGACCAACACGAACAAGAACGGCGTCCTCGCTGCGGCGAGCGGCGCCGGCAAGTCCTTCGCCCTCCAGCATATGGTCGAGAACGAGCTTGCGGCCGGTACCCGGGTGACGGTGTTCGACAACGGCAGGTCACTCAAGAAATTTACTGAAGCCGCCGGCGGGGATTTCATCGAATTCTCGCTGGACGCGGCGCGCATCCCGTCCCTGAATCCGTTCACCGGTCTCAGCGAAGACGACTTCATGGAACAGCAGCCGGACATCACGGCGCTGATCCTCAAGATGGCCTATTTCAAGGAACCCGAGGACAAGGGCGCGCGCATCGCGGTGAGCGAGGCGACCAAGGCGGCTTACGGCCGGGCGCGAGGCAAAGCCGATATCAATACTGTGATCGACGCCCTGACGGTGATTCAGGAAAACACCGACGCGAACACGTTCAAGAGCGAGGTCCAGCTGGCGGCGTGCAATCTGATCCCGCGCCTTCGTAATTTCGTCGACTCGTCGACGCGCGGAGGCTACTTCCTGGGTGAATCGAACCTTGCGGCGAAAAACCCGTTCACGGTGTTTGAAATGTCGGGCCTGGATGGTGACCAGCATCTCAAGCAGTGTGTCCTGTTCTTCGTAATGAATACCCTGCTGCGGCAGATGAAGAAATACCCAGGCCGCAAGTTGAAGCTGATGGACGAGGTCAAGGATCTGCTGGAAGACGACGGCGCCGCCGCTGTCATGGAGGCGATGTACCGGAAAGGGCGCAAGGACGAAGCGTCGATCTGGGTGATCACGCAGAGCCCGCGGGACCTCGCCAACAACGCAACCGGCCAGGTCATTCTCAGCCAGTCCGCCTGGAAGCTGGTCATGCAGCAGGAGCCCGAGGAAATCGACAAGATCGTGGCCGAGGGCGTGATGACCAAATTCGCCGGCGACCCGTTCTTCAACAAGCTGATCAAGGACGTGAAAAGCGAGAAAGGCGTCTTTTCGGAAATCCTCATCTGCGGCGGCAGTACCTACGAGGTCGTTCGGCTCTACGTCGACCGCTTCACGGCGGCGCTCTTCTCGACCGAGGGCGACGAGCGCAACGCGGTCTTCCAGCTCATGCGCAGTGGCGTTTCGGCCGTCGATGCCGTCAACATGGTGATCAACGACGAACGCGGCAAGCGCAACAAGTGGCTTGCCGACATCGTGGAACAGCTGCGGGCCGAGAAGTTGAGCGACGTCGAGATCCGCCGCGAGCTCGAGGAGATATTGAATGGCTGATTCCATCAAAAAGGCCGCGTCGTTCGTCGCGCCGGCGGCGGCGATCGCGTTCCTGTGCGGCGCCTGTTTCTACGCCGGCGGCAAGTTCAACAGCGTCGTCCCCAACGGTAAGTACTTGGTGGCAGACAAGAACGCCGTGATCCTGGCGGCGGTCCTCGAGCGCAACAGTACCGATGCGAAGGCGCTCCAGGCCGAGATCGCGCAGCCGGTTCTGCGGGTCATGAAGCGTTATACCGACGAGGGGTACGTGATCATCGACGGCGCCAAGGACGAACACGGGAACCTCACCATCGCCGCGCTGCCGGCCGACACGCGCGACATCACGCAGGAGCTGACGGCCGCCATTACCAAAAAGGAGACTGCGAAATGAAGATGCTGAAAACCGCGGCGATCATCCTGGCCGCCGTCGCTTCTGTCGGCCTGTCCTTGGAAACCGCGCTCGCCGGCGCCGGCAGCTTCGGCAAGTCCTGCGGCGGCTTCAAGCCCGAGACCCGTACGACGTGCTGGAGGAACCCGCTATGAGGCTGACGGCATCTCGTCCTGTGTCGCCCGCACGCCTTCGGCTGTCGCTGGTGGTCGGCGCGACTTGTGCGGCCGCGCTGTATTTCGGCCACGGCCGCTCCTTCGTCAGCCTGTCATGGGATCCTCACGCGGTCCATTGTCTGCCGGAGCTACACCTGGCGCTCCTGGTGCACAACCAGCCTTCGACAGTCGCGCGTGGCGACTATCTGTTCTGGCGGGCGTCTTCGATCAGCGCGCTCTCCTACGTCACAGACGACTATGTGCTCAAGCGCGTGGCGGGCGTCCCTGGCGACAAGCTCGATATCCGCGACAGCAAGGTCTTCGTCAACGGAGTGCTGGTGGCGGAAGGGCTTGAGGACGCGGTGCTTTACAAGCACCGTGCCGCCGACTTCGAGCGGACCGAGGTCATTCCTCCTGGTCGCTACTTCATGGTCGGCACGGCCCGTATGTCGAACGATTCGCGCTACTGGGGGTACCTGCCGCACGACGCGATCGTCGGCAAGGGCTACCGGATTTATTAATTTTCGCGCGCGAAAGTGAAGCCCATGCGTTACTTGACCCTTGCTGTCTTTCTCGGCCTTGCCGGCACCGTCGCCGCCCAGGAGGTTCGCACCGACGACTCCTACGGCGACGCCTTCCTTCATTACCAACCATATGTCGTGAAGGGCAAGGAGGCGAAACGGCCGGAAACCCATCCGGCGCCGCCTGCCCCCGCCAAACGGGAGGACCAGAAGGTGAACGTGAAGTGGCTGCAGGAGAACTACAAGCTGCTCGAGGAGCGCGCGATCGACGATCCGACTGACGAGAACGTGGCCGCGTACTTGTACGTCCGGCGCATCGCGATGGACAAGTCGCAGCGCTTTTCAGAGAAGGTGAGCGAGGTCACGAACACTGACCCGCTGCTCAACGAAAACAACCGTATTCCCTACGCTAGCGCGGGTGCACAGGCAATCCGCTCGGCCAGCCGGAGCGCGCAGGAGCAGGCGACCCGCGAGCTCGCCGCGACCGGCGGTCTGGTGGTGTTCGTCGATGGCAGCTGCAGGTTCTGCGCGATGCAGATGCCGATCGTGAACGCGTTGCGCGCGCACTACGGCATGGAAGCACTTGTCGTGTCGCTGGACGGAAAACGCCCGCGCGGCTATGAGGGGCCGCTGGTCAAGGACAACGGGTTGTATCGCAAGCTCGATCTGAAGCTGACGCCGAGCGTCGTCTATGTGCACCGCCCGCATGCATACAAGAACGGGAAGGACGAGAACCAGTACCGCGTGATCGCGCAAGGGTTCTATGCCCAGGACGAATTGGTCAAGCAGATCGCGTTCGCTGGCCACACGACCAGGTTGCTGTCCCCGGAAACGATGCGTGATCTGGCCGTATGGGACCGCGGCGTGGCCGCTACCGAAGACCTGGGCGCCCTGCAGCTCAATGCGAACGACCCGGCGGCCATCAAGCGGAAGCTGCAGCCGCTTCTGCAAAAGCAATACCAATGAGGTGACCATGAAAAAGCGCACTATTCTGGCCGTTTTCTTGTTCTGCCTGCTCTCGACCTCTGCCCGGGCCGGGATCATGGCGGATCTGAATTCCATGTTCATGTCCAACTCGACGGATCCCGGCACGTTCACCACGCGTGACCGCGTCGGCATCTATGCCGGCGGCTATTCGATGAGGACCCCGATCCACAACATCAACGTCGTGGCCTTCGATCCGCCGCGCCTGAACGCCGGCTGCGGTGGCGTCGACTTGTACGGCGGCAGCTTCAGCTTCATCAATGGTCAGGAGTTGATCGCCATCTTCCGAAGCGTCGCATCGAACGCGGCGGGACTGGCGTTCAAGGCCGCGATCAAGGTCATTTCCCCCTCGCTGGATTCCCTCATAACCGAGTTCCAGACCATGCTCCAGAACATGAACAACTTGGCGAAGAATTCCTGCAGCCTGGCCCATCTGCTGGTCGAAAAGGCCGACCGAGCATTGGCCGACGCGACCGATGGCGACGGCGCGGTCGGTGCGTCGATGAAGGGCATCTTCTCGGACCTGACCGCCGGCCTCAAAGATTTCAATACGAATGCCTCGCAGTACCTGAAGAAGGCGGGCGAGGTGAACCCACGCGTCGGCAACCAGGTCGCGAAGGCGATTGTCTCTTCGGGAACCAGTTCGGTGCTCGGCGTAATCGGGCTGGCGAATATCGACGGCAGCGCCGACGACTCGAGTAATCCGAACTCGCTCAATAACCGGGTATTGATGTCCATGCTGGGCTACGAGATCTCCGGTATTCCATGCCGTTCGTTCAACCCGGACGGCGTCGAGGACACCACGAGCAATCAATCGACCAACAATATTCCGCGCGTCAGCTGCAAGAGTGGCGCCACCATCACGCTAGAGGACTTCGTGACCGGTGGCGGCACTGGGTCCAGCCGGCCCGACTACCCACTGCACCTGTACACCTGTCTTGACCCGAGCGGCACCACGCCGTCCAGCGGCGGCTTCGATCCGCAGATCTGCACCCAGATCAAGGTGGAAGACTTCAACTACCAGGGCATCGAGGGGTGGATCAATGGCATGCTGTTTGGCTCTCCGGACGACACCAGCGTCGATCCGGCTTCCATCGTCGGCATCATCAATAGCGGCACGAGCGGTCAGTTCTCGACCGCGCAGCTGCAGTTCCTGCACCAGGCGAACTATCCGATCATCGCGCTGCTGCAGAAGACCAGCAACCCGGAAGCACGCAAGAGTATGGCACGCCGCATGCGCGTCGGAATCCGGAACTGCGTCGCTGCGCAGCTGGGCGGTGCTCTTTACCGCGCCGCCTCGTCGATCGGCAACAACAATTCCTACGTCCTGACCGACGAAGCGAAGCAGAACATCGAACGCCTGCGTAGCGATTTCATGGAACGGCAGCAGAGCTGCGACCATGACCGGTCCGTGCTGGAGATCGCGCAATTGCTGAACCAGGCAGCAATCCTGAACAGCGTCACGAACCGGTAAATGCCATGATCCCCAATCAAGTCATCTACACGTCGAACGGCGATCTCACCACGCTGAACGCCATCCTCAATGCCGTGGCGATGGTGTGCAACGAGACCCTCACCATCTGGGGGTTTGCCCTGCTCGCGGCGACCTGGTCTCTCCTGTCGATGACGACCGCGGCAGCCGTCAATGCGCCGGCGGGCGGTGCCGGCGGCGAGCTGGGCAAGCGCGCGGTGGGCCTGCTCATCCCGTTCTGCCTGGCACTGCTCCTCACCGCGCCGACCTTGAAGTCGACGGTGACGATCGAGAGCGGGCTGACCGGGGCGACGACGACCGTCGACAACGTGCCGGTCATCATCTCGGCTGCGCCGGCGACGGCGAGCCTCGTTTCCAAGAGCGTTGGCCAGAAGCTCGAGACCGCGATGCAGGCGACGGGTACCGACTATGCGTCGATCTCTGCAACCGGCCGCGGCTTCATCAATCCGCTCAAGACGCTGCTGACGTCGCGCACTGCGGTCTTGCGCCTCGGCGGCATCCCGTCGAAGGTCAATGCGGTGTTGAGCGCGTGCCTGAATTCCGATTCGGGTACGGACTACGCCCAGGTCGCCAATCGGGTGCTCTTCGCCGGCAATCTGACGGGCGCGGCGGCTGGTCCGGCGCCGATCTCGGTATGGTCGGGAACGGGTTCGGAGCGCACCTCCATTGGCATGCTGCTGGCGGAAGCGGCGCAAAACACGACCGCCATCGTGACGGATGTCCAGGTCGGCACCAATCACATCGCCACTTGCGCGGATGCCGCCGCCCAGGTCGGCGCCGATATCGACGCTGCGCTCAACTCCGACGAATTCCACCGGGTCGTCCAGGGCGCCGTGAACGCCGCCGACCAGCCGAATGCTGCCGGCGATTTCACCATCAACGGCATCGCCAGCCAGTACGCGGCCGTGCGGACGGCAAACCTGACCTCGGGCGGCCTGGCGGGCGGTGTTGCCCAGTCAAATGCCGAAGTGATCAACCTGTTGTTCGCGGAACTGGTGAAAAACGACCTGGACTGCCTGCGGGCGGACGGTACCAACAAGAGCACCTGTCTCGCCATGGCTGTCCAGGCCAACGAGATCGAACGGAACAATATCCAGGCCGCAGCCAATGGCTTCGAGTCGCTGATGTACGCGGGCGCGTTCGCGAACCAGATCACCGCGGTGATCATCGGGCTTGGCCCGATCATCGTACTGTTCATGATGTGGTCGGGGGTCGGCGCTGCCCGCAATATGAAAGTGGCGGCGCACATGATCGTCTGGCCGCTCTTGATCATGAATGTCGGCGCTGAGCTCATCAACGGGATGATTTACATCCAGGTGGCCAACTTCCTGCGCGCGATCGCGCAAAACGGCTTCATCAACCAATCGACCGCGGTCGAGGTCTACAAAAACTTCTCGCTCGAGATCGGCACCGCGAGCCACCTGATGGCTACCCTGCCGATCCTGATGTCGACCATCTTCGCATTGGGCCAATCGGCGGCGCTTGTGAAGATCTCGGAATCGATGACCTCGGGCTCGAAGGACGAGAGCAAGGCAGTCAACCCGCCCCCGGTCGACAGCGCGCCCCTGGTCACGAACAGCAGCGTGGCGAAGGCCGAGCAAGGTGTCGGCGGAACGAACCTCAGCCTTACGGGCGCAATCCCGGCAATCGCCACCAGCGCCCAGTTCGGCAGTATGCAGCGCGAGGCATCGAACAGCATCACGTCGGCGCACCAGAAGATGCATTCGATTTCGGAAGGGAAAACGGACCTGCAGTCCTGGACCGATGCTTTCAATACGGGGAATTTTTCCAAGGTTGGGGTTTCGGACTCTACCGGCCGGGCGTTGCGCGATGAGTTCAGCCGAAACTATAACGCGTCGCAGTCAGGGAAGGTCGGCGCAGGGATTAATTCGGCGAAAGACAACTTCAACGTTACCCAAGCGGGCATCGGTGTCGGCGCGGAGGTCGGAGTCGGCACAAAAGGCGTCGGCGGCGGGGTCAGTGGATCCGGCGAATATCGTACGACGACCGGCGCGAACGACAATCTCCGGACCGGGAAAACGGCGGAACAGGACGAATCGGTTTCGAAGTCGCAGGCGCTGGCCAAGTCTTTCAACAGCTTCATGCAAAGCGACAAGTACAAGAACATTGGTACAGACGAGGCCCGTTCACTCCAGCGTTCGCTAGGCGTGCAGAAGCAGTACGCCGATACCTTGTCGGAATCGAAGTCTGTCTCCGACGTAGCGAGCGATGCCGTCAAGCGCTCCTCCGGTTTCGTGTCTCTGAGCGCGAAAATCGGCGGCGCGGAGGTCGCGAACCAGATGAAGACCAACGCCGATTACCGCCGGTTCCAGCTGAGCGCGGGCCGCAGCTTCGGCAACTCGGATGTCGCCCAGCCCTACCTGGAGCGCGCACGGCAGGACATGGAGACTGGAGTGACCGACCGCATTGTCGGCGATCCCCAGGCCAATGAAGCTATGGCGCGCCACCGCGCGGCGTTCCTGATGGCGACCGACGAACAGGCCCGTCCGGAAGACCGCTTGATAGCGGACGAATACTTGTTGGGGTCGACCAATGCGATGCTGGCTGCGCGGTTCTCGACACTGGATATGAAGCCGCGGGAGCACTACGACATCGGAACCCCCGGGAACCACAGTGGTGTCAACGAAAGCGCTCTGGTTCGCAAGGTCGACGCTGCGGCCAAAGGCGGCGGCCGTGGCCGCGGAGCCCCGAGCACCACAGAGGCGCTGGATCGCGACGGATACGGATTGGCGCTCGAGGTCGCCCACGGCGTGGAAGGCGTCGCCGATTCAGTGCACGAGGGCCGCTTGAATGCGACCGCGGCGGCGCACCGCGCAGGTCTGGCGGGTGCCGGAGCGGAAGGTACGCGAGACCGCGCGCGAACCAACATTGGTGCCAATTTGAAGGAAACCTTGCCGGAGTTTATGCAAGGCGAGAAAAAACCCAGCCGTTTCGACATACCTGACAAGAAGTGAGACGCTTTTCCCCCCATCGTTTAGCATAGGAGCTCGTCATGAACAACAGGAACGACAACAAACCGGCAAATCGTGGCAATGACGCCTTTGCGGCCTTTGCGGCACACAAGATCTTGAAGAAGGAGAAACGCTCCTGGCTCCTGGTGGGGGCTGCGATCGTCGTTCTCTTGTTGTGCTGGTGGGCTCGCAGCAATCAATAATGGAGGAATCATGTTGCAGCTTTTCCGAAACATCCTTCGCAACCTGGAAGCCCTGTCGAAAAAGGGTGAAGGGCACACCATGAGCAAAGAAATGTGGGAACGCTTCCGTTCACCGAGCGTCAACGTGGACGGTACGCCGATGGCTGGCCGGCATGACATCGGCGGCAGGGGCTATGGCTCAGGTGGCGGGTACGGTTCCTCCAAATACTGACCTTGGTATCGCATGAGTTCAATAGCGCCGGCTGCTCCTCGTCCTCGACGTCCTCGTTACACGAGCAGGATCGCGAACACGATCTACTCGGCGGTGCTGCTGGCCATGTTGTACGACTGGCCGTATCAGATCTACCAGAGGCTGGGCCCGCGCATGTCGGAAACGACGGCGCGGGAACGCTTCATTGTCCAAGAGGTCGGCGCCTACGCCGATCGCCTTCAGCTGCGGCTGAAGCCGACGTTCGTCGTCGGCAGTGTTCCGGCCTCGGCGGGCGCCTTTTCCGGCAACGCCGTGATCGTCATTCCCCCCGAAATGCTGGACGCGTCAAAGTGGAGCGACAACGAAGTGCGTTTCATCCTCGCGCACGAAGTTGGCCATATCGCGCGCCTGGACGCATACCGCTTCTGGACCCGCTGGACCGAGCGTGGGGCGGAAGGCCGCGAAAGCGATGCCGACCACATCGCGGTTGGCCTGGTTGGATGCAGGGCAATGGAGGAAACCGTCGCCAGGTATTGGGGCGAGTCATGAAAGGCTATCAGGAGAAAGGCGACCACCACCCTCACCCGAGCCAGCGCCTGCAGCATGCCTGCCCGGGGCACGGTTTGGCGGCGCAAGCATTGTCAGCGCGTCTTCCAAATGCCTTGGGCCAGCGGCTAGTGCCGTCGTCCGGTTTTCGGGCTGTCACCGGGCTGAATCCATCTGCGCCGGCGCCGATGGCACATGGCACCGTTCGGACGGTGCACGTTACGGCAATAAAGGAAACCGACGACGCCCCCTCCTTACCGGCGCTAACAATCGCTGGGCTAGGCCCGGACAACGTTTTCACGGGCGAGTCGCTGACCTTCAAGTTGGAGGGCGTGGGACCGTTGGACCTGGCGAAAGACAGTGACGGCCTGATTCTCGGGCCGAAAAAGGGAGCGCCTGGCACTGAAGGCCTACTGGGTGTTCCATCCGGCAGACAACAGCTTCACGATCAGCGACGGGAAGCTGCAGCAGTTGATGGACGCCCTGCCGGCCGGAACCTTGGACATATCCGTGAACTTCGTATCTGCCGATGGCGAATTCGCTGCCGTGTACCAGTTCGAGGGATCCAAGCGCGTCCAGGATGCGCCGGCTACGGCCGTCAGGCGGCAATAGCAAATGTCACTTCCAGAAATTAGCCAGACGGTTCACTTTCGCGCGCGAAAGTGCGGTATGTAGAGAGGCGCCCTACTCTGTGTTGTCCTCGGGCGTGATCGGCTTGAACTGCAGGCCGAGCTGACCAAGACTCGGTATCCCGTCGCCAAGCTCAAGTTGCTGGTTTTCCTCACGCAGCTTCAACACTCGGGCCTTCGCTTCGACCAAGGAGATACTGCGGTTCTTCCAGAGTAGCACCTTGATGCTGTTTTCGGTGACGTCGTACATCTTAGCAATCTGGCTGATGCTGACGCCTTTGTAGATGAGTTCGGTCCAAATGTCGTAGCGCCGGTTGACGATATCCTTGGTGGGTATCTTCAGCTTGTGACGGTAATTGTAGACCTGCATGTGGTTAATGTCCGGTACACCGCGAGCGATACGAGTGTCGGAAAAGCCCATTTCGAAGCCCTGACGAATCGCTGCCTTCTGATCGTTTCTTAGCATGATTTGTTAAAGCTTGTCGGAATGGATGCCACAAAAAGTTGCGAAACAGTAATTATAAATCAGGCGTGAAAATCTAACACTGCTTAGTAGTCAACTTTATCAGATTAGCCGTACGTTAACTGCTCGGTGCATTGGTAGAGTAACAAGAAAATCGGGAGAATCCTCACACAAGTGTGAATTTTCACCCTTGCATATGAGTTCTCTCTGTGCCTACGGCCATTTCGACAACATGGACGTCTGTTATACTGTGGTTTTATACAGTATTTCCAACTGTCATGTTTGTTCGCGTCGCGCAGCTATTCGAAGACGGCCGGCCACTGCCTCGGCACCGGGCAATCACGGCACAACCCGTGCATATCGGCAGACTCACGTTGACGGAACAGCATGATCATGAGTTTCGACGCAGCATGTACTTGGCCATCCTGCGCGATACAGGCGCGGGTAATGACGTGCTGCCACGTTTGCGAGATGCAGTAGTGCGTTGGATCGGCGGCGGCAACATGACAATTAGCGGTTTCGAGTTCAACGAAGCGAGTCGGCAATGCAGCGTCCAATCGTGGTACGTGCAGGTTATCTCCAGCGACCTCGACTAGCGAGCTATGCCCTTTGATTGCAGTCAATCTTCCCCATTCGAACTCAATATCCATTCCTTAAAATGCAACTAACAAACATTAAATTTAACGTCATCCACCCTCCGATAACTTTCCAACCAAGCATATGCACCCAACTTCGAAATCAGACAGCAAGCAAGGCGAAGGCACTTTCGCACGCGAAAGTAATAGGTTGCAGACTCACGGCGTAATAAAAGTATCCACATTTTCTGTGGAGAACCCAACCACCGAACGTCTAGAACATAGCATTCATGCGGGTCCCCACGACATGCCTGCCAATTAGGCATACCGTAAGAAATAGCTGGAAAAACGCTTGATGAGAAGATTAGCATTACTGATCGCCTCATTGCTGACTTGGGCAGATGAAGTCGTTCCGGTACAGAAAGCGCAGCACGGCTGCAGGCTCTGTGCCTGCCTTGTTACAGACGAGACGTGCCATCGTTGAGACGAACGGCGCGGAAAACTTTTCACGAACCAGGTGATAAAGGATACTTGATTCGTCCACGCTCCATCCATCGATCCGGGCGCGGCTTGCCACAAGCTCAAGCTCATAACCCCGCTCTTGATGTGGCAGCGTCCACGTCCAGAGCGAACTGGCTGGTTCACGGAATAAGTGCTGGTCGACCTGGTCTGGATCGTTGCCCAGCGCCAGAGAGTTTGGTGGCGCTGGCTCACGCTTCAGCGACAGGTTGTCGAGCCCAGGAACCAATTGCGGAAACAGCAGCGCGAAGAGCCTGTCATAGCGAGGATCACGGCGATAAGTGGCTTCGCGTTGCATGACACTCATCCTGACCTTGCTGCGCCACTCGTCCACGAGGGCTTCTTGCCTTTTTGTAAGGCCCAGTTCCGCTCCCCGGGCTTTTATTGCCAAATGATAAAGGCCATGCCATGACTTCGAATCGGCCCCCGTGTCCGTCAGCATGCTATTAATCACCTGCCAGACCTTGTTGTAGCGGTAAGCGACTGGGTAGCCCAACATCAGTGACATCAGCCGGTGCAGCACGGTACGCTGGTCGTCGAACAGGCGGTAATCGAGCGCCTCCGGATAGCCGTGGACGTGCAGAGCATCGGCCGCAGCAAGCACGGTCGCAAGGGCGTCATTCCGCTCAGGCGTCGAAACTGGCTCATCGACCTCGAAATCTAGTCGCGCGAGCTCCCTCACCGCAGCAAGGTATTGATGGGCGCAATGCTCTTCCGGCGTTTCCAGCATCTGCTGCTTCGTTCTGCCCGTGGTGCCACGTCGACGTGACCCTAGTTCCAGGAAGCCGCCCTGCGGTGCGCCGGGCATCTTCGATACCGAGGGATGATGAAGCCAGACCTTCCCCGTGACCTCGTTCAGCACGAGCTGCCGCAACGCGTCCCTGGAGAGCACGCCAGCCATATTGGAGAAGTCGAGTTCTATCGTGGCCAGGTCGACCGCGCGGATCCGTTCAAGGCGCTCGGCGGTGATGGTATTCGTGACCGTGACCTCGACCAGCACCTCGCTGCCAGTCTTTAGCTCCACGATCACGTCAGGGATGATGCGGCCGAGTTTCTGCTCCAGGCGCGCGCCGGCCAGCTGTACCCGTTCTGTCCGGTCCTTGTCGGTCGCGATCGCGCCCATCGATGTCAGCCACCACCCGGGCAGAAGAACGGAACTCGCGCGTTCCAGAATCGCCTTTACTTCGCGGTGTAGGAGCGACTCGCGCCGCAGATCCGCCGGCAGGTCCGTAGATTCGCCATCCCAGTCCAGAGCATAGCCGGCCGCTCGCTTTGCATCTTCCCGGGCTGCGGCGTCGCCGGCGGCGTCCGGCCAGCGTCCGCACCAGGCACCCTCCTCGATCGCGGGCACGAGCCGCGCGCGCAGTTCCTCCGGCGACATCTCGGCAAGCGCTGGATCGTCAATGCAAATCTCGATGTGGGGCACTAGGGTTTCGCCTGCGTCTGGACCGTCAGGTCGGACTCGCCCGGACACGACCACCTTCAGCCGACGCCCGTCGGCAAGTACTACCTCGGCGGTCGTCGTGTCGATGAAGCGCAGTTGACCAACGCGGACCGGCTGCTGTGCGACCTCGACCCA
The DNA here is from genome assembly GCA_963529995.1 of uncultured Massilia sp. Classification (GTDB taxonomy): domain Bacteria; phylum Pseudomonadota; class Gammaproteobacteria; order Burkholderiales; family Burkholderiaceae_D; genus Telluria. Next base: position 100,296 of record CAUSCY010000010.1, on the reverse strand, counting down.
GCCTTCGTACAAAGCGCCCGAGAGACCTTGTACGGTGACGGACCGGCGAAGTCGCGGCAAGACGATCAGGTCGCCCTCCTGCAGGCTGGCCAGCAGCGCTGCACGTGCGGACAGAACTTTGCACGCATGGGGTTCCGTCCCGCTCTCGTGCCGGAAGTGCGGGCGCTTCTGCCATTCGGCCTTCGCTGCGTTCACCGAGTGGAGCGGCTTGTTGCAGCTGATGCAGGTGCAACCGCATGCGCCACCGCGCTCGTGCTCACCCAACTCCATGATATAGCGTAGCTGCCCTGTCGCGGCGTCACGCGCCCAAGCCAGGACGTTGTCCTGCAGGCGCGTGCGGACCTGCTCCTGGCGTCGCACGGTAATACGGGTAGCGGCCGGCCCAGTCATGCTCGTTCGCTCCGGTTACCTGCGTGGAACCTACGCTTGGAGCAAGTGCGGAGGAAACCCATTTCCATATAAAAACGCATCACTTTTCCAATCACTGTCCATGGTGGTGATCCTGAAGAGTAAGGCATTACTGGTCTTATCGGAGATATCTATCAGATCACCGAGCAGCTTCAAGGTTTGTGCCTGGGTTTTCGTCAGGTTTTTCCGGATGCGTAGCAGTGCGGACATTGGTGTCTTCTCGATGAACGTGAAATATTTTCCGAGGAATCCGACGACAATATCCGATAACTGAATTTCCGGGACGACCTTGGAGTCAGCAAAAGAGAAGTCTATCTCGCTGTCGCCATGCATAAGCTGGTAGTGGTCCAAGACCTTCTGGACTTCTTTCTCTTCATCGAGCACATGCCGCGCGTTTTTGAACGTGCAGATCCTGTTAAGGAAAAACTGGTCGAACCCGTCGATGAGTACGCCGGCCTTTTCGTTCACCAAAAACGCCAGTTCCGGCAAAGCCTTGGCTTTCGACAGAAGCGTGCTAAGCATCTGCATCGCGTGGTTCGGATGCTGCGGCCAATGCCTGTTCACAAACGCCCGGACGTCTCCGATGAATTCACCGGTTTTGCTCGGATCGATGTTCGGATAACCGTAGGTCTGCAACATCGCTAAAAAACCTGGCAGGTCTGCGGTTGCGAATCGGTAGAGCTCGTTTTTCATCTCCCTGTGATATGGGAGAAACTCTTCTATAAACTGGTCCTCCGCCACGATCGACTCGACGATGTCCAGGATCGACCAGTTCAGGATGTTCAGGTTTGCATAGTGAATCCCAATGCCGCGTTCCGTCAGCCAGGTGAAGACCTTGTTGAGCTTTTTCGAATCCAGAACTTTCTCGAAGTCCCCCTTGGCCACAAGATCGAACTTGATTTCGTCGGCGCTGTCCTGAATCCAAAGGAGCTTTCGCAGTTCCTTTATGTCACCGATGCTCTGCCCCGGCTTCAACACAATACCGCCGAGGACAAAATTGTCGTGCTTGCTGACGTTCAAACCGTTCTCGGTCAGCCGGAGCTTCCGGATATTGTTGGTTTCATCGTAATAGAGCGTCAACGCTGCGTCAGTGCCGTAGTGCTCGGGGTGGTCGGTAACCATGGCGTCTGCGTTTAGGGTTACCTTCATGTCTCTTTTCCTGTTCTCTTGGGTCTGGGATGCATGGTAGCGCGACGGTTTCTTAGCGCGGCCAGCACTGCTACGCTCAGCCGCAACCCGCTACAAAGCCGGTGCCAGCGGCGCACGTCCATATTCGCGGCTTACTTTCGCGCGCGAAAGTGAAAATGCCATGCCATAAGCGCAAAATCTCTTGCGGCGCTTACAGCGCTATCTGGTGAACTGTTGTCGTTCATGATAGTGTATTTCTTATTTGCATCAAGGATAGGCAGGATGTATATCAGTGAACTGACGGTGGAGGGGTTCCGGGCATTCGATCAGCTATTCAAGGTTAAATTGAACAAAGGGCTGACGGTAATGGTTGGCGAAAATGGTGCCGGCAAGACCGGCGTCATTGCGGCCCTGCGGCAGTTGTTCGTTGATTCGGAAGCCGGGCGCTATGCCGTGGACGATCAGGATTTCCACCTCGGCTTTGCTGTGAGTGACGTACGTGCGCTGGGCTTCAAAGTCTCCGCGACATTTTCCGATTTGGACATGGTCGAGAAACTCGCCTTCATGGCCTGGGAAGATATCGATCACAACACCAAACTGCATCTGCATGTCGAGAACCGTGAATACCGTAGCCGGCCTAAGCGGTCGATGTGGGCGGGCAAGACCATGGCCATGGTGGAGCCGGAGGTCCTCGACCTGATCCGCTGCATTTACCTGCCGCCGCTACGCGACGCGGAATATAAGCTGTCAAACGGTTCGCGCTCCCGGTTGGCGAAGCTGCTGAAGGTCATCTGCAAGAAGGATTTGCTGAAGCACCAGGAAGATGGCGCGGATCATCCTCTGGTCGCGAAAGTAAAGGAGTTTAACAAAGAGCTAGCGGAGAGCGATGACTACGAGATCAGAAAGGCCAATGCGCTGATTTCGGACAGCCTGAAGGAGGCGATTGGGGAAAGCCTGGCGCAGGGAACACGCGTCCAGTTTTCGGAGAGTGATTTCTCGCGGATTGTTGAGAGTTTGCGTTTGCTGTACTTCCCGGACTTGTCGGCGGTGAACGCCAGTCAATTCCGGAGCTTGAATGAGAACAGCCTTGGCTACAACAATCTTATTTACATTGCCTCCATCCTGGCCGAGCTGCATCTCGAATCCAAGCTCCGCGGCCAGGACAACGGCCTTTTCCACCTCCTGCTGATTGAAGAGCCAGAGGCGCATCTGCATCCGCAGCTGCAAACGCGCCTTCTGAAGTACCTCGCCGACACGGCGCAGAGAACGGGCGTTCAAGTCATCGTGACCACCCACTCCACAGTGCTCGCCTCCGCGGTGCCGATGAATGCCGTTGTGCATATGACCGCCGGGACGCCGCCGTTCGCGACCCGCCTTGCCGAGTGTGGCCTGCCGGATAAGAGTGAGCGCTTCGTGAACCGATGGTTGGATGTCACCAAGTCCAACCTCCTGTTCGCGCGTGGGCTGGTGTTTGTGGAAGGTATCGCCGAAGCGATTCTGTTACCGGAACTGGCGAAGGTCGTCCTACAGGCACAGCCGGCAGGAAAGCAAAGCCTGCATGATTTGGGGGTGAGTGTCATCAATCTCAATGGCATCTACTTCAAGCACTTCATGCAGCTATTCTGCAATATTGATTCTGCTGTGTCTGGCGCCAACATACCGGTACGTTGCGCTGGACTGACGGATCTCGACCCGCCCAAGACGGAAACGGTGAAAAACGGCGGCAAGGATGAATTGGTTAATGTCAAACCGCATGCGGGCAACTTGCGCAAGGGGACAAACCACGCTCTGGAATTGATCCCGGAAATCGCCAAATCTGTACATGCACGCCTTTTTGTCGGTTTATATAAGACCTTCGAGTACGACCTAGCCATGGAGGGAGGGAACATTAGGCCGATGGCCAAGGTCATGCACGACGAGTGGGAGACGAATGGGAAGAATAAGCAGCGCCTGGCGGAGCTGTGCGACCCGAAGACCGATTGGGCGGTAGCGAAGCCGGCCGAGAAGGCGGATGCCGCATTCGAGCTGCTGGAACTGATCGAGAACGGCGACATGGGGAAGGGGCTGTGCGCGCAGCTGCTCGCTGACGCGGTCGCGAATGGCACTGCGGAGCTCGTGGTTCCGGGCTACATCGCGGACGCGATCAAGTGGAGCTGCAAAGTTTGAAGCCCGCAATGATCGATTTTTGCAAAGAACAGATCGCCTACGTCGAAGAACCGCTGGCCCGTAATGTCTACCTGCGTGCGTGCCCCGGCAGTGGCAAGACCGAAGTCATTGCCGCGAAAGTTGCGAAAGAAGTGCGCGAGTGGCAGCATTTCCCGGCGGGGATCGCCGTGCTGTCATTCTCACGCAGCGCAACGGGTGAACTGGTCGAGCGTATCGCATTGGCCCGGCGCGGCGGCCGCAGCACTTTTCCGCATTTCGTGGGTACGGTGGACAGTTTTTTCCTGAAGCAAATTGTCAACCCGCTTGCCCACCGATTGACGGGTTACAAGGGGCGCGACGAAGATTTTGCGATACATGTTGTGGATGAGCAAGCAGTCTGCTTCTATCGGACAAGGTACAGGATCGGCCATGAACACATCCCGGCCAATCGTTTTGACTGGGACCCGGCTACAGGCCGGTTCGTGTTTCGACATCCCGTGCCCGCCAAGCAGCGAGCGCTGAACGCACTGACATTGGAAAAGTACCAGCTCGAGGATCTGGCCGCAGCGAAGGCAGCGTTCAACGCCAATGGTTTCGCTACCTATAAAGATGTGGAGCGGTTGGCTCTGGAGATCCTGAGTAGCGGCCAGTTTAACGACCATGTCGACCGCTTGGTAAGACGGTACCCGCATGTCATGATCGACGAGTGCCAAGACCTGTCGGCGGATCAAATTGCGATCTTTGCGCGACTAGCGGGGAGAGGTGTGACCTTTCACCTGATCGGCGACCTGGAGCAAGCGATCTATTTGTTCAGGAACTGCAAACCGGAAGACGTCGCGGAATTCGTGCGCGCTCTGGGTTGTAAGGAAATGCTGTTGCGGCGAAATTTTCGCAGCGGGCAAAGCATCGTCGACCTGCATGGAGCGCTTGTAAAAGCCGATAAGATCACCGGACAAGCCAATTACGCTGAAGCAACGTGCTACCTCGTGGAGTACCGGGACTGCCCGAGTGAGGCACTGGGGATTTTTGACGAGCTGGCAGCAAACCATGCGCAGTCGGTGATCGTGGCGCGTGGGCACAGTACGCTACACAGGATGCGCTTGGGCGAAGCGGCACAGGGCGCGGTACAAGTGCTCGCTGCGGCCATTGCGAGCTTTGCGCGCGGGCATACCGGCGATTTGCATGAGGCCTTGTCCGCCTTTGCCGGTTACTTGGCAGAGGAATGCATCCAGCAGGATACCTTGGGGGAAGACGCCTTCTGCCGGCCTGTGGAGATGCAGTCGGCATTGGATTGGCATCGATTTCTTTCTGACTGCTTGTCCGTGCTTGTTGAGGCGGGTTTGGCGAAGCAGACCCTTACCTGGTCCGCCTGGTGTGCCTTGCACAAGAAGGCGCTTACTAGCCTGGGAACAGTCCCGTGTCCGAATGCGGAGTGTCAGAACGTCCTTAAGGCGCTCATGGCGCGGCAGCATCGAGCCCCCTCGGGGCTGGGCGCGGCCTTGGTGAAAGCGGTGATTGCACCAGGAAGTCCGCGTTCTGCAAAACGCCGGCTGGCAACCATTCACGAAGTAAAAGGGGAGACTCACGACTTGACCATGCTTGTGTCGAGCAGCCGGCAGGGGGAGCAAGCACACTGGAAGGAGTGGGTGGGCAATCCCGCATCCGAAGCGGCGCGATTCGCCTATGTCGCTTCCTCACGGCCACGTCATATCCTGATCTGGGCGGTCAAGACCTTGAAACAGGATGAACGAGAGGCGTTGATGCTGCTGGGTTTCCATAAATCGATGCGACTCTAGGTTCCATCACTATCTGCGCCTATTGGTCGGGCGATTGATACCGGCCACTTGTTATAGTCAGGAGAAAAGCGGGAACAAGCTTATGCAAATGATTCAGCTAGCCAGACCAAGGTTCGCCAGCGCGACTCGATACGCTGAGGGGTAAGTAACAATTTTTTTAAAACCTGGGAATAACTCCATAAAAACAGACAGCAAAACGGCCGCGAGGCCGCTTTTTCTGGCCGCTCCCTTACATGATTACTGCTGTAATCATGTAAGCGTTTATGCTTGTTTTCCACGTGAAACACGGTTAGGATGGCTTTTCCGCAAAGAAAACCCGTCCCATGCAGCCGCTCCTCGACCTCCTCCACGGCCACGCCTCCTGCGTCGCCATCGACTTGACCGACCCGACCTGGCACCTCGATCGGAACATCGGTCGCGTCCCGGGCTGGTACTTCATCCGCACCGACGCCCCCGTCGACGTCCTGCGCCGCCAGAAACGCTGGGCCGACACCTACGTCACCACGGATGGCAGAACGAAACCGGTTGCGCACTACGACATCGCTGCACGCGCCGCGCGCTATACCGAAGACATGGAGCCGTACTGGAACACGACCGAGGTCTATTCCGGCCTGGCCAAAAAGCTGCAGGACCGGGCGCGCGAACATACCTTTCCAAACGATCCCGGCACCATCGGGCTCGCGCTCGGCCGCTACCCGGAGCTGGCCAGTTACACCTGGACCTTCGGTTTTATCCGGCTCGACCGCCTGGCGGCGCCGGCATCAGGCCAGGACCTGCTGCTGAAGCTGGGCGAACAGGCTTGGCGCGCGCGCAACGGCTGGCCACTGCTGTGCAGCGCCTGACCCGACCGTCGATCCATCTGCGCCGGTGCTCTCCTCGACCCCTGCCTCGCTTAACGCAATGACCCAGTCCCCTCCCCTCAGCGCTGTCGCGTTGACTCTGCACGACTTCCACCGGTCCGGCGCCGCCCGCATCGTCGCCGAGCACGCCGACGCACCGCTGCGCGCCCTGACGGCGCTGCTGTTCGAGGCCGGCGCGGTAGCACAGACCGCCGGCGACACCACGTCCGCGGCGATGCTGGTCCTGCTCGGGAGGGTCTGCTCGATCGTCCTGCAGCCGTCGAATCGCAGCGCGCCGCTCACCCACATGGCGGCGTGGTCCGACGGCACCACCAGTTTCGATCCAGACCACCTGCAGCGGCAGGAGCTCGACCTGCTCGCCCAGCTGGTGGGCCACATCGACCACGTCCCGCTGCGTGCCCGGCTCGCCGACCTGGTGTGGCTGCGCGCGAAGCGGTACGGCCAGGCTTATCCGCTGCGGGCTATCGACGACTACCGGTCGGCGCCGCCGGATCCGGCGACCTGGTACGCGGGCGGGCACGCCCACTGGCAGCGCGCGCTGCAGTTGGCGAAGGAACTGAAAGGCGCCGCCGGGGACCGCCTGGCCGCGATCGAGGCCGCCCTAGTTGACCGGGCCGAACAGGTGGTGTGCGCGCCCGGCTACGACGCGTTGCACCTCCTGCGGCCGCTGACCGAGGAACGGCTCGGCCTGCAGCACGCCGGTCGGGTCACCGCGCTGCTCGAACGCCGGGGCCGCGCAGCCGTGGCCGCGCATGACGCGCACGAGGCGGCCGGGTACCTGACGGCGGCGAAAACTTGGTTCGAGCGCGCCCGGCAGTTCGACCGCGCCGCGGAGATGCAGGCGCTGCTGGCCAGGACCTGGGAGACGCACGCCGACGCCGCAGAAAATGCCATCAGCCGCCACGCCTTCTACAAGGACGCGATCAACGCCTACCGCGCCGTGTCAGCGAAGTACCGCGGCGCACTCGGCGTCGACGCCGCCCTGCAGGCCCTCCGCCACAAATACGAGCAGGCTGGACGTGACACAGTCGGCGAAATGGTCATGATCAGCGGACCCGAGACCGATCTGACCGATGCCGCCGCAGTGGCCACGGAGTGGGTACGCCGGCCGGATCCACTGGTCGCGCTGTTCGCGCTCTGCTCGCTGCAGCGGCTGCCGGCAAAGGTGGACTGCATGCGGAGCGCCGAGGCCTTCCTGAACGACGCCGTGCTGATGCGGATGGTGGGGGGCGCAACGCTCGCCGAGGACGGCCGCGTGGTCGCCCGTGACATCGGCACCGGCGCCGGCGAGGCCCCAACGCTGGAGCAAGTGGAGGCCCGTGCGATGCTGGACTTCGCCGACCACGCGGGCAAAATGGCGGCCGGGATGATCGCACCGGCCCTCAACCAGCTGCATTTCGACCACGTAATTACTTCGAACGATTTTCGGTCGATCGTGGAGCAAAGCGGCATGGTGTTCCAGGATCGCGCGGCCATGGTCGGTAGGGCCCTGTACGCCGGCTATATGGGCGACCTCGAGCACGCGCTGCACGTGCTGATGCCGCAATTCGAGCATATCGTGCGCGAAGTGCTCAAGGTGGCCGGCGCGCTGACGACGACGCACGATCCGAAGGACGGCCTGGACATGGAAATCGGGCTGTCGCGCTTGACCGAGCGGCCCGAGATGGTCACGGTGTTCGGCGAGGACCTGGCGTTCGCCATCCGCGCGATGATGTGCGTAGAGCCCGGGCCGAACCTGCGCAACGTGGTGGCGCACGGCCTGGCCAACAGTGACCTGTGCCAGAGCCCCTACGCCCGCTACACCTGGTGGCTCATCTTGCGCGTGATCGTCGAGCAATTCCGCGTTCGCTGGGCGATGGCCGGCACCGCCATGGCAGATCAGCGCGCCAGGGAGCCGCGATGAGCCAGCATACCGAAATCGCCTTGCCCGATCTGACGTACAACCGTAGCGATTACACGGCACTGCGCGCGTATTGCTGCAAGATTCCGATTGAGCGCATCGCGGACCTGTACTATTCGGAAGAAAGCCCGCAGGTCGAACATGGCTTGGAACGCTTCCTGATCCGCATGCGCAACGACATGATCGAGCGGGCGATCGAGCACAACCCAGGCTTCGCCGACATCTTAAAAGGTGCACGCCAGGGTGGCGCCATCACCGCCCGCGCCCTCGACATCCTGGTACGCGCTGCCGACCTGCCCAAGCCGATACCGCACCCGGATCAGCCGATCAGCCAGTGGATGCGGCCAAAAACCGTGCGGCCGCTGCGCGATGAAGGCATCGTTACGCTCGGGCAGCTGGTTGACCTGATCAAGCGCCGCGGCCCCGGGTGGTGGCGTCCTATCCCGCGCATCGGCCGCGGACGGGCGGACAAGATCCTTGGCTGGCTGCGGCACTGGCCGCGTGAGCTCGGCGACCTCGACGACGCGCTGTGGCAATCGGGAGCGCTGGTCGAAATCGACCAGCTGCCGGCGCTCGATCCGACGTCGCCCGACGCGATCGCCCCGCTCGGCACATTCCGGTTGCCGCCCTACCTCTCCGGTATTGACGGCGCGAACCGAGCCCCGGCATTCTGCTTCATCGGCGCGCGCCACGACCTAGAGGCGGTGAACGTCTTCCTGGCGCGCTACGACGATCAGGAGGAAACGCAGCGCTCCTACCGCAAGGAACTAGAGCGACTGGTCCTGTGGTGCGCGCTGGTGGTGCGCAAACCATTGTCGTCCCTGCTGGTCGACGACTGCCTCGCCTATAAAACGTTCCTGGCGGCGCCCTGGCCAGCGTTCTGCGGGCCACGCGCGCCGCGCCATACCCAGCGCTGGCGGCCATTCGCCGAGCAGCCGTTGTCGCCGGCGTCGCAGCGGCTCGCGATCGTGGTCCTGCGAGCGGCGTTCGACTGGCTAGTCAAGGTACGCTACCTAGGCGGCAATCCCTGGGCTGCGGTAAAGGATCCCAAGGTGGCGAAGCGGGCGGACCCCATCAAGATCGAGCGCGCGCTCGAGGAGGATGCGTGGGCGAATGTCGTCGGCATCCTGCAGCAGCGCGGCCAGGTCGAGCGCAACCGCCAGGACCGAGTGGCCTTGGCGGCGTTGCTGCTGATGGGTGATTCAGGCGTGCGTCGCAGCGAGGCGGCCGCTGCGCGCCGGGACAGGCTAGCGCCGAGCCCTAACACGGCCAGCGTGTGGCTGCTCACCGTCCTTGGCAAGGGTCACAAGGAGCGACTTGTGCCGGTCAGCCTGCGCACCGTCGACGCGCTGCGCGCGCACTGGCGCGACCGGGGACTGGACTTCGATGACCCGGACAGCGAGGCGCCGCTGCTGGGGCCGGTTCAAGTGCCGCGTACGGCCACCGCCATCAGCCGGCATGAGGAGCCCAACGAGAACGGCTACCATTCGGCGTCACTGTATCAGCTGGTCGACGCCGCACTGCGCCGCGTTCGCGCGTTCGCGGCTGAACTTTCATTGGAGGCAAGCCCGCCGTTCACGACCGACCAGCTGCTGCGCCTTGCGAAGACGTCGCCGCACGCGTTTCGGCACACGTTCGCCACCCTGGCGGTGGAGAGCAAAATGCCGCTCGAACTGGCTCAGGAAATCCTGGGCCACGCCAGCGTGACCACGACCCGAATTTATGTGCGCGCCCGTGAAAAGCGAATTGCGGCGGCAGCGGGTGAATACTTCGGCGCAATGGCCCAGCCCGAGCTTGCGCGGTCAAATTCGGTATTGCTGGAAGCCCATGCGTCGGCAGCCAGCGAAATCGGCTCGGGCGACGCGTGACGCTTTCGCACCGAAGTCGCGCGTCTGGCTGGCGTGGCGCATCGGCCCACCGAGCCGACGCGTCGCCAAGCCTTTGCCGGTCTTCGATCGCCGTGGGGACGCCGAAACACGCGGGAGGATGGAAAAACGGCTTAGACGAATGTAGAGTTCATGCCGCGCCGCCGACACTTGTCTGGCGCCGGCGTCCCTTCCCTGTATCGAGATCACTATGAGTTATATTTGTTCGCGCTGCATCGCAGACGCGGAACTGAGCCACTTAGTGGCGGCGCAGGCAAGGCACTTCGATAGTTGCGACTATTGCGAAGGCGACGAGCCTGCGGTCGATCTGGATTTCGTCGCACAGCGGTGCAACGATGTGATCGAGACATTCTTTGAGAATTCGAGCCAGACGATGGCCGTTATTCACTTCGGCAGGGTACCTGCAGGCGAAGATCTACAGTCGCTTCTGAAGCGTCTCGTGGGTGCGCCGGATGACGCCATCGAGGCGCTGCAGGAATCGCTCGAACACATTTGGCACGACACTGAGAGCAACGAATCGATCCACGGTGAGGATCCCTGGTTCATGCCGAGTTCAGGGTTTGGCGGCGCGGAATTGCACTCGGGCTGGCGTGATATGGAAACGAGCCTGCGAAATGAAGCGCGCTACATCAATCCCAGGGCGACCGCCTTCCTGGAATCGATCTTCGGTCAACTCGATTCGGATATCACCTCGGAAGGCGTCAGCGTTTTGACGGAAGCGGGCTCGGGTTCGCCATACGACGCGCTGTATCGCGCGCGCGCTTTCCAGTCTGAGGAAGCGATGCGGCAAGCGCTAGAACATCCCGAACGTCACCTCGGGGCGCCACCGGTGGGAGTGGCGAAAAGCGGGCGCATGAATGCCCGTGGGCAGCCTGCGTTTTATGGGGCGACGACGGTGGCGACAGCGTTGGCCGAGGTCCGTCCGCCGGTGGGCAGCTGGGCCGTCGTCGCTCAGTTCGCCGTGATTCGGCCATTTCAATTGCTGAACCTCAGCCTACTGAGCCAGGTGCGTCTCCACTCGCAGGCCAGCCTGTTTCATCCAGACAGCAAGAGACACTTCCAACGCTACGCATTTCTTCGCGAATTGTCCCGGCGCATGGTGCGGCCTGTAATGCCCGAGTCCGAAGAACACAATTATCTGATCACGCAAGTGGTGGCCGACTACCTGGCGATGCACCCTCGCATACCGCTGGACGGCATTATTTATCCATCAGTGCAGCTCGGCGCCGACGCGCAGGTTGCGACGGGCGAGAATGTCGTGTTGTTCCATAAAGCCGCCACGGCGATCGCCGCGGATGCAGACGCGAATACCGCCGAAGCCGAGCTATACGACTATGAAGACTACGATGACGACACTCCAGCGTCCGTACGTCCGTTACAGCCGACGATTCTTTATCACGACGCGCTGCCGCCCCTGCATGCCTTTCTGCGGTATTCGAGCAATCGACCGGCGCCCGGACTCAAGTTGATACGGGACAGTATCGAAATTCATCATGTCCGGGCCGTAGATATTCAAACCGACCGGGTAGATGTGCGTGTGGGCGAAAAGTAGGCATATTCGGCACCGCAGCGTTAGGGTGAGGTTGCGCATGGCAAAACCGCGCCCCGTTACGGTAAGCTCGACCATGCATTCTGCCGTCACCCTCCGCCTGTCCTTGTGTCTCGGAACGCCAGTCAGCCCCCAAAGATGAGGAATACCTTGCGAACCAAAATGCTGGCCACCCTTCTTTCACTGATCATCGCGTCACCGGCCGCGCCCGCAGCGAATACGGGCGTGCCGGCATACGAGGTTCAAGCGCCGAACGGCAAACACAGCATCCTGATCGGCAGCATGCATGTGCCCCATCCTCGCCTCCTGCAACCGTCTCCACGTGTGCTGGACCAGGCCCGCGTCCTCGTAATCGAACATACCACTGCGGATGAGAAGCCCGACTTCACCCTTGCTCCTGAGGTCCTGGCGGCCTTGGCAGAAGGAAGAGATGTCCGCGCCACATGGGCGGAATTCGTCAGGGATTCCGACTTGTCAAAGATTCGTGAACGCCTTGCTTGCAACCCTGCCACACCCGTCTCCCTGGAGACACTCCAGGCGCTGCTCAAGCTGCGCAGCGCACGGATGATGTCGATGCTGGCCGCGGTGCCTTGCAGCCCAGGACCTGACGTATCCCGCGACGAGCTTCTGGAAACCGCGGCGGCAGCACGCCAGCTGGCGGTCAACAGACTCGAGTCTCAGGCCGAAGTCGAACAGCGCCGCCGGGCGCTCGGCGAGCGCGTGTACGCCGCCGCCCTCAAAGCAGAATTGTCCAGCGATATGGATGCGGCCTACGCCCGCTTGACCGAGGCGTTGAACAAAGGAGACTTCGATACCGTGGCGGCGATGGCTGCAGAGTCCCTGGGCGGTGAAGCCGAAAGCCGCGAGTATCACCTAATCATGGTCAAGGAGCGGAACCGCGCATGGATCCCGGGCTTGCGTACGGAGCTGGACGCAGGTAATGCCGTTATCGTCGTCGGCGCCGCACACCTGCCTGGTCCGGACGGGCTTGTATCACTGCTACGGCAAGCCGGGTACGATGTCCGCCGAACCATGCTATCGACCGACTAGATCCTGCAAATCCGTACGCTCCGGAGACTGTGACTGCGACTGGACGGCGCTTCTCCGTCCTCAGCTTTCGGGTGTTGGGTTGTGGCTTGCTGATAGCCGTCTCGATATTCAGGCCAGTCCAATGATGAAGTAACGGTTGTGCATGGGGTCTCCCTTGCGCTTCGGAGCATCCTCATCGCCGGCGAACCGGACCAAGTGGGTCGCGATCAGCAACTGGATGGCGTCGCGGATCTCCTCCCTCCGCATCTGAGTGTATTCCTGAATGGTCTCGTAGCTACAGCGGGCGACGTTGCTGACGTTTTCTCGAAGCGATAACAACAGCATGTACAGCTTCAGTGCGTGCAGTGACCCCGGTCGCTTGATGTGATCGAAGTAGTGCTTGAGCCCGTGCATGTGCTTGTAAGTGCCGCACAGGTGCTGCTGCGGCAGTTTGCACCATTTGCCGTTCTCTTCGATCCCTAGCAGCGCGTACAGGTTGGCGTTCCCTACCCGCTCCACGCCGATTGCCTCGACCGAGTGCAGTAGCTGCAGGCCACGCGCGATCAGCTTGCGGGACAGCGGCGCTACTTCCTGGATGTCTTCGTAGGTTGCGCCGATCAGGTTATTGCTGCGCAGGCCTGCTCGTCGCTGTGCCCTGTTCGAGATAATGGTCAGCGCGAACAGGATGAGGACCGCAGCCGTGGCTGCGCTTTTTTCATGCCGCCAGCTGAGTTGCGATAAACCGTGAAAGGCGAGTGCCGTGGAACTGTCTGCCTCCTCGACGCGCAAACCCAGGCCGGCCACGCGCGCTGTCTCGGCGTTCATGTGGAGGGCTGGTTTGCGCTTGGCCCAGGCCGAGGGCAGCATTGCAAAGGCCAGGCGGCTCACGAGCGGCTCCCATGCTTGAGAGCGAGGACAACGACATATAAGGCAAGGCCGACAACGCCGAGCGCTGCAAGGGCTGCCAGAAAAACCAAGGTGGCCGGGTCGCTGATGGAGGTCAGCATGCGAAGCAAAGTGGCGAGGGTTTCCATGTCGATTACACATTCAAAGTCGATGTGCTTTGCATGTTAACGAATCGTCAGTGCGTTTTCTAGAAAGAGTTCCAGTCAAAAGACCTAATGTTCTTCTTTTTTTCGTTAAAAAACATAGTCTTACAAAGAAATTCAACCGTTCATATAAGGTACGCCATCGTTCACCAAACCTCGTTTTCCGTGGTAAGCGGCACGCAATCTGGCGACCTGGACAGGGAGGAATTAGCCGTGTTAGTTCACATGAACAGCACGTCATTGCTAATTAACGTTCCCTACCAGCTTTCTTCGGCAAGCCGACAATTGTCTGAATGACGGCCAAATTCGCGGCAGCCCCTTGGGGCAGCTGCTTGGCCTCAAGCTCGCGCTGCATACGCATCCCGTCCGGTTGTGCATCTGCCCGCCGGCGCGGACGCGCGGCTTCTTCCGCGGCCGAACGAGCCGCGATCTCGACATCCAATCCTGCGCGCTCACGCGCTACGTTGATCGCTAGCGCGGCGGCCGCCGTGAAGTCGTATCCCACCCTGGTGATCTTGACGGCGGCTTTGCGTAGGTCCTTCAGTGTCGTAATCGGCTTGTCGCGGTGTTCAAGCTCGATCGCAGAGCCGAAGTGATTCAGGTGCTCGGTCTGTCCCAGATAACGTTCGTAATAGATCTCGACCGCCTCGTACCCAGTCATGTTTTTGATCCAGTTCGGCACCAAGTAGCCTTGGCAAAATCCCCAATAGCCATAAATGCGGCGGATCCGCTCGTTAAGGTCTGGTTGGCCCAGTTCTTTCTTCTTTTTCGTTTTGCGCATGAAACGACCCAGCGGCTGCGATATTGAACGGTTGTTGTTCAGGTTTATAGCGACGGTAGATTATCTGTCACGAGCACTAGCTTAGCGCATCAACTCTGCAAACAGGAACTCCGACAGTGCTTTTTACGGTCTTTGATAATAGGAGATTATCAAAGACCGTGGATCGGTTTTGGCTCCCTCTAAGCGACAGTATCTGAGTGCCGTTCGACTTTAACCTAACTTGTCTCGAGCTCGATGCTGGCCGCGAGCGACGGTCAAAGTTCCGGATTGCTAGTCTCATACGAACTGCGCAGAACATACAGCGTAAGCTAGGGACAAGGAACTGGACCATTGTGGACGAGCTGTGAATACGCGAGCTGCACCCCGTCATTGGCGAGATCGCCTTGCCGAACAAAGCCAGCATCGGGTTGCACAAAAAGCTGGGCTTTGGGAAGGCTGCTCAATTCAAGGAGGTCGGCTTGAAGTTCGGACGCTGGATCGATGTGGGCTACTAGGAGCTGAAGCTCGGGAAGTGAGCGGGATGTGAGTACAGGCCCCTTTACGCTACAGCGTCCCGATCGCCTGTTTCAACTGTTCCAGCCGCGCCGGATTGACGCAGTAGCAGACCCGCTGCACATCCGACGAGCCCTCGATCAGCCCCGCTTCCTTCAGGATCGAGACATGCTGGGAAATCGTCGACGGCGCCAGCGGCAAGACATCCGTCAGCTTCCCGAAGTAGCACTCGCCATAATCGATCAGGTGGCGGAGCAGCTGGATACGTGCAGGATGCGCGAGTGCCTTGCACATGCGCGCCAGGTCATCGGCATCGATTTCCGTATCACGCATGCGAGGAGTAGTTGGAGGACAGCAGGATTTGGACATAAGTTTGTTCGTTGTTTGGCGAACGCAGAATAGGCCTCAGGAGACACTCTTGTCAAAAGCTTTGGCGTACTGCCGCGATGGTTCAGTGGCGACCGCTCGAAGGTAGAACGCAAGCGAAGCGACGGACATGGCGAGCAGTACGAACAGCAGTACCAAAGGACCGCTGTCGTAACGCAGGATTGATGCCGCGGCCAGCGGCCCGGCTGCCTTCGAGATGAGCGACGGGCCTGCCATCGCACCGGAGATTGCGCCATAGTTCTCTCGGCCGAACAGCGCCTGAGGGACCGAGCCACGCACGATAGTCAGGATGCCGTTACTCAGGCCGTAAAGCACGCAGAATGAGGCCGCCGCCCAGGCCTTCGAACCAAACAGAACGAGGACGAGCAAGGCTGCCGAGAGCATGGAGAACGTCAGCTTGCCTACCGTTTGCGGCGGCGTATTCCGCCCGAGCGTCATCTCCCCAATACGCCCCGCAACCTGCATTGGACCGATCAGCGTGGCCAGCATGACCGCCAGCGTCGTGGATTCGCCCAGGTGCCCGAGCAGTGGGATCAGGTGGACCGACATCGCCGAGAAAATGAATGCATTTGCCGAGAATGCCAGTGCGAGCATCCAGAACGCTTGGTGCCGCAAAGCTTCCGCAAGGGTGTGGCTCCGGGGCGCACCGGCTGGATCCTTCAACTTGCTGCGGCCCGGATCGGTGCCTAGCCAGAGATGTAGCGGCACGCAGATCAGAAGCTGTATGACCCCATACCAAAGGTAGGTGTCGCGCCAGCCGAGCATCGTATGCAGTTTGGCGGTCAATGGCCAGAACACTGTGCTGGCGAATCCGCCGAACAGCGTCAAGGTCGAAATCGCTTTTCTGGAGCCAATCTCGAGCTTGCGGTTGATCGTGGCAAAGGCGGCCTCGTACAGCGTGAGCGCCATCGCCACGCCAATGAGCGTCCAGGCGACATAGTAGGATGCGACACCGGTGCAGCGGCTGAGCCAAACCAGCCCAAGAGTACACAGCAACGAACCTGTCGCCATCACGTAGCGCCCGCCGTAGCGGTCCAGCAGGATGCCCGTTGGCGTAGAGGCCAATCCTGCAACGAGCAAGGCCCATGAAAAGGCGCCGAACACCAGTTCCGGCGCGAGCGCCAAATCACGCTCGATATCGGGGGCCACGATGGTGAAGGCATAGTAAAGCGATCCCCAGGACAGGATCTGGGTGACGGCGAGGATGCCTATGGTCTTCGCTGGCTGTTGCACGTGAGGCTCCAGGTTCGCACTGCCGGCTTGCACCGGCAGCAGTTCATTCAATCAGGCGCAGCAGCTGGTCTTGGCCGGCGCGCTGCAACCGCAAGCGCCGGACTGAGACGGCGCTGGAACGCAGCAGCTCGCGGCCTGAGCCGCCGGGACTCCGCAACAGGAAACCACCGGCTCGGATGCAGTATCGTCGTAAGCCAGCCGAGTATTGCACACGCCCGTTTCCGGCAGGTCGAGCTGCACGTCGTCGGCCGCAGCCGTATCGCCCACAAGAGCTGCGACCACGGAGCGCACCTGCTCGTACCCTGTCGCCATCAGGAAATTAGGGGCGCGGCCATAGCTCTTCACACCGACGGCGTAGTACCCGGGTTCCGGGTGGGCCAGCTCGTTGTGTCCATGTGGACGGACGGTGCCGCAGCTGTGCTCGTTCGGATCAATCAGGGGCGCCAGTGCATCGGTGCTCTCGAGCCACGGGTCATGGCGCACGCGCAGTTCGCGCGTCAGCGCAAGGTCGGGCCGCGCCCCGGCCGCGCAAATAATGCGGTCGATCCCGTCGATCACCGGCGTGGCGCCGCTGATCGGCTCTCCGGTCACGCGGATCCGGCCGTCGACTTCTTCCAGCTGTTCGATCCGGAAGTTCTGGCGCAATTCCAGTCCACCAGAGTCACGCAGGGCCTTCAGGCGCATTCCGAGCTGGCCGCGTGCCTGCAGGCCATCGGCTTCGCCGCCGCCGAACACCCGGGTCAGCTTGCTGCCGCGGGTTGCCCATACGATGCTGGTCTTCGGATAATCCTCCGCCAGTTGTGCGAGCGCGAGCAGGCTTCCGGCTGCGGAGTGCCCTGCTCCCACGACCAACACGCGCCGGCCCGCAAAGCGATCGCGCGCGCTTCCGAGGACGTCAGGCATGCCGTAGTCGACCCGCGCTGCCAGTGCAGCCTCGCCAAGCGCAGGGATCCCATCGGCACCCAAGGGATTCTGGTGCGACCAGGTGCCGGTAGCGTCGATCACGGCACTGGCCAGGTACTGCCGAGTCCCCTCCGCCGTTTCAGTGCGGATCAGGAAGGGTACGGCCTCGCGGCCCTTGGTCTTGACCTTGTCGAAACCGACGCGCGTGATGGCAATGACGCGCTGCCCGAGCAGCAACTTGGCCGCAAGTGCAGGCGTTGCTGCGAGCGGAGCAAGGTAAGCGTCGAGTAGTTCGCCGGCGGTCGGCAGGCCGTCGTCCGGCGGCGAAGTCCAACCGTGCTGCTGCAGGAGGCGGCGGGCCGCCTTGTCGACGTTGTATTGCCAGGGCGAGAACAGGCTCACGTGGCGGTAGGTGGCCAGGTTGGCGCCTACCTCGGAGCCAGCTTCCAGAATGAGCGGCGTCAGGCCTCGCTCGATCAGGTGCGCAGCCGCTGCAAGGCCTACGGGACCGGCTCCAAGCACCGCCACCGGCAGTTGTTGTTCTTTGTTGCTATTCATTCTTGTTCTCCTTGTCTAGTCAGGCAAAGTTCTGTTCAGTCCGCAGCCAAACCTCCGCAGTTCCTTATTCGCCGAATTACGAATGCATGCGCGCTGCGATAGACCCGGACGCGCTCCTCAATCGCTCATTCGTTAATCGACGAATATAGAATAGCGTCCTTGTCATTAAACGGTCAAGATATTTCGATATATTTGGAATTGTCGTATCAACTAACCGAACAGGTAGAGACCGCCATGATTGACAACTTGGTTTTCAACGTACTATTTCTTTGCACCGGCAACTCCTCGCGCAGCATTATTGCCGAGGCCATTCTCAACGCGACTAGCGCCGGCCGGTTCCGCGCCTACAGCGCAGGAAGCCATCCGGGCAGCTCGGTGCATCCCTTGGCGATCGAACAGATTGAACGGCTCGGTTTCCCCGTCGAGGGCCTGCGCAGCAAAAGCTGGGATGAGTACGCAGTTGCCGATGCTCCGCACATGGACTTCGTCATCACGGTATGCGACAAGGCCGCTGGCGAGGCGTGTCCCCGCTGGCCAGGGCACCCGATCACGGCGCATTGGAGCTTCGAAGATCCAGCGGCATTCGTGGGGAGCGACCAGGAGCATCGCCAGGTCTTTGCCCGGACATGCCGCGAGATCAAGAATCGCCTCGACATCTTTTCCATGCTTCCGTTTGCGACGCTATCGCGCCTGGCTATCCAGAAGGAACTGACCGCCATCGGTCGTTCGGACGTGCCGCTCCCGTGAGGGCTTGCCGCACGAGCATCAATTCCACTATACTGGAATTATCAAATATTTGGATCAGATCATGGACACGAAACCCGCACTTGCCGCGCTTGCCGCCCTGGCCCAGGAATCAAGGCTGGCAACCTTCCGCTTGCTTGTGCAGGCCGGCCCTGCAGGGCTTTCCGCAACGAAGATTGCCGAAGCACTCGGCACGCCTCCCTCATCGCTGTCCTTTCATCTGAAAGAACTTACCCACGCCAACCTGGTGATTCCGCGCCAGGAAGGCCGTTTCATCATCTACGCAGCGAACTTCGACACGATGAATCAGCTGCTGGGCTTCCTGACCGAGAACTGCTGTGGCGGCAATCTTTGTTCGCCAACGAATGGCTCGACATGTGAGCCATTCACTTCCAGCCAGACGAGCTGACTTTTCTGCGCTTATTTCCTCTCAACCAAAGGTCTACCGTGAACGTACTATTTCTTTGCACCGGCAATTCGTGCCGCTCGCTCATCAGTGAAGCCGTCTTCAATCATCTGGCGCCCGCTGGCTGGCACGCCATCAGCGCAGGCAGCCAACCGACCGGCAAGTTGAACGACAAGGCGCTCGCCCTGCTGGCCAGCAAAGGCATTTCCACGGAAGGCTACTACAGCAAGTCCTGGGATAATCTGCCCGTCACCCCTGACCTCGTGGTAACGGTGTGTGCCAGCGCTGCCGGTGAAACCTGCCCGGCCTACCTCGGCCCGGTGCTTCGTACGCATTGGGGTGTTGAAGACCCGAGCCACGTCGCGGGGACCGAAGAGGAAATCAACGCCGCTTTCGAGAAGGCTTACGCGATCCTCCGCGCCCGTATCGAAGCCTTCCTCGCCCTGTCGCTTGAGGAATTGAAATCCGACCGTGCGAAGTTCAAGACCGAACTCGACCGCATCGGCCATATCGGCGCCTGAACGCCACCTTCCGTTACGTCAGCCGGGCCATTGCCCGGCTTGTCATGTCCTTCGCTCCCTGAAAGACTTCCGTGCTGATCGCTTTTCTCATCTTCCTGATAACCCTCACCTTCGTCATCTGGCAGCCGCGCGGCCTCGGTATCGGCTGGAGCGCCGCCGCGGGCGCAGCCGTGGCCCTGCTCGCGGGCGTCATTCACGTCAGCGACATTCCCATTGTCTGGCACATTGTCTGGAATGCCACCGGTGCGTTCGTGGCCGTGATTATCATCAGCCTCCTGCTCGACAAGGCAGGCTTTTTCGAATGGGCGGCCCTGCACGTGGCGCGTTGGGGCGGCGGTAGCGGCCGGCGCCTGTTTGTGCTTCTTGTCTTGCTGGGTGCGGCGGTGGCCGCGCTGTTCGCCAACGACGGCGCGGCGCTGATCCTGACGCCCATCGTCATCGCCATGCTGGTCGCCTTGCGGTTTTCGCCGAAAGCCACGCTGGCCTTCGTGATGGCGGCCGGCTTCATTGCCGACACTGCCAGCCTGCCGCTGGTCGTGTCGAACCTCGTGAATATCGTCTCGGCCGACTATTTCAATATCGGCTTTGCGCGCTACGCCGCAGTGATGGTGCCGGTGAACCTGGTGTCGGTGGCCACGACGCTTGCCGCGCTGGTCTGGTTCTTCCGCAAAGACATCCCCGCCGATTACGACATGGCGCAGCTGAAACGCCCCGAGGAGGCCATCCACGACCACGCTACCTTCGTCACCGGCTGGTGGGTACTGGGCATGCTGCTGGTCGGTTTCTTCTGGCTTGACGAAGCCGGCATCCCGATCAGCGCCGTGGCCGCGGTTGGCGCGGTGCTGCTGCTGGCCGTCGCTGCGCGCGGGCACCGGATCTCGACCCGCGAAGTGCTGCGCGGCGCCCCATGGCAGGTCGTCGTATTCTCTTTGGGGATGTACCTGGTGGTCTACGGACTGCGCAATGCCGGGCTGACGGACTACCTGACCGCCCTGCTCAACCGCTGCGCCGAGCATGGCGTCTGGGGCGCAGCGCTCGGCACCGGCTTCATCACTGCCATCCTGTCGTCGATCATGAATAATATGCCGACCGTGCTGGTGGGCGCGCTGGCCATCGACGCCACCACGGCACAGGGCGTCGTGCGGGAAGCGATGGTGTACGCGAACGTCATCGGTGCAGACCTTGGTCCGAAGATCACGCCGATCGGCAGCCTCGCCACCCTGTTGTGGCTGCACGTGCTGTCGGCGAAGAATATCCAGATTTCCTGGGGCTACTACTTCCGGATCGGTATTCTTTTGACCTTGCCGATCCTGCTGGTGACCCTGAGCGCGCTTGCCCTGCGCCTGAGCTGAGAAAGGACCGAACATGAACAACGCACTGGACGTCACGATCTACCACAACCCCGATTGCGGCACCTCCCGCAACACGCTCGCACTCATCCGCAATGCCGGCATCGAGCCGACCGTGATCGAATACCTGAAGAACCCGCCCGACCGCGCAACACTGCTCGACCTGATTCAGCGCGCGGGCCTGTCGGTTCGCGGCGCCGTACGCGAGAAAGGCACGCCTTTCCTGGAGCTCGGCCTGGATGATCCCGGGACGACGGACGAGCAACTGATCGACGCGATGCTCGCGCATCCGATTCTCATTAACCGGCCTTTCGTCGTCACTTCGGTTGGTGTCCGTCTGTGCCGTCCGTCTGAAGTCGTGCTGGACATCCTGCCGGCGGCGCAGCGAGGTGCGTTCTCGAAGGAGGACGGCGAAGCTGTCGTCGACGAACAAGGAAAGCGAATCAAATGAGCAAAATCCCGAATCTCCCCAATATCAAGCCGGAGCTGCTGGACCAGCCTGCGCTCGAGAAGCTGGCGCCGGCGGGCGACCTGAGCCATCCACCGCGCATCCTGATGCTGTACGGCTCGCTGCGGGAGCGTTCCTTCAGCCGCTTCCTCACCTACGAGGCGGCGCGCATCCTGGAGCACTTCGGCGCAGAGGTAAAAATTTTCGATCCGATGGAATTGCCGATGGTTGGCAGCGTGCCGGAAACGCACCCCAAGGTGGCCGAGCTGCGCGATCTGTGCATGTGGTCGGAAGGCCAGGTCTGGTGCAGTCCGGAGCGCCATGGGGCCATCACGGCGGTGATGAAGAACCAGATCGACTGGATCCCGCTGGAGATGGGTGCGATCCGGCCGAGCCAGGGCCGCACCCTGGCGGTGATGCAGGTCTGCGGCGGTTCGCAGTCCTTCAATGTGGTGAACACCCTGCGCCTGCTGGGGCGCTGGATGCGCATGTTCACGATCCCGAACCAGTCCTCGGTGCCGATGGCCTACAAGGAATTCGACGACGATGGCCGGATGCGACCGTCGGGGTACTACGATCGGGTTGTTGACGTGATGGAAGAACTTTTCAAGATTACGCTGCTGATGCGAGGACGAACCGATTATCTGACCGACCGCTACAGCGAGCGCAACGAGCGTGCGCTCAAGGCGATCAACCGGCAGATCGAAAAAATTTGAACTGCTGGGGTCGGATTGGCGCCGGCAGAGCTCTTATCTGCGGCCGAGCCTCATCCTCTAGACCAGCCGGAGACAATAATCGCCATGCCAAACAAGGCGATTGCTGCGCCGGCCCAGTCCATGGTCGATAGCTTCACGCCGTCGACCACGCGTAGCCATACCAGTGCGCTCGCAACGTAGACGCCGCCATATGCCGCATACACGCGGCCGCTGGCTGCCGGGTGCAAAGTCAGCAGCCACACGAAGAGCGCTAGGCTTACCGCTGCTGGGACCAGTAGCCAGATCGGACCATTCTTACGAAGCCATAAATATGGCAGAAAACAGCCAACGATTTCTGCAATTGCTGTAGCAATGAACAACAGGCCGGTCTTCCAAATCATTGATGTTTTCTTCCGTTTATCTGGACTCTTTAGCCTTGCATGCCCTGTACGAAGCAAAGCTCGCAGAGTCCTTTCAGCAAATGTCGAGCCTCGACAAAGGGGCGTAAGCCTCCCCTCAGCGCCGTGGTTGGATTCCAACTGATTTCAGCAGAAATCAATCATCGATCAGTGCCTGGATTATCGGGCAACTTGCACTCGGTTGCTCGCTGTCACAGCGCGATACCATCGTTGCGAGCGCTGTCTTCATTGCAAGCAGATCACTTAATTTAGCTTCTACCATAGCGAGCTTCTTTGCTGCCAAGTCGCGGGTGCTGGCACAGGCCTGCGAGCCTTCCAGCTTGAGCAGGCTCGCGATTTCATCGAGCGTAAAGCCAAGGAGCTGTGCCCGTTTGACGAATCGAATCCGGCGTACATCCTCGCTGCCATAGGTGCGGTAGCCACTGTACGGCCGCGCCGGCTCATCGATCAGTCCACTTCGCTGATAGAACCGGACCGTCTCCACATTCACACCGGCGGCGCCTGCCAATCGGCTGATGGTCATTTTCTCTGTCATGCACTTGACTCCGTATATGTGTACGGAGTTTATCCTGTTTTTGAGTAAAACCTGTTTGGAGCGAGCATGGCAATTGGAACGAAGGGATCGTTGGCTGCAGGAGTGTTGGCGGCGCTTGGCGCCTCGGCATGTTGCGCCGGTCCGCTCATCTTCCTGCTGCTCGGCATCGGCGGCGGCTGGGCATCTAACCTGATTGCGTTCGAGCCCTATAGCCCCTACCTCACCGCGTTGACAGTAGTTTTTTTAAGAGCTGCCTTCTACAACTTGTACCTGCGTCGGCGCGCTTGCGCACCTGGCGACGCCTGCGCCGCTGACCGTGTCCTCAGGAACCAGCGCATCATGTTCTGGTTCGTTGCCGTCCCGTCGTACTACTGCTGACGTTTCCCTTGTACGCCCCGCTGTTCTATTAAAAGGATTTCCCTATGCGTATTTCTACATTCATCGTCTCCGTGTTACTGAGCGGATCGGCCTTCGCCGGTACCTCAGAAACGCTTACCCTTAACGTGCAGAACATGACCTGTGCCGGGTGCCCGATCACGGTCAAGAAGGCGCTTGAACAAGTTCCTGGCGTGAGCGAGGTGAAAATCGATTTCGAGCACAAGACGGCCACCGTGCACATGGATAAGGACAAAGCCAACGTCTCCGTGCTGACCAAAGCGACGGCTGACGCAGGGTTCCCTTCGACTGTCAGGAAGTGACGCGATGACCGAGGCAATTTTAGAGTCGACCCTGACCTGTCCGCACTGCGGGCACAGCAAACGAGAAACCATGCCCACTGATGCATGCCAGTTCTACTATGAGTGCGAAGGCTGTGCCGTCGTTCTCCGGCCAAAGGCTGGTGACTGTTGCGTCTTTTGCTCATACGGCACGGTCAAATGCCCGCCGATTCAACTGGAGCGCCCCTGCTGTGGCTAACGTACGGCTTTTGAAGCTTCGCTATTGCTGACTACCGCACTTCCGCGCAGTTTCAGGGCAAGAAGTCGTCGACGCGATTCACCGGATGGTCGGCGATATCGCAAGCACATGGTGCAGCAATGCCTCAGGACCCATGCCACTCACTTTCTCCGTGCCGATCAGCGAATAGACGGCGGCCTCGCGCTCACCGGGTCTGAGGGTATTGCACTCCTCGTCGGCCCGTTAGGCATACGTAACACCACCTACTGAACTCGTGGCGCTTCATTCTCATAATTTTTTGGCTGCAGTGCACGTTCTACAAGCTCAATCAGAATGTGGATGACCTTAATATGAAGCTCTTGCACACGGTCGGCGTATTGGCCCGCACTGGTGCAAATGCAGATGTCGGCATGCTGTTCCAATTGCGACTGGGGACGTCCAGTCAGACCAATCACCTTCATCCCCTTGGCTCTCGCCGCCTGGGCCGCAATAACCACCGAAGGGCTATTGCCGCTCGTACTGATAGCAAAAAGAATATCCTCCGCACTACCGTTACCCTGGACGAAACGAGCGAAAACTTGCTCATAGCCGTAGTCGTTGGCAACGCAACTGATATAGCTTGGATCACTGATCGCGACTGCCGCCATTGCAGGACGATCATCACGAAATCGCCCGGATAACTCTTCCGCCAAGTGCATGGCGTCGCACATCGAGCCGCCATTTCCACACGAAATCACGCGGCGTCCACGTTCCAACGCTTCGATTAGAAGGTTTGCGCTGGCCTCGATATTGCCCAGTTGCGTACTGTTATTGATGAGGTGCTCCAGCGCATCGCGTGCCTCGACGAGATTACCCCTGATGTAGTCGATCATTGCTTCTCCCCTCGGTGTTCGATATTGACGATGCGGCTCGCCTGACCATGCATTGCGGTCAAATCGAACCAGTCCTTTCCTTGCCGCGGCTCGACGTTTCCGTGAATTCTGTCGACCAGTCGTTCGATAGAAGTTCGTGGCAACGTCATATCAGCATGTCTATGATAAAGAGCAGGATGAAACCCAGAAAAAACATTGCAGTCTGCACCGGTGTCTCGATTTCCTCGTGAGCCTCGACCAACAGTTCCTCAGTCACCAAATACAGCAATGCGGCCACGCCAAAAGCGAGCATGGCGTCGACATAGACCGGCGTGACGGAACTTAATAGAATTGCGCCGGCTGCAGCACCGATCAGTAGTGCGACAACAAGCATTGCGGTCGTTCGGATGATCACAGACCTAGCCCTTCCCGCACTGCGAAGCGAGGTCGCGCAGGAGACCCCAAGGAAAAGCAGCTCAAGGACCAGTCCCACTGTCAGCAACAATCCCTGTTTCGCTCCGGCCGCAAAGGATAAGCCAATCAATGTGCCGTCGAGGCCGACATCCACACCCATGGCCGTGACCAGGCCGCGCGTACTGCGCTCGCCTTCCGCCTTTTCCGCGCGGTCGCCAATCCATTTCAGCGTCAGCATCAATGCCACGCCAAGCGAGAATCCAATCAAGGTAGGCCACGGCATCCGGCGATGCATCAGATCGGGAAGCAGTTCGACCGCGAGAACACTGAACACCGTGCCGGCAGCAAAATGCTGAACACCACTGCGTAAGCCTGCGCCAGGCTCACGTATGGCTGCGATAAGGGAGCCGACCACTATGGCGACAGCCGGAAACGCTGCATACGTCAATACCTTCGGTAGCAGGCTAGTCATGACGAAACCTTTGGTGGCTCTGGCGACTTCGTGGCAACAGAGATGTCCGCATCTTTCCCAGCCCGTGCAGCAGGTTCTTGCCCCTCGCTTGCTTTAGGCGTTCCTGGATAAGCCAGCAGGCGTAGCGCATTGATCACGACAAGCAAAGTCGACCCCTCATGAAACAGAACCGCGGTGCCGATGTTTAGGCCGAAGATCGTCGCGGGGATTAATACCGCAACAACCCCAAGGCTCACCCAAAGGTTTTGTTTGATCACCCGTCTGGTACGCCTCGAGAGCCCGACCGCAAATGGCAACTGGCTGAGGTCATCGCCCATGAGTGCGACGTCGGCCGCCTCGAGCGCGACGTCCGAACCGGCTGCGCCCATGGCGATGCCGACAGTTGCGTTCGCCATTGCCGGGGCGTCGTTGACGCCATCGCCAACCATCGCAACCTTGCCGTGGCGCTCACGCAAGGCCTTGATGGTCTCGACCTTTTGCTCCGGCATCAGGTCGCCTTTGGCCTCGGTCAGGCCAACCGTACGTGCGACGGCATCGGCGACCTGCTGGTTATCACCCGAGATCATTACCAGCCGTTCGATTCCCAGCTCACGTAGCTGGGCCATCACTGCCGTTGCAGCCGGACGCGGCGTATCCATTACGCCGATCACACCGAGGAATCGGTCTCCTTTTCGCACAACCATCGTGGTCCGTCCGGACTTGACCAAGCTGTCGTTGGCGTCGATTAGCTCGGGTGGCATCTTCATGCCATCCATTTCGCTGAAAAACACCGGCTTGGCGATGTACGTCTTCTCGCCATCGACCATCGCCTGGACACCCCTGCCGGTGATGCTGCGGACGTCTTCGGCTTGTACAACTTGGCCGCCAGCCTGCAGCCGTTGCCGTCCGCCCTCCACCAGTGCCGTAGCCAGGGGATGGTCACTGTGTGACTCGACGGCCACGACCACGGATAGCAACTCGGCTTCGCTCGCCCCACCGGCTGTCGTTACATCGGTGAGCTTGGGACGCCCTTCGGTGAGGGTACCCGTCTTGTCGAAGGCGATCGAATTGAGACTGCCGAGATTTTCCAGGGGACCGCCACCCTTCACCAGGACACCGCTGCGCCCAGCTCTCGCGACGCCGGAAAGAACGGCACTCGGTACAGAGATCGCGAGCGCACACGGGCTCGCCGCCACCAGCACCGCCATCGCGCGATAAAAGCTGTCCGAAAAGGATTCGTCGACGACGAGAAACGCAAGCATCAGCAGCGCTACCAGCGCGAGGACGACGGGAACGAAAATGCGCTCGAACTTGTCGGTAAACTGCTGGGTGGGCGAGCGTTGTGCTTCGGCTTCGGCAACCATTTGGACGACCCGCGCCATGGTCGACTGTGACGCCAGGCGCGCCACCATGACTTCGATCGCCCCAGCCCCGTTTATGGTGCCGGCAAACACCCTGTTACTTGCGTCTACGCGGTCGAATGCAGCGATCGCCGCCTGGCCATCCTTCACAGCGACTTTATCGACCGGAACGCTTTCACCGGTTACCGGCGCCTGATTCACGCTGGACGTACCCTTCACCACGACACCATCCGCCGGCAGCCGTTCGTTCGGTTTCACCAACACGACGTCACCGGGTTTGAGGGTTTCGACCGCAACCTCCTCTGTGCCGTCGCCACGCTTGACCAGCGCCTTCTCGGGAGCGAGCTCCGCCAACGCCTCGATTGCGCGGCGTGCGCGTCCCATGGCGAAGTGTTCCAGGGAGTGACCGAGACTGAACAGGAATAAAAGCAGGCCCCCTTCTGCCCATTTACCCAGGGCCGCCGCGCCGACTGCCGCCACGAGCATCAGCGTATCGATTTCGAAGCGGCGCTCACGGATGTTTTCGATGGCTTCTTTTGCAGTAAAAAAGCCCCCGCACAGGTAAGCCCCGATATATAGCGCTAGCGATACCCAGTCAGGAGCAGATTCGCTCCGCTCGACCAGCCAGCCGGCCAGGACGAATACACCAGCAAGGGCAGCAAAAATTAATTCGGTGTGTTCGCCGAATATCCCACCGTGGGAATGTGCATGTCCCGCGTGGCCATCCTGGTCCCCATGAGCATGTGCTTTCCCTTCTTTTTCGTCATGCTTGTGACCGTGGCCGGCATGGTCGTCGTGCTCGCGTTGATGGCGACCATGCGTGGGCTGCTCGGTAGCGGCAGTCGATTCAGTGAGTTTTTCGGCAGGAGAAGCGTCGTTCGCGAGCGCCGCGCCGAGCGACCGTATCTGTCCCTCCAACTCCCGCTGCGTGATCGCAGAGCGCTCGTACTCGATGCGGATGGCTCCCGACGGTGATACTTCTGCTTCCAATACACCCGAGGTCCGGCGCAGCCGATCAGCGAACACCCTGGCACTCCGTGCGTGCAGCGGCACTGGCGTGCGGCCGATGTAATGTGCAAACTGTTCCGTCAAGCGCGCTCCAATCGCCCTCACCAGGTCACGTAACCTCGACACGTTGATCACTGCGGGATCGTAATGCAGACAGAGTACAGGTTGGGCATTCTCAAGCGTCTTCATATGGACGTGCTCGACGCCCGGGCGCCCCTCAAGCAGACCGATCAGCCGGTCGATGCATGGGTCGTTCGGGTCGTCTATCTCTGGGAGTACCAAAGGCAGTTCCAGTCGGACTCGCTCGGCGGTTTTCATATAGTTCCTTTCCTCGACGCGAGCAGTATGGAGTCCAGCTCCTGCCTGGTCGGTGCAGAAGCGCACCGAATCGTACTCATGAATCACATCAGGCGACATTTCATACTGTCGCGCTTGAGCTTGTAATGTTTACGTTACTGTGTGCTCGTCATGGCGATGTTTTCAAGGGCGATGGCATCTGACTGACTCAACGCGGAGAAACGCAATGAGACTGCTGCAACAACGCGATCAAGTCATATGGGCGCTTGGCAAGATAACGGTTTCGATAGGACTGGCAGCGCTACCGGGCGCGGTAAAGTCGGCGCCCTCGCCCTCCGCCCCACCGATTATTGCCCTCGAGTTCGACGATGGCAGCGGCAAGCTCTGGAAGGCGACCTCCCGATCGCTTGCTCATAGCCAGGACGAGGGGCGGACATGGAAGTCCGTGGCTCTGCCAGCCGCAGCGCAAGGCGATATCGCCTCGCTCACGATCTCGGCGGGCCGCCCGAAAACGATCTATGTCGCAATTGTCGGCTCAGGCGTGTTACACAGCCACGATGGCGGACGCACCTGGCTGTCGCGCAATCGAGGACTGACCAACAGCGGCGTTGTGGCATTGGCCGCGCACGCTACCCAACCCCGTACTGTGTATGCCTATGTTGTTGGGAAAGGGATTTTCCGTAGCCGGGATGCCGGCGCAAGCTGGAGCTTCGTAAATCACGGCCCCCGCGAACCGGTCGTGCAACTTGCACACTCGAGGATGTCGAGTGGAATCGGGACCGGATGGCTGTTCGCGGCCACACGCAAAGGTGTTCTCCGCGCGATGGATTGTTTTTGTGGATGGCATAAGGCTGGCGAAGTCAAACTGAACTTTCAGCTTGTAGCCAGGGATATCAGCTGGCGGGAACGTGTGTACGCCGCCGCGCGTGAAGGATTCTTCATTAGCCAGGATGGCGGCGACCATTGGATCCGGATGCGGTCCCCGGTTGCACCGATTACCTCACTTGCGAGCACCCCGTCCAGCCGGCTGTATGGGGCCATCAACGGCAAGTTGATTCGCAGCAACGACCGGGGCGTCACCTGGGAATTTATTGCCGAGTGACCTGCGCAGGCCGCGTCAACTTGTATTGAGCCCGGGTCTGTTACTTTCGCCTTTTCTTGCGTGCTGGCCGCACTACTTTTCCGCGGCTAGCGCCGGTTCTGGAACCGCGCTTGTTGCGGCGTTCAATCCAAAAAAAGAAAATCAGCAATGCCAGCACACCGCAAAATGCCACTGCAATCGCAATAACAATCGTCAGGCCATGAAAATCCGCGTGCGGATCCATACTGTGTTTCCTCTGAAGTTGAACGATGGGCCGCGGTTGTCACCCGACCTCTCTACTGTTGGAAGCGTACGCCACAACCAAGGAGCCAGTGGCGCACGCTCCGTCTGCCTTTACACAGGCACCCGGACCGGCTCCGACTTGATGTCCGCCAGGTCATCGCTTCGGTGCGTCAGCCGGTACAAGAGCGGCAACACCAGCAGCGTCAGCGCGGTCGAGGACAGGATGCCGCCGATAACGACCGTAGCCAGAGGACGCTGCACTTCAGCACCGGTGCCGGTGGCCAGAGCCATCGGTACGAAGCCAAGCGACGCGACCAGGGCTGTCATCAATACTGGCCTGAGCCTGGTCAGCGCACCGTGGCGAATCGCCTCCTCCAGCGGCATGCCGCTCTCTCGCAGTGACCTGATGTACGAGATCATCACCAGGCCGTTGAGCACTGCGACCCCAGACAGCGCGATAAAGCCGACTGCCGCCGAAATCGACATCGGTATGCCCCGTAAGGTCAATGCAAGAACACCGCCGGTCAGCGCGAACGGAATGCCGGTGAACACCAGCAGGCCGTCCTTGACGTTGTTGAACATAACGAAGAGAAGCGTGAAGACCAGGAACAGCGCCAAAGGCACCACGACCTGCAGGCGGCGCGTTGCCGACTGCAACTGCTCGAAAGTGCCGCCCCAGGTCGTCCAGTAGCCGGACGGGATCTTCACGTTCTTTTGAATCGCGGCCTCTGCCTCCGGCACAAAGCTGCCAATGTCGCGGCCCTGCACGTTCGCGCTGACGACCACCCGGCGCTTGCCGTTTTCGCGGCTGATCTGGTTCGGCCCCGGGGCAAACGACAGCGTGGCGACCTCACCCAGGGGGATGAAGGAAGCCGTGCCTTCAGGCGAGCTTGGCGGACGCGAGATCGGCAGCCGCTTGAGCGCATCGAGGTCGGCGCGTAGCGTTTCCGGAAGGCGAACCGTGATATCGAAGCGACGGTCGCCCTCGAACACGGTGCCGGCTTCACGGCCGCCCGTGGCAATCGCGAGCGTTTCCTGGACATCGTTGATGTTCAGGCCGTATCTGGCCGTCTTCTCGCGATCGATTTGGACGGTCAACATCGGCAGGCCCCCCGTCTGCTCGACCTTGACTTCGGTTGCGCCCGGCACGCGCCCGAGCACCTCGGCGATCCTCTGCCCCGTTTCGGCCAGCACATCCATATCGTCGCCGAAAACCTTGACCGCCACGTCACTGCGAACGCCCGAGATCAGCTCATTGAAGCGAAGCTGAATCGGCTGCGAGAATTCATAGCCATTGCCTGGATACTTCTCAGCCTCTTCCTTGATTGCAGCAATCAGCTCGCTGCGGCTTTTCTTCGGCGCCGGCCACTTGTCTTCCGGCTTGAGCATAACGTAGCCGTCGGAAATATTCTGGGGCATCGGGTCCGATGCGATCTCCGCCGTACCTGTTCGCGCAAAGACCCGATCGATCTCCGGGAACTTCGCTTTCAGCCCGGCCTCGAGGCGCTTCTGCATATCAAGCGACTGCGTAAGGCTGGTCGCCGGAATGCGCAGCGACTGCAACGCGATATCACCTTCGTTCAAGCTGGGCACGAACTCGCTGCCCAGCCGCACCGCCAGTAAACCCGACAGCACGACGAGCACGATCGCGCTCGTGACAACCAGTGCGCCGTTCCCCAGCACCCTCTCCAGCATCGGTGCATAGCCCTGGCGCGCCCAGCCCATCAGCCGGTTTTCCTTCTCCGCCACGCGCTTTCCGATGAAGAGTGCAACCGCGGCGGGCACGAAGGTGATCGACAGGATCATCGCCCCCAGCAGCGCCGCCACGACGGCGAAGGCCATCGGGTGGAACATCTTGCCTTCCACGCCGGACAACGCAAAGATCGGAAGATAGACGACCATGATGATCAACTGTCCGAACAACAGCGGACGGCGCGACTCGCCGGCCGCCGCAAACACCTCATGGAAACGCTCCCGCAGCGTCAATTCGCGCCGATGGTGTTCCTGAGCATGCGCCAGGCGGCGCACGCAGTTCTCGACGATGACCACGGCGCCATCGATGATGATGCCGAAGTCCAGCGCGCCAAGACTCATGAGGTTTGCACTGACCTTGTACGTGACCATGCCGGTAAAGGTGAACAGCATGGCCAATGGAATGACCATCGCAGTAATCAGCGCCGCGCGGAAGTTGCCAAGGAAAAGGAACAGGATGACGATGACCAGCACGGCGCCTTCGAGCAGGTTCTTCTTCACCGTGGCGATCGCCTTGTCGACGAGTACGGTCCGGTCATACACCGGGACCGCATGGATACCTGCAGGCAGCGTGCGATTGACCTGTACCATTTTGTTCGCGACTGCCTGCGCGACAACCCGGCTGTTTTCGCCGATCAGCATGAACACCGTGCCCAGCACGACCTCGCGCCCATTCTCGGTCGCAGCACCGGTGCGCAGTTCCGCGCCCAGGCCTACTTCGGCGACGTCGCGCACGCGGATCGGCACACCGCGAACGTTGTGCAGTATCGTGTTGCGGATGTCGTCGAGGGTACGCACCTGGCCGGGGGCGCGAATCAGGAGCTGCTCGCCGCTGCGCTCGATGTAACCCGCGCCGACATTGCCATTGTTCTGCTCGATGGCCGCGACGACGTCCTTGAGCGTCAGGCCGTAGGAACTCAGCTTCGCAGGATCCGGCGTGATGTGATACTCCTTGGCGAAGCCGCCGATGGAGTTGATCTCGGTGACGCCCGGGACCTGGCGCAGCTGCGGCTTGATGATCCAGTCCTGGACTTCGCGCAGGTCGGTTGGCGTGTACGGTGTCCCGTCCGGCTTCTTCGCGCCCGGTTCGCTTTCGACCGTCCACAGATAGATCTCACCCAGGCCGGTCGATATCGGCCCCATCATCGGCGAGACACCGGCCGGCAGGTTTTCCCTGGCCTCCTGGATGCGCTGGTTGACCAACTGGCGAGCAAAATAGATGTCCGTGCCATCCTTGAAAATTACGGTCACTTGGGACAGGCCATAACGCGAGAGCGATCGGGTCTGCTCCAGCCCCGGCAGGCCGGCCATCACGGTCTCGATCGGGAAGGTGACGCGCTGCTCGACCTCGAGCGGCGAATAACCGGACGCCGACGTGTTAATCTGGACCTGGACGTTGGTGATATCAGGGACTGCATCGATGGGCAGCTTCTGGTAACTGTAGACCCCGATTGCGGCCATGCCGAACACGGCCAGCATGACAAGCCAGCGGTGCTCGATGGCGAAGCGAATAATGCGATCAAACATGGGGCAGCCTCCTGTCAGTCTTCATGCTCGGCGCTGCCCTTGCCCTGCTCAGCTTTCAATACGAAGCTGCCGGCCGTGGCATACACAGCTCCGGGCTCAAGCCCGGAGACAATCTCGACAAACTTGCCGTCGCTCGCACCCAGGCTCACGCTTTTCTCCTGAAAGCCCTGGGGAACACGCACGTAGACGTTCGACTTGCCATTTTCCGTCTGCACTGCGTCCGCGGCGACTGCAACGGGAACCTCACGCGTCCCGCGGGTCATGTTGACGTTGACGAAGAGCCCCGGGCGCCACGCCAGCTTGGGGTTAGGTAGAACGACGCGCGCATTGGCAGAGCGGGTTTCCTCACCCAGCAGCGCACCCACGTAGCTAACCTTGCCGGTCGCCGACGAGTCCGATGCTGTCGATTTCACGGTGGCGGTCTCGCCAACGCGGATCGCTTCCAGGTCCTTTGCCGTCACCACGATATTGACCCACACCGTGGACAGATCGGACAGGAGGAAAACATTGGCGTCCTCTTTCACCATTTCGCCTTGTGTAATGTGCTTCTCGACGACGACGCCGTCGAAGGGAGCGCGCAAAACATATCGGTTGAGTGGACCGCTTGGTCCATTGGCGCCCAGAGCGGTGAGCTTCGAGTTCGCCGTCTGGGCAGCGATTTCTGCTTCGCGAAGAGCCTGTTGGGCCTGCAGGTAATCCTGCTCGGCCGAGATCTTGTCCTCCCACAGCTTCTTTTCACGTTCGTAAGTCACTTTCGCCAGGCCTAGGCGCTTTTGTGCCGCCAGGGCCGTGCTGCGCAGATCGGCCAGTTCCGGGCTCGAGATGACGGCCAGGACCTGTCCCTTCCTGACAGTCTGTCCGAGGTCGGCAGAAACGGACTCGGCCACACCAGCTACCCGAGGCACCACATGGGCCGTACGATCTTCGTTGAAACGTACTTCGCCTGGCAGCTGGACAACCGCACCGATGGTTGCAGGCGCCGCTTTGGCGGTGGCGATGCCGGCAGTACGGATCTGCTGCTCGGACAGCACGATGAGGCCGTTACTGGCTTCCGCGTGCTCCTCTCCCTTTTCCTCTTTCGACGAACCCGCCTGTTCGCTATGCGCTTCCTGCACGCCTTCGGTCTGCCCGTCTTTCTTCCAGAAAATGATGGCGGCGCCGAGCAGAATGCCGACGAGTACGACGCCCAGAATGGACTTCCGGGACTTCTTATCGATATTGAACTTCATGTTGAGATTCCTGTGTAATTACTTGCTCTGGTCCGGCCTGAGCTGGACATAGCGCCCGAGGTCGGCTACCGAGCGGTAGCGATCGGACAGCGCTCGCAAATATTGGGCACGCGTCTGGAACAGGGTCCGCTGGGCATCGAGCACATCGAGGAAGCTGAATTTGCCGGCTTCGAAGCCTGTTACCGCGGCGTTATAGGTCGTTTGCGCGACTGGAAGGATGTCGGTCGTAATGCTGGCGATTTCCTGCTGCGCCAACTGGGCACGCTGATAGGCCTCGCTCAGCGCCTGGCTCACACGCAGGCGTTCTGCGTCGAGATCGCTGCGCGCTTTGTCGGTACGGCGCAGCGCGGCCAGCATGTTGCCCTGGTTACGGTTGAACAGCGGCAGTGGGAACGATACGCCGACGACAGCCTGGTTATGGCCGATCTGGTTGTCGCGCTGACTGCCAACGGTGACCGTGAGATCCGGTACACGCTGGGCGCGTTCGAGCCGTACCTGGGCCTCTTCCCGCTCAACCTGGTTCCGGGCGCGGCGCAGTTGGGGCCCCGCTTCAAGCTGCTGGCGCAGCATGTCAAAAGGCGGCAACGCCGTGCCGTCGCCGGCAGGCCGCTCCAGCGACAGCGGCCCTGCGTCGATGCGGCCCCAGAGTGCGCCAAGCCGCTGCTTGGCCAGGCTTAGCTCGGACAACGCTTGCGCCAACTCGAGCCGCACACCCGCTTCCGCGACCTTTGACCGCGATTCTTCAATGGGTGAGATACGGCCCGCAGTGACGCGCTTGGACGCAGCTAGCGTGGCCTTTTCGGCGACCTGCACCGATGCCTGTGCGAGCTCCAGGCGCTCCTGGGCAATGAGCGCTTCGAAATAGGCGGTAGTCACATCGGCACGCAACTGCGCTTGCGCGACCGCGACGTCCTGAAGAGCCATCTGCCGCTCACGTTCAGCCACGTCGACCCGCGCCGAGCGTTTGCCGCCCAGTTCGAGGCGCTGGTTGATCTGGACGGTTTGTGTCCGGTTCGCCCGATCCATGCCCTCGCGTAGAACGGAGAGCTCGGGATTGACGATGAGACCGGCCTGCGACTTGGTTGCATCGGCAATCGCGACACTTTGCGTAGCAGAACGCAATGTCGGATTCGACGCCAAAGCCAGGCGTATTGCCTCGTCCAGCGTAATGATCGTGCCCGTGGTCGTGGGTGCCGACGTATGCGGGCGCTCGGCCACTAAAACTGTTTGCTGACCACTTTGCTGTGCAGCTACTGCGAGCAGCGGCATGGACAAAGCCGCAACTCCCAGCATGATAAGTCTGGTTTGCATGGATAACTCCGAAAATGAAAACGAAGGTCATCCGGCGGCGCCATAGCAAAGTCAGGGCTGCATCGAGCCCTCAAGCAAAGGTACTAACTTTGAGAAAAGTATGGTTCCGCCGGATCTACGCAGCGGAGTTCCATTGAGGCCGTTCAGGCGGAGGGATGTAGACAGACGACAGCGGGACAATTTCCGTGTCCGGAGCGGCGGCAGCCACATGCAAATACACCGGAACGTGGAATGTGTCGATCGCTACCGTAGCGTGATGACACGATGCACAGTGTGAGTGCACAGAGAACTTCTTGACTACGGCAGGCGTATCTTTATTGGCAACAGGAAACTCGTCACCGTCCTCGACATGCTGGTGGTGCCCGAAATGTTGTGCGGCGCGGCCTGTCTCGTGCATGCAATACGCAGCCACCGCCGACCAGCTGAACTGGAGCGCAATGACAGCGAGAAGGATGTAGACGAAGCGGCGAGCCATCCGCGAAATATAGCATGGATGGCCCTTCTTCCGCAGGCCAGTTCGTACACCGCTGCTACTCGCCATCCGATATACCATTGCGTTCAGACCCTCTTGTTCGTGGCTGCAGCCTGATCGAACCTCAGTAGCCTGAGTCCGTTGAATACGACCAGCAAACTCGCACCGACGTCTGCAAAGACCGCCATCCAGAGCGTGGCAAGCCCCGACAGGGCGAGCGCAAAGAAAACTACTTTGATCCCAAGTGCAAGAACAATGTTCTGCACCAGGATCCGGCGCGTCTGCCTGCTCAGGCTGACGAAGACCGGCAGCTTTCGCAGGTCGTCATCCATCAGGGCAACGTCGGCTGTTTCGATCGCGGTATCGCTGCCGGCCGCGCCCATGGCGAACCCAACCTTTGCGCGGGCCAGTGCAGGGGCATCATTGATGCCGTCCCCGATCATGCCAACCACGCCATATTTCGATTCCAGGACCTCGACAGCGCCGAGCTTCTGCTCGGGTAGTAGGTCAGCGTGAATCTGGTCGATTCCCACCTGGTACCCGATCTGCTGTGCTGTCGCGAGGTTGTCGCCGGTGAGCATGACAGGCGTAACGCCGAGCGCCTTCAGCCGCTCGACCGCGGGGATAGCGCTGTCGCGCAAGACATCCGCGATCGCAATCATGCCCATCAGGCCATTGTCATTGGCCAGCATCACGGCGGTACGTCCGACTGCTTCCTGTTCCGCCAGGTCGTCGCGCACCGCATCGAAATTAACTCCATGCTCGGTCATCAGGCGCTGGTTTCCCAAGTAGTACTGGAGTCCGTCGATCACGCCGCGCACGCCGCGCCCGGCTACAGCTTCGAACCCCTGCACGCGCTGCAACTGCGTACCTGGCGTGACCGCGGCCACGACGGCTCGAGCCAGCGGATGATCGGAATTCGCGTCGAGGCTCGCGGCGATGTTCAAGACTTCATCGCGCGAATGAGTGGACACCGGGGCAACGGCGACCACTGCTGGCCGACCTTGCGTCAACGTACCGGTCTTGTCGAGAGCGATCGCCTTGATCTTGTAGCCGGCTTCGAGAAACTGTCCGCCTTTGATGAGGATGCCCCGCTTGGCTGCAGCTGTCAGCCCGCTGACCACGGTGACCGGCGTCGAAATCACTAATGCACATGGGCAGGCGATCACCAGCATCACCAGCGCCTTGTACAACCATTCGTGTACCGGCTGATGCCAAAGCAACGGCGGCAAAATGGCGACCAGGAGCGCGGCCACGACGACCGCCGGCGTGTAGTACTTGGCGAAGGTATCGACGAACCGCTGCGTCGGTGCCTGGTTCTGCTGCGTCTCTTCGATGACGCGTACGATCTTGGCGAGCGTACTGTTGCGGCGCTGCGTCGTGACCCGCACTTCGAGCAGGCCGTGCTCGTTGATCGTGCCGGCGTAGACGGCGTCGCCGGGCTTTTTCCGTACTGGCATGCTTTCGCCCGTGATGGGAGCCTGGTTCACCGACGACTCCCCTTCGACGACTTCGCCGTCTACCGCGATCCGCTCGCCCGGCTTGACTAGTACGATCGCCCCAACATTGATTCGATCGGCCTCGATTACCTGCCATTGTCCTTGCGCGTCGCGCACATTGGCCTCATCCGGCGCCAGGCGCAACAGGCCATGGACCGTTCCCCGGGCACGGTCGAGGGACAAAGCCTCGATCAATTCGGCAATCGCGAACAGGAAAATCACCATGGCCGCTTCCGGCCACTGCCCAATAAGAACGGCGCCGACAACTGCCAGGCACATCAGGAAGTTGATGTTGAGGGTGAACGTCTTGAGCGCTACCCACCCTTTGCGCAGCGTTGGGATGCCTGCCGTGAGGATGGAAATCAGGGACAAGGCGATTACAGGCGGGGAAGATTCTGCCGCTCCTTGCCACGCAAGGACTTCGGCCGCGACGGCGCATAAACCAGCCACTCCCAGTCCCACCTTCTGTAAAGGGCTGAGTGCTGCCTCCTCTGCGACGACGGGCGCTGGTGCACTCTCATCCACGACAACCGCTTTCATGCCGATGCCGTGCAGTGCTTCGGTTATCGGCTGTACGGATCGCAAATCGTGCACGACGTCCAGCGAACGCCCCATCAGGTTGAAGCGCAAGTCAAGAATTCCGTCCATGCCGTGAAGCCTACGGCGGATCAGTCCTTCTTCCGACGGACAGTCCATGTTGGCAATACGATAAGTGACGGTGGTCCCTTCGGCGACCGGGACCGCACCAGGGACAAAGGCAGATTCCGAGCATCCGCATGCCTTGCCAGCGGCGTCACAAGTAGTTCGGCTAAGTTCACTCATAAGCGTCTCAAATTTGAAAAGCAATACCACGACTGAATCCAGACTTGGCCGCAGCCATGTCTACCATAAGCTTGGAGTTAACACCCTGTAGCGACCTCAGAGTCAAGGAAAATCGGCGAAGTTATGAAGATTGTTGGCTCGGCGAAATTTTGCTAGGGGCAAGGAATGTTTAGCGCAGTGGGCGGAAGTCCACTCCGGGCATCTTGGGTGTGCTTGTGTATAATCGCTTTGTATGAAACGCCTTTTACTCATCCTGCTGATGGCATTGATACCGCTTCACACTACGTGGGCAGCGGTGGCAGGCGTGCGTGAACTGGCTGAGTTCAGCACTGCATCGTCCCCAGCGCTGAGTGCCTCGACGGCGTCTGAGTTACCTGCGTCATTCACGGGTGAGGATAGCAAGTACAAGATGGGCTGCTGTGCCGGATGCCACGTGTTCTGTCACTTTGCCGCACCGCTTCCGGTGAGCACGCTCGGTGTCGCACCTTCGCCTGCTCAGGTATCGATACTCCTCCCATCGACGTTCCTTGAGTATCGATCATACATTCCAGACGGGCCAATCCGGCCCCAGTGGCGTCACGTCAGCTGAGCTGACGGCGTGCCTTCTTCTACGCTCTTTCAAGGCTCGTGCGAGAGATCTCGCTGACCTAGTCGTTTTAATTCCTTGCTAGGTACCGTCAGGTTGTCACCATGCGTGACATCACCTGTACTGCCGTGCGTTTGTACATGACGCACGGTGGAACGCCGATCGATGAAGGAACAATGATGACAAACATAACAATTCACGCCCTTGGACTGGTTACGCTGATTGGTTTGGCGGGGTGTGCTGATCCACGACTGGGGCCAAACAGTAAAACCGGGTGGGTAACCGAGTTTTATACTGTGGAGAAACTGCAGCAAGATCGCCCCA
Organism: uncultured Massilia sp.; assembly: GCA_963529995.1. Classification (GTDB taxonomy): domain Bacteria; phylum Pseudomonadota; class Gammaproteobacteria; order Burkholderiales; family Burkholderiaceae_D; genus Telluria. The sequence goes on along the minus strand of CAUSCY010000010.1, from coordinate 60,953 downwards.
AGTGTCTTGCCGGGCTCAGCGCCGAGCAAATAGCAGAAAACCGATATGCCGAAATTTCGGTGTCTCACTTTCGCTCTTATCGATATGTAAGTGCGTTGGTCCCTGCTTCGATAAAACTCCATCTCCACGACAAGGTCGAGATCTCACCGCCATTCTGCAAGGATGGCACGGTGCCACAAGTAATCCAGATATTGAAGCCCGCTTCGTGAACGGTCGCAGCATCAGTTACTTCGGCAACGCCGACGAGTCTGGTCAGGCACTTACCAAATTGTGTCGTTACCCCGCATGTGGCAAGACAGGAGTTCACAGATGAAACGATTTTTGATGCTTGTTGGCATCGCGTTCGCCGCTATTGTTCCCGCGCTTTTCGTCCGAATGACAGGGTGGAAGCTGTCACCTCTTGCTGCTGCCTCGACTTTCGGTATTGCAGTGGTAGCCGCCGGGTTCATGCTCTCGTGGGGAGCGGAGACGGCTGAGAAGCACATTTCCCAAGGCTTGATTCTCGCGGCAGTTGCTCTGGTCACCGTGTTGCCCGAATACGCTGTCGATATGTACTACGCGTTTCAGGCGGGTAAAGCTCCAGAGTCCAGTTACGTCCATTATGCTGCCGCCAATATGACCGGGGCCAATCGCATGCTCGTCGGTCTTGCCTGGCCTACGATCATGTTGCTGCACTGGTGGCGTAATCGGGAGCGGCACATCGTGCTCGGCTCCGCGAACACGCTCGAAATTGGTTTTCTGCTTCTCGCAAGCCTGTATGGCTTTGTAATTCTTTTCAAGAACCGCATCGATCTGATCGATTTTGCCGTCTTGCTCGCCGTGTTCGCATGCTATATATGGCAGGTTGGCCGCATCCCGAAAGCGGAGAACAGCGAAGCGGCCGAAGAGGATGAGGAGCCAGGACCCGCCGCTGCGCTGTCGGCACTGCCGCTTTGCGCCCAGTGGGCCTGGATGGCAGGCCTCGGGTTGTTCGCGGCATTCGCCATCCTGATGTCAGCTGAACCCTTCGCCGAAGCTATTGTCGCATCCGGACGGCAAATCGGCATCGACGAGTTTTTGCTCATTCAATGGATCGCGCCGATCGCCAGTGAGGCCCCATCGATTTCAATCGCCATCCTCTTTGTGCTTTCCCGACGTGCTGCCAATGCGCTGACAACCATGATCAGCGACAAAATTAATCAGTGGACCCTCTTGGTTGGGATGCTTCCCCTTGCTATGAGCTTCGGTGCCGGCGATGTCATCGGGTTGCGCCTGGACGGGCGACAGCACGAGGAGTTTTTCTTGACCGCTGCGCAGTCAATTTTTGCGCTTTCACTGCTTTTACGCCTTCGCTTCTCGCTATGGAGCGGGATGGTTCTGATCCTGCTGTTTGCCGCTCAGATTGCGATCGCGTTCGTGTTTCAGCACGACGAAGGAAAGGTTATCGCTTCATTGACCATATTGGCCTGGGTATATCTAGGCTTGTCTGTCCCCTTATTCCTTAAGCAACTTCCTGGTCTCGCTTCAGTGATCAGATCAGTTGTCCGCGGTCCCGCCCCCATCCAATAAGCAGCAATTTTTTCGTAAATTTTATGTACTTGATTCGTAATTTTGTTATTGCCGTCTCCTGGCTGTTCTTATCCGTTTCGATGGCCAATGCCGACGAACAGTCGACACAGACGAAGGCCAAGCAGATCTGGCAACTACTGGACTATCTAGCCGTCGACTATAGAAAGGCGGTTAAGGATGGCACGGTTTCGAGCGCCGCCGAGTATGCCGAGATGCAGGAGTTCGCCACTGCCGCCGAGCGCCAACTAGGTGAATTGGCTCCGCCACCGTCGCAGGATCTGGTTGCCAATGCTCATAAGCTTCGACTCGCTATTGACCAGAAAGCAAGTGCCGAGGTGGTTTCGGCGCAAGCACGCGCCTTAGCCGCTGCTCTCGTCACAATCTATCCAATCCCAATGGCCCCGGTTCGGCTGCCCGACCTGAAGCGTGGCGCAGAACTGTATCAGTCGAACTGTGCGGCATGTCATGGCGTGTCTGGCCGTTCCGACGGGCCGCTGTCAGTGACACTGAGTCCACCGCCGATTGTCCTCGCCGACCATACGAGGGCGCGGGAACGAAGTGTCTTCGCACTACAGCAGATCATCACGCATGGGGTGCAAGGTACGTCCATGCCCAGTTTTGCCCAACTGTCCGATGACGACCGATGGGCACTCGCCTACTTCGCTTCATCACTTTCGTACAGCGACAACGACCGCCAGGCCGGTGCAGCGCTTTGGGCGTCGCGCCCGAATCTACACGCCGCCGTGCCGGATTTAGCCAAGCTAAGCCAACTCTCCGAAGCGAACCTTGTGTCGACCGTTGGCGCTGACGTGGCTCGCCCGCTAGTAGCGTACCTGCGGTCAACCCCGGCGTCGGCAGGCGCCGCTACCGTAGACACCTTGCCATTGGCGAAGGCGAAGCTGCGAGAGAGCGTGGCGGCTATCGACAAAGGCGATATGCAAGGCGCATCGCGGCTGGCACTGTCTGCCTATCTCGATGGATTCGAGCCGGTAGAACCTGCACTTGCGGCAAAGGATGAATCTTTGTTCAACCACATCGAAACGACGATGGGCGCGTTTCGAAGCGCTATCACGTCGGGAAAACCAGCCGAAGCGCGGGTTATCGAGCAGCGCCTTCAGGACCTGTTGACCGAAGCCCAGGCGGCGCTTGGCGGAGCCAGCGATCCACTCTCGACCTTCATCGGTGCACTGACGATCCTGCTGCGGGAGGGCATAGAAGCGTTGCTGGTGGTAGTTGCAATGATCGCTTTCCTGAAGAAGGCTGATCGTCGCGATGTTCTGCCGTACATTCACGCGGGCTGGGTCGCCGCATTGACTGCCGGCGCCGCGACCTGGGGAGTGGCCACCTATCTTGTAGATGTGTCTGGCGCCAGCCGCGAAATGACAGAGGGCTTCTCCGCCGTGTTTGCCGCTATTGTCCTGCTCACGGTGGGAATCTGGATGCACCAGAAGAGTCTTGCCGGCCGCTGGCAGGCGTATGTGCGCGACAAGCTATCTTCGGCACTGACAAAGAGCTCGGCATTAATGCTGTTTACCTTGTCTTTTGTGACCGTCTATCGTGAAGTCTTCGAAACAGTACTGTTCTACGCGGCTCTGTGGAGCGATGGGAACGGTCCGTACATGCTCGCAGGTCTGGGGTGCGGAATCGCGATTTTAAGCGCGATCGCAGTCGTCCTGCTGCGGTCGTCTGCGCGTCTGCCGATAAGCCAGTTCTTCGCATTCAGCTCAGCCCTGGTTGCGGTGCTCGCCACGGTATTGATCGGAAAGGGAGTGGCCGCTCTGCAAAAAGTGGGGATATTCGAGAACACGGCGGTTAGCGCTCCGCACATCGAGATTCTTGGTATTTACCCGTCTTTGCAGACCTTGACAGCCCAACTGCTGCTCGTCGCCGTCGTAATTATTTCCGTTACATACAATCTGCGCTCTAGAAAAAACTTGAACGCAGAAAGTGCTTGACCCTCCAGTAACTGCAGAGTTTATAAATAGCGAATATCCGTACGTAAAGGTTCTGCATGGCGAACTGCTCTCATAACATATCGAAATTCCTCTTCATAGCGATACTATCCAATGTCTTGTCGACGGCACAGCCGCTTCATGCTGAAACAGTATTTGCGACTGGGCAGGCATTCACATTGCGGGAAGCTGTTGCACGCGCTCAGGAAAGTGCACCTGGGGTTCAGGGCGCCAAGGCCGCGGTCGATAGTGCCGACGCTGCAGTGCAGGCCGCACGATTGCTTCCAAACCCGACATTATCCGTGGAAGCTGAAAACATTCTTGGCACAGGTCGTTATGCACGGTTCGGCGGAAGCGAAACGACCTACTCTGTCGCGATGCCGCTGGAACTTGGCGGAAAACGTAGTTCCCGCACTCGGGTCGCACAAGCCGAGCAGTCGGCGGCACAAATTGGTGTTGCCGTCGCCAAAGCAGACCTGACGTTAAAAATAACCCAGGCGTTCATTGCCGTCGCGGCAAGCGAACGGCGTCTCAGGATAGCGGATCAACGGCGGGAACTGGCAGTGCAGACTGAACGCGTCGCACACCTTCGCGTTGGTGCCGGCAAGGTCTCCCCTATCGACGAACAGAGAGCGTCCGCCCAGCGTCTCAGAGCGGATGTCGACGCAGGTCGTGCCGCGCGTGCGACAGAAGTGGCGCGAGCAAACCTGGCCCGATTAATCGGGGCAACACAACCATTGGCAATCGTGGCGCCGTGGTTCGACGATACGAGTGCAGAAGCCGGGATCGATGCGCCAGAAAGCTCGCTGTCACGCGCGGCCGCCGAGGCCCAGGTGGCGGCTGCCCGTGCGCGCGTAGATAGCGCGCGTCGCGCCCGCATCCCAGACCTGACCGTCAGCGCAGGTACGCGCCGGATAAAGGAAACAAGCGACACCGCAGCAGTCGTCGCGCTATCGATTCCACTTCCCCTGTTCAACCGGGGCGATGCAGAGGTGGCCCGTGCGAGGGCCGAACTGGACAAGGCGGAAGCAGAACGCAACGCTGCCGCACTAGACCTCGCTGAAGCCCTTGCATCTGCCCGGGCCGACGTCACTGACGCTAGGGCGAGCGCCATATCTGCGAGCGGTCCCGAGCTAGCTGCGGCCCAGGAGGCGGCGCGTATCGCGCGTATCGGCTACGCCGAGGGCAAGTTTTCGCAACTCGATCTGATTGAGGCCGAACGCTCTCTGTCACAGACGCAGGAAGCTGCCATCGACGCCTTGGCCACGTTTCACGACGCCCGCGCTCGTCTGGCGCGACTGCTCGGACACCTCGACCCAATTTATAAGGACTGATTGATGCCCAAGTTTTACCGTCCCCTCATCTACGCGTGCTTGTTATGGCTGGCAGCGTGCTCCAAATCACCGCAGGCTGGCAGGGAACCAGCTGCCGAACAACCGCATGTGGAACACACGGGCGAACAGCGCAAGAATGACAAAACTGAAGAGGCAGAGAAACGGGAGTCGGCTGAGAAAGGTGAAGCCTCCGAGAAGGGTAAAGCCGACACCATTCGCATGACGAATGCACAACTTGTCGCATCGAGCATCGAGGTAGCACCAGTACGTCAGATCGCCACCGACTCGGTCGAAGCGCCAGGGATGATCGATGCGAGTCCTTCACGCTCCGAAGTGGTTGCGGTCGCCGTTGGTGGTCGGATTACCGCCCTGCACCGTAATTTAGGAGAGCCAGTAAATCGTGGTGATGTGCTCGCGGTCGTCGAAAGTGGCGAGGCGGCTCAGCTGAGAGCGGATTTGGAAGCGGCACGGCGAGACCGCGAACTCGCGCGGGGCACCTTGCAGCGCGAAGAGCGGCTGTTCAAAGAAAAAGTGTCAGCCGAACAAGACTATATCGCTGCCAAGGCTGCCGCAGCTGAAGGGCAGACACGTTACCGGCTCGCCGAGCAGCGACTGGCTGCTGCCGGAGGCAGCGGGAGTGGCCCCTTGAACCGTCTTGTGGTGCGCTCCCCCATCAAAGGCTACGTGGTTGCGCGCCAAGCGGTATTGGGCAACGTCGTTGGACCCAACACTGAGCTTTTCCGTATCGCCGACTTGTCCGAAGTGTCGGTCGCGCTGGCTTTGGCCCCCGAGGATGCCAGTCGTGTGCATGTGGGCGCCGCGGTGGACGTCTCCACGCCGACCCGCAATGGCACTGCACATATCGCCTTCGTATCGCGGGTGATCGACGCAAACACGCGTCAGGTGCAGGCCTTGGCGACCCTGCCGAATGCCCAAGGTCTCTGGCGGGTGGGTGAAACAGTTCGCGCTGCCGTCCTGCTGGAGCATCCGAACGGAAAGACTGTCCTGGCTGTCCCTCAGAACGCGCTGCAGACGGTCGAGGACAAGCCTTCCGTCTTCGTTCGTACGAATGACGGCTTTGCAGTCAGGCCTGTCACGCTCGGCCCGTCCAATGGCAATTATGTCACGGTCGTCTCTGGCTTGACGGGTGACGAGCGCGTCGCCGTGACCAACAGCTATGTACTGAAAGCCGAGCTGGGCAAAGGCGAAGGTGGTGATGATGATTAACATGACGCTTCCACGGATGCGAGGACGGGGCCTGAAATGATTGCTCGCATCGTCACCTTCGCGGTAGCCCGTCGTTGGCTGGTACTGTTCACAAGCTTGTTGGCGGCCCTGGCCGGTGCCGTCGCTCTGTCGCGCCTTCCCATCGACGCCGTGCCCGACATTACCAACGTCCAGGTACAAATCAATACGTCGGCTCCCGCCTTGTCACCGGCCGACGTCGAGCGGCAAGTAACTTTTCCTATCGAGACAGCGTTGGCAGGAATTCCGGGGCTGCAATCCACGCGTTCGCTGACCCGGCACGGTTTTGCTCAGGTCACGGCTGTGTTCTCGGAAGACACGGATATTTACTTCGCCCGCCAGCAGGTGGCTGAGCGCCTGCGCTCCGCCGAACGCGATCTGCCTACAGGTGTCGCTCCTGCCATGGGGCCTGTCGCCACCGGTCTGGGCGACGTTTACATGTGGACAGTGGAGTTTTCCGGCCGACACGAATCCGGGGCGAAGACCGGCCTGCAACCGGACGGCAGCTACGTGACGCCAGAAGGCACCCGGCTGCATAACGAGGTCGAGAAAACGACGTATCTGCGTACGATCCAGGACTGGATCGTAGCACCGCAGCTCAAGACAACGAAAGGGCTTGCCGGTATCGATGTCCTGGGGGGATACGTCAAGCAGTACGTGGTCATGCCCGATCCGCAACGACTCGCGGCGGCAGGCTTGACCATGACCGCCCTGGCCGAGGGGCTGGAACGCAACAATACCAGCGCAGGCGCCGGAATCGTTGAACGTAACGGTGAAGCGCTCACGGTGCGGGCCGATGCACGCGTCACCACGGTGGACGATCTCAGCAAGATCGTCGTCGCCACGCGTAACGGCACACCTATCCTCGTTTCGCAAGTCGCACAGGTTACCGTTGGCCATGCAGTGCGCTTTGGTTCTGCGTCGGAGTCCGGCCACGAAGTCGTACTCGGTACCGCCGTCATGCGGATAGGAGAAAATAGCCGGACCGTTGCCGCCGCGGTCGATGCACGATTGAAGGAAATTGCCCGCTCGTTACCAGCTGACGTTATCGTCAAGCCGGTACTCGATCGAACCCGGCTCGTCGACGCAACGATCCACACTGTCGCCAAAAACCTGATAGAAGGTGCGCTGCTGGTCATTGTGGTGCTGTTCGCACTGCTCGGCAATATCCGGGCCGCGCTGATCGCGGCTGCGGTCATTCCCATAACGATGTTGCTGACCTCGGCCGGCATGCTGCGGGCCGGCGTGACCGCAAATCTCATGAGCCTCGGTGCGCTCGACTTCGGGCTGATTGTTGATGGCGCCGTGATCATCGTCGAGAATGCCTTGCGACGTCTCGCTGATCGGCAGCACGACGCCGGCCGCGTACTGACCAAGGCTGAACGCCTTGAAGTGGTAGCGACCGCCGCGCGGGAGATGATCCGGCCTAGTGTCTATGGTCAGGGCATCATCATGCTGGTGTATGTTCCCCTGCTGACGTTCCAAGGGGTCGAAGGAAGGATGTTCATGCCGATGGCCGTAACGGTCATTCTGGCGCTCGCGTTCGCATTCGTCCTGTCGCTGACCTTTGTGCCTGCAATGATCGCCCTCTGGCTGTCGAAACACGTCGAGGAACAGGAGAACCGGTTCGTGGCGGGAACGACAAGGCGCTACGCCACCTGGCTCGACCGTGCCGTGGCACGGCCAAAGCTGACAGGTGGCATCGGTGTTGGCGCCCTGGGTCTGGCACTGCTGCTGTTTACGACGCTGGGCCAGGAATTCCTGCCAACACTCGACGAAAAAGACGTTCTGCTGCAAGCCTGGCGTATTCCGGGAACCTCGGTGGACCAAAGCCAGTCGATGCAGTTCGCGATCGAGAAAGCCGTGGCGAAGCTTCCAGAGGTCAAACTGGTCTTTTCCCGCACCGGCACCGCCGAACTCGCGTCCGACCCCATGCCGCCCAACGGTACCGATACCTTCATCATCCTGAAAGAGCGCTCCGAGTGGCCAGAACCAGGCATGTCGAAAGCCGAGGTGGTCGAGAAGATTGAGCGCGCTGTCGCCGTTCTTCCCGGTCAAACGTACGAGCTGACACAGCCTATCCAGATGCGTTTCAACGAGTTGCTGGCCGGCGTTCGAGGAGACATCGCGGTCAAGGTCTACGGTGACGACTTCACGACGATGACCCAGACGGCCGAACGGATTGCCGCCCAGTTGCGTGAGACCGAGGGAGCGGCCGATGTGCGGGTCGAACAGGTGGCAGGACTTCCCCTTCTCGATGCAAGGCTCGACCGGGACGCCATGGCCCGTGTCGGACTGACGGCCCAGGATGTGTACGGCACACTGGCTGCGGCGCTCGCCGGACAGGAAGCAGGTATCGTGTATGAAGGCGATCGCCGCTTCGAGGTCGTCGTGAAACTTCCCGATGCGGTAAGGCAGGACATCAACGGTCTGCGGCAATTGCCTGTTCCTACCCCGGCGGGCGGCTTCGTCCCCTTGGGGTCGGTGGCTTCGCTGGTTGCAGCCAAGGGACCCAATCAGATCAGCCGCGAGAACGGCAAGCGCCGCGTGGTTGTGCAAGCCAACGTTCGCGGTCGTGACATCGCCGGCGTGGTGCAGGAAGCGCAGGCGCGCATCGCGTCGCAGGTGCGGTTACCGGCCGGTACCTGGCTCGAATGGGGTGGCCAGTTCGAGAACCTGGAGCGCGCACGATCCCGCCTCGCGATCGTCGTGCCGCTTTGTTTCGTCTTGATCCTGTCGCTGTTGTACTCGGCGGTGGGCTCCTGGCGCAAGACCGCGATCATTTTCACTGGAGTACCGTTGGCCCTGGTCGGCGGTGTGGCTGCCCTATGGCTGCGTGGACTTCCGTTCTCGATCACTGCGGCCGTGGGTTTCATTGCCCTGTCGGGTGTGGCAGTACTCAACGGCTTGGTGATGGTGAGTGCGATCGACGATCTTGCGACACGAATGCCCTGGGAGCGCGCAGTACGCGAAGGCGCGGTGCGGCGCCTGCGTCCGGTCATGATGACTGCCCTGGTAGCGTCCTTGGGATTCGTACCGATGGCCCTGGCGACAGGCGCTGGAGCGGAGGTTCAACGTCCGCTGGCAACAGTGGTCATTGGCGGGTTGATTTCGGCCACCTTGCTGACTCTGTTCGTCCTTCCTGCCCTTTGTGCTCGCTTCGCACGGCCGACGAACACGTCTGCCATGACGGAGAGAGGTAGAACGTCAGTCTCGTAAAAATGAGGACGGCTTCGTGCACGCACTCGGAATCTGCAATCACGTAAGCTCGACATCCAGATAACCTACATGAATCAATAGCAAGCTATGTCCAGCGTTACGATGACCTACTTGGAAAGCACTTTTTCCATTCCCAAGATGGATTGCCCATCCGAAGAAAACTTGATCCGCATGGCACTTGGCAACCGTTCTGGCATTCGATCGTTAATGTTCGATCTATCCAAACAGGAACTTACGGTGGTACATCTGGGTGAAGCGGAAACGATATTGAGTCGGCTGCGCCCGCTGAACCTGGGCGCTGTACTCAAGGCTTCACAACCAGCTTTGACTCCTGAAAGTTCGTCCTCGGAAGGGCCACGATGGGAAAGCGTGTTCACCATTCCCAAGATGGACTGCGCATCCGAAGAGAACCTCATCAGGATGGCGTGCAACGATGACCTCCACGTACTGTCGATGTCGTTCGATTTGCCGAACAGGGAGCTGAAGGTGATGCATACCGGATCGGCCGAGCACGTGCTCGAACTGCTCCTGCCCCTCAGGCTGGGCGCCAGCCTGCGCAGTTCGAGCGCGGCGACCACCGATCCGGATCACTCACGGCATTCAAGCGACGAGGATGGGGCGGAGGCGCGGACTCTGCGCCTGCTCCTGGCGATCAACGGCGTCATGTTTTTTGTCGAGCTGCTCGTCGGGTGGATCGCACAGTCGGCGGGCCTGGTTGCCGACTCGTTAGATATGTTCGCCGACGCTGCAGTCTATGGACTGGCGCTGTATGCAGTCGGCCGTGCGGCGCATCTGAAGACGCGGTCCGCTCATATTGCCGGGTGGTTGCAGATGGCTTTGGCGATCGGAGCGCTCAGCGAGGTCGTCCGGCGCTTCGTGTACGGCAGCGAACCGCAATCGCTCCTGATGGTGGGTATTGGCCTGCTCGCCCTGGCGGCAAACGTGAGCTGTCTTGTACTTATTACCAAAAAGCGCGACAGCGGCGCCCACATGAAGGCAAGCTATATTTTCTCCGCGAACGACGTTGTGGCCAACCTTGGAGTGATCGTGGCCGGTGTACTGGTGAATTGGACCGGTTCGCCTTATCCGGACCTGGTCATCGGTATTATCATCGGCTTGGTGGTCCTCAATGGGGCGCGTAGGATCCTCCAACTGCGCTGAATTCGTAAGCCGTGATTGCTTCCTGTGGCAGGAAGGCGAAAGAACGAACTCGAATCCTTATGGCTACTCGAGGGCCTAACATGAGGTGTAAAAATGAACATGCGAATTGGCGAACTGGCGAAGCTCGCGGCCTGCCAGCCCGAGACGATTCGATTCTATGAGCAAAAGGGGCTAATGCCGGCGCCGATCAGGTCGCATGCGAACTACCGCTTGTACGACGCCAGCCATGCTGATCGTTTGCACTTCATCCGCCGTTGTCGCGCGCTAGGAATATCGTTGGATGAAGTTCAGACTCTGCTAGGTTTTCAGGATCGGCCGGACATGACATGCGGCGGCGTGAATGATTTGGTCGACCAGCATATTCTTGAAATCGACCGGCAGATTGCAAACCTTCGTACCCTGCATGCCGAGCTTTCCGAACTGCGTAGGCAATGCGATTCTGCGCGTCCCGCTGCGCGGTGTGAAATCCTCAAACAACTGGGCGAAACCTCTTCGTCAGACGGTCCCAGAAGTGAACACGTCGCTGAGCGTTGAAGCAAGCTCGAGCACCATGAAAGGTAACGCGAAAGCTACCCGTGCCGTTGCAGCAACTCTTCTACTTCACTTTCCGGGACGACCAGTGGAAATGCGTAACGACCCATCCCTCACCTTTCTTTTCCAAGACTGCGGTTTCGGTCCCGATTAGGCGAACCGCCGAACCTTTATACGTGCCTTGCGTCTCGGTTTCCTGGATGACGACGGCCATGTCGCCACCTATCCGCTCGCTTCCCTTCACCACCTTCCGGCTTGTGTTCTTTGCGAAAGCGACATCGGCGGGAAGATGGTGCCCTGCGTATTCGTCCTTGGACTGCTCGACATGGCCACTCTCGAAGATCTGGACTGTGGGACTGAGTAGCGACAGTGCCTTTGCAGTATCACCGCTGGCGACCGCTGCATGATACTCCCCAACGACCTCGGTCGGACTCGCGGCGAAAACGGGAAGTGATGTCACGGCAAAAAAGGCGAGGCAGAACAGTCGGCGCATCGAGGCTCCTTATGGACGGAAATTACAAGCCGGACTTTACACCAGAGATGGGTAAGCAGCTCAAGATTTTCGCCAGCCCTGCCCCGATACTTTTTCGTCATGGGCGGCGACTGGATTCGCAATCACGTCCGAACTGCACGAACACGTCCAAATAGCTGCATCTTCAGCCACTGACGCACACGCGGCGTGTTCGACTCGAAAGGCAGATAGAACAGGTAAGCGCCGACAACGAGCACCAGGTACATGCCGGCGTACATGAGGTAATGGGAAAGCCGGTAGGGCGAGAGCTGGCCGACACCCCACGTCGACGCGAGCAGATGCCCCATCAAGAGGATCAGCGGTAGGTGCAGCACGTACAAGGTGAATGAAAAGTTCGCGAAGAACCGTCCCGTCCGGTCCAGCCAGTCCAGCTTGGGCCCCAGGCGGCGCTTGAACTGCATGCTCGACAGGAACAGTACGAACAGCAGGCTGAAAAGTAGGTACTGCGGAAAGCCTTCCGGCGTGATGTCGGTTTTACCCTTCAGCCGGATGACGACGGCGCTGCCGACAAACAGGAACAGCAAGGCCCAGCGCCAGAGCGGACCCGCCTCGATCTTCACCCGTGAGAACGCAGCACCTAACAGCCATATCGAAAAATAAATCAATATGCTGCCATGCACCAGCTGGAAGATGGCGCCGATCGCCAACACCGCCGCGGCCCGCGTCGCGATTGTCCTGCCGCGAAACACCAGCACCAGAAGCGGGAACAGCAGGTAGTACCAGGTTTCATTGGCCAGGCTCCATAATGGGAAGTTGCCGCCGAATGGGGGAACGACAATCGTCTGCAATCCGATCATGTTCCCGAAAAACGCGCTCATCGAGTACGGCTCGGACGTCGAAAACGACACGCGCGCCGTATCGAGGGCGCCGATGGCAGCACCTGCAAGCAACACGACGAGGAAAGTCGGCACAAGCACGACCCACAGCCGCGAGACCCGGTCGATCGTGCAATTCTGGAACGCGCGGTCCGAGTCCAGCTTATTGAGAAAGCTTCCGCCGACCAGCCAGCCACTGAGCACGAAAAAGACGATCACGGCAAGGTAAGCGAATCCGGCGCCGAACGCCAGGCCCTGAAACAGCAACGGGGGCTTCGTTACTGTGCCGAAGCCGGGATACATCTGGGCACGCAAATGTGCTGCGGCCACCACCAGCGCTGCGAGGCCCCTCAACAGGGAGATCAACATCGAGTGCCAACAGTCTTCCTGCAGATTCGTCTTTTCGAGAATGGTGATTTTCGGCATGACAGCCTCGCTGTGTGAACAAACCCGAATAACGATATAGCCCAACCATTGTTGATGTCCTGACTAGTCCCAAATGCAGTTGACGCCTGCAGGCCTTGCTGGTCTTATCCGGTCCGAAGCGCCAAAAGCGCTGCCTTGATGCATTCTCTTGATTTGCGGTACCATGTTTGGATCATGCGCACGATCTTTCGCCTTCTGCTGTGGCTTTCGATCACGGTGCTGTCCCTGCAGGGCGGCGCTGCGATGGCGGTCGGGCAGCCTGAACAGGCCGTGCACGAAACAATGGTCATGACCGGCCACCAATACCATCGGGCCGCCGCGCAAGCGGACGGAGGGCACTGCACCGAGGCTGACTCCAAGACAGTGGTTTCGTCACACGCCAAGTGCGCCGCTTGCGCAAGTTGCTGCGTTGGCGCCGGCGCGCCTCCAGGACTACTGCCCACCTTCCACGCACCGCCGTTCTCTTCCTCGCTGCACGCTCGTGCGGAAGCCGCGATGACGTCCTTCGTCCCTCCCGCCCTCGAGCGACCACCTCGCCTCGATCTCGTTTGATTTTCCGAGCGCGCTGACGGCGCGCATCCGGGCTGCCTGGTGCGGCCCTCAATCAACACGATACAAACCATGAAATTTTCAGACCTGCTGCTGTTCGCAGCTGGCGTGTCGCTGCTCGCTTGCGCGCAAGCGCAGCAGACCTTGCCGTCCGCCGCCGACGCGAATGCGCCTGTCGCGCCCCTGCAGTACCAATCCGTCTTCGCCAATGTCGTCGCGTCGAAGGAAGCGCCGCAACCGCCCGATAAACGCTGGGCTCGCGCTAACCGCGTGGTCCTCGGCGAGGAAGCAGAAGCTCCCGTATCCGGCGAACAGTCCACTGCTGGCGTATCCCAGAAGGTCTCCGCGCCGGCACCGATACACGGCAAGCACGAACACCAAGGAGCGCACCAGTGAACTCACCTGTACGACCTGGCCTGCGTCGATTGGCCGCAGCGGTTAGCGCCGCGCTGCTCGCAGGCTGCGCGAGCTTTTCCCAGGATGGCGGACTCGATGATGTCGCCCGGATGACGCAGGAACGCATCGCCCAGCCGGCACCGTTGAAGCGGGCCCAGGACTCGCGGGCCGAAGTGACCATCCTGCTTTCCAAGCCGCTCACCGCCGACGCCGCGGTACGCATTGCCCTGCTCAACAACCAGGGCCTGCAGGTGTCCCTGGCCGAGCTCGCGATCGCCGAAGCGGACTTCGTCCAGGCTGGGCGTCTGCCAAACCCGGGCTTCAGCTTTGGCCGGGTGCGCGGCGGTAGCGAGACAGAAATCGACCGGGGTCTGTCCTTCGACGTGGCGGCGCTCGTGACCCTGCCGGCCCGCGCCCGCATAGAACGCCGCCGCTTCGAACAAGCCAAGCTGCAGGCGGCAATGCAGGCTGTGAACCTTGCGGCCGACACGCGCAAGGCGTATTACTCGGCCGTGGCCGCGGCGCAGGCAGCGGCCTTCGCGGACAAGGTACGCGGATCGGCCGAGGCGGCAGCCGAGCTTGCCGCGCGCATGCGCGCCACGGGCAACTGGAGCACCCTGGATGCTGCGCGTGAACGCGCTTTCTACCAGGACGCGTTGACCCAGCAGGCACAGGCCCACCTGCAAGTCACGACCGCACGCGAGGAGCTGGTCCGCCTGCTGGGCCTGTGGGGCCCCTCCCTCGAGTTCACCCTGCCCGACCGGCTGCCCGATCTGCCCGCCAAGCCAGAACAGCCGGCCAATGCCGAAGCGACCGCACTGTTGCAGCGGCTCGACGTCCTCATCGCGCGTCAGGATGCGCAGGCGACGGCACAGGCGCTCGGCCTGACCAAGACGACCGGCTTCATCAATGTGTTCGATGCGGGTTACGCCAACAAAAGCACGACCGGCGCGCCGCGCGAGAACGGCTACGAGGTATCGCTCGAGTTGCCGCTGTTCGACTGGGGCGGCGCGCGTGTGGCGCGGGCACAGGCAAGGTACATGCAGGCGGTCCACCGTACCGGCGACATCGCCGTGAAAGCGCGCTCCGAAGTGCGCCAGGCCTATGCGAGCTATCGCACCGCCTATGACATCGCCCGCCATTACCGCGACGAGGTCGTTCCCCTGCGCAAGCAGATCGCGGATGAGGTGCTGCTCCGCTACAACGGTATGTTGGCGAGCACCTTCGAATTGCTTGCCGAATCGCGCGAACAGCTTGCGGCCGTCAACGCCTCCATCGCGGCGCAGCGCGATTTCTGGATCGCCGACACCAATCTTCAGACCGCCATGAATGCAGGCGGCAATACTGATTCAAGGACACCACAATGATTTCCCGTCGAGATTTTTTCAAAGGCGCCGGCGCCGTCGCGGTAAGCACTGCCGCAGTCAGCCGTGTGGGCGCAGCATCGCTGCCCGAAGCGATGGTCATGGACAATGCAAAGACCCATGTGCCGCCGCCACCCGCCACCGGGCGTCCGTTCAACCCGGTCGTGACCCTGAACGGCTGGTCCCTGCCCTGGCGGATGAATAACGGCGTAAAGGAGTTTCACCTGGTTGCCGAACCGGTGGTGCGCGAGTTCGCTCCCGGCATGAAGGTCAACTTGTGGGGCTACAACGGCCAGTCCCCGGGCCCGACCATCGAGGTCGTCGAGGGTGACCGGGTGCGTATTTTCGTGACCAATAAACTCCCCGAGCACACCAGCGTGCACTGGCACGGCCAGCGCCTGCCGAACGGCATGGATGGCGTGACCGGTCTCACCCAGCCGGGTATCGCGCCGGGCAAGACCTTCGTCTACGAGTTCGTGGCGAAGCGCCCGGGTACCTTCATGTACCACCCGCACGCCGACGAGATGACCCAGATGGCGATGGGCATGATGGGCTTCTGGGTGACGCACCCGAAGGACATCGGGCGGTTTGCCGTCGACCGCGACTTCGTCTTCCTGCTCAGCGCCTACGACATCGAACCGGGCAGCTATACCCCGAAGGTCAACACGATGCTGGACCATAACCTCTGGACCTTTAACAGCCGGGTCTTTCCGGGTATCGACACGATGCCGGTACGGCAAGGCGAGCGTGTGCGCATCCGTGTCGGCAACCTGACGATGACGAACCACCCGATCCATGTTCACGGTCATGAGTTCGAGGTGACCGGCACCGATGGAGGCTGGACGCCTCCCGGCTCGCGCTGGCCGGAGGTGACCACGGACGTCGCCGTCGGCCAGATGCGGGCGATCGAATTCATCGCTACCGACCTGGGCGACTGGGCCTTCCACTGCCACAAGTCACATCACACAATGAATGCGATGGGCCACAACGTGCCGACGCTGATTGGCGTTGACCACCGAGGCATCGCCGAGAAGATCAACAAGATCGTGCCGGATTACATGGTCATGGGCGACAAGGGCGGTTCGATGGGAGGCATGGAAATGCCGATCCCGGAAAACACCCTGCCGATGATGACTGGCGACGGGCCGTTCGGCGGCGTCGAGATGGGCGGCATGTTCACCGTGCTCAAGGTGCGCAAGGACCAGAAGCGTGGCGACTACACCGACCCGGGCTGGTACAAGCATCCGGCGGGTACGCTCGCCTACGAATGGACTGGTCAATTGCCTGAGCCTGCACGCAGCAGTGATGCTGGACGCAGCCTGATGCCGGCCACCAGCAAGCCCGACGTCGAGCTGCAGGTGCGCAAACCCTCGGGGCATGCGGAACATTAAGGCAAAGCACACTAGCAGCATGACGGAATGCCGGCATGATCATCATGTCGGCACACTCGTCCACGCCTGGCCTCTCAGTCCTTGCGCTCCAGATCCCGGATGTATTCCTTCATTTCGCCAATTTCCTTTTTCTGTGCGGCGATGATCCCGTCGGCGAGCTTGCGAACCCGCGGGTCGGTAATGTTCGCGCGTTCGCTGGTCAGGATGGCAATGGAGTGGTGCGGGATCATGGCGCGCATATAGGCCACGTCGCTCACCGTCGCCTGGCTGCGCACCAGCCATAGCGCACCAAGGAATACCACCAGGCTTCCGATAAGGATTCCTACGTTGACGCCTTTGTTCGGATACATCTTCCACATGAAAGCAAGCATCACGATCGCCATCGTGGCGCCCATGATGAGTGCCATGAACGCTCTTGTTTCGCTGAAGAATATATGGTCGACTGAATAGACATTCAGATACATCAGCCCGAACATGATGATTGTTCCAGCCGCGATCATTTGAGCGAAGCTTGTGTATTTCATTGTTGCCATCGTATTGCTGCGGTGGGGTGCAGGCGAATCTTGCATTGATTTCTCCTTTAAAACGAATCGACGTAAAACAGCGCCGGGTTAACATGACCCGGCGCCCGATGCTGCTGGTTAGCGCGAGCAAGCCTTTCAGAAGTCCTGATCGTTTCTCTTGTCGCCGGTAGCGGGCATGAATCCGCAATCGCGGAATTGCTCGCACAGCATGTGCCGCATCTCGTTGATCTGGTTCTTCTGCGTCACGACGATGTTCTCGCAGTAGCGATGGAGGGAGTCGTGGTCGATGTCGCTCTTGACCTGGCAGTGCAGGCTGGGCGCGAGTGCGCTGAGATGATGGTTACTGAAGGTGCGCAGGAAGGTCTGGTTGAACTGTGCGCCGGTCGGCGTACTCTCGAGGGTAGCGATCATCCTTTGGCCGTCGGCGGTGAGCTGGGGCGTGTGCTGCATTCCGTACCAGTCGCGCAGGAAGCGCTGGGCCCGCATGATTTCTTCTCGCTGCGTGCGGTTGGCTTGGCGCGACATGGAGCGTATTTGATCATCGCTCGCCTTGGCCACGGTGGCGCCGTAGCCAGGTGTCGGCGTCGTCCCTTCGCCAGGATTGCTGACAGGCGCATTGCGCTGCGTGTCCGTGCCGGCTGCCAGCTCGGTCATCCGCAATGCCGAGTAATGGTGGTCGATGATGAAGAAGAGATAGTTCTTCTCGAACGTCGCAGTCGAGCCGCGGCCCGGGCCGTCCGCGGACGCCGTGCCCGTGATCGCCACGAGCGCCAAACCCGCGAGTGCACGTGTGGCCAGGGTACGGCAACGCGATACCGGCGTTGCAGCGCGCGTGAAATACAGATTAGTGCGTTTCATCTTTCTCTCCAGTATGGTTGTGATGCGAGGTTCAGGCCACAGTCTTTGCCTGCTTCGATGTGAGGCTGCGCCGGCGAGCCAGAGCAGCAACGCCGAGTCCGCCCAACAGCATCGACCACGTTGCCGGCTCGGGCACGGCCATAACGACATTGTTCGCCGCTGCCCAGTACACGGTGCCGTCGTCCTCCATGTTCTGGAAAGACACAGAGGTGAGCGGACGATCCGACAGGAACGCGACAAACGCGTCCTGTGAAGCATTCGACAGCGTGAATGTCTCGCTGTCCGCACCGGACACCGCGCTTAGCACGATGGTGCGGTCCGGCATGAAGGCGCCGAATGAATCGGTTCCGAAGAAGTTTCCACCGAAGCCGAATACCCCGGACGAGAACGCGTTGAACGTGATGACGTCGCTGGACATCGTTCCACTCAGCCAGATATCGCCCCCGCTTCCCGACGGGTAAAAGCCGCCGTCGCCAGGTCCTGCACTTACCTGATAGGTGTAGGCGCCGGCCAGGCGGCTCAGGGGGCTGCCGGTTTCCGTCATGGTCAGGTCTTCGAAGGTGTCGGTGGCCGAGCCGGACACCGCATTGAGAAAGGCAGCGCGGTCGGTGAAGACCGTGATGTCTGCATGTGCGGCGGAAGCCGCCATCGTCACGGCGCATGCGGCAAGCAGCTTCCGTGTGAGGAACAGACTGGAGTTCATCTTGCGGTTCCTTTCGTATGCGCCTTCCCGCTTCCTGCGGGAAGGCATTGTTATCGCGAACGCAAGCCCTCAAGCCGCCGCGGTCGATCCCATCCGGCGGCACTCCTCGGCGCAGCGCCGGCAAGCAGCCGCGCAATCCTGGCAATGCTGCATCTGGTGCTTGGCGCACTCGTCACCGCACGCCTGGCAGATCTGGGCGCAAAGCTGGCAGAGCGCTCCGGCGAATTCGCTGCCCCGGGCCATGAAGGCGGCAGCCAGCCGGCAGATCTGTGCGCAGTCCATGTCGAGTGCGATGCAGCGCGCCATCATCTTGACGTCGTCTTCCTGCAGGCAGGCTGTCGAACACATGTCGCAGGCGTCGGCGCAGGCGTTGCAGGCATCGATACATGATTGATACTGTTGTTGCATGACGTTCTCCTTGAATGGTTGAAAATACCTCTTCAAAACGTCCCTATGGATAGTGCGGGGGTGGTCATGGCCACCCCGCTTCGTGATCAGAACCAGATGCGCACGCCCGCAACGATCTGCGTGCTCTTGTTTCGTTCTCCCCTCGCCCGCGCATAGTCGGCGGTGTCGCCGAAGTTGCGCGCCCAGGTCACGCCGACATACGGGGCGAACTGGCGCCGGATCTCGTAGCGCAGGCGCAGGCCAAGTTCGAGATCGGACAGCCCGCTGCCCACGCCTCTGGCCGGATCGGAGCGGCTGTACAGGTTGGCCTCGACTTCGGGTTCGAGGATCAGCTGCTGCGTGAACAGCAGTTCGTAACGCACGTTGAAACGCGCGGCAAGCCTTCCACCGGACCAGTAGGCGGTCGCTTCCGTATCAAACCAGTACGGCGCCAGGCCGCGCACGCCGAAGGCCAGCCAGTTGCGCGAATCGCCGCCACCGCTGTCGTGGCGTACGCCGAGTTGGGTACTCCAGAAGGTCGCGAAGGTGCGGTCCCACAAGGCTTCCGTACGCAGGGACTGCAGGTGCCCTCCGCGCCGCTCACCCTCGGCCTTGAACCAGGCCTTGTTGTAGTCGTTCCCGTACCACGCTTCGGCGTCTAGATTCTGGCCGTGTTCGCCGTCACCCTTCGCGTATTCGAACTTGTCGAGCAGGATCCGGCCGAAGCGCATCTCGTCGTTCATCTCGTTGCCTGGCAGGTGCGCGAAGCTCGTGCCTTCGGCATAGGCGTCCGGATCGCGGGCGTCGGGCGGTGGACTGCCGCCCTGCATCGGGCCCATCTTCATGTCGTGGCCCATTCCGCCCATGCCGCCCATCGCTTGTCCCATGCTGTGGTCCATGCTTGGTTTGCCCTGTTGCGGCGCCGGCTTGGCGTCCTGCACCCGGTCGTCACCCGCATGATTCATCTGCGAGTGATCCATCCCGGACTGGTCCATCTGCGATTTTTCCATCTGCGTGTGGTCCATCCGGGAATGGTCCATCCGCGAATGGTCCATCTGAGAATGGTCCATCTGGGAGTGATCCATTCCTTCCATCGTTTTGGACTGGCCCGTGCCGGATGTCTGGCCGGTTCCGCCCTCCTTCGGCGGCTCGGTCGTCTGGGCCGATGCCGCGCGCGCCGCCACGAGGCCAAAGATCAGCAGCGCGACCGCTGCACCGGTTTTCGTCGTTGCGGTTTTCATGAGACGACCACCTCCCTGAACATGCCTGCTTCCATGTGATAAAGCAGATGGCAGTGGTAGGCCCAATGGCCCCGGGCGTCGGCCGTCACCCGGTAAGTGACGCGCTGGGCCGGCTGCACGTTAATCGTGTGCTTGCGGACCAGGAACTCCCCGCTCGGCGACTCGAGCTCGCTCCACATGCCATGCAGGTGGATCGGATGGTTCATCATGGTGTCGTTCACCAGTACGATGCGCAACCGCTCGCCGTGCCTGAAGTGGACGGGCTTGGACTCCGAAAACTTCTGGCCGTCGAAGGACCACATGAAGCGCTCCATGTTGCCGGTGAGGTGCAATTCGATCTCGCGGGTCGGCTCACGGTCATCGACCGGTCCACCGATCGTGTGAAGATCGGCATAGGTCAGCACGCGCCTCCCGTTGTTGCGCAGATTGATGCCGGGGTCGTCGAGATTGGTGCGAGGCATGTCGACGTGCATGTCGACACCCGGGCCATACTCGGTGCGGGCGTGGGTGACTTTCGGAGGCGTGCCCTGGGCCATTGGCATCGTGTGGCCGCCGCCATGGCCGGCGTGCTGCATCGGCATCTGCATCTGCCCGTGGCCCTCGCCCATCCCGCTGCGAGGCATGCCCGGCATGTCGTGCATGCCCTCCATCGAGTGCATGTCGTGCGGCGCCTTCCCTTCCTTGCCCGGCGCCTGGCCCATGCCCGACATGCCGCCCATGCTCCCCATTGCCATCGCGCCCATCATGTCCTGCATGGCCAGCCACTGGGGCGGATCCATATCGGGCACCGGGGCAGACATGCCCGCGCGCGGCGCCAGCGTCGCGCGCACGAAGCCGGAACGCCCGATCGACTGCGCGAAGATGGTGTAGGCCTGGTCGCCGGTTGGCTCGACCAGCACGTCATAGGTTTCGGCAACGGAAATCCGGAATTCGTCGACCGGCACGGGCTCGACGTCCTGTCCGTCCGCGGCGATCACCGTCATCTTCAAGCCCGGAATGCGAACGTCGAAGATCGTCGTCGCCGAGCCGTTGATGAAGCGCAGCCTGACTTTCTCACCCGGACGGAACAAGCCGGTCCAGTTCCTGTCCGTAGGCGTACCATTGATCAGGTAGGCCATCCTCACGCCCAGGTTGCGGCTGGCGGTCACGTCGCTGAAGTCCGTCGGCAACATGCGCATCTGGTTCCACATCTTGCGCTTGTCGAGCGCGGCCCCGAGGCCGTTCTTCCGTATGTCGTCCAGGAACTGGCCGATGGTCGGCTGGTTGGTGTTGAAGAAGTCGCTCATTTTCTTGAGCTTGGCAAAGACCTTGGCAGGATCGCCATCGACCCAGTCCGACAGCATGACGACGTAGTCACGGTCCGCCTTCACCCGTTCGCCGTTCTTCGGCTGGATCACGATCGAACCGGCCAGGCCGCTCTGCTCCTGGAATTCGGAATGGCTGTGGTACCAGTATGTCCCGCTCTGCTTGACCTGGAAGCGATAGGTGAAGGTCTGGCCCGGAGGAATCCCAGTGAAACTGATGCCGGGCACGCCGTCCATCTCCGCCGGCACCAGGATGCCGTGCCAGTGAATGGAACTCGTGACCGGCAGCCGGTTGGTCACGCGCAGCGTCACGGTGTCGCCCTCGCGCCAGTACAGGACCGGCCCAGGAACCTGGCCGTTGACCGCGGTGGCGACCTGCGGTGCGCCAGTGAAGTTGACCGGCGACGGCACGATCTCCAGGTCGAATTCGGTGCCGCGCAAGATCGGCTGCGCGGCCTGACCGGCTGCCAGCAGTCTGGCTGGGACCAGCCCGGCGAGGGCGGCGGCCCCTGCGCCCTGCAGGAGCCGTCGTCGCCACCGGTTCACGGCGCTCTCCTCAAAAACACGTTGCTGCATGAAGTATTCCCCTAGATGAAGTGATGAAACAATTGCCGCAGTACGGGCCCGCGTCGCGCACGCAGGCGCACTCGCAGCAAACCTCGCTGCACAGCTACGTGGCGGATGCGGCCTGCGCGCACTCCCAAAGCGTGCGGGCTCCGCGCGTGTTTCGTCGATATCGAAATTCGAATGAAGATGAATGGCTGGCAGGCATCGATCGATGGCATGTCGCGTGCATCCCGCATGCGCGACGCCTCCGTCGGATGCCGGGAGAGCGTTCAGCCCACCTGGGAAGTCAACCGCGTGGCGGTCGCTCTATGCGGGATGGGATCCAGCCCGTGAAGGAGGAGATTGGGGAAACGGAGTCAGTTGCAAACTGCTCTGCTGGAAACCCAGCAACTGCGAACGGCGGGGGCGCCGAGGCGCCGATATAGCCGGCACTGCACGCCCGGCAGGAAGAATGCTTTTGGTGGGCGCCACTATCGCAGGGCATGTCATGATCTGCGGCGACGCTGGCGTGCGCTTGTGCGGTCGACTGGGTCATCGACATCGCCATCTCATGCTCGTCGCAGTCATCCATGACCGCAGCTTCCGGGCTTGCCGACGTGGTATGCGCCATTCTGCATGGCGATGTGATCGTGGCGGCGATGCCCTGCATGGGCAGCGACACGATCAGTATCCATAGCATGAGGACTCGAACGAATGGGCGCATGTAATCAATCTAGCACATGCAAAAATGACATGTCCGCACGATACGGCATCGCAACGTTCGAAGCTTACCTGCCGATGGGATTACCGATACTTTCGCATATGCTAGAATCGACGTGTGAAAGCCATCCTGAAAGTCTTGATCGTCTGGATGACGTTGCTGGCGGTGCCGCTCCAAGGCTTCGCTTCCGCGACGATGTCCTTCTGTGTGGCGCCAGTGGCGGCACAGGACAGTCACGACCACGAATCGATGACCGACGACGCCGACATGTCCAGTGCTCACGCCCATGACGAGCACGCGGGTCCGGACATGCAGGCCGATCATCATCCCGCGTCTCATCATCAGGCCGGCAAGTGTGCCACCTGTGCGACATGCAGCGCCTGCTTGTCGATGGCACCGTCGTTCGTTGCCGTGCTACCGGCAACTGCTTCTTCGTCAACAACCATTCCCTTTGACCGGCATCTCTTGCCATCGGTCTACCTTGCGCTTCTAGAGCGACCTCCACGCGTCTGACCTTTCGCGCTGCTGAACGCTTCGTTCGTGTCAAGGCACGGACATACCTGGCTACGCCTTCGTCGCCGGCACTTCAGCGTACACAGCCCTTCTTTATCTGTAACTGAAACGGACTGCGTCAGACCGGCAAACGCCGTCGCGCGTCCACTGCAATTAAATTTTGACTGTTTTGGAGTATTAAATGACTCGTTTGTCTTCCCTGTTCAGCACCCTCATGGTTTCCGCCGGCCTCGCACTGGCAACCGCCAACGCTTCGGCACAAATGCAGATGCAAGACCACAGTCAGCATAACGCCACTGCTACCGCTTCGCCGAATGATGCGAATGCGCTGACCGATGGTGAGATCAAGAAAGTCGACAAAGACACCGGCAAGCTGACGGTGCAACATGGGCCGCTGACCAATCTCAACATGCCTGGCATGACCATGTCCTTCAAGGTGCAGGATCCGGCGATGCTCGACCAAGCGAAAGCTGGAGACAAAATCCGGCTGCGTGTCGAGCGCATCAACGGCGCCTTCACGGTGACCAAACTGGAAACGGCCAACTGAAGCTGCCGGCGTCCTGCCGTCATTACCGGCGGCCGGACGCCGCACATCGATACCTCGACCTAAAAAATCAGGAGCAAAACATGTCCACCAAACGTATTCTGGCTTTGGCCACCTTCGCTCTCGCGAGTACCGTAACTTCGTCCGCATTCGCGCACGCCAAATTGCAATCTTCGGATCCCCAAGCCGGCAGCACACTCGCGGGTACACCGAAGCAAGTGCGCCTCAAGTTCAACGAGGCACTCGAGCCGGCGTTCAGCAAAATTAAAGTGACGGGTCCTCAGAATAACGAGATTCCGGTCACCGCGCCCACCGTCGATAAGGCTGATCCGACCGTCATGACGGCGCCGCTGCCAGCGCTGTCCTCGGGTGAGTATCACATCCAATGGTCGACGATGACCCACGACGGCCATAAGGCAAAGGGCGAAGTCACGTTCAAGGTCAAGTGATGGGGCTGGATCTGCAAGCTGTCCAGCACCTCGTCACTGCCCTTCTGAACTTCGCAGTAGCCCTCGTCACGGGAGCGAGCGTTTCCCGCTTGTGGATTGACCGTGACGTATCCAGCTGGGCCGACGCGCGCCGCCAGTCCGTCCGCAAGACTGCCTTGACCGGTGTCGTGGTCGCTCTGGCCGCGAACGCCGTGCTGTTGTGGCTGGAATCGGCAACCATGGCCGAAGTCCCCGTTTCTGAAGCGGCTGGCGCCACCTGGTCGATGCTGGCCTCGACACACCTTGGGCTCGCGTGGTCCATTGGGATGTTCGGGCTGGCCATGGCTACCGTCGGAACCTGCATGCGCGGCGATCGGAACCAGGTGCCTGCACTGCTGACTTTGGCGTCGCTTGCCGTATTCTGGTACACGCGCGGCATGGTCAGCCACGCCGCCAGCGAAGGCGACTTCAGCCTGCCCTTGCTGGCGGACTGGATCCACCTCGGCCTGATCAGCCTATGGGTCGGTGAAGTGTTCCTTGCTGGCGGGGTCATGTTGAGGGCAACCGAAAACATGGCCACGGCCGACAGGCGCGCGCGGGCGGCTTATGTAGCGTCCCTATCCAGCTCGGCGACGTTCGCGCTTACAGGCATCTTCGCCACGGGCCTGTATGCAAGCTGGCGCAACCTGGGCGGATTCGAAAACCTGGTCGGCAACCCGTATGGCAACACGCTTGTAGCGAAGCTGCTGCTCGTAGGCGTTGCGGCGATGCTGGGTGGGATCAATCGCTTTGTCGTGATGCCGCCGTGGCTCGCGCGCGAGTCCGCAGGAAATGCCGCCCCCGAGCTTTTACCGATGCGGTTCAATCGCATACTTTGGATCGAAGCGCTTGTATTGCTTGCGGTCGTCGTTCTGGCGGCCTGGCTTGCATCGACATCGCCCCCGGGCGAACAGATGTAGGACGTTCCAGCTGACTGATAGTTGATTTGACGCTGGCAGCCGACCATATCCGTCGGCGCCAGCACTTAGGAGAAGGATTATGTTAATCGGAAAATTCAGAAATCTCGCGGTCGCTGCCCTGATCGGGCTGCCGATGCTCGCCAGCGCCGCAACCCAGGCCGTCGAGGTCTACAAGACCGCAACCTGCGGCTGCTGTGAAGAATGGGTCAAGCACCTGCGGGCCAACGGATTCAAGGTTAATGCGCACAATGTCGCCAATCCATCCGACACCCGCGAGAAAATGGGCATTCCCAATCGGCTCGGCTCATGCCACACGGCAGTTGTCGGCGGTTATGCGATCGAAGGGCATGTGCCAGCCGCCGAGATCAAGCGGCTACTTGCTGCGAAGCCGAAAGCGAAGGGGCTGGCCGTGCCGGCGATGCCGCCTGGCTCTCCTGGAATGGAGGGACCGACGCGCATGCCGTACAACGTGCTACTGGTCCGCAACGACGGCAGTACGACGGTCTACAAGCACTACGACTAAACCACGCACTGCTTGCACGTGCATCGTTCGGGACCAGCAGTCCCGGACGATGCACCTGTAGTTACTTCGCTCTGCCGCGCAGGCGAAGCGCGTTGGTAATGACGGATACCGAGCTCAGACTCATCGCCAGCGCCGCAATCATCGGCGATAGCAGCCGGCCCGTGAATGGATAAAGCAGGCCTGCTGCCAACGGAATCCCGAGCGCGTTGTAGACAAAGGCGAACGCCAGGTTCTGCCGCATGTTGCGCACGGTTTCCAGCGACAGCAGGCGCGCCCGTGCGATGCCGCGCAGGTCCCCCTTGACCAAGGTGACATGGGCCGAGTTGATAGCGACATCGGTTCCCGTACCCATCGCGATACCGACATTGGCCTTGGCCAGTGCGGGGGAGTCGTTGATGCCATCCCCTGCCATTGCAACCGTCTTCCCCTGCGCCTGCAGCTTTTCCACCAGTGCCAGCTTGTCCTGCGGCTTGACCTCGCCATAGACTTCCTGGATACCGAGCCTGGCCCCAACCGACCTGGCGGTCGTGACACCGTCGCCGGTCGCCATGACGACCGTGATGCCGGCCTCCTTGAGCGTTGCCAGCGCTTCCGGTGTGGTCTGCTTGACCGGATCGGATACCGCCACCAGCCCCAGGAGCTGCCGGTCGGCCGCCAGGTACATGACGCTTGCACCTTCCTGGCGCCAGCTTTCCGCCTGGGCCGTGAGTGGCTTCCAGTCGACCTTTTCGATGTCCATAAGTGCGGTATTTCCGAGGGCAATGCGCTTGCCCTCGACAACCCCGCGCACGCCGATGCCGCTGGACGATTCGAAGGACTCCGGCTTGGCCAGGCCCAGCCCGCGGCTTAGCGCCTCGGCCACAATCGCATGGGCCAGCGGGTGTTCGCTGCCCTGGTCGATGCTGGCAGCGATCCGCAACACCTCCTGTTCGTCCCCGCCCGGGATCGCAGCAGCCGAATGGAACGCCGGCTTGCCTTCGGTGAGTGTCCCCGTCTTATCGACGATGAGGGTATCGATCTTGCGCATGCTCTCGATGGCCGCCGCATCGCGGAACAGGATGCCCTGCGTGGCGCCGCGGCCGGTAGCGGCCATGATGGACATTGGCGTCGCCAGCCCGAGCGCGCACGGGCAGGCAATAATCAGCACCGAGACGGCATTGACGAAGCCGTACACCCAGCTCGGCTCCGGACCGAAAAGCCCCCACCCGAGCAGCGTCAGCAAGGCTATGGTCACGACAATCGTCACGAAGTAGCCGGCCACCACGTCGGCCAGGCGCTGCATGGGCGCGCGCGAACGCTGTGCCTGGGCGACCATCTGGACGATTTGCGACAGCATGGTCTCCGAGCCCACTTTTTCCGAGCGCACGACCAGACTGCCGCTGGCATTGATGGTTGCACCGATTACCTTGTCGCCCGGGCGCTTGGTTACGGGCACAGGCTCGCCGGTCAGCATGGACTCGTCGACCGCGCTTTCGCCCTCCAGGACAGTGCCGTCGACCGGCACCTTTTCGCCCGGCCGCACACGGAGCGCATCGCCGACGTGTACATGAGTCAAAGGAATGTCTTCTTCCGTGCCATCGGCGTTGATGCGGCGCGCCGTTTTCGGCGCCAGGCCCAGCAGGGATTTGATTGCTGCCGAGGTCTGCGAGCGTGCGCGCAGCTCCAGGATCTGTCCCAGTAGAGTCAGCGAAATGATGGCCGCGGCCGCCTCATAGTACACACCGATGCGTCCATGCATGGCAAAGGTTTGCGGAAATAGTCCGGGCGCGACGGTTGCGACTACGCTGTAGCAGTACGCTGCTGCGACGCCGAGCCCAATCAGCGTCCACATGTTGGGGCTGCGATTGCTGATGGACTGCACCCCGCGTGTAAAGAACGGCCATCCGGCCCACAGCACGACCGGTGTGCTCAGCACGAGTTCGATCCAGCTTTGCCCGGGCAAGCCTCCTGTGAAGAACCGGTGCCCCGCCATCGCAAGGACGGTCACAATGACCGTCAGCGGCAGGGTCCACCAGAAACGGCGCTTGAAGTCCACTAGTTCCGGATTTTCTTCCTCTTCCAAGGACGGGAGCATGGGCTCGAGCGTCATGCCGCAAATCGGGCAGTTGCCAGGCTGCGGCTGCTGGATTTCAGGATGCATCGGGCAGGTATAGATCGTGCCTTCCGGCGCGGCGGGCGCCGGTTCATTGGCAGCGAGGCCTATATACTGCTGGGGCGACACCCGGAACTTGTCCATGCACCTGGCGCTGCAGAAATGATAAGTTTGCCCCTCGTGCCGAATTTCCCTGGCGGGGTCGGCGCCGACTTTCATTCCGCAGACCGGGTCAGTGAATGGCTTATCCCCGGTTCCGCTCTCATGGCGCACTCCGTGCCCAGGGCCATGCTCATGATGATGTTCGTGGCCGTCGTGATCGTGATGCGGCTGGTCGTTCATATCGGAACCTTTCCTGGACTCGTTATTGCAAGTTCACATTGGGTACATCCGGCTCAGTCAGCCGCTACCTGAGTAGCCGGATAGCCGGCAGCGGTAATCGCGGCGGCGACTGCATCCGGTGCTCTCGCGCTTTCCACACGGACGAGCTTGTCTTTCAACAGCACCTCGACTTTTGCATCCGGATCCAAGGTCTGCACGGTCCGGGTAACCCGGCTGGCGCAGCCGCCGCAGGACATCTTTTCTACCTTAAGCGTGTACATTGCTTTCCTCCTGTCTGATTGCTCCGATTACAATGTAGACCTTCCCATGATAGGAAGGTCAAGCTCTATCTGTGGTGATTTCACCGCGTAGACATATGATAATTGCCAGTGCCCAAAGAGACCGCTTAACTCGTATTTCCAAGAAGCGGCAGGCCATAAGGGACAGCGAAGGTAATTAGGGCCGGAGCAATCACGATTCAGAAAAAGAACTTGTAGATTGTCTGCGCTTGGGCCACACCTACGCCACTCAATTCGTCTACACGCTCTGAGACGAGCCTGAACAGACGCGTTACCCGAACCGAAAGAGTTAAATACTCGCCATTTAAGGTCGGTATAATTGACAACAAAATGTGGCGGTCCTAGACTGCATCCTGACCATGAGACTTCCTCGCACATCCCGACTGATTGCCGCAACAATACTGCTGTTTAGCATATTGTTCATGCAGCTCGCTGTGTCGGCCTATGCGTGCCCAGCTCTGAACTTGGGAAATGACGATCAGTTGACCTCGTCCGTGCATGCGAAGCCAGCCGACATGGTCGCATGCCAGGACATGGATATGGAACAGCCCAGCCTGTGCCATGCGTCCCACCAGACAGACAAGCAATCGCTCGACAAGCCGGCGACGCCACCGTTGGCGCCTTTCGTGGCCGTCGGGTACGGGCTTCCGATAAGCCTGAACACATTGACGTACCAGCGGCCTCTCGGCTGGCCTGCTCCCGCCTTCCTCACCTACGCGACGGCACCGCCCATAGCCATTCGCAACTGCTGTTTCCGCATTTGATCCTTCAGTTTGCATGATTCCTCATCGCTGCGCTTTTGCGCGGGCGGTGTTACTCAATGCATTCTGGAGGTTTGATGTTTTCCCCACATATCATGGCGTCGCAAATGACGCCTCGTTCGGCTGTTCGGTCTTCCCGGGCTGTCCTTCTTCTTGTATTTGCTGTCTCGCTTGTCCTTGGCAATCCTACGTTTGCCGCTGAAACGCCATTGACGCTGGCTGAAGCCCAGCAGCGGGCCATCGAGCGATCGCGAATGCTGGCGGCAAAAGACTACGCTGTCCAGTCCTCACGGGAAATGTCGGTCGCTGCCGGTCAGCTCCCTGATCCAGTCCTGAAGGTCGGTATCGATAACCTGCCGATCAATGGACAAGATCGCTTCAGCTTGACGCGTGACTTCATGACGATGCGACGGGTCGGTGTCATGCAAGAGCTGACGCGTTCCGACAAACGTCGCCTGCGTGCCGAACGGTTTGAACGCGAAGCGGAAAAGTCGATTGCGGAGAAAGCGGCCACGGCCGCGACAATCGAACGCGAGACCGCTTTGGCCTGGCTGGACCGTTACTACGCCGAAGCCATGTCGGCCGCAATAGCCGAACAGATAGATCAGGCGAAGCTGGAAATCCAGGCGGCGGAGTCCGCGTATCGGGCCGGCCGCGGCAGCCAGGCCGAGATCTTCAGTTCACGCAGCGCACTCGCGGCCCTGGAAGACAAGGCCAGCGATATCGACCGCAGTATCGGCAACGCCAAGATCGCACTGGCGCGCTGGATCGGCGATGCGGCGCAGCAGCCCTTAGGCGCCAAGCCGGCGGTCGATACCATTCGCCTCGACGAAGCCACACTCGACACCCAGCTTAACCACCACCCTGAACTTGCCGTGCTGGCGAGGCAGGAAGACATCGCAGTCGCAGAAGCACAACTTGCAAAAGCCAACAAGAAAGCGGACTGGAGCGTTGAGGTCGCAGTGCAACAACGCGGCCCAGGGTATTCAGACATGGTGTCGGTTGGCCTGTCAGTGCCCCTGCAGTGGGACCAGAAAAACCGCCAAGACCGCGAACTGTCTTCCAAGCTGGCTCAGGTCGACCAGGCGAGGGCCGAGCGCGAAGATATGCTGCGCGCCCATGTCGCCGAAGTGCGTGCCATGTTGAACGAGTGGCATACGGACAGACAGCGACAAACCCGGTATGAGAAAGAACTGACTCCTCTGGCGAACTCGAGAACAACCGCGACCGCTGCCGCCTATCGGGGCGGCAAAGCCACGCTGGCGGACGTCATTGCCGCCCGGCGCAGTGAAATCGACGTGCGCCTGCAGGCATTACAACTCGAGCAGGAAACCGATCGCCTGTGGGCGCAACTGAATTTTCTCTTTCCGCAAAGCCGTAGCTACGGCCACTGAAAGGCCGGGCGAACAAGGATTTTGAATGAATACTAAAAAAGTAATGATCGCGCTGCTCGTGGCTACTGCACTGGGCGCCGGCGGGTATGGCGTATACAAGCTCGGCATGAATCGAGGAATGGGGATGTCAACCGCCCGACAAACGGCATCCTCCGCCCAAGGAACAGGTGCGGATCAACCAAACGGACGCAAGGTACTTTACTGGCACGACCCGATGGTTCCAGGCCAGAAGTTCGACAAACCGGGCAAGTCGCCGTTCATGGACATGGAACTGGTTCCCGTTTATGCGGATGAGGCTGGCGACGAGGGCAAGATCAGCATCAGTCCTCGCGTCGAACAAAACCTGGGTGTTCGTACCGCCGAAGTCACGAAAGCCAGGTTTGCCGCCAACGTGGAAGCGGTCGGCAACGTCGCGTACAACGAGCGTGACGTTGCCGTGGTACAGGCACGTAGCAACGGCTATGTCGAGCGGCTCTTCGTGCGCGCACCGCTCGACCCGGTAAAGAAGGGGCAGCCTCTGGCTGCACTGTATGTGCCCGACTGGGTAGCGGCGCAGGAGGAATACCTCACCGCAAGGAAAATGAACGGTCCCGGGACGGACGGACTGGCAGAAGGGGCGCGACAGCGTATGCGCCTGGCGGGCATGACGGATGCGCAGATCCGTAACGTCGAGTCCAGCGGCAAGGTGCAGCCCCGCTTGACCGTCAGCTCGCCGATCAATGGTGTCATCGGAGAATTGACAGTCCGTGAAGGGATGACGATCGCATCGGGTGCGCCACTGTTCCGGATCAATGGACTCAGTACGGTCTGGGTCAATGCCGAGCTGCCTGAAGCCGCGTCGGCCGAGGTACGCCCAGGCACCCCGGTGGAAGCCCGCACCCCTGCCCTGCCCGGCACGGTATTGAAGGGCAAGGTCAGCGCGATACTGCCTGAAGTTGAAGCGGCAACGCGCACACTGAAGGCTCGTGTCGAACTGGCCAATCCGGGACAGCGACTGGTGCCGGGCATGTTTGCCACCGTGAACTTTACGCCCGCGGCGAGCGCGGAGACCTTGACGGTGCCGACGGAAGCAGTCATCCAGACCGGTAAGCGCAGTGTCGTGATGCTTGAACAAGGCCAGGGCAAATTCATGCCCGTCGATGTCGAGATCGGTCGTGAGAGCAACGGCAAGACCGAAATCCTCAAAGGTCTCGACGTCGGACAAAAAGTTGTTGCTTCGGGCCAGTTCCTGATCGATTCCGAAGCCAGCCTGCGAGGCACCACGAACCGGCTGAGCGGTCCTGCGCCGGCGGGCGACGCCAAGCCAAGCTCGGGGCCAACGACGCATCGTGCCCATGGCAAGGTGGAGAATATCAATAAGGATGAAATCACGTTTTCGCACGATCCGATCCCGAGCATGCAGTGGCCGGCGATGACAATGGGGTTCAAGGTCCCGGCAGGAGGTGTACCGAAAAATCTGGCGGTCGGCGACATGGTGAACTTCGAATTCCAGCAGACCAAGGACGGAGCGTTCCAGATCACCAGCATTTCCCCTGCCGGCCCGTCGATGCAGGGTATGAGCGGAATGGGAGACACCAGGAAATGATCGCCAAACTCATTCGCTGGTCGATCCTCAATCGCTTCCTGGTCCTGCTTGCAACAGTGGGCATCACGGCCTGGGGCATTTACGCATTGCAGCGTACGCCTCTGGACGCACTGCCCGATTTGTCCGACGTGCAGGTGATCATCCGCACGTCCTATCCAGGCCAGGCCCCGCAGATCGTCGAGAATCAGGTCACCTATCCGCTGACGACGACAATGCTGTCGGTACCCGGCGCAAAAACGGTGCGCGGCTATTCTTTCTTTGGCGATTCCTTCGTCTATATCCTGTTCGAGGACGGTACCGATCCCTACTGGGCACGCTCGCGCGTCCTGGAATATTTGAATCAGGTTCAATCACGCCTGCCACCGCAGGCAAAAACCGCGCTCGGGCCGGACGCCAGTGGCGTTGGCTGGGTGTACGAGTATGCCCTGGTCGACCGTAGCGGCAAGATGGACCTGTCGCAGCTGCGCGCGTTCCAGGACTGGTTCCTCAAGTACGAGCTAAAGACGGTGCCCAATGTGTCGGAAGTCGCAAGCCTGGGCGGCATGGTTCGCCAGTACCAGATCGTCCTCGATCCTGACAAGCTGCGGGCCTACAACATCGCGCATAACGTGATCATCGATGCCGTGCAAAAGGCCAACCAGGAAGCGGGCGGCTCGGTGCTCGAGCTGGGCGAAGCCGAATACATGGTGCGCGCAAGCGGTTATCTGCAATCGCTCGACGACTTCCGCAAGATTCCACTGATGACCTCCCAGGCTGGTGTTCCCGTCCTGCTGGGTGACGTCGCGCGAATCCAGCTGGGGCCGGAAATGCGGCGTGGCATCTCCGAGCTGAACGGCGAAGGCGAAGTGGCGGGTGGCGTGATCGTCATGCGTTCCGGGAAGAATGCACTGGAAACCATCGATGCGGTGAAAGCCAAACTGGCGTCTCTCAAGTCGAGTTTGCCTCCCGGCGTGGAGATCGTCCCGACCTATGACCGCTCGAACCTCATCCAACGGGCTGTCGACAACCTGCGGGATAAGCTGGTCGAGGAGTTCATCGTTGTTGCGGTGGTGTGCGCAATCTTCCTGTTCCATCTGCGCTCGGCACTGGTCGCGATTGTGACACTACCGATCGGTATTCTGATCGCCTTCATCGTCATGCATTACCAGGGGGTGAACGCGAACATCATGTCGCTCGGCGGTATCGCGATCGCGGTGGGCGCAATGGTCGATGCCGCCGTCGTCATGATCGAGAACGCGCACAAGCATATCGAGTCGTGGAATCACACGCATCCCGGAGCAAGACTCGAAGGAGACGCGCGCTGGCGGGTCATTGGAGACGCCGCCGCCGAAGTCGGTCCGGCACTGTTCTTTTCGCTGTTGATCATCGTGCTGTCGTTTATTCCGGTGTTCACGCTGGAAGCGCAGGAAGGACGGCTCTTCTCACCGCTTGCCTTCACCAAGACCTATTCCATGGCCGCGGCCGCGGGGCTAGCCGTGACCTTGATCCCGGTGCTGATGGGTTACCTGATCCGTGGACGGATTCCCGATGAACAGAAGAATCCACTGAATCGCTTCCTGATCGTCCTGTACCGGCCGTTACTCGATGGCGTGCTGCGCTTTCCCAAGTCGACGCTGGTCGTCGCCGCTGTGATTGCCGCCATCACTGTCTGGCCGATGACCCGGCTCGGCGGCGAATTCATGCCGCCACTTGACGAAGGTGACCTTCTGTACATGCCGTCGGCACTGCCAGGGCTTTCGGTTGGCAAGGTGTCGCAACTGCTGCAGCAGACGGATCGCCTGATCAAGACGGTGCCGGAAGTGCAAAGCGTCTTCGGCAAGGCGGGACGTGCCGAAACGGCGACCGATCCTGCTCCGCTGGAAATGTTCGAGACCACAATCCAGTTCAAGCCCAAGGATCAATGGCGGCCGGGGATGACCCCGGATAAGCTGGTGGAAGAACTGGACCGCGTGGTCAAGGTGCCCGGGCTTTCCAACATCTGGGTGCCACCGATCCGGAACCGCATCGATATGCTGGCCACCGGCATCAAGAGTCCAGTCGGCGTCAAGGTGGCCGGTACCAGCCTGCAGGAGATCGATCGCGTTGCCGGCGAAATCGAACGGATCGTCAAGACGGTGCCAGGCGTGTCTTCGGCACTCGCCGAGCGTCTCAACGGCGGACGTTATGTCGACGTCAATATCAACCGTGACCAAGCCGCGCGCTACGGCTTGAATATCGCCGATGTGCAGAGTGTCGTGTCGGCGGCAATCGGCGGCGACAACATCGGCGAGACTGTCGAGGGCCTGCAGCGCTTCCCGATCAATGTCCGCTATCCGCGCGAGATCAGGGATTCAGTCGAGAACCTCCGCCAGTTGCCGGTCCTGACGCCGCGCGGCGCACAGATTCGTTTGGGCGATGTAGCGACGATCCGCATCAATGACGGCCCGCCCATGCTCAGAAGCGAAAATGCACGATTGTCCGGCTGGGTGTACGTCGACATCCGGGGACGCGACATGAGCTCGGCGGTGCGTGACATGCAGCAGGCTGTCGCCAGGCAGGTCAAGCTGCAGCCGGGCTACTCGATCTCCTGGTCCGGTCAGTTCGAATACCTGGAACGCGCCAGCGCGAAGCTCAAGGTTGTCGTACCGGCGACGCTGCTGGTGATCTTTGTCCTTCTCTATCTGACATTCAAGCGCTTTGACGAAGCCATCCTAATCATGGCCACCCTGCCGTTCGCACTAGCCGGCGGCATCTGGCTACTCTGGATGCTCGGACATCACCTGTCTGTCGCCAGCGCGGTCGGCTTCATTGCCCTTGCCGGCGTCGCGGCCGAGTTCGGGGTGATCATGCTGCTCTACCTGAAGCAGGCCTGGGAGGCTCACGTCACTGTCGGAAAGTCATCCGAGGCCGATTTGTTGGACGCCATTCGGGAAGGGGCGGTACAGCGCGTCCGGCCAAAAGCCATGACTGTGGCGGTGATCATTGCAGGCCTTGTTCCGATCATGATCGCGTCCGGCACCGGCTCGGAAATCATGCAACGTATTGCTGCGCCGATGGTCGGCGGCATGTTGTCCGCGCCATTGCTGTCCATGTTTGTGGTTCCGGTTGTGTACCTGTTGATGCGCCGCCGGGAGTTACGAAAAGAGAACGCGCGAAGACCCGCCCACCAGGAGGCCAACTATGAAACTACATGAGCTTACCTCTGCACGGTGTCTCAAGGTCCGGCTCGTTTAGCAGGCCAGAGCGTAGACGGTTAAAACTTGCTGCAGGCAGGTTTGGTCGAGTTCAGTTTTCGCAGTCGTTGAAGGAGTCAATCATGAAAAAATTTCTTGTCACCTACTCAGCGTGATGTCATTCGCTACCGCTTTGCCGGCGTTCGCCGGTCCTGATTGGCAAATCATCGAGCACGGACGCAAGGTCAAGGCGGAGCGCATGCGACAGGAACAAGCTCAGCGCACCCAAGATGAGCAACAGAAAACCTTGCAATTGCCGGGTAACCAAACCGACAAGGAACAGATGATAAAGGCGTGCATGGAAATGATGAACAAGTCAAAGCAGCAGGCTGATCATTAATGAACCCGTATCGGCAATCTTAGCCACAACAACTTGGCGTCCCGTCGCGGACTCAAGACTTTACTTTTATTCACTTGAGGAGAATTCTCATGAAACGTTTTGCCCAACTGGCCTTTATTTCTGCACTGACCATTTCCGGAACCGCCTTCGGCCAGACAGGCGACATGAAGGGCATGGAAATGAAAAAGGGTTGCATGGACATGAAGGATATGAAAGGCATGGACATGAACAATATGAAAGGCATGAATATGGAGGGATGTAAGGAGATGATGAAGGAGAACACTGCCGACAGCAAAGTCCAAGGTACCTCCAAGGAAGGCACAGTACACAAGACGTCAGCCGTGGTGAAATCGGTAGATCCGGCCAACGGCAAGGTGACACTTGCCCATGACCAGGTAAAGACCCTGAACTGGCCGGCAATGACGATGACTTTCGGCGTCAAGGACAAGTCTTTGCTCGACAAGCTCGCAGTCGGAAAGAAAGTGGACGTTGAGTTCACGCAGCAAGGATCGAACTACGTCGTTTCAGCAGTTAAATAAGCGGAATACGGGTCTTCAGCTCGGGTTCTATTCGTCAGCACAGTGACAAATCGGGAGCCGCGACTGCGGATCTGTGCATGGCCGTTGTGCTGACGCTTATTGCCCACAAGTTTTAGCTACTAGCGCCACTGGAACGCTTAGCGCGCCCTTATACACGGTTTTTTATGAGGCGCTTCGATCCATCGAATATTCACATTTTTTGCGTCATCAACAGTCACACATTTTCTTCACCAGACAATTTAACGCACAGTGGCTCCCCCCATCAGGTGCCGGCTTGGTCTATTATGGCCTGCCGAAAATGGCTGAGTGATAGGCAAAATCATGTAATAAAATGCGGTGGAAATGGATTTTGGTATGCTTGGATCTACTTTGCTGCCCGTTGTGATCCCGAGGAGCAGCGCAAATCCATCCGATACGATACATAGCCGCCGGAGAAGCCTTTGCGCTACAACCATGACGCTGCCAACGCTGGTAACGCACGGCGTTGCTTCCCCAATTACTAGGATTGCTGATCCGAACGAAACTCGTCGAATTGTTGAAATGCTTCTCGAAGCACTGACGCGCTGACTATCAAGAAAACTCGCGCTATGACGCCCGCACCTGGCCGGCTCGCCAGCTTATGGAAAATCGATGAAGACGGTTAAGGAAATGGCTGCGGAACGATTCGAAAGCCCGGATTCGCTCAAGCGCCGGGCTGTGGGGCTGCGCCGCCTAAGCGGCGGCTTGCATGCTGAAACGGAGCGATCGAACAATACTGGGCTTACCGACAAGGAACTACGTACACTCAAGGAAGCGGCTGACATCCTGTCCACCCTGGCAACCCGGTTCGACGGCGCCGCGAAGGAGAAGAAGAAGTTGCTTGACGCAAGAGTTGCAATGGAAGTGAAGGTGCGCGAGGCCATGAACGGCAACTTTGGTGCGCTCACGTCCATTCCGGACCAAGTGGCATTCGTCGCTGCGACTGCCGAGTATCAAATCAAGAGTCTGAGCACACTGGCTGACCTGCGCTACGCCATGAAAGAAAACACTGACTACGTGGCCTGCCGCTTGGCGGAGCAGGCCATATCGCGCGATCCGAAAGAGGTTGTCGCAGAAGCCTGGGACAAGTTTCAGTCCATACGCGCCAGCCTGCAAGGCAAGCACGCTGCAATAATTGGTAGACTCGCCACGAGCGCGCAGTCCGCATAATAGGAAGGAAAAGGCCCAGCAGCACCATATGCACCGCTAGCCGAGCTGAGCCGTTGAGAGAATAGCGTGATCCGTCACACAAATATGGCGCCGGCGTGGCACCCGACACCTTCGGGTGTCGCCAACCAGGATGACCGATGGCAGACATCACGATCTCGACGATGACCGAAGACGTAGCGCTCCAGCTCGCGCAGTTCTGCAAGGTGCCGCCCAGCACGTCTCTGGCGAAGCCGGAGAGGGAACTGGGATAATCGTCAAGACGGCGGTGATAGCGACTCCGACGAGTGAGTCAACTCCCTTCAACTTTTTGAACCTGTTCATGCTTTCCTCTCAATGTGGGTGAGTCCAAGAATGTCCTGTTGAATAGCCGCCAGCGACGGCCTCGCTTTTGATTCATAGCGCACCGTCCTGATACCGGCCTGTTTGAGGCGGGCATCGCGAATAGCGTCCCGCTTTCGCTCATGCGTCCGATCGTCGAGTTCGATGACCGCCACCACGGCGCCGGCAGGATTGCAGACCACATAATCGGTGCGTTGCTGAGCAATCCTCAACCGATCCGCCTCTGCAGTCCTTTTATCGGAACTCGCTGCCTCGACAAGCGCCTGCAGCGACACTTGAGGAAAGATCAGGTGCTGCGGGAGCGCCTTGCTCAACCTGTAGAAGAACTCGAGTTCGTTTTCCGTCATGAGCGTGCGCGCTCGGTACTTGCCCAACTTCGGACTCGAGCTCGACAGAAGAGCGCCGATAGCCAGAACGACCATCACGACAAGCAGGGCGGCCAGCGCGGGGCGATGAAGGATATCGATCATGAATGACTCCTAAGAGGACTTTCGCGCGCGAAAGTACGTCGAAGTTGCGGGACCACGCGCCTGCACTTTCGCGCGCGAAAGTGGGTATCAGATGGACGATGTGATACGCGCGCCTGCGAAGCTTATTCGTGGAGCGTCACCATCGAGATGACGGCGTTGACCAGGGTACTGAACTGGTTGGTGTCGCCGCCCGTGAACTCGGGCGTTACGATGTAGGTACCGGCGACCGACACGCTCGGCGTGTTCGTGATCTTCAGTTTTCCCTGCAGGCCGATCAAGCGGTCGACGTCCTCCTTGAGGACAGGCAGGTTGTCTTCGACCAGGCGGCCCATGGGTACCGGAATACCGGCCGCTTTGCCGATCCGTTCAATGCCAATCCAGTTCCGTGTCGACAACCCCATTTCCTGCACGCCGCGCAGCGAGGCCTCGACAAAATTGTTGACGTAGCGCGGGTAGAAACGCTGGACGGCCGCGAAGGCGAATGCATACGTCAGCCCGTCGGCTTTATTCACGACCGGCGTGAAGGCGAACTGCTTATCCTGCGGCAGCGTGTTCGCAAGATTCAAAAAGAAGGGCAAGTACTGCTTGGAGAAGCTGCAGGACGGCGAGAAAAACGCGCGCACGCGAAATTCATCGCCTTCTACGGTTTTGACCTGCAGGTAGGGTCGGAGCTGGTCGCCCGTGCCGGCACCGGCCGGCGGCGCCGCGTGCACGGAAAAGGTCAAGCCGAGTGCGATCGTGGCAAATATTCGTTTCATCACTTGAACATCCTCTTAAAGACATCGTCGAGTGTTGCTGCACTGTTCAGTTCCCTCTCGGCGATGTAGGTATCGATGCCGAGAGCGACTTCCTGATAGGTCAAGCCAAAGCGACGTGCCAGTTCGGTACGCAACGGCGGCGTCGCGCCGGCCGGGCGGTTCGTTTCCAGCTTCGTCCGGCAATCGCTGAGCTTTGCGGTCCCCTGCTCCACCGCACGCAGCCCGGCCATGACCAGGGTTTCGTACTGGAGTTGACGCGACCCCAGGCGATACATGGCATCGGGATCGAACCTGTCGCCGCGGATGACCTGGCTAATGGGATAGTCGATCTCGACAGCTTCGATGAGGGCCGTCTTGCCGACCCGCGTCTGCGATGTTGTTTCGCTCAGCGGCCGTGCAAGTTCGAGCCCGTTGTCTTCAAGCCAGGATCGTTCGTAGACGCCCAACTCGCGCGGCGCTGGCTCCGACTCGAATTTATAGATCAAGCGCTGGGCCATGATCAGCTTCAGCGATTCGGCCAGGCGCACAGCGTCGCGCGTCCGGTCGGGTAACAGGTCCAGCGCGCGTGAGGCTGCATCCGTGGCGCCGTTCGCGTGGAGGGTCGATAACACCAGGTGGCCGGTGGAGGCCGCGCTCAACGCAACGTCCATGGTCTCGACGTCACGGATCTCGCCGATGAGGATGATGTCGGGATCCTGCCGCAATGCCGAACGAAGCGCCTTCGCAAAGGTCACCTCGCCGCGCACGGCGATCTGCTTGATCGGGCCCGGACCACGCAACCGGTATTCAACCGGGTGTTCGATGGTCACGATCGAGTTCTGGCCATTGATCAGATAACGCAACATGGCGTTCAACAAGGTCGACTTGCCCGAACCGGTCGGCCCGGTTGCAAGGATGAGTCCGCTAGGTTCGCAAATCAGGCGCCGGATCAATGCCTCAAGCGCATACGGCAGACGCAGCTGCTCGAGCGTCGGGGCGGTCTGCTGGTTGATGAGACGGCTGGTGAAGCTCCAACCGTCGAAAGTCTTCGCGTATTCGACCCGGACGTCGATGTCGTAGGGCTGCTCGCCGGTGGTCGGCAGACCTTGTTCCCTCACCCACCACGCGGGGAAGGACAGCGAAAAGCGCGTCGACATCAAATCAGGCGTGCTGCCGCCCTGGGGCGTGTTCGTCAAGTCGAACATCTTGGCCCGGAAATGCTTGCCGTTGTTGTCGCCGTCATAGCGGAAATTCACCATCCCCACCGGAGTGCGAATGCCGAACTCCACGGCGAGTCCCTGCCAGTCGTGGCCAGAAATGTGCACATCGGAAGCGCCGGTGGCAACTGCGTAGGCGAAGGCACGAAGCAGCACCGTCTCCACAGTGCG
Organism: uncultured Massilia sp.; assembly: GCA_963529995.1. Lineage (GTDB taxonomy): Bacteria > Pseudomonadota > Gammaproteobacteria > Burkholderiales > Burkholderiaceae_D > Telluria. The sequence continues at coordinate 20,574 of CAUSCY010000010.1, read as the reverse complement.
GTTCGAGCCTGTCGTGATGGGCATCATCGCCAGGCGCTCGTCTTCGCTGAGACGATTGCCAAACAGTTCGGGGTACTCGGGTAGGGTGAATTCGATCATGGGGTCGACCGTCTCGGTGGGAAGAAGCATTGCCATAACTGCATGAAGATCGTACGCATCGGTCCAAAAAAAGTCAATTTAAATTAAGTTTATCGCAGTTATCACGCGTATAATTCTTAATATGGATTGACTTTTTTGGATGCGAAGATGCCTACCGTAAATCTTCCAAGACGTACTTCCAGAGGCGCCGTGCTTGTTGTTGGTTTGCTGTGTTCGCTTGTCACTGGAGGCACACTACCGGCAGCAGCCCAGCAGCAGACTAGCAAAACGCAGCATCCACCTGTTACGCCAGAGGTACAGTGGAACCGTGACCTGCTCCAATCCGGCCGTATCGAACAGATGGCTGGCTCGATGGCTCAGGCGAACAAAGCAGCAGAGCAGGCTGCGAACAAAGCGATACTCGACCGAGTCAGGTCAACGCTCCCATCAATGTATCAATCTGGGGTCTTTCTTAAATTTGATGGAACGTACGTGTCGGTTTCGAAACGGGGCCCTGAAGCCATAAACTTGATTCGCCAAGTACCGATTCGAACAGGCAAGGAACGCAACGAGGTGCTCACCCGGTTGTTAAATCTCAGCCGTGACGGTGTTCCCGAAGCCTTGAACTTCAGCGGGTTCGTGTACGAATACGGACTGTTCGGTGCACCACACGACCTTGGGCTTGCCCGCTCGCATTACGAAGCGGCCGCAGCCAGACACTATCAGCCGGCCATCCTCAATCTGGCGAACCTGGCTTACTTCGGCAGAGGACAGCCGAGCAATCCTGAAGCCGCGCGTGTACTAATTCACCAAGCGGTATCGATTGGTAGTGAAGCGTCCAATAGGGTGTGCGGCCTCGCTACCTTCATCGAATATCGGAGTGGCGACCTTGATTCAGCAGCGAGATTTGGTAAATCCTGTTATTCCCCTCTCGCAAACATCCCAAACGCGGCATACAACAACCAGATGCCATTGGACCGCCGCATCAAGCTGCTTCGCGATTCGATCGCGACCGGTGCGCCTGACGGGTATCGGTGGCTCGAAGAGATCACGCAACGCGCCGGACCGGACAAGGCTCAACTCTACTGCAAGTATCGGCTTGTCAATCGCCTCCGGACAGCTTCCGGCTCTTTCGACATCAAAGCGCTCGCGCGTACCTGCTACGACACCAGCACTGCGAATGCGGATCGCAAGAGCACCGACAACGTGGTGCAGGGAATCACGTCGTTCGTGCTTGCGGAAACGCGCGCGCTCGAGCAGTTGCGTCGCAACGACCGATTTCACCATGCCTGGAGCGTACCGTATCTGCCGTTCGCGCAGTCGGACGCCGACCTCTACGCAACCGTCATGAAGGACGCCAAATGAAGCGCTCTCTCGCTGTATCGTTGGCGGTTACGCTGCACGTAGCCGCGCACGCGCAAATGTATCCCGACAGCCCGCTGGTACAGGCCCTGCGCTACGGCGGCGCCAGCACCGCGCTGCCGGAATCGCGGGGTGCGCAACTGGTCGCCCAGAAAATCCAGCAGCAAACCAAAAGTCAGGGCGATGTCACGGTAGCGTTCGTTCGCATCTCACGTTTTGCGTCGCAACCCCGATGCGGCCGGGTCGGCTACGCACTCTTCCAGGCTTCCAGCAACACCTATTGGCCGCAGTTCGGTGGACAGATGAATGTGTGCGACGACGGGACGCCACCGCTGCGCTCGTGCAAGGGATCTACCGCGCTGGTGGCGGCAGAATCCCAGTGCAGTGACGGAACCTTCCCGGTCGACACTCCCGAGATCAGGGCGGCGATCGCCAAAGCGGTCGAGGGCGGCAGCATGACGGGGGACCAGTTCAAGGCGCAGTTCGCCCCTCGGCCCAAAAAAGGCGGGGTGACCAAATGAAGATGCTGCGCTTCGTCGCTGCGCTGTACATGGCGTGCGCGGCACATACCATGGCGACCGCACAGAATGCGGCGACCCTGTCCGACGGTAAGGCGTTCGCCGAATCGCTTGCCCCTCAGTCCGCGAGTCAGATCGTCAATCCGTCCGGCGTCAACCCTGCAGCCTGGTCAGCTGGCTCGAGCGCGATACCGACGAGCACGCCGTCCGGCCTGGGCGCATTCTCGTCCCCGCTCACTAGCTCGCCGCTGTACAACATTTCGGGCGCCCAGGGTGCGCTCTCTGGCCTGGGCAACAACAAGATTCTCAACTGCAAAAACTACGTGCCCACCGGCGATCCGATCGCCGACCAGGAATGCGCGGCGGTGAAGTTCATGAACAAGGACTGCGTCCCGCTCAACAACTCGCAGCTCCAGGTCGTCGGCGCTACCGGCGTGGCGACAAACCCGGGCGTCAACTGCACGGACACCTACGGTGGCGGACTCTCGAATTTCGGTTACCAGAATGCGATCACTGCCAACGATTCTGTTTTCCACCTGACCCAGGGCGCACAGAACAATGCGTCTGCGGTCACACCGCAGAACTGCGTGTCGACGCCGATCATCACCAAGCCGGCGCAGTACGAGACAAACCAATGCAACAAGACCGTCAGCACCGACGCTCACGTCTGCACGCAGGAACTGGCCGTCGCAATCACCACCAGCTATTCGCCGGCGACGCCGAACTACTCCTGTGCGGTGGGAACGCTGCAAGGGCAATACTGTGTGCGGACGACGACTAGCCCAGCGTCCGTATCGTACTGGTGTCCAGCCGGTACGCTGTCGGGCACGCTGTGTATGACCAGCAGCACCTCCCCCGCCTCGCTTTCCTATACATGCCCAAGCGGAGCCACGCTATCTGGAACCACGTGTACGGGCCAGGCTTCGGTACCGGCCAATACGACGTATTCGTGCTCGCAGGGCACGCTCAACGGCGACCAATGTGTCAGTTCCTACAGTGGGACGATCACCTATACCTGCTGGCCGGGGTCGGTATCGGTCGGGAACAACACCTGTCAATTTGGGTCAGGCTCGCCGGTGCCTGGTGCGTCTTGCAACTACATGGGTTCCATCATCGGCTATATCTGCACGGGGCCGGCGACGGGGACGACATCTTGCCCAAATGGCGGCACCGTGTCGGGCACCAGCTGCGTCACCACCACGACCGCGACCATCAATTACCAGTGCACGCAAGGCACCCTCTCCGGTTCTAACTGCATCATCGATGCAAATGGCCCTGCCACGCCGGTGTACAGCTGCTCGTCCGGGACGCTGTCGGGTACCGACTGCGTGTCGAGCGATAGCACGCCTGCCGTTCCCAATTACCATTGCCCGGCTGGGCAGACCCTGAACGGCGCCTTGTGCGAATCGACGACGACAAGTAATGCGGCACTCAGCTATTCCTGCCCGGGTGGCACGACTCCGATAGGCAACCAATGCAAGAACGTACTCGTGCAAACGCACTGGATCGACAACTGCCTGCCGTACGAACAAAGCGCGGGCATACCGCTGGGAGCCCCGAAATGATCCGGAAAATCGCTGCCGCTGTCGCCGCGGCTTGTGCTATCCAAGCGCCGGCATGGGCCGAGTCTTATCCAGCGGGCGCCTGCAGCCTGGTGCCCGGTTCGCAGACCTGCATTGACTCGACGCCATGCAAGACCCTTACGGACGGCCAGCTAGTTTGCCTGGCCGGAGCTCCGGCACCCACCGGTGCAGTCTCAATCCCGCAGGCATGCTGGAAATACTCGTACCAGTACGCGTGCGACAACCCGACGCCAACGAATTCTTGCACGCCCTACGAGAACAACCCGGCCTGTTCGGTCGTCGGCAGCGTCTGTACCGATCACAAGGCGGAAACAGGGGAATGCACGGCCTGGAACTTCACGTACAAGTGCATGACGCACCCGGCCGAGACAAGCGCGCAGGTCCAGTGCTCGGGCAATCTCTTCGACACCAGTTCCATGACTACTCCGGCAAACCAGAACAACACGTTCGTGAAGGCAGCTTTGGCAATGGAAATCGCGCGTGAGACGCAGGTCTACGCCGAGCCGAACAAGACCGTCTTCAACGGTGTCGCCGAGTCATGCACGAAGGGATATTTCGGTCTGCGCAATTGCTGCACTGGTACACCGGGCGCGACTTCCAATCGTGGCTTCATGCAGAAAATGGCTGGGAACGCGGCATTCAGTGTAGCGAAGTACGCAGGCGAAAAGCTTGTCGACACGGCGTCGCCCTACGTTTTCGACGCAATGTACCAGAACGTCGAATATTTCTCGACGGGCTTGCTGCTGTCGGTCCAGAACGCGGAAAACGTCGTGCTGCAGGACGCCGGCACGGGCTTTGGACAGGCGATCGGAACAAACTTCGCTTCGCAAGGCATGACGTTAAGCGCATATGGCTTCACGTACGGTACCGGGACTCTCGATATGGCAACGGCCTTGCCAGGGACGATGGATCTCTCCGGGACTTTTGGCTTCTCTGCCGGCGAAGGCTTTGTCACCTTCAACCCCTACGTCTTCGCTGCCCAATTGGCCCTGCAGTACCTGATGTCGCTCGCACAATGCAGCGAAGAAGAAAACATCTTCCAGATGCACAAAGGCGCGAACCTGACCGTATTCGTGCGGGAAGAGTGCAGCAAGAAGGTGTTATTCAGCTGCGTCGAGCGCAGGCAGCATTATTGCTCGTTCAACTCCGTCCTCGCCAAGATCATCAATACGCAAGGTAAGTCGCAAATGGGCATGAACATCGAAGACTGCTCGGGCCTCACGCCGGAACAGGTCAGCCAGCTGGACTTCACCCGGATCGATTTCAGCGAATTCACTGGCAAGTTACTGGAGGAGGCCCAGGCCAACCTGCCAACGAACATCAAGGGCAACTACACCCCGGTCATCCAGAACACGAACCAGGGCGCGTTGCAGAACCCCGGCAACGGCCTCGCTTACCCGCCTGGCACCGCTCCAGTTGCTCCACCGACCAACCCGTAATCTAACGAAAGGTGCATGATGAAGATCTTCGATTCCTCCCCGAACATCACGCTCGAGCGGCCGCGCCGTCGACGTGCCATCCTGGCAATCACGGCCGTTGCAGCGATTCTCGTCGCCCTCGTTGTCGCGTACTTCCACCAGCGCAGCGCCTATTCGGCCCAGCTCGAGCAGCTGCGAGGCGAGCTGACTACAGCGCAGGGAAATGTCAAATCGCTCCAGGGAGAAGTGGCCAGCTTGAAAGAAAAGCTTGACGCTTCAAGCTCGAGCATTAACAGTTGCACAAGTAGTCTGGCGTCTGAAACGTCAAAGGTTGCCGCGTTCGCAAAGCAGGCGGCAGCTTGCGAAGTGATCCGTACCAAACTCAACCTGAAAGGCTGACTATGCGCGCTCTTGCTTTCCTGGTCGCCGGTGTCCTACCGGTCGCCGCCCTCGCCGCTCCCGCCCATTTCGATGTCGGCGACACCCATGTCATCGTGGTCCGGCCGATCGACAACTGGGACCCCAACAAGACCACTGCGGAATATTCCCTGGATGGTCTGCGATCCAAGAATTTCGGCTTCCAATACATCGATGCCGCCGGCACGAAGGTCGTTCCGAGCTCGGGAGGACTGTTCCGCGAGAAGCGTTCAACGCCGCTGTCGGACGAGGTATTCAAGATCATGGCCGGCAGCGGCTTTGGCAACAAGGGTTCCCACGTCTATTTCGTCAGCGGCCCGGTCAAGCTTGAACCAGGCCAAATGGCCGACTTCGTCCGGGCACAAAACCAGTACTTCCGCGCGTCCGTAATCAAGGACGGCGATCCGGCCACCCTCGCGTCGCGCGTCACCGCCAAAAAGGCCGTGAACGTGCTTGCAACAGCTGCGGTCGCGAAATTCGGCGTGGACAAGTTCGGCGTCGACGCGGTTAACCTCTCCCAGTACAGCACGCTGTATTCGGACATCGCAAAACTGACGGGCGGGGCAAGTAGCGCCTTGCTTCCGCTACCCCTGCCCGAGTTCGACTACGCCGGGTATTCAGAAATCGAGATTCGGCGCGTGACGGACAACGCGGGGCATGTCGGCGAAATCGTGATCGCCTATCGCAATCCGAAAACGCCGGCCAGCGAACAGGGCGCCCTAGCACAAGCCATCGCGGCGGCCGGCGGCGTCGGGACCACGGTCGAGGAAGTGGAAACGACGCGCGCCAAGAGTTACCAGCAGCGGCTGGCGATCTGGGCCGAATGCCAGGCGGCGACGGCCTGCGCCCAACAGTAACTTTCGCGCGCGAAAGTGAGAGTCACCATGGACGACGATTCCCGAAAACTTCAGCGCCTGACGCAACGCGGCGCGCGTGCCCTGAACTGGGCGGCCTTCATCATCCTCTTCATCTTCATCGGCATCGCAATCATCAACTGAGGAGCAGACATGCTTCGCATCCACGACCAGCTGTTCGAAATGTCCGATCCGGCCCTTACCGCTGCACTGGCATCGGTCTACGGGACCAAGGTTCGTCCCTTCTGCGACTGCCGGCCTGGCGGTGTCGAGATGTATATCGCCAGGGTCACGGGTAAATTTGCCGTCAAACGCATGCCGAACACAGGCCCTGACCACGCGCCACATTGCGATTCCTACGAGCCGCCGGCCGAGTTGTCGGGGCTTGGCCAGCTGATGGGTAATGCTATCGACGAAAACGCGGACGAGGGCCTGACCACGCTGAAGCTGGGCTTCTCCCTGACCAAGGTAGCGGGAAAAGCCGCGCCTTCCCCCGGCACGTCCGAAAAGGACAGCGTCAAGACCGATGGCAACAAGCTGACCTTGCGGGGCACATTGCATTACCTTTGGGAGCAGGCCGGCTTCAATCGCTGGTCGCCGGCGATGGAAGGCAAGCGGCATTGGCCCGTCATCCGCAAGTACCTGCTGCTGGCGGCCGAGAACAAGATGACAAAGGGCAGCGCGTTGGTCGAGCGGCTTTACATTCCCGAACCGTTCGACAAGGACAAGAAGGCCGAGATCGCGCAACGGCGCATGGCCCGCATGGCGAAGGCGGCAGCACCTCTAAAGGAAACACGGCAGCTGATGATCGTGATCGGCGAGGTGGCCGAAATCGGCACGGCACGATATGGATTCAAGATCCGCTTCAAGCATGTGCCGGATTGCGACTTCATGATGAACGAGGATATCCATAAGCGCCTGCAGAAGCGCTTTGCGACCGAGATCGAGCTGTGGAGCTCAAACGGCGATAATGGCGTTCACCTCATGGCGATCGCCACCGTCGGAGTCGGCCATACAGGCGTACCGTCGTTCGAGGAGATCGCCCTGATGGTCGTGTCGCCAGGCTGGGTGCCGTTCGAAAACCAGTTCGAACTGATGTTGCTCGGCATGCTGGGCGATAAGAAGCAGCGTTACGTGAAGGGCCTCCGGTACAACTTGGCGTCGACCAGTCCTCTGGCCGCGGCCGTCCTGTCGGACACCGAACCCCAGCCGACCGCCGTGTATATCGTGCCGCCTGGCGCCAGTGACACCTACCGCAAGGAGATGGACAAGCTGATCGAGGGCAGCAAGCTGCCGTCGGTGAAGTGGGAACTCGATTCCGGCGAGATGCCCGCCTTCCCGCCAGCGGCGCCGCCAAAACCGTATCGGAAGCAGACCCCGCTTCCCGCAATGGAAAGCGAGGCTTGAATGAGGCACGCCAGCCTTCTGCAGTGGTCCCCTTATTCCATTGGCGGCCTTGGTCTTTTTGACGACATCGACCCGTCAGCCCAGGCGCTGAGCGAGGCGCCTGTCGTCTCGCTCAGCGCCGGCGAAACGCTAGAACCGTCGCGATCCGGGGAGCCACTCCTGATCATTCCAATCCAAGGCGCCTTGGTGGTAAGCAACGGCGAAACCACGGCGTCCTTCGAACGGGGCGCGCTCGTCGGTGTCTCCGAGGTATTGCTGGGTATGGCGAGCGCCGCCAGCGTACGCGCCGACACCGACGCGGTGCTACTCCTCATAGACCGTAACCGCCTCGACCAACTGGTCGAGCTGTCCGCACATTTCTCGCATGTCCTCGCCAGGGTACTGCTCGGATGCCATCCGGGCCGGTGGGTTGACCTGGAGCGTGCCGGCGCAGGCTGTCCTTCGCTCGACGACGATGTCCCTGCGCACGTTGAATGCGTCGTGCTCGTCAGGCTGATCAACCGTGAGGCGATGCAGCTTTGCCACGGTCATGTCGCTGTTGGTCATGCAATGGAAGGTCTAGAAAGTGCTGTTCGCCAATCGATCCGTCCGCTTGACCTGTGCGTAACGCTCCCGACCGGAGAATGCGTTGTCGGACTCGGCGGCGACATGTTGGCCGCGTCGATCGTCGCCAACCGCCTGATTTCGAGGGCGTCTCGCGTGGTTGTATTCGGCGATATGCATATCCCGTTGCCTCACCTGCAGGTCGTCGTCGGAATTGCCTCGTCGAAGCAAGCGGCAACCTTGCGCGAGGCCGTCAATCGCGCTCGCGACTCTGCGCTGCAGGCTTCACGTGCCGGTGCGACCGTCGGGGGCGCCCTCGCCTGAGCTCGACTTTACACTGCCAGTACGCTTCATATCCGTGATCCGTCACAGAAATGGCTGGACGTACTAATTAATACCGCTTACGGTACGTCCGCTCGTCTCGTACAGGTTTCTACAGACGGTGGAACCCACACCTACCTGGACAGGTCGCGGCGGCACGCGATCACCTCGCATCTCGCCGCGCGGAAGTATCGGCCGCTCTCCCTTAAAAGGAAAATCCACATGCCCCTCACGCATCGTCAACTATGCGACCTGGCCGTAAAGTGGTTGCAAAGGCCGGCTAGTCGATCTGGTCTAGGATGCCAAGTCGCATTTTCGGAATGCCGTGCTGATTGGAAAGGGGAAACACCGGACGCCATCGGTTTCCGCGCTGCGGTCTTCAAAGAAGCCTCGGTGGTGGTCGAGGTCAAGGTAAGCCGGGCCGATTTTCTCGCTGATCGCAAGAAGCCCCACCGCATTGATCCTTCTTTGGGCATGGGCACCTATCGATACTTCATGGTACCCGCCGGCCTTATCTCCCCTGAAGAGCTGCCGGCGCGCTGGGGCCTAATCGAGGTTGGTGATCGCTCCTCACTGAACGTTGTGTGCGGCCACGTCCTGCTCAAATACCGCGAGGAGGACAACTGGCGCCATGAGCCGGCGCTAAATGCGGAATGGACGCCCCTGGTACGCATGCTGAACCGCGTTGAAGACGTCGAGAAAGCCCAGGACTACCTGAAGGAGGCCAACAACCGCAACGCCGCGCTGGCCCGCGAAAACGATGCTCTGCGCGCGGAAAACGATCGGTTGCGCCTTCGAGTGCCCCGACCCGTCCAAGGCCTTCCTGGAGACGATATGCCACCTGTGAAGGCGCGTTCAAAACACGGTGATGGTCCTTCAGCGCCCTGATCCCGTCCAGTCGGAACCGGTACGGCCTGTGTGGCTGATGTGCCAAGCGGTTCGGATCCGCTGCAGGGCCGCGGCGCCCGCCTCGTCGCTTGGTGACTGTTGTTGGGGTGGAGTGTGGTAAATGTCTGTTAGTTGCAAATCCGCGTCGTATGCACTGCATTGAAGCAGGATCCCGACGCGCCGGGATCCTATCCGTTACAGGCTCAGCTCTGGGCCGGAACGTTCTTGCTGTCGCTCGCGCACCGGCCTCTGGGTCTGCTCGCGTACCTGCACGCGATCGAGCGATACGTTGCGGCCGATGTCAATCGCGGTTGTCTTCTCCGGCTCCTTGCCGGCATTCTTGAGCATTTCTTCCCGCCCCTCTTCGGTCGTGACAATCTCCGTGTTTTGCTTGGCCCTCGAGGCGGCCACGTAGCTGGCCTCCCGGTTTAGCCAGAAAGCACCCTTTGGGCTGACCAGGAAGATTTCGCGGTGGTTGGTGACCCCTTGCTCCTTGTGCGAGGTATGCGCATACGCATGGTCAACGTAGCGCAGCTGGCGGTCGGTCATCGAAGACTCGCGGCCATCCTGCCAGCGCACCCGTGCGCCGTTCCCGTCGATCTGCTCAATCACGCCCCGGGTGCCGTTGGCGATGCGGTCCGGATCCTTCAGGCGGCCGATATTCGCTCGCGCCTCGATGGTGTCCCCCACCGCGTACACACGTTCTTCCATCCTGCCAAAGCTAAACCTGGCGTGCTTCGACGGATCGATTTCCACCAGCTTGCCGTTCTCGCGCTGCAGGACCAGGCGGTTGCGGTTGAGATCGTACTCGACTACCGTCAGCATCTCCTCGCGCGCAATCCCGAGGCTCTTGTAGTCCTTCAAGGCGGTCAGCCGGTCGACCTTTTCCTGGGCGAGCGACGGGACGAACTGGTATTGCTGTCCAGTGAGCTTAGGATCGTCCAGGTGCTGCTTCTTGTGGTCTGGGCCGCTGATGACACCTTCTTCGCGCAGCGCCGCGCGGATAGCCTTGTTCGCTTCCTTGCGGTCCTCGTTGGTAATGGCCACCACGCCGATCTTCGGGTCCGTGATGCCCTCGCTGAGTAATTGTTTGCGGTTTTCGATGAAGCGTTCCGCGGTGGTAGCGTACAGGTCATTCGTAAGCGTCGTGTCGAGCGCTTGCAGGGCAGGCGCGAAGCGGCCTTGCTTCATCTCGGCGATCGCCTTCTTCTGCTGCGCGGTCGCGTTGTCGAACCGCCTCGTTTCTTCGATCTTTGAAAGATTGATCCCGCCTTCCTGGGTCTGCAGGAACGCCCGGCCAGCCGAGACGGACCCGTGTTGCTTCGTATCGCCCTGCAAGACTACCCTCGCGCCCATGTCGCGCGCGATCTCGGATATGCGAGCGGAGTCCTTGGCGCCAGTCATCGACGATTCGTCCATGACCACCAGGAAGGGCTTGCCCTCGGCATTACCGGTGGCCAGCAGATTTTCGATCTGGGCCGTCTTGGTCAGGTACGAGCGTAGACGCGCTCGCTCCTGTACGTTCTGCTCCCGGTGTTCGGCTCGCGCAGCCTTGGCCTCTGGGCGGTCGACCACTTCATAGCTGGCCAGGCTGCGCCCGACGGCTTCCTGCACGTTGCCGGCCGTCTGCGAGGCGCGTGCGCGAAAGCGATCACCAAACGTTTCCGCCCGCTGCAGCTGCTCCTCGCCGCCGGCGCGCCGCGCTTGGCCAGCGTCCTGCAGCTTGATCCCTAGCGTGTTCAGCGGATGCCACGCGCCCGTCTCGGCCTTCAGCACCTCACCGCTTTTCGAATCGAAAACATAACGGCCGGGACCGAATCCACTCCCCTCCAGGTGCAGATCGCGCTTCGCAACACGCTTGACCTGCGGAATCGTGCCGGGCGAATGCGCGAACTCCACCTCGAGCTGGCGTAGCTCGCCCTGCAGCATTTTGATCCGCTCGTCCCGCTCCGTGAGGAAAGCCGCTACGGTCTGGCTGCTGATTCCCGTGGCCTTTTCCAGCTCACGAGCACCGGTGGTCGATGTCGCGATCCCGCGCGTCTCCCAGCCACGCTCACGTGCCACCTCCTGCACAAATTCCAGCGCCGCGGTCTTTCCGGTACCGGCATCGCCCTGGATGCCCTGGAACTTGTCCTCATGCATTAGGACATTGCGCGCGGCGTTGACCTGCTCCAGCGACAGCTTGAAGGGCGCCCCGGTCTCGGCCGTCTTTCGTTGCTCGAAGCGGTCCAGCAACTGGTTGAACTCGTCACGGGTCTGCACCAGCGCGATACCCTTGCCCTTCCCTTTCCGGATCGTGTCCTGCAGCGTGAGCTCGTTGGCGATCGCCGCGGACGTCGTTAGCTGCGGTGTGCCCTTGCCGGCGCGGTCGACCAGTGAGCGGTCCTCCTTACGGTCCTCGATTGCATGTTTGATCGCGTTTACGCCGGCACCGTGGCTGAAGAAGACAGCTTCTGACTCCAGCTTCGACACCGGAAAGGCCTGCTCACGCTCAGAAAGGTGTTTCACGGCGCGGGTGACGCCATCTCGGGCAAGCTGTTCCTCGGATACCAGCTGCGGTCCGGCCTTCCTCGCCTTGTCAACGATAGCGGCAAGATCGAGGCCGGCCTCACGCGCTTTCTCCTCCCAGATTTCGCGCAAGTAATCGCGCTCGAGGTCGACCTTGCGGGCGCGAGTAGCCAGCACGGCGGACTGGCGCGCTTGGTGCGATGCGCTGTCGGGATCGATACCGCGCGCCTCGAGCGCCTCCCGCATTTGTTTGGTGCGCTGGCTGAATGCCTCCAGGTGTGGACCCTCCACGCCCTTGATGTCGAAGTCGATGCCGTTTTCGCGGTATGCAATCTCGTACCCCGCTTCCCGGAGATTGCGCCCGAGCTCCGCTTTGTAAATGGTGTCCGCTTGGGTGCGAATTCGGAAAAGCTCGTCGTTGGTCAGCGAACGCCACTTTTGTGCGTCGTGGTCATATGTGACCGCCACGACGACGTTGTGATTGTGGAGCTGGGGGTCGTTCTCGCGGCTGGTCTCATGCTGGACCGTGGCGTAAAGCAGGTTTCCCGTCGGCTTAAACTGGTTCTGCCCATTTTCATCCTTTACCCGGACCTGGGCGCCGTGCTCTTCGAGCCATTTCATCGCAACCCGGTTTGCGTCGACGTGCGCCTGCACTACCCGTTCATCGCCCCCGACCAGCCCGACGATGGAAACGCTCTTCGGCGCCGAAATCGTCATGTCGTAGCCGAGCCTTCGCTCATCCCCTCGCGAATTCGCCGACAGGTCCTGCACCTCTCCCGTTGCCGGGTTGGTGATCTCGCCGTCCAGGAATTTGACGAACTGCTCTTTGGTCACGGTCTCACCCGCAAGACCGAGCACCTCGGCGCCGTTCCCCTGCCAGGTCAAGTTGGCCTGCTCGTTAACATAATAGTTGTCGGCGCGGTCGTGAGCCGGGCCATCCGACTTGAGCGCATTATCGTGATAGCGTGCTGCGTCGTCACTGCTGCCCAGCTTGTAGAGTCCGATCATGGGCGCTCCCCGTAAAACGCTTGAACGGTGAAACTACGCTCATCCGGCCGAGGACGGACCAGAAGCTCGACGCGCTCCCTTTCGAAGCGCTTACCATGGTTGTAATCTGCGGGTGAAAACAGGATCTTGCGCAGGGGCCGGCCAGACGCATCCACCGTCAAGACGGCGATGTTAGGAAAATCGTTCGCGTCGCCCAGGTTCGTCAAATCGAACGAAATGGGAACACCCACCTGGGTGGCTGCGCCGGCACGCAGCCCGGAAACCTGCAGGAATGCAGGATCGTTCGTCTGTGGCCGCAGGCTCATCCTGCCCCGGACCCCATCATCCCACACGCGTTTTACTGCTGCGTCATTCTTGTTGAGACCGTCCGTGACGGCATCGGTGACTTCAGCGCGAAACACGTAAGCGGCCGTAGCGGCCAGTAGCGCACCCATGAACAAAGTATTGATAGCACGTCGGATAAGTGTCGGTTCGGTCGCCAGCATGATTAGAACCCCAGGTCGATTTCACGGTGCGGATTCGGCGTCGCCACCTCCGTAGATGCGGAGGTCATCGAGACGTCGATCACGCCGTCCGCGGCTTGCTGTTCGTTCGCTTGCTGCTTTTGTTGCTGCTCCTGCTCTTCCTTCTTCTTGCGCTCCGCTTCGATTCGCGCTTGCTCGGCCTCACGGCGCACGCCATCGAACGCGCTTTCGCCGCTTGGGAGGACCGGGCGCGAGATCTTGAAGCGTGCATCCCGCGGCGGGTTCTCGTTCCGCTTCGCGAACGATTCGATTCGTGCAGGAAGGATCCAAAACCTCCTGCGGAGCCATGCCGAGTAGTCGACCGCGGCGACGGGGAAGTCACCGGACAATTTTAGAAAACCGGTACAAGGAGAGAGCTGACCGAACGTCGCCGGCATGACCGCCCACTTCTCCTGCTCGTTGATTACCAGACCCGCGCCATCGCGCTGCTCAACGACTGCAACGGCCTGGTTCTGCGAGATCGTTTCCGTCTCCGCTTTACCAAATCGTTTCGCGGCGCGTTCCTTCGCTTCGGCATCGTTCATCGCCAGCTGCAGCAGCGTATTGAATCCATTCATGGCAGACTCGGCGCGGTCCTTGCCCAGGCTCGTGACAAACTGGCTGTCGACCTGGGTGCCGGCGACGATCGATACACCGAACTTGCGCAAGGTGGCCAATTGTTCGTCGACCTTGATGTCACCCAAGGTGTGCACTTCGTCCAAGAAGAACCAATATCGGTCGTGATGCACAACTTCCTGCCGGGCCGCGATTGCGTTGAAAGCGACCTGGAGCAGCAGCCGGTACAGCGGGACAAACATCGCTTTCGTGTCGTCCGTGCCGAAAATGAACAGGCGCACATCATCGTCGCGATCGAGAAACTCGGACATCGACCATTTGCCTTCATTGACCGATGCAATGCCGTCGAGGTAGATGGAGATCGAGCTGATCACGCCTTGTCGCTGGCCCTTGGAGTCCCCTCCGATAGCGGAGCTCGCCACCGATTTCTGAATGAGCAGGTTCATCTCATCTTCGGGCATTTCCAGGAAAGCCTCCGCAATGTCCTTCGTGTTGACCGCGCCTCGTTCGGTCAGGCGCAAGAGGATTACCGAGAAGAGGGCGCGCGCCGCATCCTCGAAAAAGCTGTTGGCGCCAACCGTTCCGGCCGTCGATTTCGGTGGCAGAAATGCCTGTGCAAGAGAACTGGAGTCGTATCGATTCTTCATCTCCATGAAGATCGACCAGGCGATCGAGCCTTCAAATGCCGGGTTGAAGAATATATCCTTTCCGGGCCGATAGTACGCCCTGAAAAATTCTCCACTCTGGTCATAGATCACCGCTTTGCGCTTATTGCGGAAAACCTGCTGCATGAGGTCATGGATCGCCATCGACTTGCCGCTACCCTGCGCCCCGATCGCAAGAATCCCGCGCATCGGCGCATCGCGCGGCAGCAGCACGTGCGCCAGACGGTATCCTGATGGACCAATCTTGCGCACGAGCTGACTAAGCTCGGCAGCGGTAACGATGTCTCTCGCACCGCGGATGCGCCTATTTGCTTGCTGCTGTCGCCCACGGAAAACGAAGAGCTGCCAGACCGCGAAGTAGCCCAAAATGCCAGCACCGGTCGCGATCAATACGGTTCGTCGGAAGTCCCGTGCAGGTTCCCACCGCTCACCCATCAAAGAAGGTAAATCCTTCGCCGCGATGTACTGGACCGGCGGACCGACTTCAGCGTCGACGCTGACAATCTTACGGGTACCGTCCAGATCGCGAATACGCCACTTCCTTGGAACCGTATCGTCCAGCACTTTTCCTTCAACGTACAATTTTGCGACGTCGAACTCCTGAGGCGAGGCGGCAGAAATCCAATATGCGATCGGCGTGACGAACAGTGGAAAAGTCCCGAAGACCAAGCACTTTTTGGCCGCCTGGATTGTCAGTTTGACTCGCGTGGACACGCTCGCCTGGCCTACACCAGCATTTGTCGCTGCGATGTTACGCGCCATTATTTTGCTCCTTCGCCGGCACTTGAAGCAGGTTGCCATGTCCGTCATGATCGACGACGGTTCCCTGACGCGACGTCAACGTGTACTTCGCCAACTCAGACGGAAGTAAGTCCTGAAGCTTCCATGCAGTTGCGCCATAGCTGTCACTCCAGGCACCGCTGGCGCTCAAACAGAAGTCGCGGAAACGAAGCTCGCCTTCGTCTGTCAGGACCTGCAAGTCGACGGCGACAGTCCTGTTTTCCGCAACAGTGAGGATCTCGCTCATGGTCACCAAAGCCGACGAATCGGCGGCGGGTTGATAAATGGACTCGACCACAAAGTAGCGGCCACTTGGAAGCGACTCAAGCTTGTTGACGCTCACGAAACCGGGGAGATCAGTGATCATGGCCAACCTTTGCCTTCGCCGTCCTCGCGGCGGCAACCGATGCTATCCGTCCGCCCTTACCGAGGGCCTCAAATACCGTTTTTCGGTATTCGGTCATAAGACGCTCTTTGTATGCCTCTGGCGTTTCGTTGGCTCCCTGGCGCAAGCTCAAGACTGTTTGCTCGACGTTCAGATGGAGTGCTGCGCCCATCATCTCCTGGAGCTTTTTCATGTGCTCCAGGATCGAGAGCTGGGTTTGCATGATCTGCTCGGAATATGAGTCGTAGCGGGCCAAGCCGTCGCGGATGAAGGTGCGCAAGAGCTCCGCTTTGTCCTGTCCGCGCCGCTTCATCTCCTCCTCAAACGCCTTGTGCAGGTCCACATCGAGCCGGGTACCAACAGGAATAGTCTTCATCGGACGCTCCCAAAAAGTCAATTTAAATTAAATATTATACTTTCGTCCACTCGCAATCAATTGAAAACAAGGTAATGCCCTGATTTACCACATGTATTGGGTTTCAAGAGATGCGCGGGGTGGTTTTGATTCTCGGCTGTAAACAGACTTTATGCTTTAGGATCAGTTAGTTAACGCCGTTCTGTACGCAGCACGTTTCGTGCGTAATGTGTGTTCTTTTAAAGGGGGGTGTGGGGGTCTCTACCCCCACCTTTTTCATTTCTGGGACGGGGTCCGGGACACCGGATCGCGTCCCACCGGTCAGACCTTCGCTGGCAGGACGGGAACCGGCCTGCCAGCGCTGAAGTAGTGCCTCCTTGCCGGAGTGCAACGTAGGCAAGTCGTACATGATCCGCACGGGTCGGCGCCAGCCGAACCGTGGGCTGGATACCGCGGCGCCGCTTCCACCGCCGTCAGCGTTGACCAGGCGCGATCGGCCAGGACCTGGTCGGCAGCGCCGGTGCGCGTCAGCGTCACCGCGCCGGGACCGGGCCAAGGTAGCCGAAGTCCGGGAAGTGGCCGGGAACGGCAGGACGGCGGCGAAGCCGCCGGCGCCGTGATCGGCCAGGACCTGGTCGGCGGCGCCGGTGCACGTCAGCGTCACCGCGCCCCGGATCGGGCCAAGGTAGCCGAAGTCCGGGAAGTGGCCGGGAGCGGCAGGACGGCGGCAAAGCCGCCGGCGCCGTGATCGGCCAGGACCCGGTCGGCGGCGCCGGTGCACGTCAGCGTCACCGCGCCCCGGATCGGGCCAGGTGCCGAAGTCCGGGAAGTGGCCGGGAGCGGCAGGACGGCGGCGAAGCCGCCGGCGCCGTGATCGGCCAGCACCCGGTCGGCGGCGCCGGTGCGCGTCAGCGTCACCGCGCCCCGGATCGGGCCAGGTGGCCGAAGTCCGGGAAGTGGCCGGGAGCCGCCGGCGCCGTGATCGGCCAGGATCTGGTCGGCGGCGCCGGTGCGCGTCAGCGTCACCGCGCCGGGACCGGGCCAAGGTAGCCGAAGTCCGGGAAGTGGCCGGGAGCGGCAGGACGGCGGCGAAGCCGCCGGCACCGTGATCGGCCAGGACCTGGTCGGCGGCGCCGGTGCGCCTCAGCGTCACCGCGCCCGGATCGGGCCAAGATAGCCGAAGTCCGGGAAGTGGCCGGGAGCGGCGGGACGGCCACGAAGCTGCCGGCGCCGCGATCGGTCGAGACCTGGTCTGCGGCAAGCGAAGCGCGCAGCGCCGGAGGCGCGGAGGCGTCAGGGATCAAGCCCGAAGGGTCGAGACCGCGTAGCGGGCTCGATGCGTAGCACGCCGAGCCCGGCCCCGTAGGGGAGACGCCCGAATGCAGGAGACTACGATACGAACGAAAACGATCAAAATCGTAAATCCTGACCAAATCGATTCGATCGAATCGACATACACAAGTGCGCAGGTTGTGATTAAAATGAAAATCACGCCGAGGCCAAACGGACGGTTCGGCTCCATCAATCAATCGAGGCCAACAATGAGCGATACGACCCAAAACCAGAAACAGAAGAAAGCGAAGTCACTTGACGAGGAAATTGCAGCAGCCCAGCAAAAGCTGAACATGCTGGTTGCGAAGAAACGAGAGGAAGAACGCAAGGCCCTGGAGCGGAACCAGAAGGCGATCGCCGCGCTTTTGCGTACTGAGAAGCTGGACGCGGTGCCGATCGAACAGTGGACGTCTGCGCTCACGGCGTTGCGCAAGCTGTTGAAGGTCGAGGCGCCGAAGGGCGGCGAGACCGGTACGCCATCCAAGCCGCAAAGCGACAGCGAGCCATCCAAGTCGGCTGAGTCGCCGGCGCTGCAAGAAGCTGCTTGACCTACGCGCGGGGCGCTCCGGGCCCCGCCATCATCTTGCGCTGGGCCCAGGAAAACAGGGAACCACGCTGCGCCTCTGATAGTCCCTCAAGCAAGACAGTTCGCACAAAGTCGGCGACGGCCTCGCGGAGGTCGGCAGGCAAAAAGGCCGCACTCGCCGGGGACATGACGAAGTCGGGGTGCGTGCACGCCAGAATAATTTCCAGAATGACGAGGGCGTCGTCCGTGCCGCCATGTTCTTCAACGTGGCGAATGAGTGTTACGGCGCCGTCGTGCATTTCGGGCTGATGGTCCATCGGACTCCATGGGTGGTCGCTTGTTCAGGTCGCGCCATGTTACAGGAAAAAGAAAGTGCCGCCGGATGAAGAGAGGCCAGGCGCCGGCGAAGCCGGCGCCCGCGCGCTATCGGAGATCGAGGGTGGAAGTCCGCTGCGCCAGGATTTGACGGAGGATTCGTTCCCGCGCCGGAGCGCGCTCGGCGTCGATCCGGGCCAAGCGTCGCGCCTGCTCGCCGCTTTCGACATCGACCATGGATGCGAAGTATACGGCGGTGCACGGTCCGGTCCATGCGCGCCACTTTGCGCCGATCCGTGCGCGTACGTCGTCCGGCTGGGCGAAGTACAGCGCCCGTGCACGGCGCCAGACGCCGGCCGTGAACTCGCGTTGACTCTGCTCGGTTTTCACGGACAGCAGTTCGCGGCGTGCCGCCTCTTCATCGATGCCGCGCTGCTCGGCCGCTACGTGTTCCGCAAATAGTGGGTAGCGGTTCTGCTCTTTGACCAGCTTGCGCGCGTACGCGGCACGCTGACGGTTGGTGAGCTGGCGCGGTCCGAACCGCTCTTGGCGCTTAAACCGCATCGCCGCCGCTCCGGCCGTCGTTGGGATTGGCGCGACCTGGCGCGCCAATCCGCTGCTCCTGCGGGTCGAACTCGATGCATGGAATCGCGTCCACCAGTTGGCGCAGGGTAGCGAGCTCCTCGCCTTCCCTTTCGCTTCCCGCGTACGGGTGCTTTTCCAGGATCAGGCTTGCGGCACGCGCAAGCTGGCTGTACGTCGGAACGTCGACGTTGTGCAGGTATGCGTTCGCGCTTGCGATCGCGTCCGCCTTGATCGCGTAGTGGGGGTCCAGGCGGATGGCCATTGCTTGCGCCAGCTGCCGGGCAGTCAACAGGGCTGAGGCGAACTGCTGGCGGATCGAATCGCCATCTTGCCCCTCGGGCAGGATGGCGAAGGTACCGGCGCGCATGGTGATGGCGTAGGGCTTTGGCGTGGCGACGCCGACAACCCGCTCTGATTGGATGAAAAGGATGTCGCCGGGGCTGGCGGTGCCGTCCTCGCAAAGGGCGCCGGCGGCAAAGGTCGAATCGCAGTGGTGGATGTTCATCTTTCGATCACATGGCGTTGGGTGGTGGTCAGCTGGGCAACTTCGTCGGGCTCAGCGTGGTCGGGCATGCTGGTCGGCAGGACGGCAGGCGCAGCGCGCAGCACCGTCAGGTGCGGAGGCTGGCGGCGGCCGGTTCGGGCGCAGCGGCGACCGGACCGGCCGCCGCCAGCGGTTCCCCTATCCGGCTTCGACACCGATTTCGAGACAGACACGGATTTCTTGCGCCTTACGGCGTTTGCCGATCTTGATGCCGCGGTCGTAACCGTAGTTGGCAAAGCGTAGTGCCTGTTTGACCTGGTCATCCGTCCAGCCGGCGGGAAAGCTGAACACAAAACCGTCCTCGTCGAAGAGGTTGACGATGGGGCGTCCCTCGGTCGGGCGCTCGATGATTGCGTCGGCTTCGTCCAGAAATTTTTCCATGTTTTCTCCAACAGTCTGCGGGGTAAGTGGGTTGCCGGGCGGCGGGTGTGTGCACAGCCCGGCGAGGTCGGTCTACAGCTCGCCGTGCTCGGCAAAGGAATATGCGAGTTCGCCAGTCACAATGATGTGGTCGAGCACGCGCATGTCCACCAGTCCGAGCGCCTGAGTGATGTTCCGGGTAAGCAGGCGGTCGGCTTCGCTGGGCTCGGCCATGCCGCTGGGGTGGTTGTGGAACAGAATGCAGCCGGAGGCATTCAGGGTCAGCCCTGCCTTGACCACTTCGCGGGGATAGACATGGCAGCTCGCCAGCGTCCCAGTGAACAGGATTTCGCGCTTGATGATGCGGTTCTTGACGTCCAGCCAAAGGATGCCGAAATGTTCTTTTTCCGCCGCGCCGTAGGTCAGCATCAGCAGGCGCCGAACTTCCGTCGGGCTGTTGGCGCGCTCGTAGCTCGCGCGGCTGGTCCGGCGGCGCAGGATCGCCAAGGCTTCGGAAATGATTGCGTCCTCTTCCTGGCGGCGGCACATCAGGTTGGCGATCGCGCCGCTGTCGCGGCACTCAAGAGCAGTTGCATTCATCGTCACATCCTCCCGTTCAGTTGATGGAACCATTATACCGTACAAACTATTGACACACAATAGTTTGATGTTGCATTTTCGCTCTTGCGCGAAGCGCTGCGATACCGGAACCTGGAGACCTCGGGCCGGGTGTCGGGGCCGGA
>CAUSCY010000009.1:0-152373 GCA_963529995.1 uncultured Massilia sp. | reverse complement strand
AGCGCGACTGCTCGATGCAGCGCCGCCACCAGAAGGTGATCGAGGAAGCGCCGGCGCCGGGCATCCCGCGCAAGCTGATCGAGAAGATCGGCGACCGCTGCGCCGAAGCCTGCCGCAAGATCGGCTACCGCGGCGCCGGCACCTTCGAATTCCTGTACGAGAACGGCGAGTTCTACTTCATCGAGATGAACACCCGCGTGCAGGTCGAACACCCGGTCACCGAAATGATCACCGGCATCGACATCGTGCAGGAACAGATCCGCATCGCCTGCGGCGAGAAGCTGCGCTTCCGCCAGCGCGACATCATGCTGTCGGGCCACGCGATCGAGTGCCGCATCAACGCCGAGGATCCGTTCAAGTTCACCCCGTCGCCGGGCCGCATCACCGGCTGGCACCCGCCGGGCGGTCCCGGCATCCGCGTCGATTCGCACTCGTATGCCGGCTACTACGTGCCGCCGCACTACGACTCGATGATCGGCAAGGTCATCGCCTACGGCGCCACCCGCGAGCAGGCGATCCGCCGCATGCAGATCGCGTTGTCGGAAATGGTGGTCGAGGGTATCCTCACCAATATCCCGCTGCACCGCGAACTGATGGTCGACGCCCGCTTCATCGAAGGCGGCACCAACATCCACTACCTGGAGCAGAAGCTGGCCCACAAGCCGGACCTGCCGAAGGACGGCGCGCTGGGCGCCAAATCCGAAACCAAGGCTGAACCGCAATGAGCTGGACCGAAGTCGTCATCGAAATCGCACGCGAGCACGCCGAGGCGCTGTCGGACGCCCTGATGGAAGCGGGCGCGCTGTCGGTCTCGGTGGAAGATGCGGACGAAGGCACCGAGGACGAGCGCCCCCTGTTCGGCGAGCCGGGCATGGTGCCCGAGCAGGCCGCCTGGGACCATAGCCGCGTCGTCGCGCTGACCGACGAAGTCGACGACCAGGCCGCCATCGTGGCCCAGGCCGCCGCCATCGCCGGCCTGGCGCAGACCCCGAAGTTCGCCACCCGCGCCGTCGCGGATGCCGACTGGGTGCGCCTGACGCAGTCGCAATTCGAACCGATCCACATCGGCAAGAACATCTGGGTCGTGCCGAGCTGGCACGAGGCGCCGGATCCGGACGCCCTGATCCTCGAAGTCGACCCGGGCCTGGCCTTCGGCACCGGCAGCCACCCGACCACGCGCCTGTGCATGGAATGGCTGGAAGCCCATCCGAAGCCGGGCAAGACCGTGCTGGACTACGGCTGCGGTTCCGGCATCCTGGCGATGGTCGCCAAGAAGCTGGACGCCGGCAACGTCGCCGGCGTGGACATCGACGAGCAGGCGATCGAATCGGCCAAGCTGAACGCCGAGCGTAACCATTGCGAGATCGACTTCTACGTGCCGGACGATTTCGTCGCCTCGCAGCATGGTGGCGTGCAGTTCGACACCGTGGTGGCCAACATCCTGTCCAGCCCCCTGAAGCTGATGGCGCCGATGCTGTCGGGCCGCGTGACCGAAGGCGGTTCCCTGATCCTGTCGGGCGTGCTGGCGCGCCAGGCCGAGGAAGTGGCGGCCGCCTACGCGCCGTTCATCAAGCTGGGCGTCTGGGCCGAACACGAAGGCTGGGTGGCCCTGCACGGCCAGCGCGGCGCCGCCGGCGCCCCACCGGCACGCGACGGCAGCAGCGGTAGCAAATAAGGCATGGCGCTCGCCACCCAGTGCCCCCATTGCCACACCACGTTCCGGGTCGCCTCGGACCAGCTCAAGCTCCACGGCGGCATCGTCCGCTGCGGCGCCTGCCAGCGCATCTTCGACGGCAGCGCCCACCTGGTCGACCTGCAGGCACCGGCTTCCGCGCCGGCGCCTGCCGCGCCCCCTCCGGCCGAAGAACCGGTCCATGAGGCCGACCTCGACCACACCTTCGATCCGCTCGGCATCCTGCCCGAGCCTGCTCCCGTAGTCCCGCAGGAGCCGCACGAGTCCCAAACGCATCCCGTCAGCTCGCAGCCGATGCAGGCGCCGGCCGCGCCGTTCGCGCCCGGCCGCCCGCAGGTATGGCGCAGCGCGGCGCGTCCCGAGTCCGAGGATGAGGCGCACGCCGGCGACGACCAGCCCGATGCCGCCGCCGCCGCGGTCGCCGAAGCGGCGCCGCCCGTCGCGTCGATGGCGCCTGAGCAGACGCCGGCTGCTGCCACGCATACCGATGCCGATGCCGATGCGCCGGCGTATGCGCCCGCGGACCGCGTCGAGCCGCATCTGGAACCGCTGTACGAGCCGCTGCACGACGTGGTGACGGAAGCGGCGCCGGAGCCCATCACCGAGCAGGAGCCGGCGCCGGAACAGCAGGCCGCGCAGGACCCGATCCCGGCATCCGTGCCGGCGCACGGCTACGCGCCGCCGAACCGCATCGAACCGGGCTTCGAGCTGCCGGTCGACGAGGAAATCGTCGCGCAGGCGCTGCCGGCCGATGAGGAGCATGAGCATGAGCACGAGCACGAGCACGAGCAGCATGTTCCTGAACCGGAACCCGAGCCTGCAGCGCAGCCCGCGCCGGCCAGCGACATCCCGCCGGCCGCCCTGCCGCTGCGCGCCTCGGCCGTCGACGATGCGCCGCCGCCCGCCGCGGCGCCGCCGCTGCGTTCTGCCCGCGCCAAGTCCGTGGAGGCGCGCACGCGCCGTTCCAGGCTGACGCCCACGAAGATCGAGCCGCCGCGCCTGCGCGTGCCGCACGACGACGTGGACGAGCCCGAATTCGTCAAGCGCAGCCGGCGCCAGGAACGTTCCGGCAAGACGCGCCGCCTGCTGCTGGGCGCGGGCAGCGCCGTGCTGGCGCTGGTGCTGCTGGCCCAGGCCGTGACGACCTGGCGCAACGTGCTGGCGGCGCGCATCCCCGCGCTCAAGCCGGCGCTGGAGGCGGCTTGCACGCTGCTCGGCTGCCGCGTCGCGCTGCCGGCCCAGGTCGACAACCTGACCATCGAGACGGGGGAACTGGCCACGCTGGGCCCCGGCACCTATTCGCTCCATACGCTGCTGCGCAACCAGGGCAGCCTGGTGCAGGCCTGGCCCAGCATCGAGCTGGAACTGACCGACGACGACAACAAGCCCGTGCTGCGCCGCGTGTTCACCCCGGCCGAGTACCTGCCGCGCGGCACGGCGGTCGATGCCGGCTTCGCGGCGCGCACGGAGCAGCCGGTGCGCCTGCACTTCGCCCTGGGCGACGTGACGCCATCCGATTACCACCTCTTCGTTTTCTATCCCTGAGGCTTCAACCATGAACAAGACTTCGCTGATCTGCGGCTCGATCGCCTTCGACAAGATCATGCAATACCACGGCCGCTTCGGCGAAACCCTGCTGGCCGACCAGCTGCACCGCGTGAACGTATCGTTCCTGGTGCCGACCCTGCGCACCGAATACGGCGGCTGCGCCGTCAACATCGCCTACAACCTCAAGATGCTGGGCGGCGATCCGCTGATCATGGGCACCATCGGCCAGGACGGCGGCGACTACCTGGAGCGCATGGAAAAACAGGGCCTGGCCACCAACGCCATCCGCACCATCGACAGCGCCTACACGGCCCAGTGCTTCGTCACGGCCGACCTGGACAACAACCAGATCAACGCCTTCCACCCAGGCGCGATGCAGCATTCGCACGAGAACAGCCTGGGCGACTACCTGCCGCTGCGCGTCGCGATCATCTCGCCGGACGGCCGCGACGGCATGATCAAGCACGCGCGCGACTGCGCCGAGCGCGGCGTGCCCTTCATCTTCGATCCGGGCCAGCAGCTGCCGATGTTCAACGGCGAAGAACTGCTAACCTTCATCGAGCAAGCCACCTATCTGGCCTGCAACGACTACGAATTCGAAATGGTGATGGACCGTACCGGCCTGTCGCTGCAGGACATCGCGGCGCGCCTGGACGCGCTGATCGTCACGCGCGGCGAGCACGGCTCGGACATCTACGCCAAGGGCGAGCACCACCAGATCCCGGCCGTGACGGCCGAGCAGGTCGTCGACCCGACCGGTTGCGGCGACGCCTACCGCGCCGGCCTCCTGTACGGCATCGCGAACGACCTGGACTGGCCGACCACGGGCCGCGTGGCCAGCGTCATCGGCGCCATCAAGATCGCCCACCAGGGCGCGCAGAACCACGTGTTCACGGCGCAGGACATCGCGCAGCGCTTCGAGGCCGCGTTCGGCTACAAGTTCTGACCGGCGATGAAGTGAAGAAGTAAGGAAGTACGGCCCGCACGCAAGGTCAAGGTGCGGGCCATTCCGCTGCTCAGCGGAAGAGGAAGATCTGGCGCAGCACGTACTGCGCGATCTGCAGCAGGATGAAGGCCACCAGCACCGTGATGTCGAGGCCGCCCAGCGGCGGGATCACGCGGCGCAGGGGACGCAGCAGCGGCTCGTTGAGCGCGCGGACGAACGGCGCCAGCGGCGCATGCGGATTGATCCAGCTGAAGATGACCTCGACGATCAACAGCCCCATGAAGCCGTACAGGATCCAGTTCAGGAAGCGGAACAGCGCGAACAACACGACGCCCTGCCCGCTCGCCCCGCCCAGCAGCATGACCGAGCTGGCCAGCAGCACCACCAGGAAAGCGCCGATCAGGCTGGCCCAGTCGTAACCGCCCATGCCCGGCACGATGCGGCGCAGCGGGCGCACCAGCCAGTCGGACAAGGTAAAGGTGAATTGCGCGATCGATGCAGGCGGACGCACGCGGATCACCTGCATCCAGAAGCGCAGCAGCAAGACGCCGCCCAGCACACTGGCCACGGTATCGACGATCAACTGAAGAATGGGCAGCACAAGGACTCCTTAAAAAAAAACCGCCGTGCGGCGCCTCGAGACAGGCCCCACACAGCGGTATTTTGCCTCACCCTGAAGAAACGTGAGGCAAAAAACGCAGCGAAATACGGCTTACGGACGGCTGCTGGTCGGGAACGGCCATGCGGCCGGTGCGATCACGGACTTGGCGGCCGGCGCGGCTGCCGGCTGGGCGCTGCTGTCCTTGCCGTCTGCCTTGCTGTCGGCCTTGGCGTCGGCCTTGGTGTCCGGCTTGGCGTCCGACTTCACTTCCGGCTTGGTGTCGGCTTTCGCTTCGGCCTTCGGCGCGGCGGCTTTCTTGGCAGCCGGCTTGGCGGCGGTCTTGGCGGCCGGGGTTGCCTTGGTGGCTACGGTCTTGGTGGCCGGGGCCTTGGCAGCGGCGGTCTTGGTCGCAGCAGTCTTGGTGGCAGCGGTCTTGGTCGCAGCGGTCTTGGTGGCAGGAGCCTTGGTGGCGGCGGTCTTGGTCGCGGTCGACTTGGTGGCGGTCTTGGCCGGAGCCTTGGCGGCGGTCTTGGCCGGAGCCTTGGCGGCAGTCTTGGTCGCGGTGGACTTCTTGGCTGCCGGCTTGGCGGCGGTCTTGGTCGCAGCAGTCTTGGTCGCGGTCGACTTGGCGGCGGTCTTGGCCGGAGCCTTGGCAGCGGTCTTGGTCGCGGTGGTCTTCTTGGCGGCGGTCGACTTGGTCGCGGTCGACTTGGTCGCAGCCTTCTTCGCTACCGGCTTGGCGGCCGACTTGGTAGCGGTCGACTTGGTAGCGGTCGACTTGGTGGCGGTCGACTTCTTGGCTGCCGGCTTGGCGGCGGCCTTGCTCGCGGTCGACTTGGTGGTCGACTTGGCGGCGGTCGACTTCTTGGCTGCCGGCTTGGCCGCGGTCTTGCTTGCGGTCGATTTAGCGGCGGTCTTGGTCGCGGCGGTCTTCTTCGCTGCGGTCGACTTGGCGGCGGTCGACTTGGTCGCGGCTTTCTTCGCTACCGGCTTGGCTGCCGACTTGGTGGTGGTCGACTTGGTGGCAGTCGACTTCTTGGCTGCCGGCTTGGCGGCTGCCTTGCTGGCGGTCGACTTGGCGGCGGTCTTGGTCGCGGTGGTCTTCTTCGC
Source organism: uncultured Massilia sp. (assembly GCA_963529995.1). Lineage (GTDB taxonomy): Bacteria > Pseudomonadota > Gammaproteobacteria > Burkholderiales > Burkholderiaceae_D > Telluria. Next base: position 146,475 of record CAUSCY010000009.1, on the reverse strand, counting down.
TGCGGTCGACTTGGTGGCGGTCGACTTGGTCGCGGTTTTCTTCGCTACCGGCTTGGCGGTCGACTTGGCGGCGGTCGACTTGCTTGCAGTCGACTTGGTGGCGGCCGATTTGGTCGCGGTGGCTTTCTTCGCTACCGGCTTGGCTGCAGACTTGGTCGCGGTCGACTTGGCGGCGGTTTTGGTCGCGGTCTTGGCGGTGGTCTTGGTTGCTGCGGTTTTGGTTGCTGCGGTTTTGGTTGCTGCGGCTTTCTTCGCTGCCGGCTTGGCTGCCGGTTTTGCCGCTGCCTTGGCGGCCGGCTTGGCGGCTACCGCTTTTTTCGCGACGGGTTTTTCAGCGGCTGCTTTTGCTGCCGGTTTTGCGGCGGCTTTTGCGGCCGGCTTTGCTGCTGGTTTCTTTGCGGCTGTTGCCATTTTAAATTCTCCTTCTCTGCGATGAGAAAATACGCTACAAGGTTTGAACCCGTCCAACCCGGTCTTCTTGGTCGGGCGAATTATTCATCGGCGCAAACGCGGTGTTTGCGTCAATGAATCCGGCACCAGCTGAACTGCTGCAACTCCTCAAGTCTGCAGCACTTCAGCCATCGTCGTCGCCGACGACCGAAACGACTCAAGTCGGTGGTTCGCTGCACTGTCCACATCGCTGCATCGGTGAGATGCGAAAAGAAAAAGCCGCCATGCCCGACATTTATTCAGGCAATGCGGCTTGTTCTTTTCGCGAAGCTCACATGCATACTCAATGAATCAGCGCCCCATTTTTAATCGGATTTGCTTCCCGTTCCGACCGCGGATCCAGCTGAAAAACATGGCAGGATTCGCACTCTTCACGTTTTGACAAATTCAATCACGTAAAGTACACGAAAACCTTGTCAGTGCGCAACCCGCACACAGTATTTTTCGTGCCCTTTTCGCGAGGGATAACCAACGGCTTCTCGACTTCGTACGATCGCCGCGATCACGTTTGATTCTTTATGCGTTCGGCTCGGTCTCCAAAAACAAGCGCGCACATCGATGCGCATTTCAAACTGCGTGCAATTCGCGTCCCCTGAAAATCCTTTTATGGACGCCGTGTTTATCTGCAATTCTTCGAATACAGCCTTTATTTAAAGGCTTTCTTCGTTTTCCATTCCTGCCGCGCGGATCCGCAGCAAGTCCATTTTCGCGAGCCAGGCCAGGCCGCGCAGCAAGGCCGGACGGTCGCAGGGACCAAGCGCGTCGAGCAATTCGTCGACCTGCATCGGACGCGATCCGATCGAACCGAAGATCTGCCCGAATTCTTCCAGCGTCGGCAAGGACGCAACAGTGAAGCGGTTCAATGCGAGCTCGCGGTACTGGCGCACGAGCGCCAGCGATGCATCGGGCGCCAGTTCGACCAGCGACAACGGCGTGATCTGCATGCTCGGATACGTCGCGAACAAGGCGAACGGATCGAGCCGGTCCGGCACCAGTGCCGGCAACGCCGGCGCGAGGACGGCATCGGCGCGGCGCCGCTCATCGAGCTCGCTCCACAGCATGCGGTAGCGCGCGAACACGACGCCCCAATCGAATTCCTGTTGCGCGCGCCGGCGCGCATTGGCGCCGAGTTCGCGGCGCAGGTCCGCATCCGCGATCAGGCGCGCGTAGGCCTGGGCCAGCAGTGCGCCATCGAGCGCCACCGCCTGGCTGGTATGACCGCAATACATGTCGTAGCTGTCGATGCCATCGTCGTAACGCTGCGCGAGATCAAGTCCGGCGCCTGCGCCAGGCATCAAGGTCGGGATGCGGTAGCCGTCCACGCCGTCGCGCACCGTGTCGCGGTAGCCGTTCCAATCGCTGACCACGCACGGCAGGCCGGCCGCCATCGCTTCGATCGGCGCCAGGCCGAAGGTCTCCTGCACGTTGTCGGCGAGCGCCGTGAACACGTCGGCGCATGCCCGGGCGTCGCGTTGCAGCTCGGGCACGCGGCCGTCCAGCACCGTCAGCCGCACCGACGGGCACAGCGCCGCCGCGCCTTCGCGGAAGGCTTTCTCGACCGACTCGTTGGCAAACCAGCCGCACAGGACCAGGTGCACCTGGCGCCTGTCATTGTCTGCACATGCCTGGACGGCGCGCTCCAGCGCCGCGAACATCTGCTGCGGATGCGCCTTGGTGTGGAAGGACAGGCGGCCGAGGAACAGGAAGGCGACGTCGTCGGCACCGATGCCCAGGCGCCGGCGCACGTCCGCGCGCCGCCCTTCGTCGGACGCGAGGTCGCGGCAATGCACGCCGAGCGGGATCAGCGGCAGTTGCGGCAGTTCGAAGCGCTGGGCGCCGAGGCGCGCGCGCAGGTAGTCGGCCTGGCGCTCCAGCACCTCGCGCACGCTGTCGCGCACGACGCGCGAAGTGCACACCAGCGCGTCCCAGCTGCGCAGCGGCGCCACCAGCAGGCCCGCGATCGCCGTCATGACGGCGTGGCTGGCGGTCATGTGCGTGACGCTGCACAGGCTGTAGCTGCGCTCGCCCACGCCGAGGCGGCGCCAGGCCAGGCGGTCGAGCGCGGGCGCCGGCTGGTACAGCGTGCCGAACGGCGCGATGTCCTGCGGCCGGCCCTGGGCGATGTGCACGACGTCGCCATCGAAGCCGTGGCCGCGCAGCGTGCGCTCGCATTCCTCCGCATGGGCGCTGCCGGCGGCGAAGCAGCCGACCGCCTTCACGTCTTCGGCCTGGGCGATCGCGCGCACCAGGCCGGCGCCCGCGGCCTGGCGTCCCGTCAGGCGCGGACCGTCGACCGCGTAACCATCGGGGACGAAGTGCAGCGCGAAGCGCTCGGCCATCGGCCAGCTCATACGGACGCCTTCGAGGCCGGCAGGTGCTGGTGGATGAAGAGGACTCGGGTCATGGCGGGCATCGTCGGGTCGCAGCGAATCGAGCAGATAATCGAGCAGGTGATCGAGCAGATGATCGGGCCGATTCGCGATCGTGTTCGGAATGAGCGCATGATAGCCTCACTATCACGTGCGTGGCGCGAGCCACGCAAGAAATCGTGCGGACGCTTGCGCAGCGTCGCCATCGAAGCGCATCGGATGTGCCTTCTCCGCCTCGTTTGGCCCGTAGATTCAGGCTTTCTCGATCGCGATCGCCGACCACTGCACGTCGACGATCGGCGTGCGCGTCTCGCGGTCGCGGCGGTAGCTGTGGAAGGCAAAGCTGCCGTCGGCGCGAGCGTGGCACATCGTGCACTCGCTCCGGCCTGCCACCGCGTGCACGCCGATGGCGCGCAACTGGTGCAGCACGATGGCCGGCAGGTCGAGATGGCGCAGGCCGTCGGCCAGGCGCGGCGCGACCAGTTGCGGATCGAGCCCCCAGCGCGCGACGAAGCCGTCGATCACGTCCTGTCCCACCTCGTAGCAGCACGGATGCGCGGCCGGCCCGATCGCGGCCACCCAGTCGCCGGGCTCGCCGCCGCGCGCACGCACCAGGTCCGCGAAGGCCGCCACGATGCCGCCGTGAGCGCCGCGCCAGCCGGCGTGCAGCGCCGCCACTTCGCGTCCGTCGCGACGCGCCAGCAGGATGGGCACGCAGTCGGCGGTGGCGATCGCCAGCAGCAGGCCGGGCCGGTCGGTGAGCATGCCGTCGGCTTCGCCGCAATCCTCGCCCGCGCGGGTCACGACGGCGATGCGGGTGCCGTGGCGCTCGTGCTGGATGGGCCGGCGCGGCCAGTACTCCGGCCACAGCGCGGCCATGTCGTCGTGGCGCGTGCCGAAGCCGTGCACGACGGCGGGAAGCTGGAGGAGCGGACTGGCGAGCATGGGGAAGGACGTTCGGAAGATGCGGGCGAGGATAGCATGCGACTCATGTCGGGAACGTTACAGCGTCGCCGTTACTGCGCATTCGTTACGGCGCATCCCAGTAAGGCGGGTCGCCGAAGGCAGCCTTCAGCCACGCGGCCAGCGCGCGCAGCTTGGCGGACGGATGCTGCCCATCGGCGTGCGCTATATATATGTGTTCCTGCTCGGCCTCGACGCCGACGTCGATGGCCTGCAGCGTGCCGGCGGCCAGCGCGGCGCCGGCGATGAAGCGCGGCAGCAGCGCGATGCCCAGGCCGGCGATGGCGGCGTCGCGCATCATGTCGCCGTTGTTGAGCACCAGGCCGGGCTGCCCGCGCACCAAGCGCATTCCGTCCCTGTGCGCGAAACGCCAGTCGGCCACGCCGCGGTGCATATAGAAGATGCCGCGGTGGCCATCCAGCTCTTCCGGCGAGCGCGGCGTGCCGTGGCGCACCAGGTAGGCAGGCGCGGCCACCAGCACGCGCCGGCTCGCGGCGATCCGCCACGCGACCAGGTAGCGGTCGCCGATCGGACCGTGGCGGATGACGGCATCGAAGCCGTCCGCGCCGGCGTCGACGCGGCGGTCGTCCAGGTCCAGCGTGAGGTGGATGCCGGGATGGCGAGCCAGGAAGGGATACAGGGCCGGCCCCAGGTGCATCCTTCCGAACGTCACGGGCGCGGAAATGCGCAGCGGCCCGCGCAGCTCCCCGCGCCGCTCGGCCAGGTCGGCGGCGGCATCCTGCACCTCGCGCACGATGCGCACGGCACGCTCGAGGAAGGCGAGGCCGTCCTCGGTCAGCGCCAGCCGGCGCGTGGAGCGCTGCAGCAGGCTGGCGCCCAGCGCGCGCTCCAGTTCGACCAGGCGTTCGCTGACGACGGAACGGGACACGCGCAGCCGCCGCGCAGCCTCGCTGAGGGAACCGCTTTCGGCCACCGCGACGAAGGTGGCAATGCCTTCGAGCTTCATGATTGTTCGGCTTTTCCGAAATCCTGTTGCGGCATCCGCCGACTACTGCCCGCAACCATACTAAACCATACTGGACATCATCCCAAGGGCAGGCAGCGATGGCCAGGTGGCCCTCCCCCGCCGGGGCCAGGAGTCCATCATGAACAAGTTCATTGCCGCAGCCATCCTTTCCATCGCCATGGCGCCGCTATTGCCGGCCGCCGCGGTCGAGCCCTTCCCGCCGTCGTTCCAGGCCCGTACCGTCCAGGCCGGGGACGTGTCGCTGCACGTGATGGTCGGCGGCCAGGGGCCTGCCGTCGTGCTGCTGCACGGCTTCGGCGATACGGGAGCGATGTGGTCGCCGCTGGCGGCGCGGCTGGCGGCCCGGCATACGGTGGTCGTGCCCGACCTGCGCGGCATGGGCCTGTCCTCGCACCCGGCGGGCGGCTACGACAAGTGGACGCAGGCCGGCGACATCCGCGCCGTGCTGGACAAGCTGGGCATCGACCGGGCCGCCGTCGTCGGCCACGACATCGGCACGATGGTGGCGTTCGCCTATGCGGCGCGCTACCCGGACAAGACCGAGCGCCTGGTGGTGATGGATGCGCCCGTGCCGGGCGTGCCGCCGTGGGATGAATTGGTGCGCAACCCGCTGCTATGGCATTTCTCGTTCGGCGGCCCGGATGCCGAGCGCCTCGTCGCGGGCCGCGAGCGCATCTACCTGGACCGTTTCTGGAACGAGTTCGCGGGCGACCCGAAGAAGATCGACGAAACCACGCGCACCTACTACGCCAAGCTGTATGCACAGCCGGGCGCCATGCGCAGCGCGTTCGCCCAGTTCCTCGCCTTTCCCAAGGATGCCGAGGTCAACGCCAAGGCCATCGCCCGCAAGCTGCCCATGCCCGTGCTGGCCATCGGCGGGGCGAAGTCGTTCGGTGCCAGCGAAGCGGTGGTGATGCGCAATGCGGCCGTGAACGTGACCGAGGTGGTCATTCCCAATGCGGGGCACTGGCTGATGGAAGAGGCGCCGGAGCCGACCATGAAGGCGATCCAGGCGTTCGTGGATGGCACGTAAACGCCGTCGCCCCTGCGAAGGCAGGGGCCCAATGTTTGCCTGCACTAAGGAAGCGCTTGCAAGATTGGGCCCCCGCCTGCGCAGGGGCGACGGGTCAGCGGGAAATCAGTCCCAGCTCAGCGCGCCGCCGGTCTGGTACTCGGTGACGCGGGTCTCGAAGAAGTTGCGTTCCTTCTTCAGGTCGATCATCTCGCTCATCCAAGGGAACGGGTTTTCCTCGTTCGGGAACAGCGCGTCCAGGCCGATCTGGACGGCGCGGCGGTTGGCGATGAAGCGCAGGTAGCCCTTGAACATGGCCGCGTTCAGGCCCAGCACGCCGCGCGGCATGGTGTCTTCGGCGTAGCGGTATTCGAGGTCGACGGCCTGCAGGAACAGCGCCTTCAGCTCTTCGCGGAACTCGGCCGTCCACAGCTGCGGGTTTTCCATCTTGATCGTGTTGATCAGGTCGATGCCGAAGTTGCAGTGCATCGACTCGTCGCGCAGGATGTACTGGTACTGCTCGGCGGCGCCCATCATCTTGTTCTGGCGGCCCAGCGCCAGGATCTGGGTGAAGCCGACGTAGAAGAACAGGCCTTCCATCAGGCAGGCGAACACGATGATGGATTTCAGCAGCTTCTGGTCGTTTTCCAGCGTGCCGGTCTTGAATTCCGGATCGTTGATGACGTCGATGTACGGGATCAGGAACTGGTCCTTGTCGCGGATCGACGGGATCTCGTTGTAGGCGTTGAAGATTTCCTTCTCGTCCAGGCCCAGCGATTCCACGATGTACTGGTAGGCGTGCGTATGGATCGCTTCCTCGAAGGCCTGGCGCAGCAGGTACTGGCGGCATTCCGGCGCCGTGATGTGGCGGTAGGTGCCCAGCACGATGTTGTTGGCGGCCAGCGAGTCGGCGGTCACGAAGAAGCCGAGGTTGCGCTTGACGATGCGGCGCTCGTCCTCGGTCAGGCCGTTCGGGTTCTTCCACAGCTCGATGTCGCGCTGCATGTTCACTTCCTGCGGCATCCAGTGGTTGGCGCAGCCGGCCAGGTATTTATCCCATGCCCATTTGTACTTGAACGGGACCAGCTGGTTGACGTCGGTCTGGCCGTTGATGATGCGCTTGTCGTCCGCGTTCACGCGCTTGGCGACGTCGGCGGCGGAGGCTTCGGGGTTGCTGGCGGTGGCTGCGGGAGCCGGCGCGGCGGCCGGTTCATCGTCCCAGGAGAGAGCCATGATGTGTTCCTTGTTGATAGTGTTTGCTGTAGAACGTCGTTCCCGCGCAGGCGGGAACCCGGGTTGCACGCGTTTCGATCGCGCCGGCAGAACTTGGGCCCCTGCCTTCGCAGGGGCGACGGGCTAGATTACTGGCAGGCTTCGCACTCGTCGAAACCGGCATCGCCAGGACGCAGGTAGCAGGCGGCGCCTTCCGCGATCTCCGCGGCCGGTGCTGCCGGGGCCGGGGCCGGGGCCGACATCGCGGCGCTGGCGGCAGCTGCCGCTGCGGCGCCGGCTGCCAGGCCGCCGTCGACCGGCACGGCGTTCAGGGCGCCGGTACGGGTGGTCGACTTCTCCATGTGCGTCGCCGCGATGGTGCGCAGGTAGTAGGTCGTCTTCAGACCGCGCAGCCAGGCCAGTTTATAGGTCTCGTCCAGCTTCTTGCCCGAGGCCCCTGCCATGTAGATGTTCAGCGACTGGGCCTGGTCGATCCATTTCTGGCGGCGCGATGCGGCTTCCACCAGCCACTTCGGCTCGACTTCGAAGGCCGTCGCATAGATGTCGCGCAGGTCTTGCGGGACGCGGTCGATGCGCGACAGCGAGCCGTCGAAGTATTTCAGGTCGTTGATCATGACCTCGTCCCACAGGCCGCGCGCCTTCAGGTCGCGCACCAGGTACGAGTTGATCTCGGTAAATTCGCCCGACAGGTTCGACTTCACGTACAGGTTCTGGAAGGTCGGTTCGATGCAGGCCGACACGCCGATGATGTTCGAGATGGTCGCGGTCGGCGCGATCGCCACGCAGTTCGAGTTGCGCATGCCGAACTGCTTGACGCGGTTACGCACGATCGCCCAGTCCATGGTTTCCGACAGATCCTGCTCGAGGTAGCCGCCGCGCTCTTCGGCCAGCAGCTTGATCGAGTCCTGCGGCAGGATGCCGCGGTCCCACAGCGAACCTTCGTACGAGCCGTAGCGGCCGCGTTCCTCGGCCAGCTCGGTCGAGGCCAGGTAGGCGTAGTAGCAGACGGCTTCCATCGAGCGGTCGGCGAATTCCACGGCCTTGTCCGACGCGAACGGCACGCGCATCATGTGCAGGCAGTCCTGGAAGCCCATGATGCCCAGGCCGACCGGACGGTGGCGCAGGTTCGAGTTCTTGGCCTTGTCGACGGCGTAGTAGTTGATGTCGATGACGTTGTCGAGCATGCGCATCGCGGTACGGATGGTCTTCTGCAGCTTGACCACGTCCAGGCCGTCGCCCTTCATGTGGGCCGGCATGTTGACCGAACCCAGGTTGCAGACGGCGATCTCTTCGTCGTTCGTGTTCAGCGTGATCTCGGTGCACAGGTTCGACGAGTGCACGACGCCCACGTGCTGCTGCGGCGAGCGGATGTTGCACGGATCCTTGAACGTGATCCACGGGTGGCCGGTCTCGAACAGCATCGACAGCATCTTGCGCCACAAGTCCATCGCCGGGATCTTCTTGTACACGGTCATTTCGCCGCGTGCCGCGCGGGCTTCGTAGCCCAGGTAGGCTTCCTCGAAGGCCTTGCCGACCTTGTCGTGCAGGTCCGGCACTTCGGACGGCGAGAACAGGCTCCAGTCGCCCTTTTCCATCACGCGCTTCATGAACAGGTCGGGAATCCAGTTCGCCGTGTTCATGTCGTGGGTGCGGCGACGGTCGTCGCCCGTGTTTTTACGCAGGTCGAGGAATTCCTCGATGTCCAGGTGCCAGGTTTCCAGGTAGGCGCAGACGGCGCCCTTGCGCTTGCCGCCCTGGTTCACGGCGACGGCGGTGTCGTTCGCGACCTTCAGGAACGGCACGACGCCCTGCGACTTGCCGTTGGTGCCCTTGATGCGCGAGCCCAGCGCACGCACCGGGGTCCAGTCGTTGCCCAGGCCGCCGGCGAATTTCGACAGCAGTGCGTTTTCCTTGATGGCGTCGTAGATGCCTTCCAGGTCGTCGGCGACGGTGGTCAGGTAGCAGGACGACAGCTGCGAGCGGCGGGTGCCCGAGTTGAACAGGGTCGGGGTCGAGCTCATGAAGTCGAAGCTCGACAGCAGGTTGTAGAACTCGATCGCGCGCGCTTCGCGGTTTTCTTCGCGCAGGGCCAGGCCCATCGCGACGCGCATGTAGAACGCCTGCGGCATCTCGATGCGGGTCTCGCGGATGTGCAGGAAGTAGCGGTCGTACAGGGTCTGCAGGCCGATGTAGCCGAACTGCAGGTCGCGGTCGGCGACGATCGCCTTGGCCAGCTTGTGCAGGTCGAACTTGCCCAGCTCTTCGTCGAGCAGCTCGGCGTCGATGCCCTTGGCGATGTACTGCGGGAAGTAGCTGACGTATTCGGCGGCGGCGCCGGCTTGCGGCACTTCCTTGCCGAAGACTTCCTTGCGGATCGTGTGCAGCAGGATGCGCGCGGTGACCTGGCTGTAGGCCGGGTCCTTTTCCATCAGCGCGCGCGCGGCCAGGATCGCGGATTTATGCAGTTCCTCGACCGGCACGCCGTCGTACAGGTTCTTGACGGTTTCGGCCAGGATGGCGTCGGCATCGGCGTGCTTTTCCAGGCCCACGCAGGCGGCGTTGATCAGCGCGGCGACTTCGTTCATGTCCAGCGGACGGCGCACGCCGCCATCGACGACGGTGAATTGCGGCGCAGCGACCTGGGTGCCGCCGGCGGCTTCCTTGGCGGCGCGGCGCTCGTCCATGCGCTTGGCACGGTACAGCACGTATTCGCGCGCGACGTCATGCTCGCCCGAGCGCATCAGGGACAATTCCACCTGGTCCTGCACATCCTCGATGTGGAAGGTGCCGCCGTTCGGCTGGCGACGCACCAGGGCCGAGACCACGTTGTTCGTGAGCGAAGCGACCAGTTCGCGGATGCGCGCCGACTCGCGGCCCTGCTCGCCGTTCACGGCGAGGAAGGCCTTGGTCATGGCGACCTCGATCTTGGTCGGCGCGAACGGCACCACGGCGCCGTTGCGGCGGATGATGCGGTAGTCGCCGTTCGCGACCAGCGCGTCTGCCGATCCCGGTGCCGCGTGAGAAAGGATGGAAATGTCCGAAGATGTTTGCATTGAGCCTCCAGGATGGCGTTCGTCGGCCACCGACGTATGCGGGACCGTGGTACGGCCCCATCGCGCGTTACAAAAGGGTGCTGCCAACTCGTTAAAATTGGCAGCCTATTAACTTTCAGCGAACAATAAAGAGGGGAGCCATGATCCGGAAACCGCTTGCATGGGGCCCCTCTTTGCTGTTGTGTTCCTTGCGGCAGACCACTACATCTAGTGGCGGACTGCGTTATGAACCTAATTGTAGTCGATATTCGGCAGGATCAAAGGGCCTCAGCCGATGATTTTTTTTATGCGTTCGGCTTGACTTTTGTTAAAGCGAGCACAGCCCAGCCATCGACCGATAGTGAGCACTAACATGCCGTTTCAGGGGCGCGACGGTGGTGCAGGTTTGTCACCGGCACGTCATAAAAGTTGCGTAATAGAAAGTATTTATGGGTACGGGAATTACGGTTCCGGGGCGTGGATATCGAGCTTCTGCATCTGGTAGCGCAGCTGGCGCACGCTGATGCCGAGCAGGGCCGCGGCCTGGGTGCGGTTGAACTGGGTCTGCGTCAGCGCGCGCAGGATGATGTCGCGCTCGACCTGGCTCAGGTAGTCGGGCAGGTTGCTGGGCAGCGCGCCGTCGTCGGACGGCGGCGCGGCGGCAGGCACGGGTTCGGGCTGCGCCGCGGCGGGCGCGGGTTCGGGTTCGGTTCTGGGTACCGGAGCCGGCGCCGCCCCCTCCCCCACGCGTGCGCCCTTGAGCAGCAGATCGCCGGCCTGGATCACGCCGTCGTCGGCAAAGGCGAGCGCGCGTTCCAGCACGTTCTCCAGTTCGCGCACGTTGCCGGGGAAGGAATAGGCGCGCAATGCCTCCAGTACGCCGGGCCCCAGGTGCGCGCCGCCCGGTCCGGCCAGGCGCGCCAGGATCGCATCGACCAGCAGCGGCAGGTCGTCGAGGCGCTCGCGCAGCGGCGGCAGCGTCAGTTCGATCACGTTCAGGCGGTAGAACAGGTCCTGGCGGAACTGGCCCGTTTCGACGCACCGGGCGAGATCCTTGTGGGTGGCGCTGACGATGCGCACGTCGACCGGCTCCTCGGCGGTGGCGCCGATCTTGCGCACGCGCCGCTCCTGGATCGCGCGCAGCAGCTTGACCTGCATCGCCAGCGGCAGGTCGGCAACCTCGTCGAGCATCAGCGTGCCGCCGTCGGCCGCCTGGAAGAAGCCGTCGCGCTCGTCGGCCGCGCCCGTGAACGCGCCCTTGCGGTAGCCGAAGAACTCGGCCTCCATCAGCGCCTCGGGGATCGCGCCGCAGTTCACGGCGACGAACGGCCGGGCGGCACGCGCGCTGCGGGCATGGATCTCGCGCGCGGCCAGCTCCTTGCCGCTGCCGGACTCGCCGTTGATGGCGATCGGCGCCTGCGAGCGCGCCAGCCGGTCGATCTGGGTGCGCAGCGCCTGCATCGCCGCCGACGTGCCGACCAGGCGCGAGCCGCCTTCCTGCTGCGCCGGCGCAGCCACCGGTGCGTTCCCCGGATCCGTCAGCTTGAGGGCCGAGCGCACCATCGTGCGCAGGTCGTCCAGCACGACGGGCTTCGAGACGTAGTCGAAGGCGCCCGCCTTCAGCGCCACCACCGCGTTCTCGGCGCTGCCGTAGGCGGTGATCACGGCGATCGGCGTGTCGCGGTGGCTGACGGCGACTTCGCGCACCAGTTCCAGGCCGAGGCCGTCGGGCAGGCGCATGTCGGTCAGCACCAGCGCGTAGCGGGTGCGGCCGAGGAACTGGCGCGCCTCGCGCACGGTGGCGGCGCTGTCCACGTCCAGGCCCATCTTGAGCAGGGTGATCTCGAGCAGCTCGCGCAGGTCGGCTTCGTCGTCGACCACGAGGATGCGGGGGGAACTCATGCGGTGTGCTGGCCTTCCTGGTTTGTCTCTATATATAGTAACGAGTCCGCGCTCAGCCCGACGCCCCGAACGTGATCACGAAGCGTCCGCTGGTGCCGCCGTCGTCGTCGGCGCGCACTTCGTAGTCGAGCATCGCGCCGTTGTTCAGGCACAGCTCGCGCGCCAGGTACAGACCCAGGCCCGTGCCCTTGCTCGAGGTGGTGTAGAACGGCTCGAACAGGTGGGCCCGCACTTCCGGCGTGATGGCGCGGCCGTCGTCCTGCACGTGCAGCTCGACCCGCGCGGTGGCGTCGAGCACCGGGAACACGCGGATGCTGGCCGGCTTGCCGCTGGCGTAGCGCACCGCATTGCCGAGCAAATTCACCAGCACTTCGCGCAGGTGCAGGCCGTCGAAGCGCACGGCCAGGCTGCCGGCGTCGCCGATGGCTACTATATCACTGCGCATGCCCTGGGTTTCCGTGAATTCCGCCTGCAGCTCGGCCAGGAACGGCGCCAGCGCCACCGGTTCGCCGTTCGGCTGCACCTTGCGCGACAACTTCAGGATGTCCTCGACCATGCGGTTCACGCGCCCCACGTTGTCGTTCACGATGCGCAGCAGACGCTGCTCGGCGGGTCCGTGCAGGTCCTCGGCCAGCAGCGAGGTCGCGTGGCCGATCGCCGACAGGGGATTCCTCACCTCGTGCGCGATGCTGGCCGTCAGGCGCCCCATCGAGGCCAGCTTCAGTTGCTGCGCCTGGTTTTCGATGGCGCTCACGTCCTGCATGAAGATCACGCTGCGCTCGGCCTCGCCGTGTGGCGTCTCGACGCGCGCGAAGCGCAGCTTCAGGTGCACGGGCTGGTCCAGCCGGCCGCGCGCGGCGCCGCCGTCCTCGTGCCAGCGCTTGACGGTCACGTAGTCGGCCGGCCCGTCGTGGGCCTCGCCGGTCCCGGCGATCCAGGCGGCGAAGCTGTGCGCGACGGGCTCGAACGCGGGCACGTCGGTGAGATTGAACCCGACATCGTCGGCCAGGCGCGCCTCCAGGCCCAGCATGCGGCGCGCCGCCGGATTGGCGCCGAACACCTGGCCGTCGCGGTCCAGCACCAGGATGCCGTCGCCCACGTCTTCGACGACGATGCGGTACACGGCCTGCTGGACGTGCAGGTCGGTGCCGCGCCGCGCCGCCAGTTCTTCCTGCGAGATCAGGCGTTCGGCCAAACGGTTTACCACCAGCACCAGCGCGAAGAAGGCCGCGCCCGTGAGGCCGGCCTGCATCAGCGGCGGATCCTCGAAGCGCACGAAGATCTGCCACATGGTCTCGGCCAGCACGAACAGCGTCGCCAGGGCGGCCGAGAACAGCGCCAGCAGCAGTGGCGCCAGCATGGCGGCGCCGGCCAGCGGGAACAGGTACAGCAATGCCAGCCCGCTGCGCACGCCGCCGCCGGCCAGGTACAGCAGCGAGATCGCGCCGAGGTCCGTCATGACCTGGCTGGTCAGCTGCAGCAGGAAGCGCCGACGCCAGCGGTAGCAGACGGCGGCGAACGCCAGCGCCAGCGCCACGTAGGCGATGCAGATCTCGGTATAGGTGGCGCCCGGCAGGTGGCCGCGGCGCGCATCGATGCTCAGGTACAGCAGCAGCACCAGCGCGATCACGATGCGGCTGACCGTGAACGTCTGCAGCGAACGCCAGAAGGTCGAGCGCGACTCGGCGGTCAGGGAAGGCCAGGACGCCATGCAGCGCTGGGGGATCAGGCGGGGATCATTGCGGAACTGAGCGCGGAACTGAGCGCAGAACTCAGCGCGGCGCCGGCTGGTGCGCGTGCGCCGTGCTGCAGAAGTCGCGCCCGCCCACCCGCACCGCTTCCGACGCCGGGAAATAGATGCCGCACTGGGCGCAGCAGGCCATCGGTTCGGAACGGTCCTCGACGCGCTGCCATGGGCCGGCGCCGGCGGCGCTGCCGGCACCGGCGGGCTGCGCCGGTCCCCTGCCCTGGCCCGCCTGGGCCTGGGAACGCGCCACCGCGGCGCGCAGTTTGCTGCGCACGGCCATCACGACGAGGATGACGAGCGCAATCCAGAAAAGCAGTCGCGTCATACGAACCCCCGGTGCAGAACGACTTCAAAGACAAAACGGCTGCCGACATAGGCCAGCGCCAGCGTGGCGAATCCTGCCAGCGTGAAGCGCAGCGCGGTCTTGCCGCGCCAGCCGCGCCAGCGGCGTCCGGCCAGCAGCGCGGCGAACAAGAGCCACGACAGCAGCGCGAACACATTTTTATGATCCCAGCGCAGGGCCTGGCCGAACAGCTGTTCGGAGAACACGAGGCCCGACAGGACGGTCAGGCTGAGCAGGATGAAGCCGATCCAGATCATCCGGAACAGCAGTTTTTCCATCGTCAGCAGCGCCGGCAGCTGGTCGATCGCGGCGCCCAGCCAGCCCTTCTTGGCGCTTTTGGTATGCAGGCGCGCCTCCTGCAGCGCCATCAGCACGGCATGGAAGGCGGCAATGGTCAGCGTGCTGTAGGCCATGACGGCCACGGCGACGTGCCAGCCGAATGCCGGCGATTGCGCCTGCACGGGCATCAGGTTCCCCGGGAACAGGGACGGCAGGATCGCCGCGACGGCCGCGAACGGCATCACCATACGGCGCATGCCGTCCAGCGCGAAATTGCGGTTCTCGATCCAGTAGGCGGCCACCGAGACCCACAGGGCGGCCGACAGCATGAAGGCGAAGCCGACGCGCAGCGTGCCGTTGGCGAGCATGTCCGGCCACAGCGCGGCGCCATGCAGCACCCAGGCCGCCGCCGTCGTGCCGGAAATGAGCGCGCCCCGCTTCGACGGCAGCAGGGCGCATACCGCGTACAGGATGGCCGCGGCAATGAAAAAGGTGGTTTGCATACCGGCGAGTCTACACCATCCGGGTCCGCCAAGGGTGGCTTGGCAAAAGGACAATACCCGGGGCAAGCCCGGAAAATCAGTCGACCGCGGCCGCACGCTTCTCCGCATGCATCTCCGCATGGTAGTGGCGTTGTTGCTCTTCCATCACCAGCATGCCCAGCTCGCGTTTGAGGGTGTTGAATTCCGGCGCCGCCGGGTCGCGCAGGCGCGGCAGGTCGACCAGGAGGTCGCGCTTGATCGTGCCGGGCCGGTAGGTCATGACGACGATGCGGTCGGCCAGGTAGATCGCTTCCTCGATGCTGTGGGTGACGAACACGATGGTCTTGTCGAGCTCCGCCCAGATGCGCAGCAATTCGTCCTGCAGGTTGCGCCGCGTGAGCGCGTCGAGGGCGCCGAACGGTTCGTCCATCAACAGGATCGGCGAGTCCAGCGCCAGCACCCGCGCGATCGCCACGCGCTGGCGCATGCCGCCGGACAGGTCTTTCGGAAAGCGGCCGGCGAAGTCCGACAGCGACAGCATCTCGAGCAGCGCGGCCACGCGCGCGGCGATCTCGGGCCGGCGCTGGCCCTTGATCTGCAGGCCGAAGCCGACGTTCTGCGCCACCGTCATCCACGGGAACAGCGCATATTCCTGGAACACCATGCCGCGCTGCTGCCCCGGTCCCATGACGGGCACGCCGTCCGACACGATGGTGCCGGCGGTCGGCGGCGCGAAGCCGGCGATGGCATTGAGCAGCGTCGACTTGCCGCAGCCCGAGGGTCCGAGCAGGCAGACGAACTGGCCGTGCGGGATCGACAGGCTGATGTCCTGCAGCACCGGGGTGCCGCGGCGGTCGGTGGCGTAGGCCTTGGTGACGCGGTCGACGACGACGGAAGCGTTCATTCAGTGCTCCAGGCCGCGGTGCCAGCGCAGCAGATGGTTGTTCAGGCGGTTCATGCCGGCGTCGATCGCTAGGCCCAGGAGGCCGATGCTGGCCATGCCGGCGATGATCTTGTCGGACCAGAAGTACTCGCGCGCCTCCAGGATGCGAAAGCCCAGGCCGTTGTTCACGGCGATCATCTCGGACACGATGACGACGATGAAGGCGGTGCCGATGCCGATCCGCATGCCGGTCAGGATGTAGGGCACGGCGGCCGGCAGGATCACGCGCACGAACATGGTCGGGCCGTCGGCGCCGAGGTTGCGCGCGGCGCGCAGGTAGATGCCGTCGACCTGGCGCACGCCGGCGACGGTATTCATCAGCACGGGAAAGAAGGCGCCCAGCGCGATCAGGAACACGGCCGGCGCATCGCCCAGGCCGAACCACAGGATCGCCAGCGGGATGTAGGCGATGGGCGGGATCGGCCGCAGCAGCTGCACGAGCGGGTTGAGCCAGGCATACACGGCGCGGCTCGTGCCCATCGCCAGGCCCAGCGGCAGCGCCAGCGCGGTGCCGACGGCGAAGCCGACGCCCACCCGGTACAAGCTGCCGAGCGCGTCGTGCAGCAGTTCGCCCGACACCAGCCAGGCCAGCCGCCCGCCGCCGCCCTCTTGCTGGAACGGCACGAAGGCCTGCAACGGCAGCAGGTATTCGAGCCATTTGTGCCAGACCTGCAGCGGCGCCGGCAGCACGTTGCGGTCGACCCAGCCCAGCGCCGCCACGCCCTGCCACGCCAGCAACGCCACGAGCGGTACCACCAGGCCCACCGCGGTCTCCCTTGCCTTGTACTTGTTCATGGTCTCTCCTAGCGGATGTTCAGGCTGGCCTTGGCCGCGTCCAGCAGGTCGGTCCGGACCCAGTCCTTCGCCAGCGGCGGCCGGGCCATGCGGCCGACGCCCGTCCTGGCCATGATGTCGGTGGTGAGCTGGATGTGCTCGGGCGTGATGTCGTAGCTGTACGGCGAATTCCCGATGGCGTCGCGGAAGTCCTCGGGGCTGATCTGGCCCTTGAACACGGTATTGCGCACGTAGTTCTCGGCCAGCCGGCGGTCGCCGATGAAGGCGCTGGTGGCCTGCACGAAGCAGCGCATGAATTTTTCCGCGACCGGCCGCCGGTGCTTGTAGAAGCTTTCCGTCATCACCAGCGTGCGCACCGGCTCGCCGATCGGCGTGTCGTAGGGCTTGATGACCTCGACGCCGAAGCCCTTGTTGATCGCCTGCGAGGATTGCGGTTCCGACTGCATCATGGCGTCCACGTGCCTGCCCATCAGCGCCTGGTTCAGGTCCGGATAAGCGAGATAGATGATCTGCACGTCCTTGCCCGGCCCTGCTGCCGACGACAGGCCCGCCTTCTGCAGTTCCGCCATCAGGAGCACTTCCTGGATCGAGCCGCGCGTCACCCCGACCTTCTTGCCCTTCAGGTCGGCGACGGTCCGGATCTGCTGGTCGGGGCGGCGCACCAGGCGCGCGCCGCCGCGCGCGAAGCCGGCCACCACGACCACGGGCACGCCGCCGGCGCGGCCCGCGATGGCGGCCTCGGACGCGGTGCCGCCGACGTCGAGTTCCCCCGCGATGATCGCCTGCATCACGTCCAGCCCCTTGGCGAATACCCGTTCCTCGACCCGGATCCCGCAGCGCGGCGCGATCTCCTTGATGTACGAGACGGCGCCGAAGTGGGCCAGCTTGAGGTTCCCCAGCCGCACCACCTCCTCGGCGGCGCCGGCGCCGGCGCCGGTCATCAGGGCGATGGCAAGGAAGACCTTGCCGAACGGGTTTGCTGTCATTGCGCGTGTCTCCGGTCGTTTGCCTGCAATCCATACTGCAAGGCAACATTTTTGCCGAAGCGCCCGGGGTCGTATTTACCCGAGATCAAATAGCGTGATTGATACACACGCTTGCAGACAGTCCAATCCGGCTCTTGTCGAGTAAAAACCCGCCCCGACATAAGGTAAAATGCGCGTTTGCCGCGCTTTCTTATATATAGGTAGAACATGCTGGATAACCTGACCCAACGCCTTGCCAAGGTCGTCAAGACGATGCGCGGCGAGGCGCGCCTGACCGAATCGAACACCGCCGAGATGCTGCGCGAAGTGCGCCTGGCCCTGCTCGAGGCCGACGTGGCGCTGCCGGCCGTGCGCGAATTCATCGCCAACGTGAAGGAAAAAGCGCTGGGCGAGGAAGTCATCGGTTCGCTCTCCCCCGGCCAGGCCCTGGTCGGCGTGGTGCAGAAGGAACTGGCGGCGCTGATGGGCGCCGACCTCGGCCCGGAAGCCAGCCAGCTCTCGTTCGCCCAGCAACCGCCGGCGATCATCCTGATGGCGGGCCTGCAGGGTGTCGGCAAGACGACCACCACTGGCAAGCTGGCCAAGTACCTGAAGGAACAGAAGAAAAAAGTCCTGACCGTATCGGCCGACGTGTACCGCCCCGCCGCGATCGCGCAGCTGGAATCCGTCACCAAGCAGGTCGGCGCCGACTTCTTCCCGTCCACCGCCAACGACAAGCCGGTCGACATCGCCCTGGCCGCGCTGGACTGGGCCAAGAAGCACTACCACGACGTGCTGATCATCGACACCGCCGGCCGCCTGGCCATCGACGAGGCGATGATGCAGGAAATCGCCGCCGTGCACGCGGCGGTCAAACCGATCGAGACGCTGTTCGTCGTCGACGCCATGGTCGGCCAGGATGCGATCAACACGGCCAAGGCCTTCAATGACGCGCTGCCGCTGACGGGCGTGATCCTGACCAAGCTCGATGGCGATTCGCGCGGCGGCGCGGCGCTGTCCGTGCGCCACGTGACGGGCAAGCCGATCAAGTTCGCCGGCGTCTCGGAAAAGCTGGACGGCCTGGAAGCCTTCGATCCGGCCCGTATGGCCAACCGCGTGCTCGGCATGGGCGACATCCTGGCGCTGGTCGAGGAAGCGCGCAAGGGCGTGGACATGCAGGCCGCGGCCGACATGGCCAACAAGATCAAATCGGGCGGCAAGTTCGACATGAACGACTTCAAGGCCCAACTGACGCAGATGAAGAAGATGGGCGGCATGGCCGGCCTGCTCGACAAGCTGCCGGCGCAGTTCCAGCAGGCCGCCGCGGGCGCCAATATGGATCAAGCCGAAAAGCAGGTGCGCCGCATGTGCGGCATCATCGATTCGATGACGCCGCAGGAACGCGCCAAGCCGGAACTGATCAAGGCCAACCGCAAGCGCCGCATCGCGGCCGGTGCCGGCGTGCAGGTGCAGGAAGTGAACCGCATGCTGAACCAGTACGATCAGATGAACACCATGATGAAAAAGCTCAAGGGCGGCGGCCTCATGAAAATGATGCGCGGGATGAAGGGCATGATGCCCGGCATGCGCTGAACGCATCCCCTTCCGCACCAAGCCGCGCGAGCCCCGGCCGCGCGGCTTTTTTACCGTCTGGCGGGGCGTAAAAGGCCGGTTTTTCTCTCTTGGGCGGCCTGGCTAACACATTCCATGACTTTCATTCGTATCAGAGTGAAAAAGTTTCGAAAAAGACTTGCACGAACACTAAATCCCTACCAATATTAGCTGTGCGATTCATAGCGCAATTTCTAATGTGTTCCGTTTAGGAGGCTCGAATATGGCAACAGCCAAAAAAACCACCGCAGCGCCGGCAAAGAAGGCCGCCGCAGCCAAGCCGGCCGCCGCGGCGAAGCCGGCAGCTAAAAAGGCAGCAGCTCCTGCCAAAGCAGCAGCACCGAAAGCAGCACCCGCAGCAAAGAAACCGGCCGCAGCCCGCAAGCCCAACGCCGCTTTCATGAAAGAGATGACCCCGTCGGCGACGCTGGCCGAAGTCGTCGGCGCAAAACCGCTGCCGCGCACCGAAGTGACCAAGAAGGTCTGGGAATACATCAAGAAGCAGAACCTGCAGGACGCCGCCAACAAGCGCATGATCAACGCCGACGACAAGCTGAAAGCCGTCTTCGGTGGCAAGGCCCAGGTGTCGATGTTCGAGATGACCAAACTGATCTCCGATCACCTCAAATAATAAGCAAGAAGACCGGCTGCCCCGCTGGCCAGATACGACAAAGCCCCGCCAAGACGGGGCTTTTGTTTTATTGCGGCTCCTGGCCGGCATGGTGGGCATGTGATGCCCACCCTACGCAGGGGTCGGAGTCCGGCGTTGATGGTTGGACTCTGACCCCGATGTTCCGCCGTTGGATCGTAGGGTGGGCGCGGCCGGCGTAGGCACCACGTGCCCACCATGGCGTCGCGATGACGTCACCGCGAAGCGACAGCGCTATTGCCCCCATCCTGTAACTTGAACTCCCAGTTCTTCCACGCCGCCAGCACCGCATTCGGATACTGCGGCTTGCCGCGGCTGCCGTTGTAGCGGCCCAGCGCCAGGTACAGGTTGCCGCCTTCCATGTCGATATACATGCGCAGGATCGAGCAGCCGTAGCGCAGATTGGTCTGCATGTCGAACAGCGCGCGGCGGTTGGAGTCGCCGATCACGCCGGTCCAGAACGGCATCACCTGCATGTAGCCGCGCGCGCCGGCGATCGACACGGCGTACTTGCGGTAGGCCGATTCGACCTGGATCAGGCCCAGTACCAGCCCCGGATCGAGGCCGGCGCGGGTCGCCTCGTACCAGGCGGATTCGAGGAACTCGGTGCGCGTCTGGTCGTCCGGCAGGCGGCGCTTGAGGCGCGCGGACATCGCATCGAACCATTGCTGGTAGCGGGCACGCGCGGCGGCGTCGCGAAACACGGGTTTCGGCGGACGGCCGTCGCGGATCGCGTGCTCCAGCGCCAGGCGCACCGAATCGGCCAGCGCCTCTTCCTTCTGGTTGCCGGCATGCGCGGCGCCGCTGCTCATCAGCGCAGCGGCGAGCAACAGGCCGGCAAGCCAGGCGCCCGCCTGGCCGATCGAACGCGTGCGCATCACTTGCCCAGTTTGCCCTTGACGAAGGCCACCATGTCGGCGGCCGGCACGGCCGATGCCTCGGTGTCGCGGCGGCCCTGGTATTCCAGGTTGCCTTCCTTGAGGCCGCGCTCGCCGATCACGACGCGGTGCGGCACGCCCACCAGTTCCCAGTCGGCGAACATGGCGCCCGGACGCAGGCCGCGGTCGTCGACGATCACGTCCACGCCGGCCTTCTGCAGTTCCGTGTACAGGCGGTCGGTCTCGGCCTTCACCAGTTCCGAACGGTCGTAGCCCATCGGGCACAGCACCAGCTCGAACGGCGCGATCGCGTCCGGCCAGACGATGCCCTTGTCGTCGAAGTTCTGTTCGATGGCGGCGCCCAGGATGCGGGTCACGCCGATGCCGTAGCAGCCCATCTGCATCGGCGCCGGCTGGCCCTTCTCGTCCAGGTAGACGGCGTTCATCGCTTCCGAGTAGGCGGTGCCGAGCTGGAACACGTGGCCCACTTCGATGCCGCGCTCGATCGCCAGCACGCCCTTGCCGTCCGGCGAAGCGTCGCCTTCGACCACGTTGCGCAGGTCGGCGACGATGGGCTCGGCCACGTCGCGGCCCCAGTTGGCGCCCGTGAAGTGGTATTCGGCCTCGTTGGCGCCGCACACGAAATCGGCCATGTTGGCGACGGTGCGGTCGGCCACGATGGTGACCGGCTGCTTGGTGTTGATCGGGCCCAGGTAGCCCGGCACGCTGCCGTAGGCTTCCAGGATCTCGGCTTCGCTGGCGAAGCGGAAGTCCTTCAGGCCCGGGACCTTCGAGACCTTGACTTCGTTCAGCTCGTGATCGCCGCGCAGCAGCAGCAGCCAGTTCTCTTTCGTGACCTTGCCGTCGTTTTCCTTTTCCACAGTCAGCGCGATCGACTTGACGGTTTGATCGAGGCCGATGCCCAGCAGCTTGGCCACCGCTTCGCACTTGGTGGTGGACGGGGTCGAGACTTTCGTCAGTTGCTGCGTGGCGGCGCCGCGCTCTGTCGACAGCGGCAGCGCTTCCGCCGCTTCCATATTGGCCGCGTAGTCCGAGGTCGGGCAGTACACGATGGCGTCCTCGCCGGTGCTGGCGATCACGTGGAATTCGTGCGAGCCGGTGCCGCCAATCGCGCCGTTGTCGGCGGCGACCGCGCGGAACTTCAGGCCGAAGCGGTTGAAGATGCTGACGTAGGCATCGAACATGGTCTGGTACGACACCTGCATGCTCTCGACGTCGCGGTCGAACGAGTACGCATCCTTCATCGTGAATTCGCGGCCGCGCATCAGGCCGAAGCGCGGACGGCGCTCGTCGCGGAACTTGGTCTGGATGTGGTAGAAGTTCACGGGCAGCTGGCGGTAGGACTTGATCTCGCTGCGCACGACGTCGGTGACGACTTCTTCCGAGGTCGGCTGCAGGGCGAAGTCGCGGCCGTGGCGGTCCTTGAGGCGCAGCAGTTCGGGGCCCATCTTGTCCCAGCGGCCCGTTTCCTGCCACAGTTCGGCCGGTTGCACCATCGGCATCAGCAGCTCGATCGCGCCTGCCTTGTTCATTTCTTCGCGGATGATGCCCTCGACCTTACGGATAACGCGCAGGCCCAGCGGCATGTAGGTATAGATGCCGGAACCGAGGCGCTTGATCATCCCGGCGCGCATCATCAGCTTGTGGCTGACGATCTCGGCGTCGGAAGGAGCTTCTTTGAGCGTTGAAATAAAAAATCGCGAGGCACGCATATCGATGAATTCTTTTTAAAAAGAGAGGGTTATAATCGACCTAATTTTAAAGGATTAGCCGGCCGATGCATCCAATCTTTATACAAATGGGTCCGAAACAAGTGGTGCATGTCGCTGTTCCAGTACGATCGGATGGCTGAAGCGCCCTAGTTTGCTTGGAGTCGTAGGTAAAAAATTAAGGGCAAGACCGGCAGAAAGTTTCGAGGTGAATCATGCTCGATCGTGAAGGGTTCCGCCCCAACGTCGGCATCATCCTGCTGAACGCCAATAACGAAGTTTGGTGGGGCAAGCGGGTGCGCGAGCACTCATGGCAATTTCCGCAAGGGGGTATCAAGTACGGCGAGACGCCGGAACAGGCGATGTACCGCGAGCTCGAGGAAGAAATCGGCCTGCGCCAGGAGCACGTCAAGATCGTGGGCCGCACCCGCGACTGGCTGCGCTACGAAGTGCCGGACCACTTCATCAAGCGCGAGGTGCGCGGCCACTACCGCGGCCAGAAGCAGATCTGGTTCCTGCTGCGCATGGTGGCACGCGACAACGACGTCAACCTGCGCCTGACCGACCACCCCGAGTTCGACGCCTGGCGCTGGCATGACTACTGGGTACCGCTGGACGTGGTCATCGAGTTCAAGCGCGATGTCTACCAGCGCGCGCTGCAGGAACTGTCGCGCTTCCTGACCTGGCCGGCCAACGGCCAGGACCGCCGCCACGGTTCGCGCTACCTGCGCCAGCCGCACGAGCGGCGCGGCCAGGGCGGCAACGGGGCCAACGGCGGCCCCAATGCCGGCAGGACGACCGCCAACGCCAGCAGCAAGGCGGTGGCAGCGGCCAGCAAGGCCATTGCGGATGCGGCCGGCAGCTCCAAGCTCGTCGTGGCGCGCCAGCAGGGAATCGACAAGCAGTAGCACGAAAGCAACACTGCTGAAAGGCAAGCCCACTGCGCAAGCGGTGGTGCTTGCCTTTTGTCTTTTTGAAATTAATAATTTTCCAACTATTGCTCGATTGCGCCGCGATGATACCGATCCTTTCCCGTTCGCGCTTCTCCCGTTCGCGCTTCTCCCGTTCCACTTTCTCCCGTCTGCTGCTGAGCGCATGCCTGCTGGCCGCCGCCAGCACGCAGGCGGCCGATGAAACTTGCCAGTACATCCAGGTCGCCAAGCTGCCGCTGCGCTATGTCGGGCCCGGCCTCGAAATCGCGGTCGACGGCATCATCAACGGCAAGCCCGCCACCATGCTGGTCGACACGGGCGCATTCGCCAGCATGCTGACCCGTACCGGCGCGGCCTCGCACTCGCTGGACATGAAGGATTCGAACGCGAGGGTACGCGGCGTCGGCGGCGTCTCGGACATGTACCAGGTCTACCTGAACGAATTCACGATCGGTCCCGCCAAATCGACGAAAGGATGGGGCCAGGTGATCGCCGATACGGGCGACACGCCGGCCTACGATGCCATTGCCGGGGCCCCGTTCCTGCTCCAGATGGACCTGGAACTGTCCCTGGCGGACAAGGAACTCAAGTTCTTCCAGGCGCAGGGCTGCGACAAGGCCTTCCTCGGCTACTGGGACCGCAATGCGGTGGTGGTGCCGTTCGAGCACCGTTACTACGGCGAGTCGGTGAATCCGGTCTTCGCCATCGAGATCGACGGCCACCCGCTGCGCGCGATGATCGACACCGGCTTCGTTACCAGCGCGCTCAACGACCGCGTCGCCGCCGAGATCGGGCTGGTGCCCGTCCCGTCCGACCCAACGCAATCGTCCTATAGCGTGGGGATCGGCTCCAAGCAGGTCCGGACCTGGACCGCGCATACGCGTTCCATCAAGATCGGCGCCGAGACCATCCTCGATGCGGACATCAACGTCATGTCCGCCCTGCGCTACGAGAAGTACGACGTGATCCTCGGCGCCGACTTCCTGCGCGCGCACCGGGTGCTGTTCGCGATGAGCCAGAAGAAGCTCTACCTCAGCTACGTGGGCGGCGACGCCTTCTCGCAACGCGCGAAGGTCGAGCCATGGATGCGCAAGGAAGCCGAGAACGGCAACCCCGATGCCGAAATGGTGCTGGGCATGCGCTACCTGCACGGCAACGGCGTGCCCAGGGACGAGGTCCAGGGCCAGGCCTGGATCGACAAGGCGCTCGCGCACGGCCACGTCCAGGGCAATCTGGATCTCGCCTATCGCCTGCTGAAGGAGCGCCGCTATGCCGACGCCGCACCCCACCTGGCCGTCGCGCTGGCGCAGATGCCCGATGGCCGCTACGAAGCCCTGGACCTGTACAGCGCCCGCGTCGGCGGCGGCCAGCAGGTGCTGGGCGCACAGGAGCTGGCGCAGCGCTTCGGCAACTACCAGAAGCAGGCCTGGCCGGGACCGATCGCGGAACTGTACCTCGGCCGCATCGACCTCGCCGCGGCGCGCCGGCAGGCGGCGGCGGAGCCCAGGTTCGCGCACGCCCGCGATTGCGAGATCACGGAATTCATGGCGACCCTGAGCCGCGCCCGGGGCGATACCGCGCAGGCCGATGCGCTGAACACGGACTGGCTCAAGTCGTGCGACGCCAAGTGACGTGACATTTGTAGAGTTTTCGCTCGCGCCGGACCGGTAGAATCGTCCGGATGAATGCCGCATCCACACGCCTGTTCGCCTGCCTGCCCGCCTGCCTGCCCGCCATGCTGGCGCTGCTGTCTCCCCTTGCCCATGGCGCCGATGCGCCGCGCTGCACCTTCTACGAAGTCGCCACGCTGCCGCTGCGTTACGCCGGTCCGCACCTGACGCCCGCCGTCGACGGCAGCATCGACGAGGTGCCGGCCACGATGCTGGTCGATACGGGCGCCTTCGATACCATCCTGACCATGACGGGCGTCGTCAAGCGCAACCTGACCTTGCACATGACGGGCCGCTACGCCGAAGGCATCGGCGGCTTTTCGCGCATGTACGTCACGCGGATCAGGGAATTCGGCATCGGGCCGACGCGCACCACGCGCCGGCTCGACCTGCCCGTCGTCTACGAGACCACGCTCACGCCGACGTTCGACGCCATCCTCGGTTCGCCCTTCCTGCTGCAGCGCGACCTCGAGTTCGACCTGAGCGCGAAGAAACTCCGCTTCTTCCAGCCCGAGAACTGCAAGGGCGTCGCCCTGCAGATCTGGAAGGAACAGGCGGTCTCGGTGCCCTTCGAGCGCAGCTGGGACAGCAGCCCGAACCCGCATTTCACCGCCATCGTGAACGGCAAGGAAGTCGATGCGATGATCGACACGGGCGCCCACCGCAGCTTCATGCAGCGCGCCGCCGCCAAGAAGGTCGGCATCGACGTGGAGGCACCGGGCGTGACGCGCATGGGCTACTCCGGCGGCATCGGGTCCGAGCGGGCGCCGCACTGGGTCGCGCCCGTCAAGCGCATCCAGATCGGCGACGAAACCATCAACGATGCCGAGATCGGCGTCATCGAATCGCAGGGCGGCGATGGCGCCGAGCTGTATCTCGGCCAGGATTTCCTGCGCAGCCACCGCGTGCTGTTCGCGATGAGCCAGCGCAAGCTGTACTTCGCCTATGTGGGGGGCGAGGTGTTCACGCGCGGCACGGGCCTGGAACCGTGGATGCGCGAGGAGGCGGTCGCCGGCAATGCCGATGCCCAGTACGTGCTGTCGACGATGTATGCGGCCGGACGCGGCGGCGTGGCGCGCGACCCGTTGGTGGCGCAGGTCTGGCTCGACATGGCCGTCAAGTCCGGCCAGCCGCACGCCAGCCTGATGCTGGGCCGGCGCGAGCTGCTGGCCGGCCACGCGGACAAGGCCATCCCGCTGCTGCGCCGCGCGCTCGACCAGCTGCCGGCCGAACGCTTCGGCGCCCTGTGGCTGTACACGGCGCGCGTGCAGAACGGCGAGGCCGCGCTGGCACGCAGCGAACTGGAAGCGAGCCTGAACCGCCAGCACGACGACAACTGGCCCGAGCCGCTGGGCCGCTTCTACCTCGGCAAGATCGACACCGCGCGCCTGCTCGACGAGGCCGGCAGCGACAAGCAAGCCGGCGCGCGCCGCCGCTGCCAGGCCGAAGGCTATATGGCCGAGTGGTACCGGGCGCAGGGCGACACGGCCAGGGCCGACGCGCTGGCGGCGGACAGCCGCGCGCGCTGCGCGCCGAAGACGGCGGGCGAACCGTAAGCCGGTCGCAACGCGCGGCGGTGGCGGCGGCGGCAGCGATGGCAGCAGCGGTGGCAGCAAATGCGGCGCCGGCGCGCTACAATGACGCCCTTCCCCGCGTACGAATGCCCCCGCCATGTTTACCCCATCTTCCAACGATGTCCGCCGCTTCTTTTGCGAAGCCCTGCGCAAGCGCCGCGCCGGCGAGATCCTGACCCCGATGGATGCGCTCGCGGCCGACTGGATCGACGAGCATCCGGAATACCACGCCGAGTTGCACGATGCCGAGGAAGCGGTGGCGCGCGACTATTCCGTCGAAGGCGGCAAGCCGAACCCGTTCCTGCACCTGTCGATGCACCTGTCGATCACGGAGCAGGTATCGATCGACCAGCCGCGCGGCATCCGCGCCGCCGTCGAAGCGTTATCCGCACGCATCGGCGCGCACGAAGCGCACCACCAGGTGATGGAATGCCTGGGCGAGATGATCTGGTCGGCCCAGCGCCACGGCACCCAGCCGGACACGGATGCCTACGTCGAGTGCATCCGCAAGAAAATCTAGGAAGATCCGGCGCTCAGCGCCGCACCACCAGCGGGCCCGGGAGGCTGTGTAGGTAGGCCGCGATGTCGGCCATGTCCTGGTCCGACAGCGGCTGGGCCATGCCGGCCATGATCGCGTTGTTGCGGCCGTTGATCGCCTTGCCGCCGCGCTTGTACGTCACCAGCGCATGGGCCAGGTAGTCGGCATGCTGGCCGGCCAGCTTCGGGTAGCTGGGGTCGATCGGGGTCTTGTAGTCGGCGCCGTGGCAGGACGCGCAATTGTATTTCTTGGCAAGCGCCGCGCCGTTGGCGACGTCGCCGGAAGCGGCCAGCGCATCCAGGGACAGCGCGCCGGCAGCCAGCGCCAGGATCAGTCGTTTCATGGTCTCCTCCGCGTCTTCTTATTTGGTGCTGACGACCGTCTGCTGCGCGTAGTACGCGGCAATATCGGCAATGTCCTGGTCCGACAGGCTGGCGGCGATGCCCTGCATGGACGGGTGCCGGCGGTCGCCCTTCTTGTAGGCGTTGAGCGCGGCTTCGATGTACTTGGCGGACTGGCCGCCGATCATGGGGACCTGGTAGACCTCGGGGAAAGTGGCCTTGTAGCCGGGGATGCCGTGGCAGCCGATGCACTGCTCGATCTTGTTCGGCGCCGCCTTGGGGTTGGCGACGATGTCCGCCGCGCCCGCCGGACCGGCAGTCGTGGCGACACCGGCCAGCACGAGTACTGCTAAAGATAGTTTCATGGTTGGCAATCGTGAGGTTGTTCGAATACCGCAAAACACAAAAACTTAGCATTTGTACTACGACCGGCCGATTCTATCTGAGAAATATAGCCCAGTCTACAAAGTGCGCCGGCCCGCTTCAGGGTGTCGATCTGGCATATACTCGATGGCATTTCATACCGGACAACGCGCCCATGAACGCCCCACGACGCTTCGAAGGCAGCGACAACTATGTCGCCACCGATGACCTGAAACTGGCGGTCAACGCCGCCCTCACCCTGGCCCGGCCGCTGCTGATCAAGGGCGAACCCGGTACCGGCAAGACCATGCTGGCCGAAGAAGTCGCCGCCGCGCTCGACATGCCGCTGCTGCAGTGGCACGTCAAGTCGACCACCAAGGCCCAGCAGGGCCTGTACGAATACGACGCCGTCTCGCG
Source organism: uncultured Massilia sp. (assembly GCA_963529995.1). Lineage (GTDB taxonomy): Bacteria > Pseudomonadota > Gammaproteobacteria > Burkholderiales > Burkholderiaceae_D > Telluria. Next base: position 118,269 of record CAUSCY010000009.1, on the reverse strand, counting down.
CCTGCGCGACTCCCAGCTCGGCGACGAACGCGTGCGCGACATCCACAACTACATCGTCAAGGGCGTGCTGTGGCAGGCGTTCACGGCACCGGAACCCGTCGTGCTGCTGATCGACGAGATCGACAAGGCCGACATCGAATTCCCCAACGACCTGCTGCGCGAACTCGACCGCATGGAGTTCTACGTCTACGAGACGCGCGAACTGGTCGTGGCGAAGCACCGCCCGCTCGTCATCATCACGTCGAACAACGAGAAGGACTTGCCGGACGCCTTCCTGCGCCGCTGCTTCTTCCATTACATCACCTTCCCGGACAAGGAGACGATGGCCGACATCGTGCAGGTCCACTTCCCGCACCTCAAGCAGGAGCTGCTGGCCAGCGCCCTGCAGAGCTTCTACGAGCTGCGCGACGTGCCCGGCCTGAAGAAGAAACCGTCGACCTCGGAATTCCTCGACTGGCTCAAACTGCTGCTGGCCGAGGACATCCCACCGGAAGCGCTGCGCAGCCAGGATGCCAAGACGATCGTGCCGCCGCTGCACGGCGCCCTGCTGAAGAACGAGCAGGACGTCGGCCTGTTCGAACGCCTGGTGGCGATGGCGAGGCACAACCGATGATCCGCGTGGAGTCGGTTACGTTGGAGTTCAACGGCATCCGCCTCGAACCTCTGGGCCTGCACCACGCGGACGGCCTGCGCGCCGCCGCCTGCGACGGCCAGCTGTGGAAGCTGCGTGTCACCTCGGTGCCCGAGCCGGACGACGTCGAAGCCTATATCGGCCGCGCGCTCGAGATGCCGGACCGCCTGGCCTTCGCCGTCGTCGACGCGTCCACGGACGCCGTGATCGGCACCACCAGCTACCACGACATCCTGCCGCAGGTGGACCGCGTCGAGATCGGCTGGACCTGGTACGCCAGGAGCCGCCAGCGCAGCCACGTCAACACGAGCTGCAAGCTCCTGCTGCTGTCGCATGCGTTCGACACGCTGGGCTGCGCCGTCGTCGGCCTGCGCACCGACATCTTCAACCACGCTTCGCAGGCGGCGATCGAGCGGCTGGGCGCGAAGAAGGACGGCGTCATCCGCCACAACGCGCTGCGCCGCGACGGCACCGTGCGCGACACCGTCATGTACAGCATCCTGCGCGGCGAGTGGCCCGCGATCAAGGCCCAGCTGCACTACCGGCTGAGCCTTCACGCGGCGGACCGGGACTGACATGCTGATCGACTTCTTCTTCGCCCTGCGCACCGCGAAAGTGCCCGTCACCATCCGCGAATTCCTGCTGCTCCTGGAAGCGCTGGAAAAGCAGGTGATCGCGCCCTCGCTGGACGCGTTCTACTACCTCGCGCGCCTGACGCTGGTGAAGGACGAAGCCCATTTCGACAAGTTCGACCGCGCCTTCGGCGCCTACTTCAAGGGCATCGAGGCCGTGTTCGACGACAAGGCGGCGATTCCGCTGGACTGGCTGATCAAGCGACTGGAGCGCGAACTGACGCCGGAACAGAAGGCGGCGTTGCAGAAGTTCGGCTACGACAAGCTGATGGACCGCCTGCGCCAGCTGCTGGAAGAACAGAAGGAGCGCCACGAAGGCGGCAGCAAATGGATCGGCACGGGCGGCACCTCGCCGTTCGGCCACGGAGGCACGAATCCGGAAGGCATCCGCATCGGCGGACAGGGAGGAAAACGCTCGGCGGTGAAGGTGTGGGACCAGCGCAGCTACCGCGACTACGACGGCGACCGCGAACTGGGCATCCGCAACGTCAAGGTGGCGCTGCGCCGCCTGCGCCGCTTCGCCCGCCATGGCGCCGCCGACGAACTGGCGCTGGACGACACGATCCGCTCCACCGCCAACAATGCCGGCTGGCTCGACATCCGCATGCAACCGGAGCGCAGGAACCGCATCAAGGTGCTGATGCTGCTGGACGTGGGCGGCAGCATGGACGACCACGTCGAGCGCACCGAGGAACTGTTCTCGGCCGCGAAGAGCGAGTTCAAGCACATGGACTTCTTCTACTTCCACAACTGCGTCTACGACTACCTGTGGAAGAACAACCGGCGCCGCCACGCCGAGCGCTTCCCGACCTGGGACGTGCTGCGCACCTACCCGTCCGACACGCGCGTGATCTTCGTCGGCGACGCCACCATGAGCCCCTACGAGATCGTGGCCCCGCACGGCTCGGTCGAGTACGACAACGCCGAGCCGGGCGGCGAATGGCTGGCGCGCTTCTGCACGACGTTCCCGAAATGCGCGTGGCTGAATCCGGAGCCGGAACACCTGTGGGAGTACCGGCAGTCGATCGCCATCGTGCGCCAGATCGTGGGGGACCGGATGTTTCCCGTGACGATGGATGGGCTCGAACGGGCGATGCGTTTATTGAGCAAGTGAATGGTGGGCATATGATGCCCACCCTACGATCGCGGCCGTAGGGTGGGCACCACGTGCCCACCATTGCATCACCGGCCCCGCGCCGCGATCACCCCGCGCACGACGACGAGCCCCACCACGTCGATCCACAGGTGCACCAGCACCGCCGCCAGCAAGCCGACGTAATCGAACACGAAGCCCAGCAGCACGCTGCAGCCGAAGATGCCGGCCGCCTGCGACAGCGTGGCGCCGTCCAGCTTGCGGAAGCGGTAGACGGGAATATGGGTGACGAGGAACAGCAGCGACACGACCCACACGCCCAGCCAGGGCTGCAGCGCCGCGCGAAACAGCACTTCCTCGCCGACGGCGGCGGCAATGGCGATCCACAGCGGATTCAGGCCGCGCAGGTCCAGCCGGGCATAGCTCTCGACGGTACGCGCCGTCGACGCCGACTTCGCCGTCACGCGGTACAGCAGGTAGGAGGCGATGGCGGCAACCAGCGCTAGTCCCTGCCCCACCAGGATCTGCCACAGCAGCGGCATCTTGCCGGCGAAGGCGGCACGGGGATCGGCCTGCATCATGACGATGGGTGCGGCCACCAGGCACAATCCGAGGCAGGTCAGCAGTTGCGCGCCCAGGCGGATCTGCGGAGGCGCGACGGCGGCGGCGGGAGGGGTCGATGCGGGCGTGGTCATGTCGGTGGGTTGTTATTTCTGAATTGAAATTTATACCATGCCGGCGCCGGAAACGGCAGTACTACTTTGCAGCACTTCCTCTCTTCCTACACGCAATCGTGCGGTAAATGTCCTCTTGTAAGATTTGCATGATCTTTACATGAGCGCACCGCAGCGTGCCCTCAGTGACCTCAGTCGCTTATTGGAGACCCCATGACGGAATACCTGGCCATCCTGACCAGTCTTGCCTGGCCCTTCTCGATCACGGTGGCCTGGCTGGTCGGCGAATTCGGACAGCGCTGGACCGGCCTGCCGCGCATCAGCTTCTACGGCCTGGTCGGCTTCCTGCTGGCCGCGCCCCAGCTCGGCGTGCTGCCGCGGCCGGATGCAGGCGCGGCGCTGCTGCTGGCCGACGTCGCCTTCGGCCTCGCCCTGTTCGAGCTCGGCTACCGCATCAACCTGCGCTGGCTGCGCACCAATCCGTGGATCGGCGCGGCCGGCCTCACCGAATCGCTGCTGACCTTCGTCGCCGTGCTGCTCATCGCGCGCGCGTTCGGCGCCCCCGAGATCAATGCGCTGATGCTGGCCTCGCTGTCGATGGCGACGTCGCCCGCCACACTGGTCCGCGTGATCAACGAGCAGCGCAGCTCGGGCCAGGTGACGGAACGGGCGCTGCACCTGTGCGCGCTGAACTGCGTGCTGGCCGTGTTCGCCTTCAACGCCAGCGTCGGCCTGTGGATCTTCCGTACCTTCGAGGATGTCGGCGACGCGCTGTGGAACAGCCTCGTCGTGCTGGCGGTGTCCGCCTTCACGGGCGCCGTGTTCGGGCTGGTCGTGCCGGCCCTGCTGCGTGCGCTCGGCAAGATGGCCCAGGATGCCACCGTCGCGTTCGCGCTGGCCGTCATCCTGCTGGTCTCGATCACCTTCACGCTGGGCCTGTCGCCGGTGGTCGCCGCGCTCGCCTTCGGCCTGATGGCGCGCCACCGCCGCGTCGCGTTCAGCCAGACGCAGCGCAACTTCGGCGCGCTGGGCGAATTGCTGACCGTCGTGCTGTTCGTGTTCGCCGCGTCCACGCTCGACTGGCAGAAGGTCTGGGCCGGCGGCGCGCTGGCCGTCGTGCTGGTGCTGGTGCGCCTGGCGACCAAGACGCTGGGCGTGATGGCCTTCGCCCACCTGTCCGGCATCTCGTGGCGCAAGGGCGCGCTGACGGGCGTGTCGCTGGTGCCGCTGTCCGTGTTCGTGATCCTCCTGATCGAGCATGCGCGCCTGGCCGGCGTGCAGGTGGTCGAGGAATTGCGCGCCGTGGCCGCCGTCACCATGCTGCTCGAAGTGTTCGGCCCCATCCTGCTGCAACGTGCATTGATCTGGGCACGCGAGGCGCCCGTCCATCCGGAGGGAGAACATGCCGCTTGACGCTTTCAATACCTCGCAGCCACTGACCTTCGGGGTCGAGCTGGAACTGCAGCTGGTGGGCCTGTCCGACTTCGACCTGACACCGGCCAGCGTCGATTTGCTGCACCTGCTGCGGCGCAAGCCCTTCCCCGGCAACGTCACGCCCGAGATCACGGAGAGCATGATCGAGATCAATTCGAGCGTGCACACGGCCTACCGGCCCCTGCTGGCCGAGCTGATCGACATCCGCGACACGCTCGTCGCCGCCAGCGACGTGCTCAATATCGGCATCGCCGGCGGCGGCACGCACCCGTTCCAGCACTGGTCCGAACAGCGCATCTCGTCCAAGCAGCGCTACCAGGAACTGTCCTCGCTGTACGGCTACCTGGCCAAGCAGTTCACCGTGTTCGGCCAGCACGTGCACATCGGCTGCGCCGACGGCGACGACGCGCTGTACCTGCTGCACGCGCTGTCGCGCTACATCCCGCACTTCATCGCGCTGTCGGCCTCGTCGCCGTTCGTGCAGGGCCACGACAGCGGCTTCGATTCGGCGCGCCTGAACTCCGTGTTCGCCTTCCCGATGAGCGGCCGCGCGCCGTTCACGCTGCGCTGGAGCGAATTCGCGGACGTGTACTTCGCCAAGATGGAACGCACGAACATCGTCCACAGCATGAAGGATTTCTACTGGGACCTGCGGCCCAAGCCCGAATTCGGCACCATCGAGCTGCGTGTATGCGACACGCCGCTGACGGTGGAACGGGCCGCCGCGCTGGCCGCCTACCTGCAGGCGCTGTGCCGCCACCTGCTGGAGCGCCGCGACGTGGCGGAAGAAGCGCCCGTCGAGGACGACTACCTCGTCTACAACTACAACCGCTTCCAGGCCAGCCGCTTCGGCCTGGACGGCGTCGTCACGCATCCGAAGACCTACGAGGCGACGCTGCTGCGCGACGACATCCTGGCCACGCTCGACCTGATGGAGCCGCACGCCCAGGCGCTGGGCAGCGTCGATGCGCTGCTGCACCTGGCAGCGGCGGCCTCGGACGGCAACGACGCGGCATTCCTGCGCGGCCAGTACGAGCGCCAGGGCAGCAGCGAAGGCATGGTCGATGCGGCGATCCGGCGCTTCCGGGGCGAGCGGCGCAAGGTCTGACGCTCAACCGTGCGCCGCGCGCGCATCGGCCGGCGCCTGTCCGCGCTCGTCCAGCCCATAGTCGCGCACGACCGCCGCCACGCGCAGGCGGTAGTCGCTGAAGATGCCGTCGCGGCCGCGCGCCTGCATCTCCCGGTGCGCGGCATCGTTGCGCCAGCGGCGCACCGCGTCTTCGTCGCGCCAGAACGACAGGGACAGGATCCGTCCCGGCCGCGACAGGGACTCGAAGCGCTCGATCGAGACGAAGCCGTCGATGGCCTCGAGGCCGGGCCGCAGCAGCGCCGCGGCGTCGAGGTACTCCTGGCGCCGCCCCGGCGCCGGCTCGACCTCGAAGATGACGGCGACGCTCATCGCGCGTCGGCCGTGGTGCCGGCCACGTCTTCCAGGAAGGTGCGCTCCTCGCGCAGGATGAAGCGCCGTTCGCGCGCCAGGGTGAAGTTGGCGCAGGCCTCCTCGTCTTCCCGCAGGCGCCGGCGGTAGTCCTCGTAGACGGCCAGGCTGTCGAAGCCGACCAGGCCCCATGCCTCGACGTTGCTGCCCTCGTGCGGCAGGAAGTAGCCGAGCAGGCGGCCGCCCATGCGCGGAATGATGCGTCCCCAGTTCTCGGCATAGATGCGGAACTGGTCGCGCTGGAAAGGATCGATCTCGTAGCGGATGAAACAGGTGATGGCCATGCGGGACTCCTCGTTGTCGAATGAGTCCCCACTGTAGTTGCTGGCCTGGCCCCGATGCTTCGGCTAAGATCGAAGCATGAAGGATGGACCGAATATCACGACGATCGCCGCGCTGGTCGGCGACCATGCGCGCGCCGACGTGCTCACTGCCCTGATGAGCGGCATGGCGCTGACGGCGACCGAACTGGCCGATACCGCCGGCGTCACGCGCCAGACCATCAGTACCCACCTGGCCCAACTGCGCGAGGCCGGTCTGCTCGCCGTCGAGGCGCAGGGGCGCCACCGCTATTTCCGCATCGCCGATCCCGACGTCGCGCACCTGCTGGAGACCCTGATGGGCGTGGCCTTCGGTACCGGTGCCGTGCGCGTGCGTTCGAGCCCGCGCGAGCCGGCGCTGCGCCGTGCGCGGGTCTGCTATGACCACCTGGCCGGGGAACTGGGCGTGCTGGTGTACGAAAGCATGGCACGGCGCGGGGCATTCGCCGTCGCTGCCGACGGCATCGTGCTGACGTCGGCGGGCCGGACGCTGGTCGGCGACATCGGCATCGATGCTGACGCCGTCGCGATGGCCGGCACGCGCCGCCCGCTGTGCCGCACCTGCCTGGACTGGAGCGAGCGCCGTCACCACCTGGCGGGCGCGCTCGGCAGCGCCCTGCTCGACCGCTTCCAGCAACTGGCGTGGGCACGCCGCGTGCCCGATTCGCGCGTGCTGGCGTTCGGTGCCGACGGCGAAACGGCGCTGCGCGCCTGGCTCGCCTGAATCAGCCCGCCAGGGCCGATGCCGCCGCCGGCTCCGCCTTGCGCGGCACGGGCCGCAGGATGCGCGCGAGCAGCGGGCGCCTGGGACTCGGTGCCGGCATGCCGCTGTCGACGAGGCCCGCCCAGGTGGCGCTGAGTTGCTCGCAGGTGGCGCGCAGCACCGGGTCGGCATCGGGCAGGCGCGCCAGCGCATTCAGGTGGCGCTCGATGACGGACGCCAGCTTGACGCACGGCCCTTCGCCGTCGCGGGCGCGGGTCGTGCTGGCAGCGCTATTGACGGTGTAGTGGGACATCAGGTGCAGCAGCGATGCCACCATCAGCATGTGCTGCGCGCCGCCCGCAGACGGCGAGCGTAGTTGTTCGTCGAGGAAATCGTCGTCCATGGCATCTTTAAGGTTCGGCCTATGAGAATGATTCTCATTTCGATTATGAGATGGGTCGAGCCTGAAGGCAAGCGGAATTCAGCAGTGTTTTACCAGGACTCGTCGTTCCCGCGCAGGCGGGAACCCATACTGACTGTTCGAAGCTGGACCATCAATCATGGCGCAGCACTGTCGACAGACGGGTTCCTGAAGCTCGGCATGGGTCCCCGCCTGTGCGGGGACGACGATGCAAGCCGTACCGTTCGAACCTACAGCCGCGTCTCGCGCGCCGCGCGCAGGAATTCGTCGAGGATCGGCGTGCAGTCGAGCAGGTCGCCGCCGGTGGCGCGGTGGAATTCTGGGTGCCATTGCAGGCCCATCACGAACGGCGCACGCTGGTAGCGGATCGCCTCGACGACGCCGTCCGGCTCCGACATGGCTTCGACATGGATGTCACGGCCGAGTTCCTTCACCGCCTGGTGATGGATCGAATTCACCACGGCGCGGGGCGTCTTGGGGAACATCTTGCCCAGCGTCGACCCTTGCGGGAACACGATCGCGTGGCGGTGCGCGTCGTAGATGTCGTGCACGTGCGGCTGCGAATCCGGCAGGTTGGTGGCCACGTCCTGGTACAGCGTGCCGCCGAAGGCGACGTTGATCAGCTGGCAGCCGCGGCAGATGCCCAGCACGGGCTTGCCCGCCTCGACGAATTCGTGCAGCAGCTCGAGCTCGTAGACGTCGCGCGCGCGGTCGCCGCTCCATTCGGGACGGGTCGGCGTTTCCGAATACGTCATCGGCGAGACGTCGGCGCCGCCCTGCAGCACGAGGCCGTCGAGGTGGCGCGCATAGTGGCGCATCGTGATATTGCTCGGGTGCAGCAAACCGTTGGTATTGACCGTCGGCACCATGAAGACGAGCACGTCGCGCGACATGACCCACTGGGCGATCGACTCTTCCAGGTATTGCAGGTTCTTGCTGCGCAGGCCGGTCGAGCCGGATTCCGGATGAAAGATCCTTGCCGACACGCCGATGCGCAGCGTGCGCCGCATGAAGTCGCGGTGGAAGCGGTCGGTCAGCGCGCGCCAGCGCGAACGCAGCACGCGCCCGGCCAGGTTCAAGGGGGTGTCGCCGCTGCGCAGGTAGCGCGAGGCATTGCCGCCGGCGCGTCGGTCCGGGATGCGCGGCGAACCCGGCGGACCGTCGAATGGCGCGCCCGCTTCGGGCTCGGCTGGTCCACGCTTGTCATTGTCCTCTGTCATGATACAAATATATCCTTGCCACCGTCGCGCACGATTCGGAATCGACAAAAATGTCGTTTTGTCACGATGAACGAACGGCAATATGTCGTATTCCCGCTTGCGGCCTGCCTGCCTGACCTCATATGCTGGATGGTGCGAGGATGTTGAGCATTAGCAATCTTTGCATCATTTCCCTTGCAATGTTGCGCCCAGCGAGCAAAAATACTGTATTTCCATACAGTTGTTCGCGCCCGACTGCCGTCCCGGGGCCGTTTGTCGGCCATCCAGAGCGGTATTTGCAGTCGCTCATTTGCCGCGCGACAAGATAGAATGCGCAGGCATTCGAATCGAATTACCTACAAACCAGCATGGCCACCAAGAAAAACGTACCCGACTACAGCGAATCATCCATCCGCGTCCTGAAAGGATTGGAACCCGTCAAGCAGCGTCCGGGCATGTACACCCGTACCGAGAATCCGCTGCACATCATCCAGGAAGTGATCGACAACGCCTCGGACGAGGCGCTGGGCGGCCATTGCAAGAACATCGCGGTGACGATGAACGGCGACGGCTCGATCACGGTCGAGGACGACGGCCGCGGCATCCCGGTGGGCATCCACCCGGAAGAAGGCGTCTCGACCGTCGAGATCGTGTTCACCCGCCTGCACGCCGGCGGCAAGTTCGACAAGGGCTCGGGCGGCGCCTATGCCTTCTCGGGCGGCCTGCACGGCGTCGGCGTGTCCGTCACCAATGCGCTCTCCAAGCGCCTGGAGATCACCGTCTGGCGCAAGGACGAGGACGGCAACGGCGTCCACAACCTGGTGTTCGCCGACGGCGACGTGATCGAACCGCTGACCTCCGCACCGGCGGAACGCGGCGGCAAGAAGAACGGCACCCGCGTCACCGCCTGGCCGGACGGCAAGTACTTCGATTCGCCGAACATCCCCATGGCCGAGCTGCAGCGCCTGCTGCGCTCGAAAGCCGTGCTGCTGCCGGGCGTCACCGTCACGCTGACCAACGGCAAGACCGGCGACGTCCAGACCTGGCGCTACGACGAAGGCCTGCGCGGCTACCTGACCGAGGCGCTGGCGCAGACGGCGAATAACGGCCAGACCCTGATCCCCCTGTTCGAAGGCGCGCAGTACGCCGCGGCCGGCGACGAGGGCTTTGCCGAAGGCGAAGGCGCGGCCTGGGTCGTGGCCTGGACGGAAGAAGGCGCCGTCGTGCGCGAATCCTACGTCAACCTGATCCCGACCCCGAGCGGCGGTACCCACGAATCGGGCCTGCGCGATGGCCTGTTCGGTGCGGTCAAGAACTTCGTCGAGATGCACTCGCTGCTGCCCAAGGGCGTCAAGCTGCTGCCGGAAGACGTGTTCGCGCGCGTCTCGTTCGTGCTGTCGGCCAAGGTGCTCGATCCGCAGTTCCAGGGCCAGACGAAGGAACGCCTGAACTCGCGCGATGCCGTGAAACTGGTCTCGACCTTCACCAAGCCGCCGCTCGAGCTGTGGCTGAACCAGCACGTCGACTACGGCCGCAAGCTGGCCGAACTCGTCATCAAGCAGGCCCAGTCGCGCCTGCGCTCGCTGCAAAAAGTCGAGAAGAAGAAATCCTCCGGCGTGGCCGTGCTGCCGGGTAAGCTGACCGATTGCGAATCGTCGGACATCACCCGCAACGAACTGTTCCTGGTCGAGGGCGACTCGGCCGGCGGTTCCGCCAAGATGGGCCGCGACAAGGAATTCCAGGCCATCCTGCCGCTGCGCGGCAAGGTGCTGAACACCTGGGAAACCGACCGCGACCGCCTATTCGCCAATAACGAGATCCACGACATCGCCGTGGCGATCGGCGTCGATCCGCACGGCCAGGACGACAACCCCGACCTGAGCAACCTGCGCTACGGCAAGATCTGCATCCTGTCCGATGCGGACGTGGACGGCTCCCACATCCAGGTCCTGCTGCTCACCCTGTTCTTCAAGCACTTCCCTGCCCTGTTCAGGAACGGCCACATCTGCGTGGCGCGTCCGCCGCTGTACCGCGTCGACGTGCCGGCACGCGGCAAGAAGCCGATCCAGAAGCTGTACGCGCTGGACGACGGCGAACTGATCGCCATCGAGGACAAGCTCAAGAAGGAAGGCCTGAAGGAAGGCGTGTGGAGCATTTCCCGCTTCAAGGGCCTGGGCGAGATGAATGCCGAGCAGCTGTGGGAAACCACGATGAACCCGGACACCCGCCGCCTGCTGCCGGTCGCCTTCGGCGACTACGGCCTGGCCGAATCGTCGGCGCGCTTCAATATGCTGATGGGCAAGGGCGAGGCAGCGGCCCGCCGCGCGTGGCTGGAAGAGCACGGGAACGAGACGGAAGCGGATATCTGATCAGGACGCGATCGGTGGGCATGTGATGCCCACCCTACGGACGACATCGTAGGGTGGGCACCCCGTGCCCACCATCCGGCGCCAAAAGAATCGAACACACAACACCATGACCCAAGCAAGCCTTTTCGAACAACAAAATCCCCCCTCTGGCGGTAATGGCGACGGCGACGGCGGCGACATGCTGACCCTGTCCACCTTTGCCGAGCGCGCCTACCTGGACTACGCCGTCTCGGTCGTCAAGGGCCGCGCGCTGCCGGACGTCTCGGACGGCCAGAAACCGGTACAGCGCCGCATCCTGTACTCGATGAACGAACTGGGCCTGGGCCCGACCGCGAAGCCACGCAAGTCCGCGACCGTGGTCGGCGACGTGCTCGGTAAACTGCACCCGCACGGCGACCAGTCGGTCTACGACGCGCTGGTGCGCATGGCCCAGGACTTCTCGCTGCGCTATCCGCTGATCGACGGCCAGGGCAACTTCGGCTCGCGCGACGGCGACGGCGCGGCGGCGATGCGTTACACGGAAGCGCGCCTGACCCCGGTGTCGCGCCTGCTGCTCGACGAGATCGACATGGGCACCGTCGACTTCCAGCCGAACTACGACGGTTCCAGCGAAGAGCCGCGCATGCTGCCGGCACGCCTGCCGATGTTGCTGCTGAACGGCGCCTCCGGCATCGCGGTCGGCATGGCCACCGAGATCCCGTCGCACAATCTGCGCGAGGTGGCCACGGCGGCCGTCGCGATGATCCGCAATCCGAAGATCACCCACGCCGAGCTGATGACCCTGATCACGGGTCCGGACTATCCGGGCGGCGCCCAGATCATCACCCCGGCCTCGAACATCGCCGACATCTACGAATCGGGCCGCGGCTCGCTGAAGGTGCGCGCGCGCTGGACCATCGAGGAACTGGCGCGCGGCCAGTGGCAACTGGTCGTGACCGAGCTGCCGCCGGGCACGTCGAGCCAGCGCGTGCAGGAAGAGATCGAAGAGATCACGAACCCGAAGATCAAGGTCGGCAAGAAGGCCCTGCTGCCCGAGCAGCTGTCGCTGAAGCAGAACTTCCTGCTGGCGCTGGACACGATGCGCGACGAATCGGGCCGCGAAGCGCCCGTGCGCCTCGTGTTCGAACCGAAGTCGAAGAACCAGGACAAGACCGAGTTCGCGCTGATGCTGCTGGCGCACACCTCGCTCGAGACCTCGGCGCCGATCAATCTGGTGATGATCGGCGGCGACGGCCGTCCGCGCCAGAAGGGCCTGTCCGAGATCCTGCAGGAATGGATCGACTTCCGCTTCGTCACCGTCCGCCGCCGCACCGAATTCAAGCTGGGCAAGGTCAACGACCGCATCCACATCCTGGAAGGCCGCGAGACCGTCCTGCTGAACATCGACGAAGTCATCGCCATCATCCGCAATTCGGACGATCCGAAGGCGGCGCTGATCGAGCGCTTCCGCCTGTCCGAGCGCCAGGCCGAGGACATCCTGGAAATCCGCCTGCGCCAGCTGGCGCGCCTGGAAGCGATCAAGATCCAGCAGGAGCTGTCCGAGCTGCGCAACGAAAAGGAAAAGCTCGAGGACATCCTGAACAACCCGAATTCGATGAAGCGCCTGATCGTGCGCGAGATCGAGGCGGATGCGAAGCAGTACGGCGACGATCGCCGCACGCTGATCGAGGAAGCGCAGAAGGCCGTGGCCGAGCAGAAGGTCATCGACGAGCCGGTGACGGTCATCGTCTCGGAAAAGGGCTGGGTACGCGCACGTACCGGCATCGGCCACGATCCGGCGCAATTCACCTTCAAGGCCGGCGACTCGCTGGGCCATGTGTTCGAGTGCCGCACTGTCGACACGCTGCTGTGCATCGGCGACAACGGCAAGGCCTATTCCGTGCCCGTCAACGCCCTGCCGGGTGCGCGCGGCGACGGCGTGCCCATCACGACGCTGGTCGATCTGTCCGGCGGCGGGACTACGCCGTCCGCAAGGATTCTGTACTACTACGCCGGCCCGGCCGATACGCGCCTGCTGCTGTCCACCTCGACCGGTTTCGGCTTCATCGCCAAGGCGGGCGACATGGCCACGCGCCTGAAGGGCGGCAAGTCCTTCATCACGCTGGACGACGGCGCCGTGCCGCTGGCCCCGCGCGTCGTGTCGGACACCGCCGGCGCCATCGCCTGCCTGTCCGAGAAGGGCCGCGTGCTGGTGTTCGGCATCGACGAGATGAAGGTGCTGACCAATGGCGGCCGCGGCGTCACGCTGATGGAACTGGAACCGAAGGAAACGCTGCTGGCAGCGCAACCGATCAGCCAGCGCGGTGTGAACGTGATCGGCACCTGGGCCGGCGACAAGCCGCGCACCGTCGAACTGTTCGGCGTCGGCCTGGAGCCGCACCATGGCAAGCGCGCCAAGAAGGGCAAGCCGCTGTCGGCCAAGCTGAAGGCGAAGGATCTGGCGATGCGCCAGACGGACGCGGGCTGATCTGCATGCATGGTGGGCACATGGTGCGCACCCTACCTTGACGTAGGGTGGGCATCACATGCCCACCAAACATCCGATATACCGATAAAGCAAAAACGGACCCATGGCGGGTCCGTTTTTGTTTGGAAGGACGGGTCGCCCCGTCCCGCACGCTGCCGATTACTTGGCGGCGTCCTTGTGCGCTTCGGCAACAGCTTCGGCGCGCTTCTCGTTGCCCTTGGCGTGGGCCTTGGCCTTGTCGGCGTTGGCATCGGCGATCTTCTTCTGGGCCTTTTCGTCGGCCTTGATCATGGTCTTCTGGGCGTCGTAGTTGGCTTCGGCGACTTTTTCCTCGGCCTTGGCGGATGCCTTGGCGCGGTCTTCCGGATCGGCCTTGGCGACTTTTTCCTGTGCCTTGGCGACCTTCTTGTCAGCTTTCGCCTGGGCGTCGGCCTTCTTCTCCGATGCCTTGGCCGATGCCTTGTCGATCTTCTCGTTCTGCTTCGACATTTCCTTGGCTTCTTTCTGGTCGGCCTTGGCGATGTCCTGGTCGGCGTCGGCGTTGCCGGTGGTCGACGAAGCGGTGGTGCCGTTCATGCCGCTGGCGCCGGTGGCGACGGTCGGTTGGGTCTGTGCGTAGACCGAGGTAGCGAACAGGCCGGCGATCAGGGTAGCGAGCAGTTTGTTCATGGTGATTCTCCTTTGTTTGTATGGTGGGGTGGCGCCTTTGCGCCTGTGTTTTGTTGTTTGCGCACTGTCAGATTAGGCCTGTTGCCGTATGTACTCTGTTCGGCATCTCACTTAGCTAACCCGACAGTTGTTAAAGTTGTGACAAAAGTTTTCAGCGGTTTTCGCCGGTGCTGCCGGCGGCGCGGGCGTCGAGCTTGCGGTTCGTTTTCTCTTTCACTTCGTCATTCTTTTCCTGCTTGGCTTCGACCGCACCCTCGGTCTTCAGGCGGCTGCCGGCCGGCTCATGAACCTTGGCCGAATTCGACTTGATGATCTCTTTTTCGGCCTTGGTGCCGGCCTTGCCGCGGCCGCCCGTCGCCGGCGCGTCCTCTACCTTCGAATTCGGTGCGGTGGTGTTGGTGGCGTTGGCATTCACGTTGTCCGACTTGCCGGCGGCAACGCCGATCACCGACGTGCTCTTGCCGACGACCTTGCCGTTGGCATCGATGCCGGCGGCCTTCTGGCCCGTTTCCGCATGGGCGGAGCCGGTATTCGCGGTGCCGTCCTTGTTCAGGCCGGTGCCGGACACGCCGGCGGCAGTGGTGTTATGGCCGGAGACGGCCTGGCCGATCGGCGCCGAGGTGGCGCTGCGCTTGTCGTTGTCCTTGGTCTGCGCGTAGACGTTCGTGGCCAGCAGGCCGCACAGCAGGGTTGCGAGGAGCTTGTTCATGGTGGTTCCCTTTCCTGTCCAATATGTCTTGTGGATATGGAAAGAGAATAAGACTTGGGGGCCCACCCCCTCTGTACGACAGCGCACCATGGTGCCCCGCCGCAGCAGCGCATTTGTTACCGGGTGTGTCCGGCCGGGCCGGCGTAGAGATCGATGATGTCCGCGATGCCGTCCTGGCAGACGGGGCAGAACCGCTCGCTGCGGTCGAACATGATGCACTGCATCGCCGGGCGGTAATAGCCGCTGGCCTCGTAGTTTGCCCCCTCGAAGGCGCCGATGGCCTGGCGGTACTGCGCCTTGCCGAACAGGGCGTTCGTGTGCGCCAGGTCTTCCCTGAACAGCGCGTTCATCTCCGATTCGGGCCGGTTCTGCGCCCGCAGGGCGGCGCGCCGCTTCTGGTAGTCGCGCGAGTACGTTTCGTATTCCTGCTTCGGCCAGGGCGTCGGCAGCGGCGTGCCGGCATGTACGTGGCGCTTCCATTTGACGTTGGCCTGATCGCGCAGCGCCGTCACGTTCGGCTCCCACGGCTCCATGCGCGCCCCGCTCGACTGGTAGGCGACGGGCGAGGTGTAGTACTCGTCGGCCAGGCCGGCGAAGTGGTGGCCGAACTCGTGGACGAACAGGTAGTTCGCCCAGTCGTTGCTCGCCGCTGCCGTGCTGAACTGGCCGAAGATGCCGCCGCCGCCATAGGTATCGTTATTGACGAGGATCTCGATGAATTCGTAAGGCGCATACTGGGCGATGTCGCGGAGCGCGCGGTTGTCGAGCGTCAGCACATAGCGTTCGCTGCCGAAGATGTCGTAGCGCGTGCCCAGCGCCGACGCATGGTGCACGCCCGTCGACGGCCGCGTGATGCCCGATTCCTGCGTCGGCACCGCCAGCGCCCAGACATTGAAATCGTGCGCGCGCTCCTTGAACGGCGAGACCTCGAACAGGTGCTTCGCCAGGCGGCGCACGTCGGCCTCGAACTTCTTCATGTCGGCCTGCGTATAGCCGTCGCCCAGCACCAGCAGGTCGACCTTGTCCGGCGACGGGCCGCTGACCTGGATCGGGATCGGCTGGGCCGGCGCGGGCGGCTGCCTGCGCACGACATCCTGGGCAGCTGCATCGACGTCCACGCTCCAGGCGACGGAAAACTGGTTGCGCTCGTCGCGCTTGAGGATGCGCACGCGCACGGGACGGTCGAAGTTCGGAAAGCGCACGGATTCGTGGAAGCCGCGGCTGATCCGGTTCGCCTCTTCCGTCGACTTCCACTCCGCGAACACGGTGGAGAAATCGCGCGAGTACAGCAGGTCGCCCGTCTTCGCATCGGCGACCTCGACGCGGTTGTTGCCGCGGTTCGTGTCGTCGAAGACGCGCGCCATATTGCCCGGCCAGGGCAGCGGCTCGATCAGCACGCGCTCGACGGCATAGTGTTCGGAAAGCGCATTCCCGCTGTGCATGTAGTCGAGGCGGACGGTAGCGGGCTGGGGCGCCGCCCAGGCCTGGCAGGCGACGGCCAGCAGGCTCAGGGCGGACAGCAGACGGGACAGCGTGGGCATGGCGCTCCTTGCGGATGAGGTAGCCGGTATTGTAATCCGGGAGGCGCGTGGAAAATGCATTGACTTGCCATCCTGGCAATCGCTACGATGAGGGCATCATCCTGCGAGGAATCCCATGCTGCGTCAGCCGACCCTGTATTGCGCACTGCTCTCCGCCGTCCTGGCCTCGAATGCCGTCCAGGCCGCATCGGCTACCGCATCGGCCCCCATGCTGCCCGACACCATCTGCACGGCGGCCAATCAACCCGTCGACGAACAGGGTTACGTGACGATCGGCGGCATCCCGCAATGGGTCAGGATCAAGGGGGCCAGCTGTGCCAATCCCGTGCTGCTGCTCGTGCACGGCGGTCCCGGCAATCCGCTGACGCCGTATGCCGACACCGTCTACCGGGCGTGGGAAAAGGACTTCACGCTGGTGCAGTGGGACCAGCGCGGCGCCGGCAAGACGTTCGAGCGCACGCCCATGACGGACGACCAGCCCTTGACGATCGAGCGCCTGCGCGACGATGGCATCGAGATGGCGCGCCATGCGGCCAAGCGGTTCGGCAAGCGCAAGGTGATCCTGTTCGGCGGCTCGTGGTCATCGGCGCTCGGCACCTATATGGCCAAGGCCAGCCCGGCATCGTTCTGCGCCTTCGTCAGCACGGCGCAACTGGTGCGCGGCTTCGAAGGACGCGACAGCTACGACGCGGCGCTGTCGCAGGCGCGCGCAGCGGGCGACGCGGATGCCGTCGCCAAGCTGGACAAGATCGGCCCGCCGCCCTGGACCGATCCGCGCAGCCCCGGCATCCTGCGCCGCGTGCAGCGCAAGTACGAGGCGATGAGTACCGATCCGGCGCCGAAGGCGTGGTGGCGGCCGGCGCCCGGCTACGACACGCCGGCCTACGAGGCGGCCTACACGGCCGGCGAGGATTACTCCTGGCTGCAATTCGTCGGCCTGCACGGCGACGGCATCGGGTCGAAGATCGACCTGTACAAGCTGGGGCCGACCTTCGACATCCCCGTCTACATGATCCAGGGCGTCCAGGACCTGGTGACGATGCCGGAGGCGAGCAAGGCGTATTACGACAGCATCCGCGCGCCGAAGAAGGACTTCGTGCTGGTCGACCGTGCCGGGCACGATCCGAATCCGCCGCTGCTGGCGGCCCAGTACAAGGTGCTCACGGAGAAGGTGGGCGATTGCCGCTGAGGCTATTCCTCCCCGCGTCTTCCGGCACCAGGTCGAACCCTTCGTCGCGCCAGCCCGTGATCCCGCCGATCATCAGCTTGACGGGACGCCCCAGCCGGGCCAGGCGCAAGGCGGCGCGGTGCGCGCCATTGCAATGCGGGCCGGCGCAATAGACGACGAACAGCGTCTCCATCGGATAGTCGCGCAAGGTCGCCGCGACGATCTTCGCGTGCGGCATGCAGACCGCCTCGGGCAAATGGCCCCGCGCATACAGCGCGGGACTGCGCGCATCGAACAGCACGAAGTCGCGCCGGCCCGTGGACACGGCGTCGTGCACGTCCCAGCAATCGGTCTCGTAGGCGAAAGCGGTGCCGAAACGCAGGGCGGCGTCGGCGCTGGGTGCGGCGGGGATCTCGGATACGGGTGATGCCATGGTGTCCTCCTGTCGAAAGACCCCAGTGTGGCAGTGCCGCCGCCGGCCCGGCAGTGCCCTGCGCGACAGAAATTGGTAACATCGTGCCATGACCCACCACGTCGCCATCCTCGCCTACGACGGCCTGTGCACCTTCGAATTCGGCTGCGCCATCGAACTGTTCGCGCTCGAGCGCCCCGAACTGGGTGTGGACTGGTACAGCCATGCCGTCTGCGCGGCCGAACCCGGTCCGCTGCGCGCGATGGGCGGACTGACGATCCACGCGCCCCACGGCATCGCGGCGATCGCCGCGGCCGACACGGTCGTGATTCCCGGATGGCGCGACGTCGCCGCCGCGCCGCCGCCGGCATTGATCGATGCACTGCAGGCGGCGTACGCACGCGGCGCGCGCCTGTGCGCGATCTGCTCGGGCGCCTTCGTGCTCGCCCATGCCGGCCTGCTCGACGGCCGCCGGGCGACCACCCACTGGCGCTACCTGGAGCGCCTGCGCGCGACCTTCCCCGAGGTGGACATCGATGCGCACGCGCTGTACGTGGCCGACGGCCGCATCGTGACCTCGGCCGGTTCCGCCGCCGGCCTCGACATGCTGCTGCACCTGGTGCGCAGCGATTTCGGCGCCGATGTCGCCAACCGGGTCGCGCAGCGCCTCGTGATCCCGGCGCACCGCGACGGCGACCAGGCGCAACTGGTCGCCCGCCCGCTGCCCGACGACGATGAAAATGCGATCGCGCGCCTGATGGATGCCGTGCGTGAAAACATCCGGCTGGGGCATACGGTGGCCTCGATGGCGCAGCAGGCACGCATGGGGACGCGCACCTTCCAGCGCCGCTTCAAGGACGCGACGGGATCGCCGCCGCTGGCCTGGCTCACCCGGGAACGCGTGGCGCTGGCGCGCCAGTTGCTGGAAACCCGGCAGGCGCTAGACATCGATGCGATCGCCGACCTGGCGGGGCTGGGATCGGAAGCATCGCTGCGCCGCCACTTCCGCCTGCAGGGCTTGATGCCGCCGGCGCGTTACCGCCGGCACGTGGCAGCGAAAGCAACTGCATAGCCGCCGCGGCCGCTCAATGGCCGCCGCCGCCCTGCCCTCCCGTGGCCTGTTCCAGTTGGCGCTTGAGCGACTTGAGGTTGCCGTCGAAGAGCGTGTAGGTGGCGGCCATCTGGCTCGCCGTACGGTAGATATCCTGCGGATGCGCTTCGCCCATCTCGATATTGCTCATGGCATCGCGCAGGCGCGGCCCATCCATGAAGCTGATCATGCCGCCGTTGAACAGCGCAATCTGGTCGCGCATCGCGCCGTAGACGGTGGCATAGCGTTCCAGCTCGGCGCGCGGCATCCAGGTCACGGCCTGGTTGGCCACGGCCGCCTCCCAGGCTTCGCGGTGCAGCGTAGGCGACTGGAGGCTCAGGTCGAGGGCGTCGCGCCACTCATGTTCGAGACGGTTCATCAGTTCGGCGTCGTCCATGCCCTTGCGGATCGATGCGCGCAGCGCGGCACGCATCTTTTCCAGTTCGCCGAGGCGTTGCTCGTTATGTGCCAGCACCTTCCCGACTTCCGTCACATTGGCACGCAGCTCCGCATCCATCCGTTCGGCCGCCTCGTGCGCCAGGTGGCGGTGGTGCAGCGTCTGCACGGCATGCTCGAGCGCCAGCGCTGTCAGGATACTGATGACGATCATCAGATACTCGCTGCTGAACTCTTTCCAGGTACTGGACTTCGGCACTTCGGCATGCATACGGGGACTCGGCGCGGATAGTGAACACACCACAATCTATCCGAACTGTGTCCCTTATGCAATTAACATTTTTGCCAGCTCTCACTTGTACTGATACAGCGGCCGCCGTATCAGGATCGGCCGGATATCCATCCGCACGTTGTAGATCGAGTACGACTCCCCGGAGCCCGACTGGTAGCCCACGCTGTCGTCCGTGCGCGTAAAGCGGAATTCGAAGCCGAGGTCCGGCTGGATGCCGTTCGGGCTGCCCAGCGTGATGCCGATCGCTTCCGGCTGGTCGCTGTCGATCAGCTTGCTCATCAGGTCGACCACGGTGCTGTTGCCGAGGATGTCGGCCGAGAACAGCGGTTCGCGGTAATAAGGGCGCGAGGGGTCGAGGCGGTTGTCGGCCTTGTCCTCGGTGGGCGTGAATTCGTGGGTGGCGATGTTGAAGCGGTCGCCGTTGTCGAGGTAGCTCACGCGCACGTTGCTGACGTTGAAGGCGCCGTCGTGCGACGTGGCCTTGGCCAGGTCGAGCACGAGCGCGCCCTTGTAGCCGATCACTTCGACATCGCGGTTCGGCGACACGACCATCGCCGTGTCCTCGTCGATGCCCAGGCCGAGCTTGTAGCCCTTCTTGAGCATGGCGGGCAGCATGCGCGCAAAGCGGCCGCGCACCAGCAGGTGCTGGTCGATGAACACGTCGTCGCCGACGAAGCCCAGGCCTTCCGCGATTTCCTTGCCGTCGGTCATGTTGAGCTTCAGCGTGGACAGCACGGTGCGCGGGCTGCCGAACATGGTGCTGCTCATGATGGCGGCGCCGGCGCTGGAGCCGGCGACCACGCCGCCGCGCCGGTACATGTCCCAGACGGCGTCGAGCACCTTGGTATTGCTGCCGTCCTCGTGGCGCAGCGCGCGCACGATGCGCATCTGGTCGCCGCCGGCGAAGAAGGCGCCGCCGGCGTTGCGCACGGCTTCGGCCAGGCCGGCATCGTCGGCGGCCGTCTTGTAGTTGCTGCCGGCCAGGTGGATGGCGACCGGCACGAAGAAGGCCCTTGCGCCGTAGGCGTTGAGGCGCTCGACCAAGCTCTTGCCGAAACGCTCGGGATAGCCGGACGCCGAGGCGAACACGGCGATACGCGCGCCCTTGCCGCCGGCGAGCTGGATGATGCGTTCCCACACCGGCGCATTGGCCGGACGCAGATTGCCGCCGATGATGACCAGCGAACCCTTGGGTGCCGGCGCGTCGGCCGCGGCGCACCAGGGCATGCCGGCCACCAGCAGCACGGCCAGGATGAATCTAACCATGGAGCGCAACATTGTTCCTCTTTTCAACAAATCAGACAACGACAGCCTGATTGTAGAGGAACAACGCGGTTTTGCGTCCGCTTACGACAGATAGATATGCGGGGAATAGCGCTCCATGACGCTGTCCGGGTATTGCGGCGGGGAAAAGCCGAAACGCGCGTACAGGCTGTGCGAGTCGCTGGTGAACAGGGTGAAGCGGCGGATCCCCTGCAGGCTCGGGTGTTCCATGACGACCCGGATCAGTTGCTTGGCATAACCACGGCCGCGGTACGCAGGGTCCACGAAGACGTCGGCCAGGTTGGCGAAGGTGGCATAGTCCGTCACGACGCGCGCGAAGGCGACCTGGCGGCCGTCGAGATAGCCGCCGAAGCACAGCGAGTTCTCGATCGAGCGCTCGACCACGGTCCGCGAGATGCCCACGGCCCAGGTCGAATTCTCGCTCAGGAAACGGTAGATCATCGGCACGTCGAGACGCGTACGGTCGGTACTGACTTGAAAGCTGGAATCGTTGGTAGTCGAGATCATTGGAACGCTAAGGTCGTCAAATCTGGTAAAAAAACCAATTCTAGCGCCGTTCGGGAGCGGGCGACCGATTACGCCAATCGTGCGCGCCGCCAGCTCGGCGGTTCGGCCGCGCATGCCGCACAAGGTCGCTTGCCAAAAGACATCGCCGCCGATGGCCGGCGCGAAGGCTGCACAGTTTATAATCAGGGACTTCACGCAATCCTCATCACGCTCCCATCATGACTGCACAACTGTCCAAAAAATCGGAAGCCTGGTCGGCCCGCTTCTCCGAACCCGTCTCCGACCTCGTCAAGCGCTACACTGCCTCGGTCTTCTTCGACAAGCGCCTGGCCCTGTTCGACATCCAGGGTTCGCTGGCGCATGCCGAGATGCTGGCCGCGCAAGGCATCATCAGCGCCCAGGACCGCGCCGACATCGAGCGCGGCATGGCGCAAATCCGCAGCGAGATCGAAGCCGGCCAGTTCGAGTGGCTGCTGGACCTCGAGGACGTGCACCTGAACATCGAAAAGCGCCTGACGGAACTGGTCGGCGACGCCGGCAAGCGGCTGCATACGGGCCGTTCGCGCAACGACCAGGTGGCGACCGACATCCGCCTGTACATGCGCGCCGCCATCGACGACATCCTGGCCCTGCTGAAGGGATTGCGCGGCGCCCTGACCGACCTGGCGGAGCAGCACGCCGGCACGATCATGCCGGGCTTTACGCATTTGCAGGTGGCGCAGCCGGTGACCTTCGGCCACCACTTGCTGGCCTATGTGGAAATGTTCGGCCGCGATGCCGAACGCATGGCGGATACGCGCCGCCGCGTGAACCGCCTGCCGCTGGGTGCCGCCGCCCTGGCGGGAACCACCTTCCCCATCGACCGCCTGCGCGTGGCGAAGACCCTGGGCTTCGAGGACGTCAGCCACAACTCGCTGGATGCCGTGTCTGACCGCGACTTCGCGATCGAGTTCACGGCCGCCGCATCGGTCTTGATGATGCACATCTCGCGCATGTCGGAAGAACTGGTGACCTGGATGAGCCCGCGCGTCGGCTTCATCGACATCGCCGACCGCTTCTGCACCGGCTCGTCGATCATGCCGCAGAAAAAGAACCCGGACGTGCCGGAACTGGCGCGCGGCAAGACCGGCCGCGTCTACGGCCACCTGATGGGCCTGCTGACCCTGATGAAGGGCCAGCCGCTGGCCTACAACAAGGACAACCAGGAAGACAAGGAACCGCTGTTCGACACCGTCGACACGGTACTGGACACGCTGCGCATCTTCACCGACATGGCGGCCGGCATCACGGTCAAGGCCGAGAACATGCGCGCCGCCGCGCTGCAGGGCTATGCCACCGCAACCGACCTGGCCGACTACCTGGTCAAGAAGGGCCTGCCCTTCCGCGACGCCCACGAAGCCGTGGCCCACGCCGTGCGTGCCTGCGATGATGCCGGCTGCGATCTGTCCGAGATGGCACTGGAACGCCTGCGCGAGTTCTCGCCGCTGATCGAGCAGGACGTGTTCGCCGTGCTGACCCTGGAAGGTTCGGTGGCGGCACGCGACCACGTGGGCGGCACGGCGCCGGACCAGGTGCGCAAGGCGATCGAGCGCGTGCGCGGGCAGTTGGCCGAATAAGCACCGCGGCATTAACACCGCCGCCCCTGCAACAAAAACCGTCGCCCTTGCGCAGGCAGGGGCCCAATTTCTGCAAGCGACGTCGAAACGCGAGCAAGATTGGGCCCCTGCCTTCGCAGGGGCGACGTCTTTTATGGTCCGGGTAAATAAAAAGCGGCCGCTCGTGGCGGCCGCTTTGCACCGGAGCGCGCGTCGCGCTCCGGCGTTCCTCCCCAGGAATCGTCAGAACCGGTACACCGCGCCGATGTTCACGAAGCGGCCGACGGCGCCGGCCGAGTGCAGCGACAGGTTGTACGGGTAGCCGCTGCCGTAGGTGCTGACGTCGGCCGGCGGCTGGCGGTTGAACATATTGCGCACCGAACCGTGCAGCGTCCACTCCTTGGACAGCTTGTAGTTCAGCGTCAGGTCGGCCTGCATGAAGGAACCCACGCGGCAGAAGTTCGACGGCACGTTCCCGTTCGGGAAGACGCCGTTCATCGCCGCGCCTTCCTCGCAGGTGGTCTGGCCGCTGGTCGGGTCGGTCAGGTCGTAGCCCTTCACCCAGTGCAGCGTGGTGACCGCCTCGAACGGGCCGCGTTCCCAGCCCAGGTCGAACTGGGCGCGGTCCTTCGGGTTCGCCGTGTCGGCGCCGATGCCGGCCGGGCCGTGGCCGCCGGCCAGCTGGTACTCGACGCCGCCGATGTTCATGTTGTAGCTGAACGCATGGGTGTACTGGAACTCGGTGCGCAGGCGGCCGTAGCTGCCCAGGTTCCAGCGGTAGCGGGTGCCGAATTCTACGCCGCGCGTGCGGGTGCTGTTGGCATTGATCGGGGTCTGCGGGTAGTAGGCGATGCGGCCGATGCTCGGGGTGCAGGTCACGGTGCCGCCCTTGCCGTCGGCGCAGTCGCTCGGCACCGGCGCGATACGCACCGGAATCTCGGCCCGCGGGCCGCTGACGATCTGGTCGCTCACGCGGATCTGGTACAGGTCGATCGTCGTGCTCCAGCCGCGGATCGGCTCCAGGATCACGCCGAAGGTGGCCGATACCGAGTGCTCCGGCTTCAGGTCCGGGTTGGTGGTGGTCAGGCCGATCAGCGACTCGTTGCACGACGCGATCACGGTACCGGCCGGGTACAGGCCGTCGGGGCGGTAGCCGCCCGCGCACAGGATCGGGTCGGCATTGGTGCCGACGCCGCCGGCGCTGGCCGAATTGCCGTTCTCGGCCGGGCCCGGCGCACGGAAGCCTTTCGCCAGCGTGCCGCGCACGGCGATCATCTCGTTCGGGGTGAACTTGAAGGCGACCTTCGGCGTGGTCGAGCTGCCGGCCAGACTGTAGTCATCGTAGCGGACGGCGCCATCGATTTCCAGGGACTTCAGGACCGGCGCGCTGAATTCCGCGTACACCGACTTGACCGTCTCCGAACCGAAGGCGTAGGCGCCGTTGGTGATGCCGTCGGCGTTCGGCATGGCCGGCGCGGACAGCTTGGTGTGGAAGGCGCTCACGCCCGTGCTGATCTGCAGGTCGCCGCCCGGCAGCTTCATCAGAGAACGGCCGGCGTGGGCTTCGGCGTAGTCCAGTTCCGAGGTGTCGAACGAGCGCAGGGTCTTGAAGATGGCGGCCATGTCCGCGGCCGTGTTGGTGCCGTAGATCTGGTACGGATTGACGGCACGGTTCAGCGCCGCGTTCATCGCCGGCGTGTTCATGGCACCGTAGCGCTTGCGCTCCAGGTTGTTGCGCGTGTAGCCGATCGAGAAGTCCAGGTCCCAGTCGTTCCAGCTGCCGGCGAAGTCGGCGGCCAGGCGGTAGGCGCGCGACTCGGTCGTGATGTAGCTCTCGGGCGCGCCCGGCACCGGGCCGCGCACGATGGCCGGTACGCCGAACGGATTGCCCGGATAGCTGGCGGGAATGCGGATCGCGGGGATCGCCGAATTCGGGATGTAGTGCGGCGGCACGCCCGACATCAGCTCCAGCTGGCTGCCGTACGACGACGGGAAGTTGGTGAGGCCCTGGTTGATCTTGACGCGGCTCTCGAACATCGAGGCCTTGACGTCGGCGCGCCAGTCGCCGCCCAGCTTCTGCGTGAAGCTGGCCAGGATGTTGACGTTCTCCGTTTCGGGCTGGATCTGCTTGGTCGGGTCGAGATAGGCGCAGCCGCCGGATGCCATCTGGGCGTAGCTGCCGCAGGCGGTGCCCGGGAAGAACGAGAACGCGCCGCTGTTGTCGGCGCCGTAAACACGCGTCACGTTCGGGTTCAGCAGGTACGGCGACAGCGTCAGCGGCGCCGTGTTCTGCGGCGTGACGACGCCCAGCGCCTTGTTGTTGCCGCCGAAGCGCGACATGTCCAGCTCGTTCCAGATGCCCTTGCCCTGGCGGTCGTTGTAGTAGATCGGATCCTGGTGGCGGTATTCGACGCTGATGTAGCCGTTGTGGCCATCGGTATCGAGGTCGCCCTTGCCCCAGGTGCCCGTGAAGTGTTCGGTCTTGCCGCCGCCTTCGGTGGCGATGCCCTTCTCGGCCGACAGCGAGAGACCGGTGAAATTCCGCTTCAGGATCACGTTGACCACGCCGGCCATCGCGTCCGAACCGTAGACGGCGGACGCGCCGTCCTTCAGGATCTCGATGCGCTCGACGGCTTCGAACGGGATGTTAGAGATGTCGACGAAGGAGCGCGAGCCGTCATCGGCCAGCGGGTACGAGGCCATGCGGTGGCCGTCGATCAGCACCAGCGTGGCATTGTTGTTCAGGCCGCGCAGCGAGATGCCGCTGCCGCCCGCGGCAAAGCCGCCCGAGAAGTTCTGGCTCAGCGTACCGGCGCCGTTGGCGGTGATGTTCTGCAGGACTTCGCCCACCGAGGTGTAGCCGGAATTCTTGAGGTCCTTGGCGTTGATCACCTGCACCGGGCTGGAGGTTTCGGCATCGGCGCGGCGGATGTAGGAACCGGTCACCTCGACGCGCTGGATGCCGTTGGCCGGCAAGCCGTCGGCTTGCGGATCGGTCGGCTGTTGCTGGGCCAGTGCGCTGGCGGCAAAGGTGGCGGAAAACGCTCCCGCGGCCACCAGTTGGCCGATCGTGCGCGGCAGGACTTTCAGATTGCTGGACATGCTCTCTCCTTGGGGGTTTTGCTATGGGTGCAAACCTGCGCATTTAGCATCGAAATGATGTAAATCGTTCTAACAATTTAGTTATTCGGAAATTACTGTGTCAAACGGAATTTCAAATACTGTGGTTGTTCACCGCATTGTCACGAAACAATGCTAGGAGGCATAAATCCACTTGACATGTCCATATGGCAAGTCTAAGTTTTTCGGATTGCCTTCATCAGGAGTACCGCCCATGCGCAGCATCCCCTTCGTCCGCGCCGCCTTGACCGCGTCGATCGGCCTGGCGTTCAGCGCCGCCGTCGCCGCCCCCGGTCCCGCACAAGCGCCGTTTTCCTTCGATGCCGCGCCGGGCCACCTGCCGAAGAACGTGGTGCCGCTCGACTACCGCGTCGCGATCGTGCCGGACGTGGAAAAGCGCACGCTGAAAGGCACCGAATCGGTCGACCTGATGTTCAAGGAAGCCACGGACACCATCCAGTTCAACGCCATCGGCATGCGTTTCGACGGCGTCAAGCTGGACGGCAAGGCGGTGAAAAGCGTGTCGTTCGACGAGAAGCGCGAGATCGTTACCGTCAAGCTGGCGGCGAAAGCGAAACCGGGCCGCCACGTGCTGAACCTGGCCTACGACGCGAAGATCGAGAGCGGCCCGCGCGGCCTGTTCGCCCAGCCCTTCCAGAAGCCGGACGGCAGCCGCGACATCCTGCTCTCCACCCAGTTCGAAGCCACCGACGCGCGCCGCATGTTCCCCTGCTGGGACGAGCCGGCATTCCGCGCCCGCTTCCAGCTGACGGCCACCGTGCCTGCCAAGTGGGCGGCCATCTCCAACATGCCGGTCGAAAAACGCGTGGTGAAGGGCGAGCTGGCGACGACCACGTTCCAGCGCTCGCCGTCGATGTCGTCCTACCTGGTCGAGTTCACGGGCGGCGACATGGCCAAGATCGGCACCCGCGCCGGCAACACGGACATCAACGTCTGGGCCGTGCGCGGCCAGGAACAGAACGGCAAGCAGGCGCTGGAAGACGCGCGCCAGATCCTGCTCGACTACAACGACTATTTCGGCGTGCCCTTCCCGCTGCCCAAGCTGGACGCCATCGCCGTGCCGGGCGGCTTCCAGGGCGCGATGGAGAACTGGGGCGCGATCACCTACAACGACCAGACGCTGCTGCTCACGCCCACGTCCACCATCGACAACCGCCAGCTGGTCTTCGGCATCTCGGCGCACGAGATGGCGCACCAGTGGTTCGGCGACCTGGTGACGATGGGCTGGTGGGACGACATCTGGCTCAACGAGAGCTTCGCCTCCTGGGGCGCGGCCAAGGAAACGGACAAGCGCAACCCGACCTGGCGCGTGCGCGAGGCCGAGGATGCCGGCAAGGAAGCGGCGATGCGCGTCGACGCCCGCAGCGCCTCGCGTCCCGTGCACAACGCCGTCGAGAACGAGCTGGAACCGCAGAACAACGCCGACCCGCTGATCATCTACAACAAGGGCCAGGCCGTGCTGCGCATGCTGGAAGCCTATATCGGCCCCGATACCTTCCGCGAAGGCATCCGCGCCTACATGAAGGCGCGCCAGTACTCGAACGCCACCAGCACCGACCTGTGGAATGCGCTGGGCGCCGCCAGCGGCCAGGACATCGCCGCGCTGGCGCGCGACTGGGTCGAGCAGCCGGGCTTCCCCGTGGTCGCCGCCAAGGCGGAATGCGACGCCGCCGGCGCGCGCACCCTGACCCTGTCGCAATCGCGCTTCCTGCTGTACGGCGAGGACAAGGCACGGTCGCACTGGACGATTCCGCTGCGCGTGCGCGTCGGCGGCAGTGCCCCGCAATCGGTGCTGCTCACCAAGGACGGCCAGCGCGTGCCGGCGGGCCGCTGCGACCAGCCGCTGTCGCTGAACGCCGACACCGACGGCTTCTTCCGCGTGGCCTACGACGACGCCCTCCTCGCCGTGAACACGCGCCAGTTCGGCGCCCTGCCGGACGGCGACCGCATCGCCCTGCTGGACGACCAGTGGGCGCTGGTGGAAAGCGGCAAGCAGCCGCTGGACAGCTATCTCGCACTGGCCACCGCCGCGGGCGACCGCACCAACGAGCGCGTATGGAACCAGATCCTGGGCGCCATCGACACGATCGAACGCGCCGAGCGCGGCACCCCTGGTCACGACGCCTTCGTCGCCTGGGCCCGCGCGCTGGTCAAGCCGGTCGCCACGCGCATGGGAGCGGTGCCCGCCGCCGGCGAGACGGCCGGCATCCAGCGCCTGCGCCGCAACTTCATCGCCCACCTGGGCGCGTGGGGTGACCAGGACGTCGTCGCCGACGCGCGCCGCCGCTTCGCCGCCTTCGTGGCCGACCGTTCCGCACTGGCCCCGGACGACCAGGCGAGCGTGCTGACCATCGTCGCCCAGAACGCCGACGCCGCCACCTTCGAACAGCTGCACGCGGTGGCGAAGAGCGCGAAGAACGAGACCGAGGTGCGCCGCTTCTACCCCATCCTGATGCGCGTGCGCGATCCGCAGCTGGCCGCGCAGGCGGCACGAATCGCCCTGTCGCCGGAAATCCCGCCGCAGGCCGACGTGTTGCGCCTGAACCTGGTGCTGGCGCTGTCGGGCGAGCATCCGCAACTGGCCTGGACCACGTTCACGACGAACCTGGACAAGCTGACGGCGGCAAACCCGGGCAACCGTCCCAACATCCTGGCCAAGACGACGCCGGACGTGTTCTGGAACAGCATCCCGCCCGAGACGCTGCAGTCCTGGATCAAGGAACGCATCGAGCCGGGCATGGCGGATACGCTGGCCGACAGCATGCAGACGGCGCGCTTCCGCCTGGACGAGAAGAACCGGCTGGTGCAGCAGGCCGACCGCATCGTCAAATGACGTAGGGTGGGCACCACGTGCCCACCATGACGTTCGCGTATTGCCGGCGTTGCGGTGGGCACGTGGTGCCCACCCTACAACCGTCCGACGTCCTGCGCAGCAAGCCGCTAGAATCGGTCTCTCTGGCGGAGGACATCATGCAACGCTACGGCCACCACGGCAAGGAATCCGGCGTCGTCGCCTACGACATCGACGCCGGCCAGATCATCGTCCAGTTCAGCAACGGCGAGCGCTATCTGTATACGGAAGACAGCGCCGGCGCCGCCAATATCGCGCGCATGCAGGAGCTGGCGCGTGCGGGCCGCGGCCTGTCGAGCTTCATCAGCCGCCACGTGCACGACCGGTACGTACGCAAGATCAACTCGCGCAAGCTTTCCTAGCCCGCGTTACACTATCCGGCTCATCCGGGAGGGCGCTCCTCCCGCATCAATACGGAAATCAATGAGCCAGACCAATACCAGCAGCACCGGCGCCCTGCCTGCGCGCGACTACGCCGCCTTCCTGTTCGACATGGACGGCACCATCCTCACCTCCATCAAGGCCGCCGAGCGCGTCTGGGGCAACTGGGCCGCCAGCCACGGCATCGACGTCGCCGCCTTCCTGCCGACCATCCACGGCCGCCGCACCGAAGACACGGTGCGCGACCAGAACCTGCCGGGCATCGACCCGCTGGCGGAAGCGGCACGCATCACCGCGGCCGAGATCGAGGACACGGCCGGCATCGAGGCGATCGCCGGCGTGGCCGATTTTCTCGCCAGCCTGCCGCGCGCACGCTGGGCCATCGTGACCTCGGCGCCGCGCAAGCTGGCCATGGCAAGGATCGCCGCGGCCGGGCTGCCGCTGCCGGACGTGCTGGTCGCCGCCGAGGACGTCACGCGCGGCAAGCCGGCGCCGGATCCGTTCCTGCTGGGCGCACAAAAACTGGACGTGGCCGCCGGCGACTGCCTGGTGTTCGAGGATACGCTGGCCGGGCTGCGCTCGGCGGAAGCGGCGGGCATGGACAGCGTCGTGATCACCGTGACGCACACGCATCCGGTGGAGACGGACGCGTTCGGGACGGTGGATTATGCGCAGTTGCGGGCGGTGCAGACGCCGGATGGGTTGCTGCGCCTGGAAAAGCGATAACGTAAAAACGTCGCCCCTGCGAAGGCAGGGGCCTCATTTGTACGCATGGCGACAGCGCTCGCAACATTGGGTCCCTGCCTTCGCAGGGACGACGGTGATTCAGGCGCCGCCGATCAGGTAAGCCGCCACCGCCTCTCCCACTTCCGTCGTACTGGCGCTGCCCCCCATATCCGGCGTCCTCGGCCCCCCCACCAGGCATCGCCCCATCGCCCGCACGATCGCATCGTGCGCCTGCGTGTAGCGCTCGTCGCCCTGGCCCAGGAAGTCCAGCATCATGGCGCCCGACCAGATCATGGCGATCGGGTTGGCGATGTTCTTGCCGTAGATGTCCGGCGCCGAGCCGTGCACGGGTTCGAACAGCGAGGGGAAGCGGCGCTCCGGGTCCAGGTTGGCCGACGGCGCGATGCCGATCGTGCCCGTGCAGGCCGGGCCCAGGTCGGACAGGATGTCGCCGAACAGGTTCGACGCCACCACCACGTCGAAGCGCTCCGGCGACAGCACGAAGCGTGCGGCCAGGATGTCGACGTGGTACTTGTCCCATTTGACGTCGCCGTAGCGTTCGCCCATCGCGGCCAGGCGCTCGTCCCAGTAGGGCATCGAGATGGCGATGCCGTTCGACTTGGTGGCGGCCGTCAGGTGCTTCTTGGGGCGGCGCTGCGCCAGCTCGAACGCGTACTTCAGGATGCGGTCGGTGCCGTGGCGCGTGAACACCGATTCCTGCAGCACGAATTCGCGCTCCGTGCCTTCGAACATCCTGCCGCCTACCGACGAGTACTCCCCTTCCGTGTTCTCGCGCACGACGTAGAAGTCGATGTCGCCCGGCTGCTTGTTCGCCAGCGGACACGGCACGCCCGGCATCAGGCGCACGGGGCGCAGGTTCACGTACTGGTCGAACTCGCGCCGGAACTTGATGAGCGAGCCCCACAGCGAGATATGGTCGGGCACCTTGTCCGGCCAGCCGGCGGCGCCGAAATAGATCGCCTCGCAGCCGGCCAGCTGCTGTTTCCAGTCGTCCGGCATCATCTGCCCGTGTTCCAGGTACCAGTCGCAGCTGGCCCATTCGAAGGTGACGAATTCCAGCGCGATGCCGAAGCGTTCGGCGGCCGCGCGGACCGAGCGCAGGCCTTCCGGCATGACTTCCTTGCCGATGCCGTCACCGGCGATGACGGCGATCTTGTGGGTCTTCATGGTGCGTCCTTTCCGTTCTTGATGCCGCCAGAATAAAGCAAAACGATGCGTTTATAATCTGGCCAAATGTAATCGCAAGGAACACGGATCGTGAACAATCCAGCACCTCCGCCCATCGAGAACGAGGACTTGCGCGTCTTCGTCGCCGTCGTGCGCAAGGGCGGCTTTGCGGCCGCCGCCGAGGAAATCGGCATGTCGCCCGCCTATGTCAGCAAGCGCATCGGCATCCTCGAGGCGGCGCTCGGGGTCAAGCTGTTCCAGCGCACCACGCGCCGCGTGCTCGTCACCGACGACGGCGAGCGCGCCTATGCGCGCGCCCAGGGCATCCTGGACGGCATCGACGAATTGATGGACGACGTGGCGGCCGGACGGCGCGAGCCGCGCGGCCGGCTGCGCATCTGCAGCAGCTTCGGCTTCGGCCGCAACGTCGTCGCGCCGGCCATCGCGCGCCTGGCTGCAAGCTATCCGGCCCTGCAGATCCGCTTCGAGGTATTCGACCGCCTGGTCGACACGGTGGCCGAGGGCTTCGACCTGGACGTGCGCATCGGCGACGAGATCGCCCCGCACCTGGTGGCGCGCAAGCTGATGGCCAACCACCGCATCCTGTGCGCCGCCCCGTCCTACCTGGCGCGGCGCGGCACCCCGGCGGTGCTGCGCGACCTGGCCGGCCACGACTGCCTCGCGATCAAGGAACGCGACCACCCGCTCGGGGTATGGCGCCTGCGCTGCAGGAACGGCGGAAAAAACGGGGAGGAAACGGTGAAGGTGGCCGGCCCCTTGTCGACGAACCACGGCGAGATCGCCCTGCGCTGGGCCGTGGAAGGCGCCGGCATCGTGCTGCGCTCGCGCTGGGACGCGCAACCGTGGATCGACGCGGGCCGCCTCGTGCAGGTGCTGCCCGAGTACACGCAGGAAGCGAACGTCTGGGCCGTGTATCCGCAGCGGCTGGCGGGGTCCGGCAAGCTGCGCGTCTGCATCGAGTTCCTGCAGCGGCACTTGCCGGAAGCGACAGCTTCTTATTCGGAGCGGTAGACGCGCGGTTCCAGCGTGTGCTCCTCGACCGGCGGCTGCTGCGCCCCGGCGGAAGGCGTGGCCGGCGCGGCGCCCGTGCGTTGCGGGTACGGCGTGCCGTCCCTGTGCGTGTAGCTGTCGCTGGGGCCGTCGTAGACCAGGTCGATGTCCGGGTAGTAGGCGCGGTCCTGCTTGCTGTTCGGGCCGACCGCCAGGAACAGCGCATTGCCCCAGCCGCGGTTGACCAGGTGGTGGCCGTTCTCGCGGCCGGCCGGGAAGGCGGCGCAGTCGCCGGCGCGCATCAGGGTTTCCCCTTCGTCCGTGACCAGGGTCAGTTCACCCGACACCACCATCACGAATTCGTCGTCGTGCGTATGCCAGTGGCGCTGCGAGGAGGCCGCGCCCGGCTGCAGTTCGACGAGATTGGCGCCGAACTGGGTGATGCCGCCGGCCTCGGCCAGTGCCTGGCGGCTGCGGCCATTGACGGCCTCCGCGAAGGGATCGGGGTAGCTGGTGCCGGTCAGCACGGGGATACTGCTCAAGTCTAGCCTGGACATGGGGGCGCTCCTTTGGATGTGAGCGTAAGCATAGCGCAAACGGGGCAGGCCTCGCCGTCCCGCTGCACAGCAGCGCCCCCTGAAGCGCACTCAGCCGCGCTTCTGCACCAGCGTCAGAATGTCGTAGCTGGCCACCAGCTCATCGTGCTGGTTGGTGACCTGCACGTCCCAGGCGACGACGCCCTGTCCACGACCCTGGTCGTCGGTCCGGTTGCGGTCGACCTTGCGCTTGCAGGTGAGGCGTGCGCGGATGGTGTCGCCGATGGCCACCGGCGCCACGAAGCGCAGGTTGTCGAGGCCGTAGTTCGCCAGCACGGGGCCCGGCGCCGGAGAAACGAACAGCCCGGCCGCCGCCGACAGCACGAAGTAGCCGTGGGCGATGCGCCGGCCGAACTGGGTGTCCTTGGCGGCGATCTCGTCGAAGTGCATGTAGAAATAGTCGCCCGAGATGCCGCCGAAGTTGACGATGTCCGCCTCGCTGACGGTGCGGCGGTGCGTGAGCAGCGAGTGGCCGATCTCCAGGTCCTCGAAGTGGCGGCGGAACGGGTGGATGTCCGATTCCTTCACGGCCGCGCCGCGCACGTATTCCCCGGTGACGGCGGTCAGCATCGTCGGCGAGCCCTGCACGGCGGCGCGCTGCAGGAAGTGCTTGACGGCGCGGATGCCGCCCAGCTCCTCGCCGCCGCCCGCGCGGCCCGGGCCGCCGTGCTTGAGCTGGGGCAGCGGCGAGCCGTGGCCGGTCGAGTCGACGGCGGCCTCGCGGTCGAGGATGTGCACGCGGCCATGCGAGGCGGCGGCCACCGGTACCGCATGCGCGGCAATGGCCGGGTCCTTCGTCACGAGCGTCGTCACCAGGCTGCCCTTGCCGCGCGCGGCCAGGTCCAGCGCCTCGTCGATGTCGCCGTAGGTCATGATGGTGCTGACGGGACCGAACGCCTCGATGTCGTGCACGGCCGTATTGATCGATGCATTGCGGCACAACAGCAGCGTGGGTGCGAAGAAGGCGCCGTCGCCGCAGCCTTCGCCGACGGGGTGGAAGTCGTCGCGCGCGCTGAACAGCACGTCGTTGCCGCGCGCGAGCAGTTCGACGCGTTCGCTGACGTCGCGGTGCTGGTCCATCGACGCGAGCGCGCCCATGCGCACGCCCTCCATCTTCGGATTGCCGACGACGATCTTCGCCAGGCGCGCGCGCAGGCGTTCGCCGACGGCATCCGCGAGGCGGTCGGGCACGATCACGCGCCGGATCGCCGTGCATTTCTGGCCCGCCTTGCCCGTCATCTCGCGCGCGACTTCCTTGACGAACAGGTCAAATTCCTCGTCGTCCGGCGTGACGTCCGGCGCCAGGATCGCCGCGTTCAGCGAGTCCGCCTCGGCGGTGAACGGCACCGATTCGCGGATCAGGTGCGGATTGGACTTCAGCTTGGCGGCCGTATCGGCCGATCCCGTGAACGTCACGGCATCGAAGCCGCCCAGGCGGTCCAGCAGGTCGCCCGTGCTGCCGATGACGAGCTGCAGGCAGCCCTGGGGCAGCAGGTCCGATTCCATCATCATCCTGACGACGGCGTGCGTGAGGTAGCTGGTGGCCGTCGCCGGCTTGGCGATGCAGGGCATGGCGGCCAGGAAGCTGGGCGCGAATTTCTCCAGCAGGCCCCAGATCGGAAAATTGAAGGCGTTGATGTGGACGGCGACGCCGCCGCGCGGCACCAGGATGTGGGTGGCGGCGAAGCCGCCGCGCTTGCCCAGCGCCATGGCCGGGCCTTCGTGCAGCACGTTCGACGAGGGCAGCTCGCGCCCGCCCATGCTGGCGTAGGCGAACAGCGTGCCGATGCCGCCTTCGACGTCGACCCAGCTGTCCGGCCGCGTGGCGCCCGTCAGGTGCGAGATCTCGTACAGTTCTTCCTTCCGCTCCATCAGGTACAGCGCCAGCGCCTTCAGCAGCTGGGCGCGGTTCTGGAAGTCCAGCTTCATCAGCGCCGGGATGCCGGTCTTGCGGGCGTAGGTCAGCGCTTCGCCGAAGTCGATCCTGTCGGCATGGGTGTGGTAGACGAGGCGGTTGTCCAGCGCGCTGTGCAGGGGCTGGTGCGGCTCGGTGCCGAGCCAGCGGCCGGCGATCAGGCTTTGCAGGGTGGTGGGGGTGTGCATTTGTTGTCTCCTCTGTTCAGCTCAGATTGGGCCCCTGCCAAGGCGGCCGGCGAGGCCAGGGGCGACGGTTTTATGGCCACGTACCCGTGATACGTCGTCCCTGCGAAGGCAGGGACCCAATTTATGTTTTAGGCCTGTGCGGCTCATCGAACACCAGCCGCTTTCTCCCCGGCTCCGGCTCCGTCAACGCCTCCACCTCGCGCATCGTCTGCAGCGAGCGCAGGTTCAGGTCGTGGTACTGGCGCGTGCCGTAGCTCTTCCAGGCGATTTCCTCGTCCGTCACCGCGCGCATCACGCGTGCCGGGGCGCCCAGCACCAGGCTGCGCGGCGGGATCTGCATGCCCGCCTTGACGAAGGCCGCCGCGCCGACGATGGATTCGGCGCCGACGACGGCCTTGTCCATCACCACGGCGTTCATGCCGACCATCGCATTGCGGCCCACGCGGCAGCCGTGCAGGACGGCGCCGTGGCCGATGTGGCCGTCGACCTCGACCACCGTGTCGTCCTCGGGAAAACCGTGCATCACGCAGGTGTCCTGCACGTTCGCGCCTTCCTCCAGGATCAGCCGGCCGAAGTCACCGCGCAGCGATGCCAGCGGGCCGACGTAGCAGCGCGGGCCGACGATCACGTCGCCGATCAGCACCGCCGTCGGGTGCACATAGGCGGTGGGATGCACTACAGGGCGGATGCCGTCGATCTCGTAAACACTTGCCATCAGCCGGTCTCCTTCATTGTCCGCGCGGGCGCTGGTCGAGCACGCGCCGCGCCTTGCCGGTCAGCGAGCGCTCGATGCCCTGCGCCGGCAGCAATTGCACGCGCGTGGTCACGCCGATATACGTCTTGATGCGGTGCTGCAGCTCGCGGGCCAGCAGCTCGACCGCGTCGGCCGAATGCGCGCCTTCGCGCAGCTCGCAGCGCACCTCCAGCGCATCGAGGTGGCCGTCGCGCGTGACGACCAGCTGGTAGTGCGGCGCCAGCGCCGCCATCTGTAATACCTGTTCCTCGACCTGGCTGGGAAAGACGTTCACGCCGCGGATGATCAGCATGTCGTCGGAGCGGCCGTTGATGCGTCCCATGCGGCGCATCGAGCGCGCAGTGGGCGGCAGCAGGCGCGTGAGGTCGCGCGTGCGGTAGCGGACGATTGGCAGCGCCTCCTTGGTCAGCGAGGTGAACACCAGCTCGCCCTCCTCGCCGTCCGGCAGCACCTCGCCTGTGTCCGGGTCGATGATCTCGGGGTAGAAATGGTCTTCCCAGATCACGGGACCGTCCTTGCTTTCGATGCATTCGCTGGCCACCCCCGGTCCCATCACCTCGGACAGGCCGTAGATGTCGACGGCGTCGATGCCGGCCCTTTCCTCGATCTCGCGGCGCATCGCGTCGGTCCACGGCTCGGCGCCGAAGATGCCGACCTGCAGCGAGGTCGTGGCCGGATCGATGCCCTGGCGCCGGAACTCCTCGACGATGTTCAGCATGTACGACGGCGTGACCATGATGATCGATGGCTTGAAGTCCTGGATCAGCTGCACCTGTTTCTCGGTCTGCCCGCCCGACATCGGCACCACCGTGCAGCCCAGCCGCTCGGCGCCGTAGTGGGCACCGAGGCCGCCCGTGAACAGGCCGTAGCCGTAGGCGATGTGCACCATGTCGCCGGGGCGTCCGCCGGCGGCGCGGATCGAGCGCGCCACCACGTTCGCCCAGGTGTCGATGTCGCGCTGCGTGTAGCCGACCACGGTCGGCTTGCCGGTCGTGCCGGACGAGGCGTGCACCCGGACCACCTGCTCGCGCGGCACGGCGAACATGCCGAACGGGTAGTTGTCGCGCAGCGTCTTCTTGTCCGTGAACGGGAATTTCGCCAGGTCGGCGAGGGTCTTCAGGTCATCCGGATGCACGCCCGCCTCGTCAAAGGCGCGGCGGTAGTGCGGGACGTTGTCGTAGGCGTGCCGCAGGCTCCATTGCAGGCGTTCGAGCTGCAGCGCCTGCAGTTCGTCGCGGCTGGCACGCTCGATCGGATCCAGCTCGCCCGTTTGCGGGATGCGTTGCACCATGGTCTCCTCCTCGTATTTAGCGCATGAGTTCAGCGCATGCGTTCAGCGTTCGACATCCACCACGTGGCCGGCGATGCGGTGCGATTTGCCGCGGAACAGGGCGAGCAGCTTGCCGTCCTGGTTGCGCACGGCGACGTCGTAGACGCCCGTCTTGCCGGACAGCGCCTGCTCGACCGCCTCGGCGGCGAGCACGTCGCCCGCCTGGCCCGGCGCCAGGTAGTCGATCGTGCAGCCGGCGCCGACGGTGTTGAAGTTGTGCGCATTGCAGGCGAACGCAAAGGCGCTGTCGGCCAGCATGAAGATATAGCCGCCGTGGCAGGTGCCGTGGCCGTTGAGCATGTCCTCGCGCACGCGCATCGACATGCGTGCGAAGCCGGGACGGATTGCGTCGAGCGTCATGCCCAGCGCGCGGCTGGCCGGGTCGCGTTCGTACATCGTCTTGCCGGCCAGTTCGGCCAGCCGCTGTGCCTCGTCATGCATGGAAACGTGCCCCCTGTGCGTTGCCGCCGAATGCGGCGGCGGCGATCTTGCGGCGCAGCAGCGGCGAAATACGGTAGCGGTCCTCGCCGTAGCTCGCCCCCAGGTTGGACAGCGTCGTCACCACCTGGGACAGGCCGATGGCATCGGCCCAGGCCAGCGGGCCGCGCGGATAGTTCACGCCCTTCTGCATCGCGGCGTCCACCGCGGCCGCGCTGCACACGCCCTGGTTGACGGCGTCGGCCGCCTCGTTGGCCAGCATGGCGACGGTGCGCATCACGGCCATGCCGGGCACGTCGTCCAGCCGCGTGACGGCGAAGCCCGCTTCCTGGAACAGGCCGACGGCGGCGTGCCAGGCCGCGTCCGAGCAGCCGTCCGCCTTCGCCAGCGCGACGCGGCCCGCGCGCGCCGGGTCGAGCAGCAAGTCGAACAGCACCGTGTCGCGCACGCCGTCGTCGGCTGCGCGCTGGGTCGCGCTGCGGCCGTCCGTCAGGTAGATCGAGGCGCCGCCCGCATGCAGCGCCGGCGCTTCGCGCAGCTCGGTGCCGTCCAGCAGGCCCGGATGGCTGACGGACACGCCGGACGCCTTCAGGCGCGCTGCCAGCACGTCGTGCAGCGCATCGAAGGCCGGCGCGTACGCATCCTTCACATGCGTCACGCGCACGTCCTTCGGGCAGGGCTGCGGCGGCTCGGTCGCGGCAACCGGCATGGCGACGCCCTCGCCGTAGCGGAAGAAGCCGCGCCCCGTCTTGCGGCCCAGGAAGCCGGCATTCACCAGTTCCTGCTGCAGCGTCGACGGCAGGTAGCGCGGGTCGTTGAAATAGGCGTCGAACACGGAGCGCGTGACGGCGAAGTTGACGTCGTGGCCGATCAGGTCCATCAACTCGAAAGGCCCCATGCGGAAACCGCCGCAGTCGCGCAGCACGGCATCGAGGGTGGCTGCATCGGCCGCGCCTTCCTGCAGCAGGCGCAGCGCCTCGGCGTAGTACGGCCGCGCCACCCGGTTGACGATGAAGCCCGGTGTGGATTTCGCCATCACGGGATGCTTGCCCCAGGCGCTCGCGGTGGCGGCGACCTTGTCGGCGACCGCCTTCTCGGTCGCCACGCCGCTGACCACCTCCACCAGCGCCATCAACGGCACGGGATTGAAGAAGTGCATGCCGACCAGGCGTTCCGGACGGTGCAGTTGCGCAGCGATCGCGGTGACGGAGATCGACGAGGTATTCGTGGCGAGGATGCAGTCCGGACCGACGATGGCCTCGAAGGCGGCGAACAGCGCGCGCTTGGCGTCCAGGTCTTCCACGATGGCCTCGACCACCAGCGCGGCGTCGCGCGCCGCATCGCGCACGTCCCCGATCGACCGCATCGGCAGCAGGCGCTCGCGCGCCAGGTCCGCTTCGGCCGCCCCCATGCGGCCCTTTTCGACCAGCCTGGCAAACGATGCCGCGATGGCGCCGATGGCGCGGTCGACCGCGTCCGGGTTGCTGTCGTACAGGCGCACGCGGTGTCCGGCCACGGCGGCAACCTGGGCGATACCGCTGCCCATGGCGCCGCTGCCGGCGACGACCACGACGCTGCCCTTGTCCAGTGCGTCGGCCATCTTATTCTCCCTTGAATTGCGGTTGGCGTTTCTCGATGAAGGCGGCCACGCCCTCGCGGTAGTCGTGGCTGTAGCCCAGTTCCCGCATCATTCGACCTTCCAGCGCCAGCTGCTGTTCCAGCGTGTTGGTGGCGCTCGCCAGCATCGCCTGCTTGGTAAAGGCAAGTCCCTTGGTGGGCGCCGCGGCGAAATGGCGCGCCATCGCCATCGCTTCGTCCATGAGCCGGTCGTCGGCCACGCAGCGCCAGATCAGGCCCCATTGCTCGGCTTTCTCGGCCGGCAGCTTGTCGCCCAGCAGGGCCATGCCCATGGCGCGTGCCGGTCCGACGAGGCGCGGCAGCGTCCAGGTGCCGCCCGTATCCGGGATCAGGCCCAGCTTGCAGAACGCTTCGATGAAGCTGGCCGACTGTGCGGCGAGCACGATGTCGCAGGCCAGCGCCAGGTTGGCGCCGGCGCCGGCGGCCACGCCGTTCACCGCGCAGATCACGGGCATGGGCAGCGTGCGCAGGGTCATGACCAAGGGGGCGTAATACTTCTCGACCGATTCGCCGAGGTCGACGCCGGCGGCGCCCGGCTCGACGGCGCGGTCGTTCAAGTCCTGGCCGGCGCAAAAGCCGCGGCCGGCACCCGTCAGCAGCAGCACGCGCACGGACTTGTCGGATTTCAC
This sequence comes from uncultured Massilia sp., assembly GCA_963529995.1. Taxonomy (GTDB): domain Bacteria; phylum Pseudomonadota; class Gammaproteobacteria; order Burkholderiales; family Burkholderiaceae_D; genus Telluria. The sequence continues at coordinate 78,379 of CAUSCY010000009.1, read as the reverse complement.
CAGGTCGAGGGCGGCGCGGACTTCCTCGTGCATCTGCTTCGTGAAGCTGTTCAGGCGCTCGGGGCGGTTCAGGGTGAGCGTGGCGATGCCGGAATCGATGGTGAAGTGGATGGTTTCGTAGGTCATTGTTGTCTCCAAATCGGTCGTCGTTCCCGCGCAGGCGGGAACCCAATTTTGCTGGCGGATCGCAGAAATTGGGCCCCTGCCTGCGCAGGGGCGACGGGTATTGTTATTCTGCGATGTCGAAATTGACGACCACCCTGTCCGTCGCCGGAAAACTCTGGCAGCTCAGCACGAAGCCCCGTGCCACCTCGTAGTCTTCCAGCGCGTAGTTGACGTCCATGTCCACGCTCCCTTCCAGCACCTTGCAGCGGCAGGTCGAGCACACGCCGCCCTTGCAGGAATAGCGCATGTCGATGCCCGCGCGCAGGCCGGCGTCGAGCAGGGATTCCTTGTCGCGGTCCATCGTGAAGCTGGCGTGGTTGCCGTCCATGATGACGGTGACTTCGGTCCGCTGCGTGGCCGCCGCCCCATCCTGCGGGCGTGGCTTGCGCGGGGACTGCGCCGAGGTGGCGGCAGCGGCCGCGAACAGTTCGATGCGGATGCGCTCCTTCGGCATGCCCGCCTCCTGCAGCGCGGCGGAGACGCCATGCATCATGTCTTCCGGCCCGCAGACAAAGGCGTAGTCGACGTCTTCCACGCGCAGCCAGCGCCGGAACAGCTGGCGGCACTTGTCTTCGGTGATGCGGCCGTTGAACAGCTCGATGTCCTGCTGTTCGCGGCTCATCACGTAGACCAGGTTCAGGCGCTCCATGTACTGGTCCTTCAGCTCGGCCAGCTCGTCGCGGAAGAGCACGGACGAGGAAGCGCGGTTGCCGTACAGGACCGTGAAGCGGCTGTGCGGCTCGGCCAGCAGCGTGGTCTTGACGATCGACAGGATCGGCGTGATGCCGCTGCCGGCCGCGAAGGCCAGGTAGTGGCGGCGGCTGTCCGGCTCGAGCGGCAGGTTGAAGCGGCCGTCGGGCGGCATCACGTCCAGTACGACGCCGGGTTGCAGGGCATCCATCGCCCAGCCGGAGAACACGCCGCCCGGCACGCGCTTGATCGCCACGCGCAGGCGCTCGTCCTGCACGGCGGCGCAGATGGAGTAGGAACGGCGCACTTCCTCGCCGTCGATGACGGCGCGCAGCGTCAGGTGCTGGCCCTGGCGGTAGGCGAACGTCTCTTTCAATGGCGGCGGCACGTCGAAGGTGACGGCGATGGCGTCGCGCGTCTCGTGCTTCACCTGTGCCACGGCTAGGGAATAGAACTGACTCATGTCGGCCTCAATGGCATTTGAAGTAATCGAAGGGCTCGCGGCAATCCAGGCACTGGTACAGCGCCTTGCAGGGCGTCGAGCCGAAGCGGCTGGTCAAGCGCGTGTGCGGCGAGCCGCAGTGCGGGCAGGCGACGTCCGGCTCCCGGATCGCGTGGCGCTTCACGCCGTGCGCCAGGCCGCTGATGTCGATTACCTGCTGCACGGGCGGCGCGATGCCGTAGCCCCGCAACGCGGCCTTGCCGGCCTCGCTCATCCAGTCGGTGGTCCAGGCGGGCGACAGCCGGGTGGCGATGCGCAGGCGCTCGACGCCGTGCGCATGCAGCGCGCGTTCGACGTCCTCGGCGATGACCTGCATGGCGGGGCAGCCGGAATAGGTCGGGGTGATCGTGACCGTGCATTCGCCGCTGCCTCCATCCACGGCGACGTCGCGCACGATGCCCAGGTCGACGATCGAGACCACGGGGATTTCCGGATCCGGCACCTCGGCCAGCCAGGTCCAGACCTGGGCGCTGGTGAGCACCGGCGCATCCACGGCCGTCACCACTCGGCGCCCGGGTAGGCGCGCTGCAGGAACTGCATCTCGGCCAGGATATAGCCCAGGCGTTCCGAATGCCGGCCCTGCTTGCCGCCGCGCTGCATGAAGGCGTCGGCAGGCGGCATGCGCAGCGTCGCTTCGCCCAGCACCTCGGCCACGTGTTCGAGGAAGGCGGCACGCAGGGGTTCGGCCGCGGGGGCCACGCCCTGCTCGACCATGGCGAGATCGACGGCGTCATAGGCGAACGCTTCGCCCGTGAACGTCCACAGCTCGTCGACCGCCTCCTGCATCTTGCGGTGGCTGGTCTCGGTGCCGTCGCCCAGGCGCACGACCAGGTCGCCGCTCCTGCGCAGGTGGTAGGTCACTTCCTTGATCGACTTTTCCGCGATCTCGCCGATGCGCCGGTCGCTCGACGCGAGCAGGCCGCGCATCAGGAAATAATGCCAGGTATCGAAGAAGAACTGGCGCACCATCGTCTGCGCATAGTCGCCGTTCGGCTGCTCGACCAGCAGCACGTTGCGGAACTCGCGCGTGTCGCGCAGGTAGGCCAGGCGGTCCTCGTCGCGGCCCTGCCCTTCGAGTTCTCCGGCATAGGTCAGCCACAGGCGGGTCTGGCCGAGCAGGTCGAGGGCGACGTTGGACAGCGCCATGTCTTCTTCCAGCGCCGGTCCCTTGCCGCACAGCTGGGACAACTGCTGCGACAGGATCAGGGCGTTGTCGCCTTGCCGCAGAAGATAGTCGATTTTGTTCGCGTCCATGGTCCGCTCACAGGTTCTTGACTTCTTCCGGCATCGGGAAGAAGGTCGGGTGGCGGTAGACCTTGCTGTTCGACGGTTCGAACAGCGCGTCCTTGTCGGCCGGGCTGGAGGCGACGATGTCGGCCGCCTTCACGACCCAGATCGACACGCCCTCGTTGCGGCGCGTGTACACGTCGCGGGCGTTGTTGATCGCCATCTCCGCATCCGGCGCATGCAGGCTGCCCACGTGCTTGTGGGCCAGGCCGTGCTGGCTGCGGATGAACACTTCCCACAGGGGCCATTCCTTGCTCATGATTGTCTCCGTGTTTTTTGCGGTGAATGGTGGGCACGTGGTGCCCACCCTACGGCGCACTATTTTTGTAGGGTGGGCATCACATGCCCACCACGACCGTCACGCGGCCTGCTTGGCGGCCTGCTTGTCCGCATACGCATTGAGCGCCTCGCGGAACCATGCGCCATCCTCGTAGGCCTTGACGCGCGTGCGCAGGCGTTCGCGGTTGCACGGCCCGTTGCCCTTCAGGACCTCGTGGAACTCGCTCCAGTCGATGGCGCCGAAGTCGTAGCTGCCGCGCTCCGCGTTCCACTTGAGGTCGGGGTCGGGGATCGTCAGGCCGAGGAATTCGGCTTGCGGCACGGTCTGGTCGACCATGCGCTGGCGCAGCTCGTCGTTGGAGAACAGCTTGATGCGCCATCTGGCCGATTGCGCGCTGTTGACGGACTCCGCGTCCGACGGGCCGAACATCATCAGCGACGGCCACCACCAGCGGTTCAGGGCGTCCTGGGCCATCGCCTTCTGCTCCGGCGTGCCCTGGGCCAGCTTCATCATGACGTCGTAGCCCTGGCGCGCGTGGAAGGACTCCTCCTTGCACACGCGGATCATCGCGCGCGCATACGGGCCGTACGAGCAGCGGCACAGCGGGATCTGGTTGATGATCGCCGCGCCGTCGACGAGCCAGCCGATGGCGCCGATGTCGGCCCAGGTCAGCGTCGGGTAATTGAAGATGCTCGAGTACTTGGCCTTGCCCGCGTGCAGGGCGTCGAGCAGCTCGTCGCGCGACACGCCCAGCGTCTCGGCCGCGCTGTACAGGTACAGGCCGTGTCCGGCCTCGTCCTGGATCTTGGCCAGCAGGATCGACTTGCGCTTGAGCGTGGGCGCGCGCGTGACCCAGTTCCCTTCCGGGAGCTGGCCGACGATTTCCGAGTGGGCATGCTGGGAAATCTGGCGCACCAGCGTCCTGCGGTAGGCCTCGGGCATCCAGTCCTTCGGCTCGACCTTGACGCCGTCGTCGATGCGCGCCTGGAACGCCTGCTCCTCGGCGCTCATGTCCTCCTGGGACTGGACCTGTTTCAGGCCCGTCTCAACCATCTGTGCATACATGGCCGGTCTCCATTTGTATTCTGTTCGAATCCATAATACGATACAAAAATCTTGATGTACACCCCAATTTTGAATCATATCGAGACGCAACAAATCCGCGATAATCGACGGACGACAGCTTCATAGACATCCATGACCACACTCACCGGCCCCCAGTGGATCGACCATTTCCTGACCACGGACCCGCCGCGCGCGAAGTCGCTGGTGATGACCATCTTCGGCGACGCCATTGTCCCCCACGGCGCGCGCCTGTGGCTCGGCAGCCTGATCGAGCTGGCCGCCCCGCTGGGCACGGCCGACCGCCTGGTGCGCACGAGCGTGTTCCGCCTGGTGCAGGAAGGCTGGCTCGTCGCCAGCCGCGAGGGGCGCCGCAGCAGCTACGCGCTCGAACCGCAGGCGCAGCCGCGCTTCGAACGCGCCAACCGGCGCATCTACGCCACGCCCGGCCTCGACTGGGACGGCGGCTGGACGCTGCTGCTGGCGCCCAACGGCAGCATCGACGCCACCCTGCGTGGCGCCGTGCGCAAGGAACTCGCGTGGGAAGGGTTCGCCATGCTGGCACCGGGCCTGCTCGCGCATCCGGGAGCGGATGCCGCCAGCGTGGCCGAGGTGCTGGACCGTGTCGGCGGGGCCGGCAAGATCTTCGTGTGCCGCGCGCAGGAACTGCCGGGCATCGGGGCGCGTCCGCTGGCAGAACTGGTGGGCGAAGGCTGGGACCTGTCCGGCGTGACGGCGCAATATCGCCACTTCAGCGCGCAGTTCGCGCCGCTGCTGGCCTGGCTGCAGGCCGGCGCTGCCCCGGCGCCGCAGGACGCGTTCGTGCTGCGCACCCTGCTCGTGCACGCCTACCGCCGCGTGCAGCTGCACGACCCGATGCTGCCGCTGGCGCTGCTGCCGTCGCCGTGGCCCGGATCGGAAGCGTACGCGCTGGCGCAGGCGCTGTACCGGCTGCTGGCGGCGCCGGCGGAAGCGCATGTGCTGGCCGTGCTACGGCGCGAAGACACGGCGGCACCGGAGGCGGATGCGGCCTACTACGCGCGCTTCGGGGGATTACGTTAGCACGTCTCCCCTGCGGAGGCAGGGGTCCAGGTTTGCATGCGTTGCGGTAGCGTACAAAATTGGATCCCTGCCTGCGCAGGGATGACGGACTAACAATCCATCCCCGCCATCTGCGCCACCGCCATCGGATCGCGGATCCGGTCCAGCGCCAGCTCCAGGCCCAGTCCCGGCCACACGAGGCAGGTGCCGCGCACGCAGTCGACGCGGCACAGCTGTGCCACCGTCGCGTGCTCGAACCAGGGAAACAGCGCGAACGGCAGGTACAACTCTTCGTCGCCCAGCCGCAGCCAGAAGCCCTGGCGGTTCAGGCTCGTGATCTCCACTTGTTCCCAGCGGATTGGTGTCATGTCGTCCCCTTCCATGCAGCAAAGCAAGAAAGGTAACAAAAGCGTCCCGGCCCGCTTTTGAGCCAGATCAGCCCCTTCAAGCACGCCGGGGAAAGCGGTTATGATGCTCGCCTCGCACCCACAACAACAGGACACACCATGTCTATCAAGATCAGCAGCCGGTTCGACGCTGGCGCCATCGAGATCGTGAACGCCACGAGCGCGAACGCCATCGACCTGAACATCCGCAAGGATTCGCACGCCGACATCATCCAGTGGTTCTACTTCCGCCTGCAGGGCGCGCAGGGCGAACCGTGCACGATCCGTCTGCTCAACGCCGGCCAGTCCGCCTACCCGCAAGGCTGGGAAGACTACCAGGCCATGGCCAGCTACGACCGCGTGAACTGGTTCCGCGTGCCGACCAGCTTCGACGGCCAGGTCCTGAAGATCGAACATACCCCGGCGATGGACAGCGTCTACTACGCCTACTTCGAGCCGTATTCCTGGGAACGCCACCTGGAACTGCTGGACCGCGCGCAGCAGTCCGAACACGTGCGCCTGCTCGACCTGGGCTCGACCATCGACGGCCACGACCTGAACATGCTGGTGATCGGCGAACCCGACGAGAACAAGAAGAAAGTCTGGGTCATCGCGCGCCAGCACCCGGGCGAGACGATGGCCGAATGGTTCGTCGAAGGCATGCTCGATGCGCTGCTCGATCCGGCCCATCCGTTCGGACGCCAGCTGCTGAAGGAAACGGTGTTCTACGTCGTGCCGAACATGAACCCGGACGGCTCCGTGCGCGGCAACCTGCGCACCAACGCAGCGGGCGCCAACCTGAACCGCGAATGGTTCGCGCCGTCGATGGAGCGCAGCCCGGAAGTCTTCCTCGTGCGCCAGAAGATGCACGCGACGGGCGTCGACCTGCTGCTCGACGTGCACGGCGACGAGGGCCTGCCCTACGTCTTCATCGCCGGCAGCGACGCGCTGCCGACCTTCAGCGCCGAGCAGGCGGCCGCGCAACAGGCATTCTCGGACGACTTCATGAGCGCGAGCCCGGACTTCCAGGACGTCCACGGCTATCCGAAGGAGCCGTACACGGACGAGGTGCTGACCATGGGTTCGCCCTACGTGACCCACGCCTTCGGCTGCCTGTCGCTGACGCTGGAACTGCCGTTCAAGGACAATGCCAACGATCCGGACCCGCAGGTGGGTTGGGACGGCGCACGCAGCGCGCGCCTGGGCGGCGCCGTGCTGCAGCCGGTGCTGCGGGCGATCCACGCATTGAAGAAGTAAGGAACCCGTTCCCGCCTGCCCTGTCAAAAGCTCGACGCATGGCGACAAGGGGGCAGGCGTGGGAACGGTATATCGGCCGGGCGACGTCCCGAATACGCAGGACCCGCCTCCCTCCGGGCTGGCGCTCGGCGATTCCTGGTTCTGGCACGGCACCCAGACCTTGCTGCATGCGCTGGTCGACCATCCGCGCATCGCGCCGGCCCACGCGGGCATCCGCCTGCTCGGCTTCAACGGCGCGCGCCTGAACGAATACATCGGCGACGGTCACTACGCCGGCGTGATCCGCACGCACCTGACGCCGGGCTTCCACTTCAGCGAGTTCTATATCAGCGGCTTCGCCAACGACGCCCTCGAACACGACCTGGCGCTGCGCGACAACTGCGCGTCCGTGTCCGAGCCGGCCGCCTGCTTTTCCCCGGAACGGCTCGACCTGCTGCTGCACCACATCGACGAAGGACTGAACGGCATCATCCGCGCCATCCGCTGGGCCTATCGCAAGACTACCTGGCAGCAGCCGATCTTCCTGAACGGCTACGACTACCCGGTCCCGGACGGGCGCAGCTTCGTGAGCGCGCACGGCGGCCGGGTCACGGCGCTGATGGACCGTGCCGGCGTCACCGCCGACCTGGCGTTCCGCACGGAAGTCATGAAGTTCCTGATCGACGCCGTCAACGACGAGGTACTGGCGGCTTGCCATGCGCCGCGCGAGCGCGTGTTCCACGTCGACAGCCGCGGCGTGCTGGCCACCGATCCGGCGCACTACCGGGGCGACTGGGACACCGAGCTGTATCCGAGCGCGCAGGGCTTTCGCAAGCTCCTCGAACACGCCTGGTTTCCCCGGCTGCGCCAGTTCGGCATCGTACGATAGGGAGGAAACGGCGGGCGCGCGGCCCGCCGCGGGGATTACAGGAAGGTGAAGACCTGCTCTTGCTTCAGGCGCGACTTCGGCAGCTTGGCATTGAAGTCGTCCTCGGCGTGGTAGCCCAGGCTCAGCAGCACCAGGCTCGTCATGCCTTTTTCGCGCAGGCCGAATTCCTCGTCCAGCGCCTTGGCGTCGATGCCTTCCATCGGCGTCGTGTCCACGCCCAGCGTGGCGGCGGCCAGCATGGCCGTGCCCAGCGCCAGGTAGACCTGCTTTTCCAGCCAGTGGCTCTGGTCCTTGCCCTGGAAGCGGTGCTGGTCGACGAAGAAGGCGCGGCCCTTCGCGGTGCCGGCCTTGGCGGCATCGTCGGCGAAACGGCCGTCGCGCTGTTCCTGCGACAGCAGCAGGTCCTGGTGGCCGGCATCGGCTTCGATGCGCGAGCAGAACAGGATCACGTGCGACGCCTGGGTCACCTTCGATTCGTTGAACGCATAGCCGCCCTGCACGCCCTTGGCCATGCGCGCCTTGGCCTCGGCGGTGCTGGCGACGATGAAGTGCCATGGCTGCGAATTGACCGACGACGGGCTCAGTTGCAGCACGTCGTAGATCTGACGCATGACGTCCTCGGGAACCTGGCGGGTCGGGTCGTACAGCTTGGTGGTATAGCGCTTCTTGGCGGCGGCAACGATGTCCATGTTTTCCTTTCTTACAATGGTGGCGATACAGGCTCATCTGTATCAAGGCGGCCATTATCGCGCCATCGCGGAATTCGCGTGCGCCGCACCATCCTTTTGGCTGCTGCATAAAAGAAAGGCAGCCGAAGCTGCCTTTTTCCATCCTTTGCCGGCGGAATCAGTTACCCGCCACCACCATCTTTTCGATCAGGATCGAGCCCGTCGACTTGTTGCCGCGCGTCAGCACGTCGTTGCCGATGCCGACGATCGCCTGGAACATGTCCTTCATATTGCCGGCGATCGTGATTTCCTCGACCGGATACTGGATCACGCCGTTCTCGACCCAGTAGCCCGAGGCGCCGCGCGAATAGTCGCCCGTGACGTAGTTGGTGCCCTGCCCCATCAGTTCCGTGACCAGCAGGCCCGTGCCCATCTTGCGCAGCATGCCGGCGAAGTCGTCGGCGCGCTTCGTGTCCTTCGACGTCATTTCCAGGTTGTGCGAGCCGCCCGCGTTGCCGGTGGTCTGCATGCCCAGCTTGCGCGCCGTGTAGGTCGACAGGAAGTAGCCCTGCAGGACGCCGTTGTCGACGACCTTGCGGCGCTGGGTGCGCACGCCCTCTTCGTCGAACGGCGCGGAGCCGACCGCGCCGACCAGGTGCGGGTCCTCGACGATCTGGATGTGCGAGGGGAAGATCGATTGGCCCAGCGAATCGAGCAGGAAGCTCGACTTGCGGTACAGCGCGCCGCCGGATGTGGCCTGGACGAAGGCGCCCAGCAGGCCCGCGGCCAGCGGCGCCTCGAACAGCACGGGGCAGGTGCGGGTATCGAGCTTCTTCGCGTTCAGGCGTGCCAGCGCGCGCTCGGCAGCATAACGGCCGATCTTTTCCGGGTCGGCCAGCTTTTTCGGATCGCGCGCCGACGAGTACCAGTCGTCGCGCTGCATATGGTTGCCGCGCCCGGCGATCGGCGCGACCGACAGCGTGTGGCGCGAGAACGGATAGCCGGCGCAGAAACCGAGGCTGTTGGCGGCGACGAAATGCGACTGCTGCACGTAGACGCTGGCGCCTTCGCTATTGGTCACGCGCGGGTCGACGGCAAAGGCGGCGGCCTCGCAGCGCTGGGCGATCTGCACGGCTTCCTCGGCATCGATCTGCCACGGATAGCACAGGCGCAGGTCGCGCGGTTTCTGTTCCAGCAAGTCGGCGTCCGGCAGGCCGGCGGCCGGGTCTTCGGCCGTGAAGCGGGCGATGTTGTATGCGGCTTCCACGGTGGCGCGCAGCGATGCCGCGGAGAAATCGGAAGTGCTCGCATGGCCGCGGCGCTGGCCGCTGTAGACCGTCACGCCGATGCCCTTGTCCTTGTTCTGCTCGATGGTCTCGACTTTACCCTTGCGCACCGTCACCGCCAGGCCGCTCCCCTCGCTGATCTCGACGGAGGCGCTGGTGGCGCCATTTTCCTTCGCGATCGCCAGCACGTCCTGTGCAAGCTGCTTGAGCTGGTCCTGGGTATGGGTGAAAACGGAGTCGTTCATGTGCGTGTTTTTGAAAGCGGAGCCCTAAAACAGTTATCATAGCAGCCGTTTACTGTTTTCACCCGGCGGGCCGTGCGCCCTGCCCAATCTAGATCACCATGCCAAATGCAAACCGCGGCTCCGTCGGCTTCCGCTCCGACGAGTTCGACCAGGAATACGACCGTCCGTCCAAGTCGGAACTCAAGCGCCAGATGAACGACCTGCAAAAACTCGGCGAGCAGCTCGTCGCCGAGCCGCGCGACCGCGTCAAGCGCACCCCGATGCCGGAAGAGCTGCGCGACGCGATCCTGATGTGCCAGAGCATCACCGACCACGGCGGCCGCCGCCGCCAGCTGCAATTCGTCGGCAAGATGATGCGCAAGCTGGACGACGAGGAAGTCGCCGTCATCCAGCGCACCATCGAAAGCTGGAAAGGCATGTCGAAGGCCGAGACGGCCGCGCTGCACGCGCTGGAACGCCGCCGCGACAAGCTGCTGGCCGACGACAATGCGCTGACCCAGTTGCTGGAAGAGCATCCGCAGCTGGACGTGCAGCAGCTGCGCACGCTGATCCGCAACGCGCGCAAGGAACAGGCGGAGAACAAGCCGCCCAAGGCCTACCGCGAGATCTTCCAGATCCTGAAGGACCTGAACAAGAAGCCGAAGAAGGACGAGGCCGAAGAGGAAGGCGACGACCATGAGCCTGACGAATAAGGTGCAGGAACTGGTCGTCGGCCTGGTCTCGGTCTCCGACCGCGCCAGCGGCGGCGTCTACGAGGACAAGGGCATCCCGGCCCTGCGCGAATGGCTGGAAGCGGCCCTCGCGACGCCCTTCCGCATCGAAACCCGCTTGATTCCCGACGACCGCGCCAGCATCGAGGCGACGCTGGTCGAACTGGTCGACACGGCCCGCTGCCACCTGGTGCTGACCACCGGCGGCACCGGCCCGGCGCGGCGCGACGTCACGCCGGAAGCGACGCTTGCCGTGGGCACGAAGGAAATGCCGGGCTTCGGCGAGCAGATGCGCCAGATCAGCCTGCACTTCGTGCCGACCGCGATCCTGTCGCGCCAGACCGCCGTGGTCCGCGAGACCGCCGACCACGCGGCCCTGATCATGAACCTGCCGGGCCAGCCGAAGTCGATCAAGGAAACGCTGGAAGGCCTGAAGGACGCCGCCGGCAATACCCTCGTGGGCGGCATCTTCGCGGCCGTCCCCTATTGCATCGACCTGATCGGCGGTCCGTACAGCGACACCAACCCGGACATCGTGAAGGCCTTCCGCCCGAAATCGGCGCAACGCCCCAGCGCCACCTGAGCGCAGCCTGAACGCCGCACACCACCAAGGACAACGCATGAGCGAACTGCTCGAACACATCCAGGTCGACACCAGCGACAACCCGGAAATCGCCGTCATCTGGATGCACGGCCTGGGCGCGGACGGCAACGACTTCGTGCCGATCGTGAAGGAACTGGACCTGGCCGGCCTGCCCGGCATCCGCTTCATCTTCCCCCATTCGCGCACGATGCCCGTCACGATCAACAACGGCTACGTGATGCGCTCGTGGTACGACATCTCGAATGCCGACCTGACCCGGCGCGAAGACGAGAACGGCCTGCGCGCCTCGCAGAAGGAAATCGAAGCCTTCATCGCGCGCGAGAAGGAACGCGGCATTCCTGCTTCGCGCATCGTGCTGGCGGGCTTCTCGCAGGGCTGCGCGATGACGATCCAGACCGGCCTGCGCCACCCGGAAACGCTGGCGGGCCTCATGTGCCTGTCCGGCTACGCGCCGCTGGGCGACAAGCTGGCGGCCGAAAGTACGCCCGCCGCCCGCGCCACGCCCGTGTTCATGGCGCACGGCGAATACGACAACGTGGTGCCCTTCGCCCGCGCGCAAGCGTCGCGCGACCTGCTGGTCTCGCTCGGCTGCGAGGTCGAATGGCACCAATATGCGATGCAACACACGCTGTGCCTGGAAGAGGTGCAGCACATGTCGGCATGGCTGAAGAAAGTGCTGGGCTGAGCGATGGCAAAGAAAGAAGAGAAGCTCGACGAAGAAACGATGGCACTGATCAACTGGTGCATCGAGGTCGAACATCACCTGGTCGCCGGCGGCGCCACCCAGGCGCAGGCCCAGGAACACATCGAGGAACAGATCGAGTGGTTCACCGACCTGTTCTACGACAACCTCACGCCCGAAGAGGCGGCGAAGGAAGCGCTGGCCTGAGGCGACTTACCTGACCCGTCGTTCCCGCGAAGGCGGGAACCCATACTGAGGCACCGAAGTCAGATTTCTACATAGATCGCGGTGTCCTCGACATACGGGATTCGATGTTTCAGCATGGGTTCCCGCCTTCGCGGGAACGACGTATGAGTCACGCAGCTTCCTGCTGCACGTTGCGCTCGTCATACTCCGCGCGCGCCTTCCCGATATCGGCGCGGTGCTTCTGCGTCCACTTGTACACCGACACGAACAGCTTGCACAGGCTGCGTCCCAGCGCCGTGATCTCGTATTCCACGGCGACCGGCGACACGGGAATGACGCGGCGCTCGACCATGCCGTTGCGCTCCAGCCGGCGCAGGCATTGCGTCAGCGTCTTCTGGGTCACGCCGTCGATACGGTGCTTGAGCGCGTTGAAGCGCAGCGGGCCGTCGTACAGCGTCTTCAACACGAACATCGTCCATTTATCCAGTAATTGGTCCAGCAGCGCGCGTCCTTCGCTGCAGCTGGCCATTTCCTTGTCGTCTTGATCGGTCATTCGATCCTCCTAGGTATCCTCGGCCCTACCAGGTCGCTGCAAAGTGCCTTCTTGACACCAAGTATATCCGAGATACCATGTCGAGACACCTCAACAGGAGCACACGCATGACCTATTCACCGACCGACGTCTTGTTCAAGCCGCGCCGCATCAAGAACCTCGACCTGAAGAACCGCATCGTGATGGCGCCGATGACGCGCAACTTCGCGCCGAACGGCGTGCCCGATGCCGCCATCGCCGACTACTACCGCCGCCGCGCCGCAGCCGACGTGGGCCTGATCCTGTCGGAAGGCACCACCATCGCCCGCCCGGCCTCGAAGAACCTGCCGCGCATCCCCGACTTCCACGGCGCCGCCCTGGACGGCTGGAAGCACGTGATCGACGCCGTGCACGGCGCCGGCGGCAAGATGGGGCCGCAGATCTGGCACGTGGGCGACGTCCCCGGCCCGGGCACCGACTGGACGCCGGACGGCACGCCCGAAGGCCCGTCCGGCCTGGCGGCGCCGGGCACGCCGCGCGGCAAGGCCATGAGCGACGAGGACATTGCCGACACCATCGCGGCATTCGCCGCCGCCGCGGCGGACGCGAAGCAGCTCGGCTTCGACACGTTCGAGATCCACGGCGCCCACGGCTACCTGATCGACCAGTTCTTCTGGAGCGGCACCAACGAGCGCACCGACCGCTGGGGCGGCGCCACCATCGGCGAGCGCAGCCGCTTCGCCGCCGAGGTGCTGAAGGCGATGCGCGCCGCCGTGGGCCCCGACTACCCGATCATCCTGCGCGTGAGCCAGTGGAAGCAGCAGGACTACAAGGTACGCCTGACCACGACCCCGGACGAGATGACGCAATGGCTGCTGCCGCTGGTCGAAGCGGGCGCCGACGTGCTGCACTGCTCGCAGCGCCGCTTCTGGGAACCCGAGTTCCCCGAGATCGACGGCGAGGATGGCCTGAACTTCGCCGGCTGGGCCAAGAAGCTGACCGGCGCCGCCACCATCAGCGTGGGCTCGGTGGGCCTGGACGGCGAGTTCCTGGCCAGCTTCGGCGGCAAGAGCGCGGCGCCGGCCAGCCTGGATAAACTGGTGGCGCGCATGGAGCGCGACGAGTTCGACCTGATCGCCGTCGGCCGCGCCCTGCTGTCCGACGCGCAGTGGGCCAGCAAGGTCAAGGCCGGCGACCAGGACGGCCTGAAGCCGTTCGAGGCGAGCGCGATGGCGACGCTGGACTGAGTCTCACGCGTCCGGCAGCGGCGCGACATCCGTCGGCGGCGCCTCCGTGCGCGCCGTGTTCATCACCATCGCCAGGAAGGTGTAGTAGCCGTTCACGCCCATCAGGTCGACCACGCCCTGCTCGCCGAACAGCGCCAGCGCATCGGCATAGACGCGGTCCGAGACCTGCTTGGTGCGGTGCAGTTCCGTGCAGAAGTCGACCACCACCGCCTCGTCGACCAGCATCGCCTGCGGCCGCTCGCGCCGCGCGATGGCGTCGATGACGTCCTGCGGAATACCGACCTGGCGCGCGATCGGCGCGTGGATCGCCCATTCGACCTGCTGGTCCCATTCGCGTGCGGTGACGAGGATCGCCAGTTCGGACAGGCGCACGCCGATGGCGCTGCGGTAGCGCAGGTATTCGCCCAGCCGCTGCGCATACCCCATCAGCTCGGGACTGCGCAGCAGCGGGATGAAGGGACCGTACAGGCCGCCGCGCGGACCGTTGACGATGTCCTGGGCGGCGCTGCGCTGGGCATCGGTCCATTCTTCCGGCGGGATCGGGCGGAGGCGGTCGGTCATGGCACGCTGAATGTTGTCTGGGCGAAAAATACTCGCATGCCCTGCGGCAAAAATCAAAGGAAACAGGAGGGTTCGCGCTTATTGTCAAGCGTCAATTCAAATGTCCACCTTGATCGGGAGACCGCCATGAGCCGCATCCTCCACCGCAGCCTGCGCCACACGCCGCCCCGCGCGGCCGGCGGCGAAGGCATCGTCCTGCGCGACACGCACGGCCGCAGCTACCTCGATGCCAGCGGCGGCGCGGCCGTGTCCTCGCTGGGACACGGGCATCCGGACGTGATCGCCGCCCTGCACCGCCAGATCGACCGCTGCGCCTATGCGCATACGGCCTTCTTCACCACCGACGTGGCCGAGGAATTGGCCGAGCGCCTCGTCGCGAACGCGCCGGCCGGCATCGACGGCGTCTATCTCGTCTCGGGCGGATCGGAGGCGGTGGAGACGGCGCTGAAGCTGGCGCGCCAGTACTTCGTCGAATCCGGAGAGAGCCAGCGCTCGCTGTTCATCGCGCGGCGCCAGAGCTACCACGGCAACACGCTTGGCGCGCTGGCCGTCGGCGGCAACGAGTGGCGGCGCGCGCCGTTCGCCCCGCTGCTGGTCGACGTGGCGCGCGTCTCGGCCTGCTATGAATACCGGGGGCGGGAGCACGGCCAGACCGTCGACGGCTACACGGCCATGCTGCTCGACGAGCTGGAAGCGGCGATCCTGCAGGCCGGTCCGAAACGGGTGATCGGCTTCGTCGCCGAACCCGTGGTGGGCGCGACCGGCGGCGCGATCCCGCCCACGCCCGGCTACTTCCGCGGCGTGCGCGCGCTGTGCGACAAGTACGGCATCCTGTTCATCGCCGACGAGGTGATGTGCGGAATGGGCCGCACCGGCACCATGTACGCGATCGAGCAGGACGGCGTGGCGCCCGACCTCGTCACCGTGGCGAAAGGCCTGGGCGCCGGTTACCAGCCGATCGGCGCGGTGCTGGTCAACGGCGCCATCGTCGAGCGCCTGCGCGCCGGCAGCGGCGTGTTCCTGCATGGGCACACGTATATCGGGCATCCGGTGGCTGCAGCCGCCGCGCTGGCCGTACAGCAGGTGATCGGGCGCGACGACCTGCTGGCCCAGGTGCGGCGCCGCGGCGCCGCGCTGCGGCGCATGCTGGACGAGGCGTTCGAGAACCACCCGCACGTGGGAGACATCCGCGGCCGCGGCCTGTTCCTGGCGCTGGAACTGGTGCGCGATCGCGCCGGCAAGGAGCCGTTCGATCCGGCCGCCAAGCTGCACGCGGCGATCAAGGACAAGGCGATGCAGAACGGGCTGCTGGTGTATCCGATGGGCGGGACGATCGACGGCAGGCGCGGCGATCACGTGCTGCTGGCGCCGCCGTTCATCGTGAGCGAGGCGGAGCTGGCGGAGATCGTGGGGAGGTTGAAGGAGTCGGTGGACGGCGCGTTGAAGGCGGTCGCCTTGTGACGCAATGGTGGGCACGTGGTGCCCACCCTACAGTTGCGTTGGCGTTTGCGTAGGGTGGGCACCACGTGCCCACCTGTGCATACCGATTACGCTTTGGGGAACGCCAGCACTTCCTGCTGCTGCTCGCCCAGCCCGGCGATGCCGAGGCGCAGCGTGTCGCCCTTCTTGAGGAAGCGCTGCGGGCTGCGGCCCAGGCCCACGCCCGGCGGGGTGCCGGTGGTGATGATGTCGCCCGGCTCCAGCGTCATGAAGCGCGACAGGTAGCTGACGATCTGGGCGACCGTGAAGATCATGTTCGACGTGTTCCCGGTCTGCATGCGCTTGCCGTTCAGTTCCAGGTACAAGTCGAGGTCCTGCACGTCGAAGATCTCGTCCTTGGTCACCAGGAACGGACCGACGGGACCGAAGGTGTCGCAGCCTTTGCCTTTGTCCCACTGCGAGCCCATCTCGAACTGGAAGGCGCGCTCGGACACGTCGTTCACGACGCAGTAGCCGGCCACGTATTTCAACGCGTCGGCTTCGCTGACGTATTGCGCGCGGCTGCCGATGACGACGCCCAGCTCGACTTCCCAGTCGGTCTTCTTCGAGCCCTTCGGCAGCTGGATCGGATCGTCCGGGCCGGACAGGCTGCTGGTCGCCTTCATGAACAGGATCGGTTCCTTGGGGATCGACGCGCCCGTCTCGGCGGCGTGGTCGGCGTAGTTCATGCCGATGCCGATGAACTTGCCGACACCCTTGACCGGCACGCCGAAGCGCGGATTGCCGCGTACCAGCGGCAGCGTCTTCCAGTCGACCTTGGCCAGCTTGCGCAGCGATTTTTCCGACAGCACGTCGCCGCCGATGTCGTCGATGATGCCCGACAGGTCGCGCAAGCGGCCTTCTTCGTCGAACAGGCCCGGTTTTTCCTTACCGGGGCGACCGTAGCGAACCAATCTCATAGTCTTCCTTCTGGGTGAGCATAGCAATCCCGCATTTTACCGGACGCCGCCGAAGGAAGTACCAGACCAGGCCGGGCAGCTGCAGCCCCACCAGTGCGCCGAACGCCACCCGGTAGGCCAGCACCGGGTAGTGACCGTCGGCGCTGGTCGGCCACAGGCCCACCACCTGGCCGAAACCCGCCTGCGCCAGGAAGGCGCCGACGAAGATCAACAGGTTCAGGCAGGTGGCCGCGCGCCCTGTCAGCTCGCGCGGCAGGCTTTGCGCGACGATCGCGTACTCGATGCCGGTGATGGTGCCCACCAGCGTGAACAGCACCGACAGCAGCTGCAGGCTGGGCGCCCAGTTGCACACGATGGCCGCCTGCACCGCCACGAACAGCACGATGCCGGTCGCCGCCACGTCCAGCGCCGCGATGCCGCGCCTGGCCGCCCACTCCGTGATCATGCCCACCGCGATCGCGCCGAAGATCACCGAGGCCATCCCCATGTACAGCAGGTAGGCGACGGCGCCGTCGGGAAAGCGCGCCACGTCGGACAGCCAGCGCCCGATCCACAGGCCCTGGATGCCGAAGAAGACGGCATGCGGCACCAGCACCAGCGCGATCGTCGTGCGAAACGCCGGCGTGCGCACCACGTCGACCAGCGCGTCCAGCGTCGGCACCGCTGGCGAGGTCACGCCGGGGGGCGCGGCACGCGGCGTGACGAGCCAGATCAGCATGCCCGAGCCGGCCGTCAGCAACGCCATCAGCACGAACATGCTGCGCCAGTCCGTATGCTCGAGCAGCATGCGCACCGGCACCGTCGCCGATGCGGCGCCGAGGCCGCCCGCCGCGATCAGGCACCCCTGGACCGTCGGCAGGCGCGCGGGCGGGATCCAGGTGGAGATCGCCTTCACGGCCGACATGAAGCAGCCTCCCAGGCCGGCCCCCATGACGGCGCGTGCCAGCACCAGCTGGCCGTAGCTGGTGCCGTGCGCGAACAGCAGCGCGCCCGACGCCGCCAGCAGCATCAGCACGAGCTGCACGCGGCGCGGACCGTAGCGGTCCAGCGCGATCCCCACCGGCAGCTGGGCCAGCGCGAAGGCGAAGAAGAAGGCGCTGGTCAGCAGGCCCAGTTCGCCGGGGCCCAGCGCCAGCTCGCCCATGAGACGCGGTGCCAGCACCGCGTTCACGTTGCGCAGCAGCGAGGACAGGTAGTGACCCAGCGCGAACGGCAGGAATACGTAGAAGAATACCGTCGCGCCTTTCATGCGCGCCCCAGGCAGCTCGCTGTGCATGGCGACGCTCGGCTCAGGCGGCATCGGGCTGGCTGTCGCTGGCGCGGCGGTCCTGCTGGCGCGCCGGCAGGATCGGCACCACGCGCCCGGCCGGGCCATGGTCGGCATCGTCTCCCTCGAAGAAGAACTTCTTGCGCCCGAACGCCGGCACCAGGTGGTCGAGCCAGGTGGCATCCGGATCGTACTTGGCGAAGAACGGCTTGCGCACCCAGGCGGGATTGCGGGCCTGCAGGAACTGCAGCGCGAACAGCTTCTCGCCGTTGATGGTGACGACGCCGTCGATCACGACCTTGCCGGGGAAGGCGCTCATCGACGGCCCGCGCACGGTGCGCGACAGGCCCGACACCATGCTGTAGGCGGACTGGAAGATCTCGTGGGCACGCGCCAGCGGCAACGCGAAGTAGTCGCGCGGACCGGTGTCGCGCTCGACGAACATGTAGTACGGGATCGCGCCCAGCCGCACCCCCGTCGTCCACAGCTCGGCCCAGCTGGCCGGGTCTTCGTTGATGTGGCGGATCAGCGGGCCCTGCATGCGCAGCGTGGCGCCCGTGCCGACGATGCGCTTGACCGCCTGCTGGGCGATCGGGTGGCGCAGCTCGACGGCGTGGTTGTAGTGCCCCATCAGCGCCAGGTTCTTGCCCGAGGCGACGACCTTCTCGAACAGGCGCAGCAAATCGTCCGAGTCCTTGTCGGACACGAAGCGCTGCGGCCAATACGCGACCGACTTGGTGCCGATGCGGATGTTCTGGATGTGCGCCAGCTTGGGCCCCAGCAGCGGCTCGATGAATTCGGCGAGCGAACGCGTATTCATGATCATCGGATCGCCGCCCGTGATCAGGACGTCGGTCACGTCCGGATGCGTGGCCAGGTAGGACACGAGCTCCGTGCATTCGCGCGCATCGAACTTAATCTCTTCCATGCCCACGAACTGCGGCCAGCGGAAGCAGAAGGTGCAATAGGCATGGCAGGTCTGGCCCGCACTCGGGAAGAACAGCACGGTCTCCTTGTACTTGTGCTGCAGGCCCTTGAGGGGGGCGTCGTTGACGCGCGGGACGTTGTGCGTCATCTGGCCGGCGGGGTGCGGGTTCATGCGCATGCGGATGTCGCGCACCAGTTGCGCGGTGGCGGCATCGTCCTTCTTGTGCAGCACCAGGTCGCGCAAAGCTTCGTATTCGCGCGCCGGCAGCATGTCGCGGTGGGGAAAGGTCAGCCGGTAGATCGGATCGTCCGGGATCCTGCTCCAGTCGATCAGCTGTTCCATCACGTATTCGTTGGTGCGGAACGGCAGCACATGGGACACCACTTGTACCGCTTCCTGCAACTCGGGGCTCATCCACTGCCATTGGCGGGCATTCACGATCGACTGGCGGGTGTAGGGCTTGAACTTCGCTGGCGTCGCTTCGGTACTCACGGGAGTCTCCAGACGGTTAGGTTGCGTGGAAGGTTGGTTGACGTACGGAATCTATTTCCTGCGGGAACTGATAGTAGTCATCGTGCCTGCCTTTGGAGTTGCCACGAATCAAGTGTGCTCGTGCGTAAGCCGACGTCATGCGCAAGATCAGCGTTGCTCTTGCGCGCGCACACTTTTGGGGTGATTGCGCGAACGCAACAGGGTGCTGGACGGCGCGACGTAGAGTACGAAATGCAATTAGGCAACATCCCAGCCCACGAAAGGATTCCACCATGAAACTGCTCGCCACCACCGCCGCCCTGTGCCTGGTCTGCACCACCGCGCTCGCCAACGAACCGACCGAGAAGGACGCGATCGCGATGGCCGAACGCGGCGCCACGCTGATCAAGTCGAAAGGCAAGGAAGAGATGATGAAAAGGATCAATGCCAAGGATCCGGACTTCGTCCAAGGCTCGCTGTATGTCGACCTGCGCGACGTCAAGACCGGCATCGTGCTGGCCCACCCCTACAACCCGTCGATCGTGGGCAAGGACCTGACCGACGTGCCCGATGCGAACGGCAAGAAGTACCGCCGCGAGATCATCGAGCTGGCCGCCGCCAAGGGCAAGGGCTGGGTCGACTACCAGTACAAGAACCCGACCACCGGCAAGATCGAGCCGAAGACCACCTACATCCTGCTCGTCGACGGCGTCGTGCTGGAAGCGGGCCTGTACAAGAAGTGAAGCGCTAGCGGCGCACCATTTTTCTAGCGGAGCAAAGAATGCTGAACAAACTGCGAATCGGTCCGAAGCTGCTGCTGGCCCCGAGCCTGGTGCTGGGCCTGTTGTTGATGCTGTCCGGCGCCGCCTACTACGGGATGGTGCGCCAGAACGCATCGCTGGAAAACATGGTGCAGGTGCGCGCCGCGCGCCTGAAGGACGTGGCCGACGTGGCCGGCGACGCCAAGTACGTCCACGCCAACGCCTACCAGCTGCTGGCCTGGGTCAGCGGCAGCTTCGCCAAGAACCGGCTGGATGCCCTGATCGCCGACATCGGCACGCGCCACGCCGCCATCAAGGCCCGGCTCGACGAGCTGGCGCGCGTGACCGATGGCGCCGAGCGCCAGCCCGTCGAGACCTCGCTGGCGGCGCTGGCCGCCTACCGCAAGGGGGTGCAGGAAACCATCGAGATGGCCCAGGTCGACCAGTCGATCGCCACCAACTCGATGCAGAAGGCGGAAAAGGAATTCGGCATCCTGAACGGCCAGCTGGCCCAACTGGCCGCGCTGGAAAAGACGCTCAGCGAACAGGCGTATGCCGCCGCGCGCGCCGAGTTCCACACGCTGGGCACCACGATGGGCGGCCTCGTGATCCTGTCGATCGGGTTGTCGCTGATCGTGACGATGCTGGTGCGGCGCGCCATGCTGCGCGACATCGGCGCGATCTCAGGCGTCGTGCGCGAACTGGCCGAAGGACGCCTGGGCACGAGCGCCAACAACGCCGGCAGCGACGAGATCGCGGACACCTCGCGCGCCCTCGACCAGACCATCTCGAACCTGAACCGCACGCTGCGCAGCGTGCTCGACGCGGTGCGCTCGATCGATACGGCCTCGAAGGAAATCGCCAGCGGCAACCTGGACCTGTCCACCCGCACCGAGATGCAGGCCGGCTCGCTGCAGCAGACCGCCAGCGCCATGGAGACCCTGACCCATGCCGTGAAGGGCAATGCGGACAATGCCCGCCTCGCCACCGAACTGTCGGCCGAGGCGGCGCGCCTGGCCGGCAGCGGCGGCCAGGCCGTCGACCGCGCGGTGGCGACGATGGAATCGATCCGCGCCAGCTCGCGCAAGATCGTGGAAATCATCGGCGTCATCGACGGCATCTCGTTCCAGACCAACCTGCTGGCACTGAACGCGGCAGTGGAAGCGGCGCGCGCGGGCGAACAGGGACGCGGCTTCGCGGTGGTGGCCAGTGAGGTGCGGACGCTGGCCCAGCGCTCGGCCTCGGCGGCCAGGGAGATTAAGGCGCTGATCGCCGACTCGGTCGCCATCATCGACAACGGCAGCGCCTCGGTCGACGAAGCCGGCGCCAGCATGGGCAGCGTGGTCGCCTCGGTGCAGCAGGTGAACGACATCATCAAGCGCATCAGCACGGCCAGCGACGAGCAGGCCCAGGGCATCGCCGAGGTGAACCTGGCTGTCGGTCACATGGACGACATGACGCAGCAGAACGCCGCACTGGTCGAGCAGGCCGCAGCGGCGGCGACCAGCCTGCACGAGCAGACCGTCAACCTGGCGCGCGCCGTGTCGGTGTTCCACATCGAAGGCGTCGAAGCGATCGTCCAGGACGACGCGGCCATCCCCGCCTCCTCCGCCGCCTCTACCCCCGCCGAGCGCCGCGCCTCCGGCAGCCCGATGCGCACGCGGCCCGCGCTCGAGCACCAGGCGCGCAAGACGGAGCGGCCGCGCCGGGTCGCCAACGGCTAACCCGTCGCCCCGGCGCAGGCCGGGGGCCAATTGCAGCGCAGCCGGATCGCATGCGGAACTTGGATCCCGGCCTGCGCCGGGACGACGCACTATCAGCGAAACGGCTTGCTCACCCAGCGCGAGCCGGCCAGGCCGAAGCGCCACGGCACGTCGACCGCCTTCGAGATGCCGATGCGCGGTCCGGCCACCACCTCGATCTCTCCCTCGGCCGGCGCCAGTACGAACGGCGCCCGGTCCAGCGCGTGGCCGTTGAGCGCGCGCGTCACGCCCAGCGCCTGGCACAGCTTGCCCGGCCCGGAACACAACAGCCATTCGTCCGTGGTGCCGCGCCGCTCGCGCATCGTGTCCAGCCCCGCCACCGGCTCCAGCGCGCGGATCAGCACGCCGGCGCCATGCCCCTCTTCGCGGCAGACGAAATTCAGGCACCAGTGGATGCCGTAGGAGCGGTACACATAGGCATGGGCCGGCGGACCGAACATCGCGACATTCCGCTCGGTGGGTCCCGTGTAACTGTGCGAAGCGGGATCCTCGCCGTCGTACGCTTCCGTTTCGACGATCCTCCCGCCGACGCCGTC
This sequence comes from uncultured Massilia sp., assembly GCA_963529995.1. Classification (GTDB taxonomy): domain Bacteria; phylum Pseudomonadota; class Gammaproteobacteria; order Burkholderiales; family Burkholderiaceae_D; genus Telluria. The sequence continues at coordinate 55,995 of CAUSCY010000009.1, read as the reverse complement.
GACCAGCACCGTCACGCCGATCAGCTGGCGCGCCACGACGTGGGATGGTGCGGAAAAATCAATACCGATGAGTGTAGATAATGACATGTAGCGATTTTATAACGGCAAAAAACGGACAGTCGCACTGTCGAATTTGCACCATAAGGGCAATACTTTGCTGCAACTTCAGCGCAGCTGGTGTAGAGTGTCGAGCTTGTAGATATTTCCATGCGGCATCAGCGCAGCAACCTCCAGCCATGACCACAGCAGCCGCCCTGGCGCGTCCGAGCGCCGCAGAGGACCCCGTCGACGCCCTCATCAAGTCGATCCGCATTCCGCCGCGTCCCAGCCTGCTGGCCGACCTGCAGCGCGAACTCGCCTCGTCCGACCCGAGCCCGGAAGCCATCGGCCGCATCGTCGCCAGCGACGTCGGCATGTCCGGCGCCCTGCTCAAGCTCGCCAACTCGGCCGTGTTCGGCGGGCGCAAGGCCAAGTCGATCGAGCAGGCGATCCTGTTCCTCGGCATTAACCAGGTCGCCGCCATGATGACGGGCCTGCTGGCGCGCCAGGCGATTCCCGCCAACAGCGCGGCGCTGGCCAGCTTCTGGGACCTGTCGAGCCGGCGCGCCCAGGCGATGGTGTTCCTGTCGCGCCGTCTGCGCATCGGCGAGCCGGACGTGGCCCATACCTTCGGCCTGTTCTGCGACACCGGCGTGCCGCTGCTGATGGACCGCTTTGCCGACTACGGCCAGACCTACGCCGCCGCCTCGCTCGAAGCCGAGCGCCCGTTCACGGCGCTGGAAGACGAACGCCACAGCACCAGCCACGCGGCGATCGGCACCCTGCTGGCGCGCAACTGGGGCCTGTCCGGCGACGTCGCCTGGGCCATCCTGCACCACCACGACTACACGGTGCTGGACGACGCCAGCAGCGCACCCGTCGTGCGTTCGATGGTGGCGCTGTCGCTGCTGGCGGAAAACGCCATCTGCAAATACCAGGGCCACCCCGAATCGCTCGAATGGAACAAGGGCGGCGCCCGCGCCTGCGCCTACCTCGGCCTGTCGGACGAGGAAACGGCCGAACTGCTCGACGAACTGCTCGAAGCCTTCCACGACGAATAAGTGTTTACTCTCCCTTCCGACCGGCAGATACTGATTCCATAACAAGTATCCGCCTGCGGGGGAGACATGAAACGCCTGCCGTTCCTGGTCCGGTATCTGGTCCTGTATCTGCTGCTGGCCGGTTGCGCCAGCGTTGCGCCGCCTCCCTCTCCTTCTCCGCTGTTTGCCGACGCCGCGTTCGCGCCGCCCTCCGAAGCCGTCGGTACCGGCGACCTGTTCGCACTCAGTCCGGAGATGCGCGCCTACCTGCACAGTCCCGCCTTTGCCGCCCATTTGCGCGAGAAGGGGCCGAAAGAGGGCCTGGTCGATGCGCTGTACAGCAAGAGCGACCTGAAACTGGAATACGATGCGCGCATCACGCGCACGGCGGCCGGCACCTATGCGGCGCGCGCCGGCAACTGCCTGTCGCTGGTGATCATGACGGCCGCCTTCGCGCGCGAACTCGGCATGGACGTGCAGTTCCGCAGCGTGACGGTGGACGGCACCTGGACCCGCGAGAGCGGCTTGTACCTGCTGTCGTCCCACGTCAACATCGCGCTCGGACGGCGCACCGTCGCGGACCACTACGACGCCGACGCCCAGCAACAGCTGGTGGTCGACTTCCTTAAGCCGCCGCAGGCGGCCAACCTGCGCGTGCGCGAACTGGACGAGAACGAGATCGGCGCGCTGTTCCTCAACAACCGCGCCGTCGAGACCCTGCTGCAGGGCCGCGTCGACGACGCCTACTGGTGGGCGCGCGCGGCGGTGGCTGCCAACCCGCGCGACGTCATCGCCTACAACACGCTCGGCGTGGTCTACCAGCGCCATGGCGATGCCGTGCTGGCCGAACGCGTGTATCGCGCCGCATTGGAACGCGAGCCGGAAAACCTGTCGCTGCTGCAGAACCTCGCACCCGTGCTGGCGGAGCAGGGCCGCCTGGCGGAAGCGCGCGACATCGAACGGCGCATCGCACGCATGCAGCCGGTGCCGCCGTTTTACTACTTCGACCAGGGGCTGGCCGCGCTGAAGGCAGGCGACAACGACAAGGCGCGCACCCTGTTCGAGCGCGAAGTGAAGCGGGCCCCGTATTCCGACGAGTTCCACTTCTGGCTGGCGATCGCCCTGCTGCGTCTGGGCGATGCCAGGCAGGCGCGCGAGCACCTGGTGCTGGCCGTCGAGCGCAGCGCGCGCGGCGACATGCGCGACGTCTATTCCGCCAAGCTGGCGCACCTGCGGCGCCAGAGCGCGGGCGGCCTCAATTTCAACTGATCCCAACATAAAACGGCCGCGCCGCCCGCATACATGATGCGGACGGCGCGGCCGTTTGCTGTGTTGCCGGCGCGAGGATCAGCGGCGGCGCTGGCCCGAGTAGGCGGGCGGTGCGCCGCGCGTCTCGAGGTGGCGGAACACGATGCGTCCCTTGTTGAGGTCATACGGCGACATCTCCAGCTTGACGCGGTCGCCCGCGATGATGCGGATGTGGTTCTTCTTCATGCGGCCGGACGTGTAGGCGATCAGTTGATGGCCATTCTCGAGGTCGACACGGAAGCGCATCTCCGGCAGTACTTCGGTGACCTTGCCGGTCATTTCGATCAGCTCTTCTTTCATGGTGCGTGTCCTTTCATGTATGTGACGAGCCAAGTCTTTCCATAATGCCGATGCCAATGCCGCGGCCCGCGCCTGGCGCCAGGCCGGTCGATCGTCAAAGGTCGGGAAAGAGGACGGCACACCGATGATGGCAGGGGCCGTGAACTTGGGGATGCATCCGATATGGGGACGTTGCCGCAGAAAAAAAGGGGGAAATGCGAATTTCCCGCCACATTCTGCCACCGCTTGCGCGAAGCGCGCTATTCTTGACGTTTCGACAGCCGCTTCGACAGCGCTTTTGCCATCATGTCTCAGCTCCCGCCTGCCCTCATCGTCATCGACATGCAAAAGGGGATGGCCGATCCCCTCCTCGCGCGCAACAATCCGGATGCCGAAGAGCGCATCGCCGCGCTGCTGGCCGCCTGGCGCCGCGCCGGCGCGCCCGTGATCCACGTGCGCCATATCTCGCGCACGCCCGGCTCGCCGTTCTGGCCGGGCCAGCACGGCGCCGAATTCCAGGAACGCTTCAAGCCGGCGGACGATGCCCACGTCGTCGACAAGAACGTGCCGGACTGCTTTATCCAATCGGGACTGGAACGCTGGCTGCGCGTGCGCGGCATCGAGCGTCTCGTGATCGTCGGCGTCAGCACCAACAATTCGGTGGAAGCCAGCGCCCGCACGGCGGGACAGCTGGGCTTCGACGTGCAGGTCGTCAGCGACGCGACGTTCGCATTCGACAAGCACGACTACGGCGGCACGCTGCGCAGCGCACAGGACGTGCACCTGATGGCGCTGGCGAACCTCGACGGCGAATATGCCCGCGTGGTCGATACCGCGGGCGCGCTGGCCGCCCTTCAGGATTAGCGGCGGCGGAAACCGGTACGCGGCGCCGGCGTGCCGCGCTTTTCGATATGGCGGAACGTGATGCGGCCCTTGCTGAGATCGTAGGGCGACAATTCCAGGCTGACCTGGTCGCCGGCCAGGATGCGGATGTGGTTCTTGCGCATCTTGCCGGACGTGTAGGCGATCAGCTTGTGGCCGTTCTCGCAATCCACGCGAAAACGCGAATCCGGCAGCACTTCGGCAACGACGCCGTTCATTTCGATCAGTTCTTCTTTTGACATCTGGACTCCCTGTAAGACATGGGCAGGCAACCGCGGTGCCTGCAAATGCGGCCCGGTCGAGAATCGTGGATCCGCGACGCCGCTTGGGACGGTAGTGATGGCCGCGTCCCCTCGCTCGGAGGACGGGACAAGTCGGAAAAAAGCCCGCTTGCTGCGGGCTTCGTTTCAATGGGACGCCGAATTGCGATGGGCGTATTGGATGGCGCTTCCGGGCGGCTGGCTGGCAGGCGCCGTCACGTGACGCGCACTGCACCGTCCTGGAAATCGTCAGGCCGCAGTAGCCGCGACGATGATGCAGTGTAACACGCTTCACCGTGCGGCGGGATGGCAGCCCCCTACCCATGCTATATTGATAACAAAAAGAGGCGATACGGAGGCATCGAACCATGACAAAGTTTCTTATCTCTTTCCCTGCAAGCGCGATGAACGTTCCTGCCGAGGACATGGCTGCCGTGAGCGAGGCTGCGCACGCGGTGATCCGGGAGGCAAAGGCCGCCGGGGTCTACGTCTTTGGCGGCGGCATCAACGCTGACGTTGCGTCGACGATGGTTGCGGCTGACGCGAGCTGCACAACCGAGACATATCCGCAAACGACGGAATTCGATGGGGGCTTTTGCGTACTCGAGCTGCCTTCCAGGACCGCTGCCATTGAATGGGCGGCCAGGATCGCCGCCGCCTGCCGCTGTTCGCAAGAACTTCGCGAGTTCTACTTTGACCCCGAAAGTTGAGACAGCGGTCAAGGTCCGTACCTGTCCTGCCCATCCTTTGTCTGCCCTGGAACATCGTTTACAGCAAGGTCCCCTGCGCAGGCAAGCCAGCGGGTCCGTCCGCAGTTGACATCAACCGCCGCCACACTTCCAGCTTCTGCTCGAACGTCATCGCCATGTGCGCGGGAGAGCTCGACGGCAGCACCACCGTGCGGTAGCCGTGTTCGGCGAACTGCGGCGCGAACTTGCCCGATGCCTGGCCATTGAAGCCGACCGTTTCCAGTTGCGGGCACAGATGGCGCAGCCGTTCGAAGTCGTTGGCGGCGGGCTTCCTGATGGCCGAATCGAGACTGCCTTCGCGCTCGCAGGCAGCCAGCACGTCCCACAGGCCGAAGCGGTGCGCCAGCAGGCGCGGCAGGCGTTCGTCGTAGGGCAGTGAGTACAGGTCTTCGCCCACCAGGGCGCCGACCAGTTTCCAGAACTGGTTGCGGGGATGCGCGTAGTACTGCTGGGCGGCCAGCGAGGCGGTGCCGGGGAAGCTGCCCAGGATGAGGATGCGGGTGTCGGGGGCGATGACGGGGGCGAGGCCGGTAAGCAGTGGCGAGTCCATGTTGCGATTGTAGCCTTGGCGTCGTCCTGCAGGCTAACTTGGGTTCCTGCCTTCGCAGGAACGACGGGCTGAGGACATAAAAAAGCGGCGGTACGCTCTCGCATACCGCCGCAAAGGGCATTACCGGTTTAGATCAGTAAGGCCAGGGACTTCGTCCAGGTCATCCCATTCAGTTGCGCGCCTGGGCCGTATCGTCGGCCTTGGCCGCGGCATCCCAGCCGCCGCCCAGTGCACGGATCAGCGCCACCGTCGTGATCGCGCGGTCGCCGCGCAGTTGCACGGCATTGCGCTCCACGTTGGCCTGGTTGCGCTGGGCGTCCAGCAGTTCCAGGTAGCTGCCGCGGCCCGCGTCGTACAGCTTCTGCGCCAGGTCGGCCGAGCGGCGGGCGGAAACGACGGCCGCTTCGATCTCGGCGCTCTGCCCTGCCAGGATGCGCAGGCCAGCGAGGTTGTCCTCGACTTCGGCGAACGCCGTCAGCACGCTCTGGCGGTAGGAACCGACCGCCTCTTCCAGCGCGGCCTCGCTGCGCACGACGTTGTTGCGGTTGCGGCCGCCGTCGATCAGGGGCATCGACAGCGCGGCGCCCAGCAGCCAGGAGCGGCTGCTCCACTTGAACACCTCGGCCATGCTGGTGCCCACGCCGCCGCCGGCAGCGCTGATGTTCAATGCCGGGAACATCGCCGAACGGGCGACGCCGATGCGGGCGTTGGCCGCTTCCATCGTGCGCTGGGCGCTGGCGATGTCGGGACGGCGTTCCAGCAGCGAGGACGGCAGGCCGGCGGGGATCGTCGGCAGCGCGGCGGCATCTTCCAGCGGCGCGGTCGGCGCGCTGAACGCGGCGGCCGGCTTGCCCAGCAGGACGGCCAGCGCGTGCTCGGCGTTGGCGCGGTCGCGCTGCAGGCCGATCGCTTCGGAGCGTGCCGTCGACAGTTCCGTCTTGGCGCGCGACAGGTCGAATTCGCCGATGTCGCCCAGCTCGAAGCGGCGGCTCGTCACCCGCACGCTTTCCTCGCGCAGCCGGACCGTCTGGTTCACGGTCGCGATTTCCGCGTCCAGCGAGCGCAGACGGAAGTAGGTCTGCGCGACGTCGGCCTGCAGCGACAGCAGCACGGAGCGGTACGTCGCTTCCACCGCGCCGGCATCGCCGCGCGCCGCCGCCACGTTGGACGAGACGCGGCCGAACAGGTCGACTTCGTAGCTGGCCGACAGCTGGGCCGAGTACACGTTCGTCGGCGCGATCGCGGTGCCGCGCGGCAGCTGGGCTTCCAGCGGCGACAGGCGTTCGCGCTGGGCGCCGACGTTCACGCCCACTTGCGGGATGCGGTCCGCTTCCGCGATACCGGCGATGGCGCGGGCCTGCTTCACGCGGGCGGCGGCCACCGTCAGGCTCTGGTTGTTGGCCGTCGCTTCCGCGATCAGCGCATCCAGCGACGCGTCATGGAAGGCTCGCCACCATTCGCCGCGCGGCTGGCTTTCGGCCGGCTGGCCGACCTTCCAGGTGGTGCCGTCGGCCGCCGTGGCGACGGCCTGGCTCTCTTTGAAGGCCGCCGGCGTCGCCACCTGCGGCTGTTCGAACTTGGGCGCCGCGCACGCGGTCAGCAGCAGCGCTGCCAACAGCGGGGTCACGCCTCTTGCAATCATCGTTTTCATCTTAGTTTCCTTCCAGTGCCGGCATGTCGTCGCCCGGAACCGCGGCCGGGTTCGCGCCGTGGTGGGCAGCCGCATGCTTCGGCTTTTCGAATCGCTTGGCCAGCGTGCGCAGCAGGACGTAGAACACCGGCGTCAGGAACAGGCCGAAGAAGGTCACGCCCAGCATGCCGGCGAACACGGCGACACCCATGGCGTGGCGCATCTCGGCGCCGGCGCCGTGCGAGAACACCAGGGGCACGACGCCCATGATGAACGCGATCGACGTCATCAGGATCGGACGCAGACGCAGGCGGCAGGCTTCCAGCGCGGCTTGCACGATGGTGCGGCCGTGGTGTTCCAGCTCGACCGCGAACTCCACGATCAGGATCGCGTTCTTCGACGCCAGGCCCACCAGCACGAACAGGGCGATCTGGGTGAACACGTTGTTGTCGCCGCCGGTGATCTTCACGCCGATCAGCGCGCACAGGATCGACATCGGCACGATCAGGATCACGGCCAGCGGCAGCGTCCAGCTTTCGTACTGGGCAGCCAGCACGAGGAACACGAGCAGCACGCACAGCGGGAACACATAGATCATGGTGTTGCCGGCCAGGATGTCCTGGTACGTCAGGTCGGTCCATTCGTAGGCGATGCCCTTCGGCAGCACTTCACGCGCGATCTCTTCCATCGCAGCCTGGGCCTGGCCCGACGACACGCCAGGGGCCGGGCCGCCGTTCATCTCGGCGGCGACGTAGTTGTTGTAGCGCTCGACGCGGTCCGGACCATAGGTGTCCTTGATCTTCATGAGCGAGGACAGCGGGATCATCTCGCCCTTGTCGTTGCGGACCTTCAGCTGCGCGATCTGTTCGCGCTGCGAACGGAACGGCGCATCGGCCTGCACGCGCACCTGGTAGGTACGACCGAACTGGTTGAAGTCGTTCACGTACAGCGAACCGAGGTTGATCTGCAAGGTCTGGTTGATCTCGGCCAGCGACACGCCCAATTGCTTGGCCTTGACGCGGTCGACGTCCGCGAACAGCTGCGGCACGTTGATCTGGTAGCCCGAGAACACACCCTGCAGGCGCTTGTCGGCGGCGGCCTTGGCCATGAAGGCCTGGACTGCCTTGTTCAGTTCATCGTAGCCCAGGTTGCCGCGGTCCTCGATCATCATCTTGAAGCCGCCGGTGGTGCCCAGGCCGTTGACCGGCGGAGGCGGCAGCACCATCACGAACGCATCTTCGATGGCGCCCATGCGCTTGTTGATCTCGGCCGCGATGGCGTCGGCGCTCTGGTCCTTGCCCTTGCGCTCGTCGAACGGCTTGAGCGTGGTGAACACGATGCCGGCGTTCGGCGCGTTGGTGAAGCCGTTGATCGACAGGCCCGGGAAGGCGACCGACGATTCCACGCCCGGGATCTTGCCGGCGACGTCCGACATCTTGCGGATCACTTCATCGGTACGGTCCAGCGAGGCCGCATCCGGCAGTTGGGCGAAGCCGATCAGGTAGGCTTTATCCTGCGCCGGCACGAAGCCCGGCGGCACGGCCTTGAACATGAACACGGCGGCGATACCCAGCAGCACGTACACGACCAGCGATGCGCTCTTGCGTTTCAGGACGCCCTGCACGCCACCTTCGTACTTGTGCGCGGAACTGTTGAAGAAGCGGTTGAAGGCCTTGAAGAAGCGGCCGAACACGACGTCCATGCCGCGCGTCAGCGCATCCTTCTTGGCGCCGTGCGGTTGCAGCAGCACGGCCGACAGGGCCGGGGCCAGCGTCAGCGAGCTGAATGCCGAGATCACGGTCGAGATGGCGATGGTCAGCGCGAACTGGCGATAGAACTGGCCGGTCAGGCCCGACACGAACGCGATCGGCACGAACACGGCGCACAGCACCAAGGCGATCGCGATGATCGGACCCGACACTTCCTTCATCGCCTGCACGGTGGCGTCATGCGGATTCAGGCCGTTCTCGATATTGCGCTCGACGTTCTCGACGACCACGATGGCGTCGTCGACCACGATACCGATCGCCAGCACGAGGCCGAACAGCGACAGCGTGTTGATCGAGAAGCCGAAGGCCAGCATCACGGCGAAGGTACCGACGACGGAGACCGGCACGGCCAGCAGCGGAATGACGGAAGCGCGCCAGGTCTGCAGGAACACGATCACGACGATGGCGACCAGCACGATGGCTTCGAACAGCGTGTGGACGACGGAGTCGATCGACTCGCGCACGAACTGGGTCGGGTCATACACGATGCTGTAGGTCATACCCTGCGGGAAGTCCTTCGACAGCTCTTCCATCTTGGCGCGCACGTCGGTCGACAGTTGCAGCGCATTGGCGGTCGGCGACTGGAACAGCGGCAGCGCGACGGCCGACTTGTTGTCCAGCAGCGAGCGCAGTGCATAGGAGTTCGAGCCCATTTCGAGGCGCGCGACGTCCTTCAGCAGCGTGGTGGCGCCGTCGGCATTGGTCTTGACGACGATATTGCCGAATTCCTCGACGCTGGCCAGGCGGCCCTGCGTGTTCACGGTCAGCTGGAAGTCCGCATTCTTCGACGGGCCCTGGCCGACGACGCCGGCCGCGACCTGCACGTTCTGCTCGCGGATCGCGCTCACGACGTCGCTGGCGGTCAGGTTGCGCGCGGCGACCTTCTGCGGATCGAGCCAGACGCGCATGGAGTAGTCGCCAGAACCGAAGACCTGGACGTCGCCCATGCCGCTGATACGCGCCAGCTGGTCCTTCACGTTCAGCGTGGCGTAGTTGCGCAGGTACAGGTCGTCATAGCGGCCGTCCGGCGAATTCAGGTGGACCACCATCGTGATGTTCGGCGAACTCTTGACGGTGGTGACGCCGATCTGGCGCACCTCTTCCGGCAGGCGCGGCAGCGCGCGCTGGACGCGGTTCTGCACCTGGGTCTCGGCCTTGTCGACGTCGGTGCCGATCTTGAACGTGACCGTCAGCTTCAGCGCGCCGTCGGAGGTATTCTGCGAGTCCATGTACAGCATGCCCTCGACCCCGACGATCTCCTGTTCGATCGGCGTGGCGACCGTCTCGGCGATGATCTTCGGATTGGCGCCCGGGTACTGGGCGCTGACCACGACCGACGGCGGCACGACTTCGGGGTATTCCGAGATCGGCAGCGCGAAGATCGAGATCAGGCCCGCCACGAAGACGATGACCGACAACACCGCCGCGAAGATCGGCTTGTCGACGAAAAAGCGTGAAATATTCATTTTTCTTGTTCCTTACTTGTTCTGCGGTCCTTACTTGGACTCGGCCATCGCCAGCTTGGCGCCATCCTTGGATGCCGCCGGGTTGCCGGTGCTGGCCACCATCGGTACCACGTTGGCCGTGATCGGCGCACCCGGACGCACGCGCTGCAGGCCGTTGACGACGATCTTCTCGCCGGGCTTCAGGCCCGTGCGCACGACGCGCAGGCCGTCGATGACGGGACCGAGCGTGACCGTGCGGTACTCGGCCTTGCCGTCCTTGTCGACGACGAACACGAACTTGCGGCTCTGGTCGGTGCCGACGGCGCGGTCGCTGATCAGGAGCGTATCCTTTGCGGCGCCGCCGCCGATCTGCACGCGGGCGAACAGGCCGGGCGCCATGCTGCGGTCCTTGTTCTCGAAGGTGGCGCGCATGCGCACGCTGCCGGTACGCGAGTCGAGCTGGTTGTCGACGAATTCCAGCTTGCCCTCGTGCGGGAAGCCTTGCTCGTTGACCAGGCCGACCTGGACGCCCACCGGATGGCCGGCATGCGCCTCGTTGCTCACGCGCAGATAGGTTTCCTCGTCGCCGTCGAAGCTGGCGTAGATGCGGTCCAGCGACACGACGGAAGTCAGCACGGCCGATGCGTCGACCAGGTTGCCCAGGGTGATCTCGGCCTTCGACACGCGGCCGTCGATCGGCGAGGTCACGCGGGTATAGGTCAGGTTCAGCTTGGCGGCATCGGCCTGTGCCTCGGCGGCGCGGGCGGTGGCGTCCAGTTCCTTCAGGCCGGCGGCGCGCTCGTCGTACTCGCGCTGCGCGATCGCCTTGTCGCCCAGCAGGCGCTCGGCGCGGTTCAATTCGATCTTCGCCAGTTCGGCCTTGGCACGGGCCGACTTGGCGGCCGCTTCGGCGCGGTCGTACTCGGCCTGGTAGGGACGCTGGTCGATCACGAACAGCACGTCGCCCTTCTTGACTTCGGCGCCCGGCTTGAAGTTGACGGCCGTGATGAAGCCGGAGACGCGCGGACGGATCTCGACGCGGTCGATCGCTTCCAGGCGGCCCGAGAATTCCTGGGTCTCGGCGACCGGTTTCTGGAGCACGACGGCGGCCGAGACCGGCGGGCCGGCGGGAGCGGCCGCCGCGGCTTCGGCCTTGCCGGTCGCGTCCGAGCAGCCGGCGATCAGGGCCGCGATGCCTGCGGCGCCCAGTGCCAGGAGCAGCGGTCGCGCCACGGTCTGCAGTTGGTGGATGGTTTTCATGGTGTTGCCCTCCGATGACGAATGTTGATAATTTAATAATATTGAGACGAGCGCCGTCCTTTCCTGGCTTTTTCCGGAAAAGACGGGTCTCCCGTGCCTCTGTGGGCACGTGCTATTGGGGGTTAAGGATTGCTATGAAACGAGGCGTTACCGGATTGGCAGCCGGGTCAACAGCCGCCGGCGGCCAGTACCTGGTCTTCCTGCTCGAGCCCGGCGACGAAGCTCGCGATCGCTTCGAGCGCTGGCACCCTGCAGGCACATTGGGTGCGCCCGTCGGGGTCGCGCAACCGTGCCGCGTCCATGCGCCGCATCGTCACGGTCACGCCGGACTGCATCAACTTGTTGCCGTAGGCCTCGGCTTCGTCGCGCAGCGGGTCGTCCTCGGCCGACAGGATCAGGGCCGGGGGCAGGTTCTTCAGGCGGCTCGACTGCAGCGGCGATGCATACGGATGGCTACGGTCCGCGGCATGCGGCAGGTAACCGCGGTAGGCGGCGGCGCATTCGTTGACCGCCTTGGCCTGGTCCGCGCACGTCGGCATCTCGCGCATCGAGCCGGTCGACAGGCCCGGGTCGAGCATCGGCATGATCAGGATCTGGCCTGCCAGCTTGGGGGCGCCGCGGTCGCGCGACATCAGGGCGCACACGGCGGCCAGGTTGGCGCCGGCCTCGATGCCGGCCACCAGCATGCGCTTGCCGGTCCAGCCCAGCTTGCTCTTGTTCTTCTTGGCCCACAGCAGCACGGCATGCGCATCCTCGACTCCTGCCGGGAAGGGCTTCACCGTCGCCAGCGTATAGGTAGACGATAGCACCACCGGGTAGCCGCTGGCCCCTGCCAAATGGCGAAGGAACTCGTCGGAACACTCCAGGTCGCCGTCGACGAAACCGCCGCCGTGGAAGAACACGATCAGGATGTCGCGCTTGCCGTCGCTGCTGGCCTTGTACAGCCGTGCGGCCAGCGCACCCTCGGCACCGGCGACGTCCAGGTCGCGCACGGCCAGCGTGTGGCCGGCGTCCTGGCCGGCATCCTTGCGGACGGCGCTCATCGGGCCACCTCGCACTCGTCGTTCGTCGCCAGCAGCGTGGCCGGGCCCGCCGTGGTGGGCAAGTCTCCCACCACGCGCGGTTCCGATGCCACCACGTGGAACAGGGCGTCATAGCCGCGCGCCTCGGCGCCGGCTGCATGCGCGAACTCGTCGGTCAGCAGCATGCCAGCCAGAGCGGCGACGCCGAGCACGAGCCCGAAAGTTGCTGCGACTGCATTCCATTGACGTTTCATGACGTTCTCCCGTGTTCCTTCATTTGCTACTTCTTTGCTACTTGGTTGCTACTTCATCTGCTGTCGGCTGTCGTGACACCAAATATTTATCACCACAGTTCCGACACTATAGACTTCATCTACAATCTAATAAATACCTCAATTTCGAATTGATTGTTCAAATTTCTGAACAATCGATGCATTTCCAGGCTTCATGCGCCCTGCATGAGGTTCGAAAGGTTACTTATGAACAAGTTACAAGCGATGGAAGTCTTCGTGCAGGTGGTCGATGCCGGCAGTTTCACCCGTGCCGCCGAGATGCTGCAGATGCCCAAGGCCACCGTGTCGACGCTCGTGCAGTCGCTGGAAGCGTCGCTGTCGGCCAAGCTGCTGCACCGGACCACGCGCCAGGTGACGGTGACGACGGACGGCGCCGCCTATTACGAACGCTGCCTGCGCATCCTGTCCGACGTGCGCGACGCCGAGGAGTCGCTGTCGCGCACCCGGCTCTCGCCCAGCGGGCGCCTGCGCGTGGACGTGCCGACGGGGCTGTCCAGCGAGATCATCGTGCCGGCCCTGCCCGCCTTTTTCGAACGCTATCCGGACATCATGCTGGAACTGGGCAGTTCCGACCGCCCCGTCGACCTGGTCGAGGAAGGCGTCGACTGCGCCGTGCGCGGCGGCGCGCTGGCCGACACCAGCCTGATCGCACGCCGCGTGGGGGCCATCCATTTCATGACCGCGGCGGCGCCCTCCTACCTGGCGCGCTACGGCATGCCCCAGCATCCGCGCGACCTCGACCGGCACCGCTGCGTGAATTATTTTTCGGCCAAGACGGGCCGCATCTTCGACTGGGATTTCAACCGCGGCGACGAACGCATCGAAGTGCCGATGCGCGGCGTGATCGCGCTCAACGATTCGAATTCCTATGTGGAAGCGGGGCTGGCCGGCCTGGGCATCATCCAGATGACGGACTACCTGGTGGAGCGCCACGTCGAGAGCGGACGCATGGTGCAGGTGCTGCCGGACTGGCAGAGCGACGCGCTGCCGATCCATGTCGTGTATCCGCAGAACCGCCATTTGTCGGCCAAGGTGCGGGTATTCGTCGAATGGATCGCCGAGCTGTTCGCCGCCAATCCCAGCCTGAACGGCGGCACCGCGGCGCGCCCGCCGCTGCCCGTTGCGGCCGTCGCCTGAACGCCGGTAGAATCGACCGCACGGGCCGCCAGAAGCCCGCCTTTCCCGTTCGGAAACCAGGAGACGAGATGACCCAGCCGCGCACCATCGACGTGCTGCTCGCGCGCTATGCCGACAGCCACCGCCACCCGACCAACGAACTCATCCATTTCGTGTGCGTGCCCCTGATCGTGTTCACGCTGCTGGGCATCCTGTGGAGCATCCACCCGCTCGCGGCCGTCGCCGCCTGCGCGGCGGCGCTGTGGTATTACCTGCAGCTGTCGCGCCCGTTTGCGCTGGGCATGCTGGCAATGGCGCTGGCCATGCTCGGTGTACTGGCCCTGATGCCGCCGCTGACCGTGTTGCCGCTGTCGATCGCCATCTTCGTCGTGGCCTGGATCGGGCAGTTCATCGGCCACCAAATCGAGGGCAAGAAGCCGTCCTTCCTGGACGACCTGCGCTTCCTGCTGATCGGGCCGCTGTTCGTGCTCGGCTTCCTGTACCGCCGCTTCAGGCTCGCCTACTGAGGCAATCCTGCCCAGGCATGCCTGATGTGCGCCGTGCGCGCACCGGCGGCGTATGCTGGAACCGTCCTCATTGCCATGCGCTGGAGACGGTCATGAAAGCCATTCTCGCCTTCCCCGCCACCCTTGCCGCCTGCGCCCTGCTGGGCGCCTGCGTCGGCCCGCCGAGCTCGGGCAACGTGTACACCAGCGGCCAGACCATGAACGAGCAGACGGTACGCACCGGCACCGTCGAGTCCGTGCGCAACGTCACCATCGCCAACCCGGACTCGGGCGTCGGCACCATGTCCGGCGCCGCGCTGGGCGGCCTGGGCGGTTCGGCGGCCGGCAGCGGCCGCGGCGAGGCCGCGATGGGCATCATCGGCGCGCTGGCCGGCGGCCTCATCGGCAATCGGATCGAACACCAGGCCAACAACCAGCCCGGCTTCGAGATCACCGTGCGGCTCGACAGCGGCGAACTGCGCTCCGTGACGCAACTGGCCGATGAGATGTTCCGGCCGGGGGAACGGGTACGCCTGCTGAGCAATGGGTACACGACGAGGGTGACCCATTGAAGACGCGCTAAGGTAACGCAGCACGGCGTCATCCCCGCGCAGGCGGGGATCCAAGTTCCAGACGCGGCCAGGATGCAAGCACTAAGCAAGCACGATACTTGGGTCCCGGCCTCCGCCGGGACGACGTGGCGTGGCTGAAACGGTCACATATCTAATGTCCCAGCAGCATCACGAAAGCACGTATACTTCCGCGATGCCCTCCTACGCCCTGTTCGCCATCGCCTCCCTCATCTGGGGATCCACCTTCTGGGCCATTACCCTGCAACTGGGCGACGTCCCGCCCGCGGTATCGGTCGTCTATCGTTTTGCGCTGGCGTCGATGACGCTGTTCGCCTGGTGCCTGCTGCGCGGCGACAAGCTGCGGCTGCCGTGGCGCGTGCAGCGCTGGACGCTGCTGCAGGGTTTCTTCACGTTCGGCCTGTCCTACGTCTGTACCTATAATTCCGAGCAGTACGTGGTCTCGGCCCTGGTGGCCGTGCTGTTCGCCCTGATGGTGTTCTGGACGCCGATCTGCGCGCGCATCGCCTTCGGCACCCCGATCCCCTTGCGCACCTGGGGCGCCGGCATGGCCGCGATGGCCGGCGTACTGCTGCTGTTCTGGCATTCGATCGGCAATGCGCTGCACGACATCCAGGGCGGCGGCCAGGGCCACTTCCTGCTCGGCCTGCTGCTGGGCATCGGCGCCTCGGTCGCCAGCGCGGCCGGCTCCATCGTCGTCGCCAAGGTGCGCGAACAATCGAGCAACCTGCTGCTGACGACGGGCTGGTCGATGTTCTGGGGCACCGTCATGGTGGCGATCTGGTGCCTGGCAACGGGCCAGGAATTCATCATCCCGCGCGCGCCCGGCTATGTGTTCGGCCTGCTGCACCTGTCGATCTTCGGCTCGGTCGTCGCCTTCATCTGCTATTTCACGCTGATCAA
This sequence comes from uncultured Massilia sp., assembly GCA_963529995.1. Taxonomy (GTDB): domain Bacteria; phylum Pseudomonadota; class Gammaproteobacteria; order Burkholderiales; family Burkholderiaceae_D; genus Telluria. The sequence goes on along the minus strand of CAUSCY010000009.1, from coordinate 40,354 downwards.
CCGCATCGGCTCGAACAAGGCCGTGTACATCGGCGTAATCACGCCCGTGCTCTCGGTCCTGCTGTCGATCAAGCTCGAAGGCTATCGCCCCGGCCTCGTCGAATGGCTGGGCATGGCCGTGTGCCTGGGCAGCGTTGCCTGGGCCATGCGCGGCCCGGCCGCCAAGCCCGCTCCTTCCATTCAACTGAACAATCCGATCGAAACACCATGAGCCTCGACACCACCTTCGCCATCCGCCCCGCCACCCCTGCCGACGTCGCGCACATCCATGCGATGATCGTCGAACTGGCCGTGTTCGAGAAGCTCGAACACATGGTCGTGGCCACCGAGGCCCTGCTGCACGAAGGCCTGTTCGGCGCGCGTCCCGCCTGCGAAGCCATCATCGGCGAGGCCGACGGCGAGGTCGTGTGCTTCGCCCTGTTCTTCCATAACTTCTCGACCTTCCTGACCAAGAAAGGCCTGTACCTGGAAGACCTGTACGTGCGTCAATCGCACCGCGGCAAGGGCTACGGCAGCCGCATGCTGCAGCACCTGGCACGCCTGGCCGTGGAGCGCCAGTGCGGCCGCTTCGAATGGTCGGTGCTCGACTGGAATACCCCGGCCATCGAGTTCTACAAATCGATGGGCGCCGAGATCCTGCCGGACTGGCGCATCTGCCGCGTTACCGGCGCGCCGCTGGCCGCGCTCGCTGGACAATAAGCGCGCATACATCCGCTTTCGACATTTCAAAAAGAAAAAACCCACGGGCTAGCGATAGCGCCGTGGGCGAACCCATTGTCGAATGGGGAGGGGAGACTTGAATCCAACGGGTTCAATATATGCCTCCGTTTTCGTGCCGTGCGGATTCCTTACAAATGCTTACTTCGGTAACAGAAAGCTGCGATGTTGGGGATGCGCTCGATTGCGTGAACACAAATGCAAGGAATTTGTGTGAAAGACAATGTTGGCTCAAGGGAGGAAACCATGAAACCTAGCGCCATTCCATTCGCCGGCACGATCTTCCGATGGGCCTACCGCACTTGGCTCCGCTCACGCATCGAAACCTACACGCGCGGCCTGCACGCCATCGCGGCGCAGCGCGAAAACGACTTCCATGCGGAGCGGCTGCTGCACCGGGCGATCTCCACCACGCGTTCCAAGCTGCAGTCGCTGTAAGCGGCCGGCGGCGATTCAGGCGCCGCGGCGGCGCGCCAGCAGGCGTTCGACGGCCTCGAAGCCTGCCTGGGTCAGCAAGGCCAGCAAGGCAGCCGGAATCGCCCCCGCCAGCATCATGTCGTTGTCGTTCAGCGCCAGGCCCGTCGTGATGCGTTCGCCGAAACCGCCGGCGCCGATGAAGGCGGCGATGGTCGCGGTGCCCACGCTCATCACGGCCGCCGTCTTGATGCCCGCCAGGATCACCGGCGCCGCCAGCGGCAGCTCCACGTGCCGCAGCGCCTGCGCGCGCGTCATGCCCAGTGCCAGCGCCGCCGTGCGCAATCCCGCCGGCACCTGCAGCAGGCCCGTACAGGTATTACGCACGATGGGCAGCAGCGCATAGGCGCACAGCGCCACCAGCGCCGGCACGGTGCCGATACGGCCCAGCAGCGGGATCAGCATCGCCAGCAGCGCCAATGAGGGAACCGTCTGCAGCACGCCGGCCAGGGCCAGCACGGTCTGGCGCAGGCGCGGCGCCAGCGCCGCCACGATGCCCAGCGGGATGCCGGCGACGCAGCCGAGCAGCACGGCCAGGACCACCAGCAGCAGGTGCTGGCGGGCCAATGCGCCGAAGCCGTTGCCGAAGGTTTTGCGCCATAAGCCATCTTCGCTGGCGTGGGCCGCCTGGGGGTTCGCGCGTCCGGTCGATGTCGACGTGGCCGCACCGTCGTTCGCGGTGCAATGCGCGCGTCCGCTGCAAGCCAGCCAGTCGCGGGCGATCGACGCGAAATCCTTCTTGTCCAGCTCGGCCGCGGCATTCATCGCGATCATGTCGTCGGCCTTGATCGTGCCTTCCAGCGTCGTCAACGCCTGCCATGCCTTGGGCAGGCGCTGCGGCAGGTCGAGGCGGTACAGCAGCACCGCGTCGTAGCGGGGGAAGTAACCCTTGTCGTCGGCCAGCACGCGCAGGCCGTATTGGTGGATCTTGGCGTCGGTCGAATAGATGTCGATGGCATCCACCTGGCGCCGCGCCAGCGCCTCGTAGGCGATGCCGTGGTCCAGGCCGCGCGGCTGCTGCGTCAGGCCGTAGCGCTGCGAAAGGCCGGGCCAGCCGTCGGCGCGACCCAGGAATTCGTGCGACAGGCCGATCTTCCAGTCCGGATGCGCGGCCAGCTGCGACAGGCGCTCGATGCCGGCATCGCCACGCGTCGCCAGCGCATAGCCGTTGGAAAAGCCGAGCGGCACCGCCACGCCCAGGCCCAGCGGGCGCAATCCCGCGCGCATCTGTTCCAGCGTGGTGGCCTGCGGATCCTTGAGGATCTCCAGGCCGATGGTGCCCAGGTACTCCGGGTAGACGTCGATGGCGCCGGAGCGCAGCGCGCCCAGCACGATGGCCGTGTTGCCCAGGCCCTGCTTGTGCTCCGCCGGGCCGGCCTTGGCGGCCGTCCGGGTCAGGATCTCGCCGAGGATGTACGACTCGGTGAAGCGCTTGGAGCCGACGCGCAGCGGTTCGTCGGCGTGCGCCATGGCGGGGAGCAGGAAATGGACGCAAGTGAGCAGCAGCAGGAAGATCCTCGGCATGGGTGTCATCGAACGATAAGCGGATGAGCTGGAGGATAACCGATTGGTGCCACGAAAACGCACACAAACTTGGGCCCCTGCCTTCGCAGGGGTGACGGCTCACGCGGGCAGTTCGATGCGGGGTGCGCGCAGCACGCCGGCGTTGACGACCGCCCTGCACGGATTGGCCCCCAGCGCATACGCCAGGTCGGCCGGCCGCGCGATGTCCCAGATGGCCAGGTCGGCGCGCTTGCCCGGTTCCAGCGTGCCGATGTCGGCCCGTCCCAGCGCGCGGGCGGCGTGGACGGTGGCGCCGCGCAGGGCCTCGAGCGGCGTCAGGCGCCACAGCGTGCACGCCATGTTCAGCGCGAGCAGCAGGGAGGTCATGGGCGAGGTGCCGGGATTGCAGTCAGTGGCGACGGCCAGCGGCACGCCGGCGGCGCGCAGCGCGTCCAGCGGCGGCATGCGCGTCTCGCGCAGGAAGTAGTAGGCGCCGGGCAGCAGCACGGCCACGGTGCCGGCATGGGCCATCGCGGCCACGCCTTCCGGCGACAGCCATTCCAGGTGGTCGGCCGACAGGGCGCCGTAGCGCGCCGCCAGCGCCGCCCCGCCCTGGTCCGAGAGCTGCTCCGCATGCAGCTTCACGGGCAGGCCGAGGCTCTGCGCCGCGTCGAACACGCGCGCCGTCTGGTGGTGCGTGAAGCCGATGCGCTCGCAGAAGGCGTCGACGGCGTCGACCAGCCCCTCTTCCGCCAGCGCCGGCAGCATGTGCGCGCACAGCGCGTCGATATAGTCGTCGGCACGGCCCGCGTATTCGGGCGGCAGCGCGTGGGCACCGAGGAAGGTCGTGTGCACGTGCACCGGCATGGTGGCGGCCACGCGCCGCGCCGTGCGCAGCATCGTCGCTTCCGACGCCAGGTCCAGGCCGTAGCCGGACTTGATCTCCAGCGTCGTCACGCCCTCGGCCAGCAGGGCCGCGATGCGCGGCGCGCTCTGGCGCAGCAGCTCGCCTTCGGACGCGGCGCGGGTGGCGCGCACGGTCGACATGATGCCGCCGCCCTGGCGCGCGATGTCTTCGTAGCTGGCGCCGTTCAGGCGCGCCTCCCATTCGTCGCTGCGGTTGCCCGCATGGACGATGTGGGTATGGCAGTCGACGAGGCCCGGCGTGATCCACATGCCCGCGCAGTCGTGCACGCGCTGCGCCCGCGGCGCCTGCGCGTGCGGCCCCAGCCAGGCGATGCGGCCATCCTTGACGGCCAGCGCGGCATCGTCGACGACGCCGTAGCCGCCATCCGCCAGCGTGGCCAGCCGCGCATTCACGAACAGGACATCGACGCCCGGCAGGTCGGCCGTGTCAGTCATACAGGCCGTCGTCCTCGGCGAGGTCGTCCTCGTCGTCGTAGTAATGGATGTCGGCGATGAAGATCGTGCCCTGGTCGGCCTGCAGCTTCCAGGTCGTGTCCTGGTCGAGCAGCACGGCGTCGTAGCGCACCAGGTTGATGCGCTGGTCGTCGCTGCACAGCTCCAGGCCCTCGCCCTCGGCCAGGAACAGCACGGTGACGTCGGCGCGCGCGACGAAGGTGGAATCGCCGTCCAGCACGCGCCGGCCGAAGCGGTGCCAGCAGCGGTCCAGGCGCGTCATCACGTTGAAGTCGGTGCTGGGACCGCGGCTCAGCTTGGCCTCGACGCGCGACTCGCCGTCGAAGGCGGCGACCGGGTCGGCCTTCGACAGCATGGTCGGTTCGCCATCGATATCCAGCGTCATGCCGTGGCCGTCGACCAGTACCAGCGTGCGCTCGACGCCGGGAAAGGCGGAGAACGGTCCGTCGGCGGCGATCGTGGCCAGGCTGATGCGCCAGTCGAAGGCGTCGAAGCCCGCCTCCTGTGGGAACACGGCGATTTCGGTCGTGCTGCCGCCGCCGTTCTTCCAGGAGACCGGCGCCAGGCCGGCAAACGGAATCAGCATCGTCATGGTGTGTCCTCCCGGTCAGTATGCGCTGCAATCAGCTGCCGTAAGCATAACCTGTTCAGGCCCCGCGCAGCTCACGTACGGCAGCAATGTAGCGCTGAGCGATGCCGTCCTGGTCCGCATGACGGCCGCCGCGCACCAGCCAGCGGCCGCCGGCGAGCACGTCGCGCACGAGGTTGTCGTTGCCGCAGAACAGGAAGCGGCCCAGTACTTCATCCGTGTCGGCGCCCGCCAGGTTGGGGTGGTCCTCGTCCAGCACCAGCAGGTCGGCGCGCCGGCCGGGCGCGAGACTGCCCACGCGCCGTCCCGCCGCCTGCGCGCCGCCCGCCAGCGCGCCCTGCCACAGGAAGGCGGCCACGTCGCGCTGGCCGGCATCCACGGCGATGTTGCGGCGCTGCAGCGCCACGCGCTGGCCGTATTCGAGCCAGCGCAATTCCTCGACCGGGCTCTGCGACACATGGCTGTCGCTGCCGACGCCGAACCGTCCGCCGGCCGCCACGAACGCTTCCAGCGGGAACAGCCCGTCGCCCAGGTTGGCTTCCGTGGTCGGACACAGGCCGGCGACGGCGCCGCTGGCCGCCAGCCTGGCCGTTTCATCGGCCGTCATGTGGGTCGCATGCACGAGGCACCAGCGCGCATCGACGCCGATGTGCTCCATCAGGTAGTCGACGGGACGCCGTCCCGTCGCCTCCAGGCACTGCGCCACTTCGGCCTGCTGCTCGGCGATATGGATGTGCAGCGGACGGTCCGGCGGCAGTCCCTGTACCAGCGCGCGGATCTGGGCAACGGAGGCGGCGCGCAGCGAATGCGGCGCCGCGCCCGCCTCGAGCTGGGGGCCGCGCAGCGCTTCCAGGGCCTCGACGATGCGCAGCACCCCGTCCGGATCGCTACGGAAGCGCCGCTGCTCGGGCTTCAGGGGCGCGTCGCCGAAGCCCGCGTGCGCGTACAGCACGGGCAGCAGCGTCAGGCCGATGCCGGACGCCTGCGCAGCCTGGGCGATGCGCAGCGCCATCTCGGCCGGCCTGGCATACGGCGCGCCGTCGGCAGCGCGGTGCAGGTAGTGGAATTCGCAGATGGCCGTGTAGCCGTGGCGCAGGCACTCGACGTGCAGCTGCGCGGCGATGGCCTCGACCTGCTCCGGCGTGATGCGGCCGGCGAAACGGTACATCAGGTCGCGCCAGGTCCAGAAGCTGTCCGAGGTCGGTCCGGATGCGTTGCCGGCCCGCTCCGTCAGCCCGCCCAGCGCGCGCTGGAACGCATGCGAGTGCAGGTTGACCATGCCCGGCACGGCGTAGCCGGCCTGCGGCACGCCGGCGGGCGCCTGCGCGTCCGGCGTGACGGCGACCAGGTCGCCCTGCGCATCCCACTCGAGGAGCACGTCGCGCCGCCAGCCTTCGGGCAGAAGCGCATGATGGGCGAACAGCGCACTCGTTTGCGCAGTCACCGGCGCACCCACTCCAGCGCCGTGCCCAGCAGCTGGCGCAGCAGCGGCTGCACCTGCGCCGCGGCCTCGGGCCGGTAGTCGAACGGGGGCGCCTCGTTCATGTACAGGCACTGGCACATCTCGAGCTGGATCGCATGCACGCCGGCCGCCGGGTCGCCATAGAAGCGCGTGATGTGGCCGCCCTTGAAGCGGCCGTTGAAGACGAACGAGAAGCGGTCCTGGGCATTGGCGCTCTGGATCATCGCGCCTTCCAGTTGCAGCGAGCAGGACTTGCCGTCCGCCGTGCCGAAGTTCAGGTCGGGCAGCCGGCCCTCGAAGAAGCGCGGCACCGTCGATGCGATCGAATGCGCGTCCCATAGCACCACCCTGCCGTGCAATGCCAGCAGGCGATCGAGTTCGGCGCGCAACTGCGCGTGATACGGACGCCAGTAGTGCGCCAGGCGCTGCGCCACCTCGGCCTCGTCCGGCTCCATGCCCTCGCGGTACAGGCGCTCCTTGCCGAAGGTGTCGACGGGGCACAGGCCCGTCGTGTCCTGGCCGGGATAGAGATTGGTGTTTTCCGGAGGGCGGTTCAGGTCGATCAGGTAGCGCGACCAGCGCGCCGACAGCATCGATGCGCCCATCTCCTCGGCGAACGCGTACAGCTCGGCCAGGTGCCAGTCCGTGTCCGCGCGCGCCAGCGCGCAGGGGGCCAGGCGCGCCGCGACGTCGTCCGGGATGTCGGTGCCCACGTGCGGCATCGACACGAGCAGCGGGACCGTGCCCGCCTTGAAGCTGAAATCCATCGCGACTCCTCCTCTGGGTGGATCAGGGATGCAAGGCGGCGAACAAGTCCTTGCAGGCGGCGGACAGTTCGCCCTCCATCACCATCGCGCGCGCGGCCTCGATGTCCGGCGCGAAGAAACGGTCGGCATCGAAGGCCGGCACGCGCGCGCGCAGCCGCGCGTGCACGTGTTCCAGGTGCGCGGAGCTGGTGAGCGGGCGGTGGAATTCGATCCCCTGGGCCGCGGCCAGCAGCTCGATGCCGACGATGACACCGGTATTGTGCGCCATCTGGCCGAGACGGCGCGCCGCGAAGGTCGCCATGCTGACGTGGTCTTCCTGGTTCGCGGACGTCGGCAGGCTGTCGACGCTGGCCGGATGCGCCAGCGACTTGTTTTCCGACGCCAGCGCGGCAGCCGTCACGTGGGCGATCATGAAGCCGGAATTCACGCCCGGCTCGCGCACCAGGAACGGCGGGAGGCCGGACAGCGTCGCGTCGATCAGCAGGGCGATGCGGCGCTCGGCCAGCGCGCCGATTTCGGCGACGGCCAGCGCCAGCGTATCGGCGGCAAACGCCACCGGCTCGGCATGGAAGTTGCCGCCCGAGACCACCTCGGCACGGGCCTCGCCGTTCTCGCCGATGAAGATCAAGGGGTTGTCGGTGACGGCGTTCGATTCGACGAGCAGCGTGCGTCCGGCCTGGTTGATCAGGTCCATCACGGCGCCCATCACCTGCGGCTGGCAGCGCAGGCTGTACGGGTCCTGCACGCGCTCGTCGCCGACCAGGTGCGAGGCGCGGATCGCGCTGCCCGCCACCAGCTCGCGGTAGATCTTCGCCGCCGCGATCTGGCCCGGCTGGCCGCGCACCGCGTGCACGCGCGCATCGAACGGCGCGTCGCTGCCGCGCGCCGCGTCCAGCGACAGGGCGCCCGACACCATCGCCGCTTCCAGCAGGCGCTCGGCCAGGAACAGGCCGTGCAGCGCCAGTGCCGTCGACACCTGGGTGCCGTTGATCAGCGCCAGCCCCTCCTTGGCCGCCAGCGTCACCGGTTCGATGCCGGCCGCCGCCAGCGCCGCGCGCGCATCCATCAGCGTGCCGCGCATGCGCACCTGGCCCACGCCCAGCATCGCCAGCGTCATGTGCGCCAGCGGCGCCAGGTCGCCGGACGCGCCCACCGAACCCTGAGCCGGGATCGCCGGCATGATGCCCGCGTTGTAGAGCGCCACCAGCGTATCGACGATCAATGGACGCACGCCGGAATAGCCGCGCGCCAGGCTGCCGATCTTGGTGAGCAGGACCAGGCGCACCACCTCGTCCGCCAGCAGTTCGCCGGTGCCGACGGCGTGCGACAGGATCAGGTTCTGCTGCAGCTGCTCGAGCTGCTCGGGCGGGATGTGGCGCTTGGCCAGCAGGCCGAAGCCCGTGTTGATGCCGTAGGCCGGATCGCCCTTGGCGACGATGGCCTGCACGGCCGCGGCGGATGCCTCGATGGCGGCGCGCGCATGCGGCGCCAGCGCGAGCGTGCCGTGCGCCGTCCAGGCGGCGCGCAGGTCGGCCAGCGTCAGTGCGCCGGGATCGAGGGTCAGGTGGTGTTCTGGGTGGTTCATGTGCTTCTCGTGCTTGAGTTGTATTGCTTGGATTACTTGATCATGGGGAGGGTGAGGCCGAAGCGCTTCGCCGTCTCGATCGCGAGTTCATAGCCGGCATCGGCATGGCGCATCACGCCGGATGCGCAGTCGTTGACCAGCACGCGCGCCAGGCGCTTGTCGGCGGCCTCGCTGCCGTCGGCGACGATGACGACGCCCGCATGCTGCGAGTATCCCATGCCGACGCCGCCGCCGTGGTGCAGCGACACCCAGGTGGCGCCGCCGGCCGTATTCAGCATGGCGTTCAGCAGCGGCCAGTCGGACACGGCGTCGGTGCCGTCGCGCATCGCCTCGGTCTCGCGGTTGGGGCTCGCGACGGAGCCCGTGTCGAGGTGGTCGCGCCCGATCACGATGGGCGCCTTCAGCTCTCCGCTGCGCACCATCTCGTTGAACGCCAGCCCCGCCACGTGGCGCTCGCCCAGGCCCAGCCAGCAGATGCGGGCCGGCAGGCCCTGGAAGGCGATGCGGTCGCGCGCCATGTCGAGCCAGCGGTGCACGCGCGCGTGCTGAGGGAACAGCGCCTTGATCTTCGCGTCCGTCTTGTAGATATCCTCGGGGTCGCCGGACAGCGCCACCCAGCGGAACGGCCCCCTCCCCTCGCAGAACTGCGGGCGGATATAGGCCGGGACGAAGCCGGGAAAGGCGAAGGCGTCCTGCACGCCGGCGTCCAGCGCCACCTGGCGGATATTGTTGCCGTAGTCGACCGCCTGCGCGCCCATCGCCTTGAAGTCGAGGATCGCCTGTACGTGCGCGGCGCACGATGCGGCCGCGGCCTCCTTCAGTTCCGCGTGCAGGGCCGGATCGCGCTGGGCATCTTCCCACTGCTCGAGCGTCCAGCCGCGCGGCAGGTAGCCGTGGATCAGGTCGTGGGCCGAGGTCTGGTCGGTGACGAGGTCCGGCACCAGGCCGCCCGCCTTGGCGCGGCGCAGCAGCTCCGGCAATACATCGGCCGCGTTGCCGAGCAGGCCGATGGAGACGGCTTCCCTGCGCTCCTTGTGCTGCGCAATCATCGCCAGCGCTTCGTCGATGTCGCGCGCCTGCTTGTCGAGGTAGCGCGTGCGCAGGCGGAAGTCGATGCTGGCCTGGCGGCACTCGACGGTCAGCGACACGGCGCCGGCGAAACTGGCTGCCAGCGGCTGCGCGCCGCCCATCCCGCCCAGGCCCGCCGTCAGGATCCACCGCCCCGCCATATCGCCGCCGAAGTGCTGGCGCCCGGCTTCGGCAAAGGTCTCGTAGGTACCCTGCACGATGCCCTGGGTGCCGATGTAGATCCAGCTGCCGGCCGTCATCTGGCCGTACATGAACAGGCCCTTGCGATCGAGCTCGTTGAAGTGTTCCCAGTTCGCCCACTTCGGCACCAGGTTCGAGTTCGCCAGCAGCACGCGCGGCGCGTCCGGGTGGGTCTGGAACACACCGACCGGCTTGCCGGACTGGATCAGCAGGGTCTGGTCGTCGTTCAGTTCCTTCAACGACGCCAGGATCTGGTCGAAGCTGGCCCAGTCGCGCGCGGCGCGGCCGATGCCGCCGTAGACGACGAGGCGCTGCGGGTTTTCCGCCACCTCGGCATCGAGGTTGTTCTGCAACATGCGGTAGGCCGCCTCGGTCAGCCAGCTTTTACAGTGCAGCTGGCTGCCGCGCGGGGCGGTGATGACGCGGGCGGGATCGAAGCGCGGGTCGATGGCTTCGCGGGACTGGAATGGGACCATGGTCTGCTCCTCGACGGTGGAAGGTCGAAGAGCAGTCTAGGTTGTCTATACAACCACGTCAATGCATTTTTTGCCTTACTTTTTGATGTAGACCTGACGGCCAGCGACCCAGGTTTCCAGCACGCCGGTCTTGTGGATATCGTACGGCGACATCTTGAAGAGGTCGCGGTCGATCACGATGAAGTCGGCGTACTTGCCCGCTTCCAGCGTCCCCAGGTTCTTCTCCTGGTGGCCGGCCCAGGCGGCGTCCAGCGTGAAGCAGCGGAACGCCTCCTTCAGCGACATCTCCTGCTCCGGATACCAGCCCGCGATCGGCTGGCCGCCCGCGTCCTGGCGCGTGACGGCGGCGTGGATGCCGAAGAACGGGTTCGGCGCCTCGACCGGGAAATCGGAACCGCAGGCGATGCGCGAGCCCTGGGCCAGGAAGGTGCGCCAGGCATAGGCGCCCTTGATGCGCTCGGCGCCGACGCGCTGCTCGGCCATGTTCTTGTCCGAGGTCGCGTGGGTCGGCTGCATCGACGGCACGATGCCGATGGTCTTGAAGCGCGGGATGTCGTCCAGCGTCACGATCTGGGCGTGCTCGATGCGGTTGCGTAGATTCTCGCCATGGTTGGTGGGGATCTCCTTGGCGAAGGTATCGAGGATCTGGCGGTTGCCAGCATCGCCGATCGCGTGCACGTTGACCTGGTAGCCCTTCTTCATCGCCTTGCCGATCATCGCGTCGATCTGCTCGTTGGTGTTGAACAGCAGGCCGTGCGAGTGCGGGTCGTCGCTGTAGGGTGCCAGCAGCGCGGCGCCGCGGCTGCCCAGGGCGCCGTCCGAATACAGCTTCACGGCGCGCAGCGCGTACATGTCGCGGCCATAGCTTTCGAGCGGGCCGTTCTTCGACAGCTGGTCGAAGTCGGCGCCGGTGCCGCCGATCATGGCGTAGATGCGGGCGGTGAGCTTGCCATGGTCGGCGTAGTCGCGATACAGCTTGTCCTGGGCGACGGTGATGCCGGCATCGTGGGCGCTCGTGAGGCCCACGCTGGCCATCTTCTGCAGCGCCTTGTCGAGCATGACGCGGCCATCCTGCTCGGTGGGCTGCGGCAGCACTTTCTTCATCAGGTCCTGCGCCGCGTCGACCAGCACGCCGGTGGCGACGCCGTTCGCATCGCGCACGATCTTGCCGCCGACCGGATCCGGCGTCTTGTCCGTGATGCCGGCCAGCGCCAGCGCGCGGCTGTTGGCCCAGCCGGCGTGGCCGTCGACGCGTTCGAGCCACACGGGGCGCTTGCTCACGACGCCATCGAGCTCCTTCGCAGTCGGGAAGCGGCCCAGCTTCCAGTTCTCCTGGTTCCAGCCGCGCCCGCGCAACCAGGCCTGTTTCGCATTGCCCCTGTCGTAGTCGCCGATCGCCTTCAGCGCCTGCGGCAGCGAGGTCGTCGTCGACAGGTCGAGCTGGGTCAGCATCTCGCCCAGGCCGAACACGTGGCCGTGCGCATCGATGAGGCCGGGCAGCACGGTGCGCCCCTGCATGTCGACGTGCTTCGCCCTGGGCGCCTTGGCCGCCACCTCTTGCGCCGTCCCGACCGCGAGGATGCGGCCCTTGTCGTCGAACGCCAGCGACGCGAACTGGACGACGTCGCCCTTCGCATTAAGCGTATAGCCGTTGGCATTGTCGATCACGGTATCGGCATTCGCCGCCGCCAGCGCGCCGCAGGACGCAAGAACGAACAGGGAACAGTGCAGGGAAAGCTGGCGCAAGCGCATCGGGGTCTCCGTTAATGGGGGCAAACGCCGAGTGTAGCGAAATTCGCACGGCGGTCAATCCACATCAAACCGGGGTCAGAGTCCGATTTTTGGAAATATCCAGCTGGATTGAGACTTGTCGAAGACGAAATAAGCGAGCGTTATACGGTTTCTATTCCGTTTTCAGCCAATGTCTCGCCATGCCACGCTCACATCGCAACGTTATGCCTGACGTGCCACTGCATATTATCCAACGCGGCAACAATCGAATTCCTTGCTTCGCCTCCCATTCCGATTATTTGGTCTATTTAGACATGTTGTACGAATGCGCACAAGACTGTGGCTGCGCAGTGCACGCATATGTACTCATGACCAACCATGTCCATCTGCTGCTGTCGCCCGATGATGCCGATGGTCCCAGCAGTCTCATGCAACGATTGGGGCGGCGTTATGTTCGCTATTTCAACGATCGCCACCATCGCACGGGAACCTTATGGGAAGGACGCTTTCGCTCTTGCCTTGTAAAGGACAACGCTTATCTCCTGACTTGTTACCGCTATATTGAACTCAATCCAGTACGGGCAGGGATGACGAGTACCCCGGCAGAGTACCCATGGTCGAGCTATCGAGCGAATGGCCTAGGTCACGACAATAGAATCATCACGCCTCATTTGATTTATCGATGCATGGGTGAGGACGAACAAACGCGCCAAGCTCGATATCGTGAGCTATTCACAGAAATGCTCTCCGAAGACATGCTCGAGCAAATCCGGCAGGCTAGTAATGGCAACCGTGCACTTGGCAATGCGAGTCCCAACAAGCCCGATGCGCGCACGTTCGAAAAAACTTAACCATAGTTCATTTCCAAAAATCGCACTCTGACCCCGGTTTAGCTTTTCTCAAACTCGCGCTCCAGCAGCTTGCGCTTGCGCTCCACGCCCCAGCGGTAACCCGAGATCGCGCCATCGTTGCGCAGCACGCGGTGGCAGGGGATGGCGATTGCCGCGGGATTGGCGGCGCAGGCGCCGGCGACGGCGCGTACGGCGGAGGGCTGGCCCACGCGTTCGGCCAGCTCGGTATAACTGACCGTCTCGCCCGGCGGGATGCGGCGCAGCGCTTCCCACACGCGCTGCTGGAACACGGTGCCGCGCACGTCCAGCGGCAAGTCGAAGGCGGCGCGTGGCGCGTCGACGAAGGCGATTACCCGGGCCAGCGTCTGCGCGAAATCGGGTTCCGCAGCGGCCAGCGCCGCGTTGGGAAAACGTCCGCGCAAGTCCTGCACCAGCGCTTCGTCGTCGTCGCCGATCAGGATCGCGCAAATGCCTTTCGCGGTCGACGCCACCAGCACGGTCCTCAGCGAACATGCGCCCAGCGCATAGGCGATGGTCTCGCCCGCTCCTCCCCGGCGATACCGTCCCGGCGCCATGCCCAGCTGCTGCTCCGCCGCCGCATAGAACGGCGCGCTGGACTGCCAGCCTGCCGCATAGAGTGCGTCGGTCACCGGGGCACCCTGCCCCAGCGCCTGGCGCACGCGTTCGGCGCGGCGCGCGGCGGCATAGGCTTTCGGCGTGATGCCGGTATGGGCCTTGAAGATGCGGTGGAAGTGGAAGCGGCTCATGCCGCTGGCACGCGCCAGCGTATCGAGGTCCGGCAGCTTATCGGCCACGTCTGCCGCGGCCTCGATCAGGCGGCAGGCCTGCGCCACCGCGGCGGCCTGGCGCTCGGCCAGCGGCGGCTGGTCCGGCTTGCAGCGCAGGCAGGGACGGAAGCCGGCCGCCTCGGCATCCGCGCAGCTGGCGTGGAAGGCGACGTTGGCGCGCAGGGCGCCGCGCGAGGCGCACGAGGGACGGCAGTACACGCCGGTGCTGCGCACCGAATAATAGAAGCGGCCGTCGGCCGCCGGTTCGCGCTGCTGCACCGCGTCCCAGCGCGCGTCGTCGCTGGTGTAGTCCTGCTGGTCCATGGCATCCCCCTTTATCGTATGCATATGTCGATTGCGAATCCGTGGCGCCATCCTAGCGATCTTCACGGGGTGCGTCATCCCGGCTCTTGCTTTCGAATTGGCGCTGCTGGACAATCCGTTCCGTATGCCGCGCCGCGGCTGCGTTCGAAACGGATGGGAGAGCAGGTTGGAACAGCACAGCGCGCAGGATGGGACGCCCATTTTCCAGCGCATCAAGGATTACCTGGTCGGGGAAATCGCGGCCGGACGCTGGAAGGAAGGCGACCTGGTGCCGTCCGAACAGGCCCTGGTGCGCCAGTTCGGCGTCTCGCGCATGACGGTCAACCGCGCCGTGCGCGAGCTGACGGCGGAACAGGTGCTGACGCGGCGCCAGGGTTCGGGCACCTATGTGGCGCCGCAAAAATACCAGGCCACGCTGGTCGAGATCCGTAATATCGCCGACGAGGTACGGGCCCGCGGCCACGTGCACGCCAGCCGGCCGCTGCTGCTCGAGAGCAGTCCGGCCAGCGAAGCATTGGCGCTGCAGTTCGACCTGCAGCCCGGCGTGCCGCTGTTCCATTCGCTGATCGTGCATGCCGAGAACGGCGAGCCGATCCAGGTCGAGGACCGCTGGGTCAATCCCGCCTGCGCCCCGGCCTACCTGGAACAGGATTTTTCCCGCACCACGCCGAACGAGCACCTGATGGTCGCCGCGCCGCTGCAGGGCGCCACCTACAGCATCGAGGCGCTACCGGCCCCGCGCGACGTCGCCGAGATGCTGGGCGTCGGCACCGGCACCTCGTGCCTGGTGCTCAAGCGCCGCACCACCTCGCAGGAGCTGGTGGCCTCGGTGGTGACGATGTGGCATCCCGGCCATCTGTACAAGTTCACCGGCAGCGTATGAATGTCGTTCGGACCACGGCGCAAAATAAATCCGCCGCGGTCCGTCCATACGGTATCGATTTGCCGGATAATGAGGATGGTCAATGCGCCGCCCGGCAGTTTTTACATGGGCCGCGAGCACGTTGAGCTTTTGTACAAAGCTCACGAACACGTTGCGAAAAAATCGGTTATTATTCCGATTAATCCCCGCCTGACATCCTCTTGCAGCTCTTCCACTATTGAATGTCGCACACAGTGCCTCCACCATTGTGGTGCAGACCAGTCTGACAAGTACGGGATCGGCTGATAGGTTTTCAAGATTCCGATATCCTCTCAGGCGTTAATTGACCTACCTCACATTGAGGAAAAAATGAGCGAAAACATCAAACACATCAGCGATGCATCTTTCGAAACCGACGTGCTGAAGTCCGACCTGCCGGTGCTGGTCGACTTCTGGGCCGAGTGGTGCGGCCCCTGCAAGATGATCGCCCCGATCCTGGAAGAAGTTGCAAAGGAATACGGCGGCAAGATCCAGATCGCCAAGATGGACGTGGACGCGAACCAGGCAGTTCCGGCCCAGTTCGGCATTCGCGGCATCCCGACCCTGATCCTGTTCAAGAACGGTCAGGCAGCGGCACAGAAAGTCGGCGCACTGGCAAAAGGCCAACTGACGGCTTTCATCGATAGCAACATCTGATACACTAGTCCCAAGGTGGCGGCAGCGCGCCCGCACTGCCGCCTGTTTACGGAACGGAGCGGCGATCGACCCGATCCCATCCTTTGATTAACCCACGCAGTTCCCTCCCCTACCTTTACTTTCCCGTCACGGGACACCCGACACATGCACTTATCTGAACTGAAGGCAATGCACGTCTCCGCCCTTCTGGAGATGGCGATCAGCCTGGATATCGACAACGCAGCCCGCCTGCGCAAACAAGAACTGATGTTCGCGATCCTCAAGAAGCGCGCGAAACAAGGCGAGCAGATTTTCGGCGACGGCGCGCTCGAGGTATTGCCGGACGGGTTCGGTTTCCTGCGTTCGCCGGATGCGAGCTACATGGCCTCGACGGACGATATCTATATCTCGCCGTCCCAGATCCGCCGCTTCAACCTGCATACGGGTGACTCGATCGAAGGCGAAGTACGCACGCCGAAGGATGGCGAACGCTATTTCGCGCTGGTCAAGGTAGACAAGGTGAACGGCGAATCGCCGGAAGCCTCGAAGCACCGCATCCTGTTCGAAAACCTGACGCCGCTGCATCCGTCGGTCCCGCTGCGCCTGGAGCGCGACATGAACGGCGCGGAAAACATCACCGGCCGCATCGTCGACCTGATCTCGCCGATCGGCAAGGGCCAGCGCGGCCTGCTGGTGGCGTCGCCGAAGTCCGGCAAGTCGGTCATGCTGCAGCACATCGCCCACGCGATCACCGCGAACCACCCGGACGTCACCCTGATCGTCCTGCTGATCGACGAACGTCCCGAGGAAGTGACCGAGATGCAGCGCTCGGTGCGCGGCGAAGTGGTCGCCTCGACCTTCGACGAGCCGGCCACCCGCCACGTGCAGGTCGCCGAGATGGTGCTGGAAAAGGCCAAGCGCCTGGTCGAGATGAAGAAGGACGTCGTGATCCTGCTGGACTCGATCACCCGTCTGGCACGCGCCTACAACACCGTGATCCCGGCCTCGGGCAAGGTGCTGACCGGCGGTGTCGACGCCAACGCGCTGCAGCGTCCGAAGCGTTTCTTCGGCGCCGCCCGTAACGTCGAGGAAGGCGGTTCGCTGACCATCGTCGCGACCGCGCTGATCGAGACCGGCTCGCGCATGGACGACGTGATCTACGAGGAATTCAAGGGCACCGGCAATATGGAAGTGCACCTGGAGCGCCGCCTGGCCGAGAAGCGCGTCTACCCGGCGATCAACCTGAACAAGTCGGGTACCCGTCGCGAGGAACTGCTGATCAAGCCGGACCAGCTGCAGAAGATCTGGATCCTGCGCAAGCTGCTGTACTCGATGGACGAGATCGAGGCGATGGAGTTCATCCTCGACAAGATGCGCGCGACCAAGAACAACGTCGAATTCTTCGACCTGATGCGTCGCGGCGGCTGATCCCAGCCGTTGGCATCGAATGAAAAGGGCGAGTCGATCTCGCCCTTTTCTTTTTATGCGCTACGATTTGCCCAGATCAAGCCTTGGCGGACGCCGGCCCGGACAATCGGTGCCAGACCAACAAGGAGAAGGCGATGATCAGCGACGACGTACACGACACGCCTGCCCAGCGCAGCGGCAGCCTGCAGCTCGACCGGCGCCTGACGGTCCTCGAAACCCGCTTCGATACCCTGCTCACCATGTTGCCCGACAAAGCCGACCTGGCGGAACTGAAGGCAGAGCTGAAGACCGATATCCACGGCGAGTCCGCGCGCCTGAGCAAGTGGATGGCCGCCACCGCCATCACGATGGTCATCGGCTTCGGCGGCATGATCCTGACCATGCTGGCGCGCCTGCACCCCGCCTAAGTCCTGCATCGCCTGCAGCGGCCGCAACGCCCGCAGGGCTGGAAGGCGCCTGCCATGCGGCTTTACCCGATAGTTGCCACCCGGCCCTGGCTGGCTTATAATCTCCGGTTCCGTATCCAACCCTGGCAAGTGTTCGGCAATCGGGTCAAGAAGCAGGTCGACCGACGAAGTGCCGTTTGGCTACCAAAACTTAAGGCAAATCATGAAAGCTGATACCCATCCGGATTACCGCGAAGTCGTCTTCCACGACCTGTCGTGCGACTTCAAGTTCATCACCCGTTCGACCATCGCTACTCGCGAATCCATCAACTACGAAGGTAAAGAGTACCCGCTGGTCAAGATCGAAGTCTCGGCTGAATCGCACCCGTTCTTCACCGGCAAGCACAAGATCGTCGACACCGCTGGTCGCGTCGAGAAGTTCCGTCAGAAATTCGGCTCGGTTGGTTCGAAGACCTCCGTCGCCAACGGCTAATTCGCGTCGAGCGATCGCCAAGGAAGCCCACCGGGCTTCCTTTTTTTTTGCCGCTATACTACGCGACGCATTCCCTGCATCACTAATCGCAGCCTCACTAACCACTGGATCAGTTATCGATGAAACCAGTCCGCCTTCCTGCCGCCGCCACTCTCGCCTTGCCCCGCTGGGCCTTGTATGCATTGGGCCTGCTCTATATCTTGCCGGGCCTGATCGGGCGCGACCCCTGGAAGGATGACGCGGCCAGCTTCGGGATCATGTGGACCATGGCCCACGGCAGCTTCCAGGACTGGCTGCTGCCGAACGTGGCGGGCTTGCCGATCACGGACGAAGGCCCGCTCGCATTCTGGCTGGGCGCGCTGTGCATCAAGCTGTTCGGCTGGCTGGTCGGCGACGTGATGGGGGCACGCATGTCGACCATCGGCATCTTCGTGCTCGGCACCGTGTCGCTATGGCATACCGCCTTCCACCTGGGCCGGCGGGCCGAGGCGCAGCCGCTACGCCTGGCGTTCGGCGGCCAGCCCGAGCCGGCCGACTACGGCCGTACGCTGGCCGATACGGCCGTCCTGATCTACCTGGGCAGCCTCGGCCTGCTGCTGCACAGCCACGAGACGCTGGCCGTGACCCTGCAGGGCGCGCTGCTGTCGTGGTTCCTGTTCCGCTCGGTGCGCCTGATCGAGGAAATGACCACGCGTAATGCGCTGCTGGTCGGCGTGGCGCTCGGCGCCCTCGCGATCACGCGCGGCTTTGCGCCCCCGCTGGTGCTGATCGCGGCGCTGTACCTGTGCACGCGCATGTTGAAAATGGCGTCGGCGCCGACGCTGCGCCACCTCGGCCAGGCCGCCTGCGTGGGCGTGCTGGTGCCGATGATATGGGTCGTGCCCTCGGCCATCGTCCGGCCCTACGGCATCGAACCGGTAACCGAATGGATGGCCTGGAACGCGAGCCAGCTGAGCATCCCGGGCTGGCTGTCGTTGAAGGCCTTCTTCCGCGTCGGCGTCTGGTATTTCTGGCCGGCCTGGCCGTTCGCCGCCTGGGCCGCGTGGGCCTGGCGCCGCCAGCGCGGCCTGCTGCACATCATCCTGCCGACCTGCTTCGTCGGCGTGCTGGCCCTGTTGATCCTGTGCGACCCGGTGCCGGAAAGCGGCGACCTGCTCAAGCTGCTGCCGCCGATGGCGCTGATGGCCGCGTTCGGCCTGCCGACCATGAAGCGCGGCGCGATCAATGCGATCGACTGGTTCTCCGTGATGGTACTGACCCTGCTGGGCGGCCTGATCTGGCTGTTCTGGGTGGCCAAGCTGACCGGCTGGCCGGCCCAGCTCGCCAAGAATGCCCTCAAGCTGGTGCCGGGCTTCAAGCCGGAAGTGGGCCTCGTCGCCGTGACCGTCGCCGCCATCGCCACGATCGGCTGGATCTTCCTCGTGCACTGGCGCCTGTCGCGGCAGCCGTCGGTGCTGTGGCGCGCCGTCGTGCTGTCCTCGGGTGGCCTGATCCTGCTGTGGGTACTGTTGATGACGCTGTTCCTGCCGGACCTGAACTATGCGCGCAGCTACGCCAGCGTGGCCCAGCAGATCGCGGCGCGCCTGCCGGCCGATGCAGACTGCATCGACACCAATGTCGGTTCGGCCCAGCGTGCGTCCTTCGCCTACTTCGGCCACCTGCCCTTCGCCCGGGTCGACGGCACCAGCTGCAGCTACATGCTGCTGCAGGACAGCATCAGGAACCCGACCCAGCATACGCCGATCCAGAACGGCGCACCGGTGCGCGGCGGGGCCGTCGCCCCGTTCCGCCCGCGCGACTGGACGCTGCTGTGGGAAGGCCGCCGTCCGTCCGATCGCGACGAACGCTTCCGCCTGTACCGTCGCCTGCCCTGAGTTGCCGCCAGGCCTTGGCCGCAACGACGAAAAGCCGCCCACGGGCGGCTTTTTTCATGGATGCGCGCCTTACACCCTGGTCTGCGACTTGCGCAGCGCCGGCGTGCGGCGTCCCATCGCGGCGCCGACGATGCCCAGGCCGGCCAGCAGCATGCCCCAGGTCGCGGGTTCCGGTACCGGGGAGATATTGAAGTCGCCGGCAAACGCGCCGCCGCCGGCGCCCACCACCTGGCCGTCAATGCGCAGCGCATACGCGCCGCTCTGCAGGCCGAAGGCTTCCAGCGACCAGGAATCGGTCGGGTGGTTGCCGAAGCCCGTGTTGTTGACGCCGGAAATGGCGCTGCCGATGATCGTGTCGGTGGCCGGGTCGTAGCGGTACAGGTTCATGCCGGTGATCAGCAGATCCTTGGTCAGCGGCGTGTTCAGGTAGGACGAGGTGACGGAACCGGCCGCGTCGAACGGCGTGGCGACGTTGAAGGTGAAGATGTCGGTGAAGCTGGTGCCGGCTTGCGCCGCGATGAAGGTATCGCCGAAGACGGCATTGAAGCCGCCGGCGCCGTCGCTGACGGTTGCCAGCGGACCGGTGGGCGTGATGTTCTGCGCGGACGCGGCTTGCGTCACGAAGGCTGCGCCTGCCAGCATGGAGCTCAGGACGAGAGTTTTCAGTTTCATGATAGTTCCGTAGATAAGGGATCGGGACTCGCTGTCGGGAACCGGTGTCTGAACTCCTTTACCGATTCTTAATGAAAGCTTAAGTTCCGCAAATCTAGTCAACAGTTAGATTGCGCACAAATCTCATCCAATTCCACAGGGCCAAGAAATTTTCTGCTAAAAATTTTCCAATTTAAAACAGTTCATATTGGAAAAACACAGCTTGAGGAAAATCAAATGCTGCCGGGTCCGCTTCTTCACAATGGAACATGCGGTCCGTGCCAGGGGCCGTTCACCGAGGAGCCCAGCATGAAAAGCGTCGTGTTTTCCGACATCGAGCCGGTCCTGCACCGTCCCGCACGCCCGTCCGTGCGCGTCCAGCGCCTGGCCCCGCTGGCCCTGATGCAGGTGCTGGGACTGCCGGCACGCCTGGAAGTGAGCACGCGCTTTCATGCCTGCCACCTGGTAGGCATCCTCGACGAGACCATGGACAAGCTGGGCTATGTGCCGGCCGAGCGCAGCCCCGGCGCTCTGCGCTACCGCAGTCGCGCGGGCGTCTGGGCCCGGCTCCCGCAACGGGAAGTCGCCGTGACCGTGCTCGACCACGCGCTCGAAGTCACCGGCCCGGTCCCCGCCCTGCGCGCCCTGCGCAGGCGCCTGGCCTGCTGAGCGGCCGTCATACCTTCATCGGCAGGATCACCATCTGCAATCCTTCCAGGTGCAGGCGCTGCTGGATCGCCAGCGCCGCCTGGTTGTGCAGCAGGCGCGTGAACCAGTTATCGGATACGAAGATCAGCTTGCTGGTAAAAAAGATCGCATTCGGATATTCGCTGCTGATCTGCTCGCACATCCGCGTTACCTCTTCCACCGCATCGGTGCCGAAGCCGATATACGATGCCGACGCCATGCCGTGGCTCTGGCAGAAATCCACGAAGTACCCCAGCGTCGCGACCGCATCGGCGCGCATGCGCTCCATCGTGCCTTCGCCGCCATAGGCATGGGCATCCACCGTGCGCGCATTCACGAACAGGAAATTCCCGAAGTGGCCGGGGAACATGCGCAGCACCCACAACAGCGCATGCAGGCCGCCGCCGCGCGAATTACCGACGATGAAGACAGCGGTGCGGGCCTCGGGATCCGGTTCGACCGCTTCCGTCACGGGCCCGAACGGTTGGTGAGCGAACACTTCGTCGACCGCATTGATGGCGCGCTTCGTTTCCCGGTAATGGTTGCGGATATAGTTGCACAGCGCCGCGATGGCCGCGATGATGACGGCGGCGGCCCACCCTCCGTGCGCGAAACGTTCGACCAGCAGCACGGCCAGGATCGCGGCGCAGATCACGAAACCGGACAGCGACAGCAGGAAGCGCCGCACCCAGCGTACGTTGCCCGTGTCCTTGCGATGGCGCCACCAGTACAGGCACAGCCCGAACAGCGAGATCGCGAAGGTGAGGAACACCGAGATCGAATACAGCACGACCAGCAGCGTCACCCGGCCGCGGGTCCAGAACAGGATCGCCAGCGCGGCGAGGCCCATCACCAGGATACCGTTCTGCGTGACCAGCCGCGTCGACAGGTAGCGGAACTGGTGCGGCACCCAGGAATCGGCCGCCATGTTCGACAGCACGGACGGTCCGCCCAGGAAGCCCGTGTTCGCCGCCACGAACAGCAGGCCGGCCTCGAACGCCAGCACGACGGCCAGCGGCACGTGGTTCAGCATCTCCCCGCCGAGCCCCATGCTGGCGATGATGCGGCGGAAGGTGGACGCATTCAGCGTCTCGCCGGCGACCGGCCGCGCATCCCACAGCAGGTACAGCAGGATGATGCCGCCGGCCGTGATCGCCAGCGACAGCGCCATGGTAAACATCGTCAGCTTGCCGGTACGCACGCGCGGCTCGGCCAGCAGGTTGACGTTGTTCGACACCGCCTCCAGTCCCGTATAGGTACCGCCGCCCTGCGAATACGCGAGCATCAGCATTCCGGCCACGCCGGCCCAGCCGATGCTGGCGGCCAGCTCGCGCGTCTCGCCGACCGTCTGCGGCACCAGCTGCGGCAAGTGCGACGCATGCGCGACGATGCCGTAGACGATCAGCACCAGGTGGGTGGCGACAAAGCCGAGGAAGATCGGCAGCAGGATCCGGATCGCCTCCTTCAGCCCGCGCAGGTTCATCACGATCAACAGGCCGATGAAGAACGCTTCCGCCCACAATTTATAGGGCTGGAAGCCGAGCGGCAGGAAGGAAGCAAGAGCGTCGACGCCGGACGCGATCGAGATCGCGATGGTCAGCACGTAGTCGAGGATCAGCGCGCAGCCCGACACGAGCCCGAGATAGGGCCCCACCAGCTGGCTCGCCACGCGGTACCCTCCGCCCCCGGTCGGGAACAGCTCGATCACCTGGTTGTAGGCGAGCGCGATGACGAACACGGTCACCGCGGTGGCGACGGCCATGTACAGGCCAAGGTGCGTATGCGTGCCCAGCGCGCGGAAGGTCTCTTCCGGGCCATAGGCCGACGAGGACAGGCCGTCCGCACCGAGCCCGACCCAGGCGAGGAAGGCGACCAGTGCCATCGAATGGCGCGTGTCGCGCTGCAGGGGGTCGAGGGGCTTGCCGAGGATGATTTCGCGGATTTTCTTATTCTTCATCATGCCTGCCGCGGCGGAGCCGGCCTTGTCGGAGTAGGCCGATCATACGCCCGCCGCCTGGCGGACGCAGAACATCCGTGCGTACACTGGTCAGTTTGGCATGACGTATGCTAAGATGCGCGCCTGCGCTTGCGCCTCTGTGGCGGAATTGGTAGACGCACTTGACTCAAAATCAAGCGCCGAAAGGCGTGCCGGTTCGATTCCGGCCGGAGGCACCATTCGCAAGCCGCTCATCCGCTGTATTTCCCCTGCTGCAATTCTCTTCACCGCCCTCCCGCATCTTGCACGAACGCGATGCACACCCCCGACGGATCGACGATGGAAAATTCCACCGCTCCCCAGGGACGCTCGCCCAGCTCGCCGTTCGGATGCACGCACCCCGCCTGCTTGCAACGTTCATATAAAGCGTCGATACCGTCGACCACGATGCGCAGGCTGGTCCAGTCGGCCAGGTGCTTGTCCTGGCTGGCGAACAGGTGCAGGCGGGCGGCATCGCGCCCGACGATCGCGAACTGCGCCGGTTCGGCGTCGCGATACTCGAGCGCGAAGCCGATGCTGTCGCGGTAGAAGGCGATGGCCTCTTCGACGTCGCGTGCGGGGATCAGGGGGGATACGCCGAGGAACCGGGTCGACATGGCAAGCCTTTGCGAAGGGACGGTTACTCGACGATAGCGCGGTCGTGCAAAAGAATCAACGCCCGGCAGCGCCGGCCGGCCTTTCCTTCGAGCGTATCTCCACGTGCCGCTGCCAGATCGCGCGGCGTCCGCCGTCGCGCTCCATCGACGCCAGCGCCTCGTTCATGCGCGCTACCAGCGCGTCGGGCACGCGGCGGTTGCAGGCCAGGTAGAGGCTGGTGCGGTTGAAGGTCAGGACCGGCACGATCTTGCCGGTGTAGCCCAGGCGCTTCAGGACCGCGCCGCTGCGCTGGGTGCTGGCGGCCCACAGGTCGATGCGGTTCAGCATCAGCTTGCGCGGATTGGCCAGGTCGTCCGTGACGGACTCGACCTCAAAGCCGCGCGCGCGCAGGTACTCGTCGCGGGCGTCGCCGTTATAGGTGCCGATGCGCAGGCCGCGCGCGTCCTCCAGGCTGCCCAGCTGCAGGTGGCGGTCGGCACGCGCCATCAGCACCCAGTCGATGTCGCTGATCGGGCCGACCCACTTGAACTGGTTTTCGCGTTCGGCAATGCGGCTGGTCGGGTAGACGCAGGCGTCGGAGCGGTCCAGCGCCGTGTTGTAGGCGCGCTTCCAGGGCAACGGGTCGATGGCGTAGCCGATGCGGGCGCGCGCCATCACTTCGCGCACGGTATCGGTGGCGATGCCACCGTGTGCGGCAGACGCCGGCGGCGGCTCGGTGGTCAAGTAGAGGCTCGGTGGCATCTGGGCTTGCACTTGCAGGCAGGCCGCGGCGAGGCACGCAGCAAGAATCGTCGATCGCATGTACGGCGTCCTTGTCCAGGCCAGCGCATCGGTCGGCTGGTGTGCTCGGCAGCATAACAGCAAGGCCGCGCCGCCGACAATGGCTGAGCAGGAACAGCGGTCCGTTTTGATGATGCCAAAATGCAACAAAATCATGATGAACAAAAGTTTCCTCTTGGCATTACTGATTTTTTCGTTTTATGATTCGCTTATCCATTCGATTTTATCGATCTGCGTGTTTACCTTCCCGGATTGCCGATACGCCGAATTTGAGTGGTGCATGGCTTCCGCGTTTGACAATTCGCCCTATGGGAAGAGATAACCGCCTGGAAACTTTTTATCGATATTGGTGGCATGCGCGCGACAATGTAACGCCTCACAGGCCGTACACATGCCATACGACAAGACTTTCCACAGCGAAAGTGACATACTTGCGCGTCCGCGTTTTCTGCCGAAGATTATTGAATTTTCCGATTTAATATGCCATCCCTGTTCACCCTGCCCTCCGACCCATCGCTGCTCAGTTACGGGACGTACACGCCGAGCCTGGTGCTGCTGTCGGTGCTGGTGGCCATCTTCGCTTCCTGGATAGGATTGCTGATCGCCGGCCAGGCCGCGGCCAACCGCGGCCAGCGCTGGATCATCCTCGGCACCGGCAGCCTGGCGCTGGGTACCGGGGTGTGGGCCATGCACTTCATCGGCATGCTCGCCTTCGACCTGTGCACGAGCGTCGACTACGATCCCGTCATCACGATCCTGTCGGGCGTGCCCAGCATCGCCGCCTCGTTCGTCGCGCTCAACCTGATCGCGCGCGAGCGCCTGGGGGCTTGGGGCATGCTGCTGGGCGGGACGCTGGTCGGCGCCGGCATCGGTGCGATGCACTATGCCGGCATGGAGGGCATGCGCATGGACCTGGACCTGCGCTACGACCCCATGATGTTCGGCCTCTCGATCGTGGTCGCGGTGGTGCTGGCGACGCTGGCACTGTGGGTGCGCTCCGGGCTGTCGCACGTGCGCTGGCTGGGAAGCCACGCGCGCCTGCTGCTGGCCGGTATCGTGATGGGCTGCGCCATCGCGGGCATGCATTACACCGGCATGGCGGCGGCGCGCTTCATCGGCCACCCGGCCGCGACCGATGCCGGGAACCGCAGCGACACCTTCCTGGCCCTGGCGATCACGGCGATCACGGTCGTCTTCACGATCGTCGTGCTGGGGGCGAACGGCCTGCTGCGCTACCGCCAGCTGTACCGCGACCTGTCCAAGAGCGAAGCGTGGATGCGTGCCCTGCTCACCACCACGGTGGACGGCGTGATCACGGTGAACCGCAACGGCATCATCGTCGAATTCAACGCGTCGGCCGAACGCATCTACGGCTGGAAGCGCGAGGAGATCGTCGGCCAGAACATCCGTCTGCTGATCTGCAACGAAGAACTGTCCGAGCGCGTCGGCCTGCTGCGCGCGCTGGCGACGGGCGAAATCACCGAGACCGCCAACGGCACGGACATCGCCGGCCGGCGCAAGGACGGCAGCATCGTCCCGCTGCGCCGCGCCATCGGCCACGCGCACCTGGACGGCGAGGAGCTGTTCGTCTGCTTCATCACCGACATCAGCGAACGGCGCGCGATGGAACAGGCGCTGAGCGCCAGTGAGCAGCAGTTCCGTTCCCTGATCGGCAATATTCCCGGCATCTCCTACCGCAGCGTGGTCGAAGGCGCGCAGCCGATGGTGTTCATCAGCGACGCCGTCGAACGCGTCACCGGCTATCCGTGCGCGGACTTCCTGGGCGCGGCGCCGAAGCGCAACTTCGGCACGCTGATCCACGCGGCCGACCGCGTGCGCGTCTCCGAGACCATCGCCCAGGCGCTGCGCGACGCGCGTCCCTACCTGGTCGAATACCGCCTGCTGCATGCCGACGGCAGCACCCGCTGGTTGTGGGAAAACGGCACCGGCGTGCGCAACGACGCCGGTCACCTGGAATGGCTGGACGGCGTCATCTTCGACATCACCGAGCGCCGCGAGATGGAAGAAGCGCTGCGCGACGCCAAGGAAAAGGCCGAGCAGGCCGCCGCCGCGCGCGCCAGCTTCGTGGCCAATATGAGCCACGAGATCCGCACGCCGATGAACTCGATCCTCGGCTTCACCGACGTGCTGCTGGACGGCGAACTGAATACCGACCAGCGGCGCCACCTGGACACGATCCGCAGCGCCGGCCGCGCCCTGCTGCGCCTGCTCAACGAGATCCTCGACACGGCCAAGCTCGAAAAGGGCGCCGTCGAACTCGAGCAGAACGACTACAACCTGCTGTCGCTGATCGACGAGCTGTCCTCGACGCTGGCGGCGAACGCGCGTGCCAAGGGCCTGCACGTGGACATCCAGTACGACCCGGCCCTGCCGACCTGCCTGCGCGGCGACGAGCTGCGCGTGCGCCAGGTGCTGACCAACCTGCTCGACAACGCGATCAAGTTCACTGAGCGCGGCAGCGTCACGCTGCGCGCCGAGCTGCAGGGCGAGCAGATGCACGTGACGGTCAGCGACACCGGCATCGGCATCGCGCCGGAACGCCTGGCCGCCATCTTCGAACCGTTCACCCAGGCCGATGCGTCGATGACGCGCCGCTTCGGCGGCACGGGCCTGGGCACCACCATCTGCAAGCAGCTGGTGGAACTGATGGGCGGCAGCATCTGGGCCGAGAGCACGCCGGGCCAGGGCACCACCTTCCACGTGCTGCTGCCGCTGTTGCTGGCGCGCTTCGCGCCGCAGCAGCCGCGCGTGCGCACCGCCGCCGCCCTGCCGCCGTTGAACGTGCTGGTGGCCGACGACGTGCCGCAGAACCTGGAACTGCTGCAGCTGCTGATGGCACGTCGCGGCCATACCATGACGGCCGTCGGCGACGGCGCCGCGGTGGTCGACCTGGCCGCGCGCGAGCACTTCGACGTGATCCTGATGGACTTCCAGATGCCGACCATCGACGGCCTGTCGGCCACGCGCCTGATCCGCGAACAGGAAGAGGCCACCGGCCGCACGCGCGTGCCGATCATCGCGATGACCGCCAGCGTGCTGGACGCGCACCGCCGCGCCAGCGCCGATGCCGGCATGGACGGTTTCGCCACCAAGCCGGTCGACTGGTTCACGCTGTCGCACGAGATCGCGCGCGTGCTGGGCTTCGGTCCCGGCCAGCACGCATCCGAGCTGCCGGCGCAGGAACGCCAGTTGTGGAACCGCCACGCCGGCCTGCGCCGCTGGAGCGGCAAGGAAGACGCCTACCGCGAAGCACTGGCCCTGTTCGAGGTCCAGCACGCGGGCCTGGCCGCCGCGCTGGCGGCGCAAGCTGCCGCCGCCGACTACCGCGCGCTGCGCATGCTGACGCACAAGGTACGCGGCGTGGCCGCCAACCTCGGCCTGGAACAACTGAGCGAGGCGCTCGGCGCCATCGAGGGCCTCGTCGACGGCGACAGCGGCCGGCTGTTCCCCGGTGCCGAGGACACGCTGCGCGACGCCCTCGCGGCGCTGGCGCCGCTGCTGACCGGCACGCTGGCGGCGATCCGCGCGGCCCAGCCGGCGCCCAGCAAGGCGGTCCAGACGCCGGCCCCGACGCCGCGCCCCGGCGTCGACCTCGCGCGCGCGCGCCGGGTCGGGGAAACGCTGCGCACGGCGCTGCGCCGCGGCGCCCTCGACGACGCCGCGCTGGCCGCGCTGGCCGCGGCACTGACCGGCCATGCACTGGCCAGCCGCGTGACGCAAGTCCATGCCGCCCTGTCCGATTTCGACTTTGAACTGGCGCTTCAGCAGCTCGACGCGACGCTCGGCGCCATCGACGACATGAACCTGGAGATTCCTTCATGAGCAACGTGCATCAACCGCTGATCCTCGCGGTCGACGACGAAGCCAGCAACCTGCAACTGCTGCGCCAGATCCTGCAGGACCACTACCGCCTGCGCTTCGCCAAGGACGGCCAGCGCGCCCTCGAACTGGTGCGCGAGGAGCGCCCCAACCTGATCCTGCTGGACGTCATGATGCCGGGGATGAGCGGCTACGAGGTCTGCGCCGCCCTCAAGGCCGATCCCGACCTGGCCTCGATCCCCGTGATCTTCGTGACCGCGCTGACCGAGACCGACGACGAGCTGGAAGGCTTCGATGCCGGCGCCGTCGACTACATCACCAAGCCGGTCAGCCCGCCGATCGTGCGCGCGCGCGTGCGTACCCACCTGTCGCTGGTGCGCATGGAAGAGCTGCGCGCCTCGCGCCTGGAGATCGTCCAGCGCCTGGGCCTGGCGGCCGAATACAAGGACAACGAGACGGGCCTGCACGTGATCCGCATGAGCCACTTCTCGCGCATCCTGGGCCTGGCGGCCGGCATGACGGAAGCCGAGGCCGACGACCTGCTGCACGCCGCGCCCATGCACGACGTGGGCAAGATCGGCATCCCGGATTCCATCCTGCAGAAACCCGGCCCCCTCGATCCGGACGAGTGGAAGATCATGCAGAGCCACGCCACGATCGGCGCCGAGATCATCGGCCAGCACGAGCGCGGCGTGCTGGCGCTGGCGCGCCAGATCGCCCTCACCCACCACGAGAAATGGGACGGCAGCGGCTACCCGAACGGCCTCGTGGGCGAGCAGATCCCGCTGGTCGGGCGCATCTGCGCGATCGCCGACGTGTTCGACGCGCTGACCTCGGTGCGGCCGTACAAGAAGGCGTGGACGGAAGAAGAAGCGGTGGATTTCATGGTGCGCCAGAAGGGCAAGCATTTCGATCCGGCGCTGGTGGACCTGTTCGTCACGCAGTTGCCGGCCATTCGCGCGATCCGCCAGCGGTGGGCGGAGGAAGCGGTGCCGGAGCCGGAATTGGCGGCAGCATAGATGCACGGTGGGCATGTGATGCCCACCCTACGCAGGCGCTCCCGTAGGGTGGGCACCACGTGCCCACCAAACACTCACCCCAACCGCGGCGCCGCGGACAACTTGACGGCCGACCGGCGCGCCACCAGTTCCTCGTACAGGTCCGCATAGCTCTGCGCCATCTGCGCCGACGTGAACAGGCGCCAGTAACGCTCTTCCGCGCGGCGTCCCATCGCGGCCGCCATCTCCGGGTTGTCCCACAGCTTCTTCATCGCCGCGCGCAGCGCCTCGTGGTCGGACGGCGGCACCACCAGGCCCGTCTCGCCGTGCACGTTGATGTAGGTGGTCCCGGTGCCGATCTCGCTCGAGATCATCGGCTTGCCGTACATCGCCCCTTCCAGCAGCGAGATGCCGAAGGCTTCCGAACGCAGGTGCGAGGGGAAGGCGGCGGCGTAGCTGAGCTTGAGCAGCGCCGCCTTGTCCAGCTCGTCGACGGCGCCGACGAACATCACGTGCTTCAGGCCCAGGCGCTGTGCGTGGGCCTTGAGCTCGTCCTCGATCGGGCCGGCGCCCACGATCACGACCGGATAGTCGGTGCCGGCGACGGCATCCAGCAGGATGTGCAGGCCCTTGTAGTAGCGCAGCACGCCGACGAACAGGAAGAATTTCGGCCCCACGCGCGCGCGCCACGATTCCAGGCGCGCCTGGTCCGGCTCGGGATAGCTTTCCTTGTCCAGGCCGAAGGTGATCACGCGCGTCTTGTCGCGGTAGCGGTCCAGCACGGCCGACGAGGCCAGGTAGTTCGGCGAGGTCGCGACGATGGAATCGACGTCGGCCAGGAAGCGGTGCTTCAGCGGCTGGTACAGGCGCAGCAGCGCCTTCTGGCGCACGATGTCGGAGTGGTAGGTGACCACGGTCGGCTTGTCGATGCGCGCCATGAAGTGGGCCAGGTCCATGAACGGCCACGGGAAGTGGTAATGCACGACGTCCGCCGCGCGCGCCATGCGCGCCAGCATGCCGATCGACTGGACCGACACGGCATTCGACGCCACCTCGAAGTTCAGCGGCGCGCGGTGCACTTCGTGGCCTTCGAAGGCGAACGGCGTGAGGTCGGCATCGCGCGACAGCGACAGCACCTGGTTCGTCACGCCCAGCCGTCCCGTCCCCACGCACATCTGGCGGATGACCTGCTCCACGCCGCCGACGGAATCGGGGAAATAGGTCTTGTAGAAGTGGAGAACGCGCATGGGCTTGGACATCGGGCTTGGACTCGGTACGGCAGAGGATCAGAGAAGCGAACGGTAGACGGCGGCCGTCATGCGCGCCGTGGCGTCCCAGGTCAGTTGGGCCGCGCGGGCGCGCCCGGCCGTGATGCAGCGCGCGCGCAGCAGCGGCTCGCGCGCCAGGGCCAGCATGGCGTCGGCGATGGCGCCGCTGTCGAGCGGGTCGACTTCGAGCGCGGCGCCCTGCGACACTTCCGGCAGCGACGTCGTGTTCGCGGCCACCACCGGCACGCCGGAGGCGAAGGCTTCCACCACGGGGATGCCGAAGCCTTCGTACAGCGAAGCGAACACGAACACGCCGGCGCCGGCATAGATGTGGCGCAGCGCCCCGTTGTCGGTCAGCTTGTTCAGCCAGACGACGTTGGCGCCGTCCTGCCGGGCCGCGGCGATACGGCGCAGCACGTCGTCGGAACGGGCGCCGGCATGGCCGACGATGACGAGCTGGCGCTCGGCGCGCACGGCGGCGGGAAGCGCCAGGTAGGCGTCCAGCAGGCGGCCCACGTTCTTGCGCGGCTGCAGCGTGCCGACGAACAGGAAGTAGCCGGGGCGCAGGCCGTTGGCGGCCAGCGTCGCTGCCACGTCGCCGGCGGCGGGCGGGTCGAACCAGTCGTCGTCGACGCCGCACGGCACCACGGTGATGCGGCGCTCGTCGACGCCGAAGCATTCGACCAGCTCGTCGATGGCGTAGTGCGATAGCGCGATCACGCGGTCGGCCTTTTGCGCGGCCTTGCGCTGCAGCCAGTTCTTGAGGCCGCGCAGGCGCGGATTGCACCACTCGGGATGCTTGATCGGCAGCGCGTCGTGCAGGCTCGCCACCACCGGGCAATCCATGCGCACGACGCGATAGTCGGTCACGTGGAACACGTCGGCGGGCATGTGCACGCGGTGCGCGTCGGGCGTGACGAGGTCGAGCAGCGAGGCGCGCTCGAACGATTGCGGCATGGCCTGCCCCATCGTCAGCGGCGCCTGGCCGCGCGGCCAGGAATAGGTCGAAATGGCACAGCCGGCCTGCGGCAGGTGGCGCAGCAGCGCCTGGGTATAGACGCCGATGCCGTCCAGGTGGCCGCCGGTCAGCGCCGGCTCGATCATGGTCGTGCCGAGGCCGACGCGCAGCGGCGCGGGTTCGGTCACGGGCGTGTCGAGGATGGCCGCCATCGCATCAGGCCTGGTACATCCAGCGCAGCGTCTCGACCAGCGGCGGGGGCGCGATGGGGCCGATCGTGCCCGCCAGCTTGGCGTTGCTGCCGGTAAGGGTCAGCACGTCGTTGGCGCGCACGAAGGCCGGGTTGACGTGCACTTCGATGCGGTAGCCGGCGATGTCGCTCATCATGTCGATCAGGCTCTCGAGCGAGGTCGAGCGGCCCGAGCAGACATTGAAGGCGTCGCCGGCGGGCGCTGCGGCCAGCAGGCGGCGGTAGCAGTTGGCGACCATGCGCACGTCGGAAAAGTCGCGCGCGATGGCCAGGTTGCCCAGCTCGATGTGGCGCGCGCCCTTGCGGAAATGCGACACGATCTTGGGCAGCAGGAAGTTCTCGCCCTGCCCCACGCCGGTATAGTTGAACGGGCGCGCGATCACGATCGGCAGCTTGTCCATCCACAGGCGCGCCATGTATTCCATGGCCAGCTTGCTGACCGCGTAGTCGTTGGCCGGCGACGGCGGCACGCGCTCGTCGATGACGGCGACGTCGGCATTGCCGTAGATGTTCGCCGACGACGCCAGCAGCACGCAGGACGGCTTGTGCGTGGCCTTCGACAGCGTTTCCAGCAGATTGCGGGTGCCGGTCACGTTGACGCGGTAGATCTGGTCGGTATCGGTATGCGCCACGAAGGCGATGGCGGCCAGGTGGGCCACCACGTCGGGCCGCACTTCCTCGATCACGGCGGCGAGACCGGCGCGGTCGAGGAGGTCGACGGTGAAGATGTTCGGTCCGGGCGCGTGGCCCGGCAGGACGGTGCCGTAGACCTCGTAGCCGGCCGCGATCAGCTCCTGCGCCATGTAGTGTCCGGTGAAACCGCGCAGGCCCGTGATCAGGGCCCGCTTGCCTTCGCCTTCGCGCGGGGCGGCCACGCGGGCGAGGTCTTCCGTGACCGAGCGGCTCATGTCAGAACGAGAATCCCTGTTCGTTACGGCGCAGGTCGGCGTCGACCATCATCTGGCACAGCTGTTCGAGCGTGGTCTGCGGTTTCCAGCCCAGCTCGCGCTGCGCCTTCGACGCGTCGCCGATCAGCAGGTCAACTTCGGCCGGACGGTAGAACTTCGGCGAGATGCGCACCAGCAGCTTGCCGGTACGGGCGCAATGGCCGGTTTCCTGCTCGCCCTGGCCCTTGAACTCGATGTCCATGCCGGCGCCCTTGAACGCCATGGTGACGAAGTCGCGCACGGTCTCGGTACGGTTGGTCGCCAGCACAAAGGTATCCGGCTGGTCGGCCTGCAGGATGCGCCACATGCCTTCGACGTATTCCTTGGCGAAGCCCCAGTCGCGCTTGGCGTCCAGGTTGCCCAGTTCCAGCACCTCGAGCTTGTTCAGCACGATCTTGGCGACGGAGTCGGTGATCTTGCGGGTGACGAACTCGCGGCCGCGCAGCGGCGACTCGTGGTTGAACAGGATGCCCGAGCTGCCGAAGATGTCGTAGGACTCGCGGTAGTTCACGGTCATCCAGTGCGCATACAGCTTGGCCACGCCGTACGGGCTGCGCGGATAGAACGGAGTGTCCTCGACCTGGGGCACGGCCTGCACCTTGCCGAACATTTCCGAGGTCGACGCCTGGTAGAAGCGCGCCTTCGGATGCACGATGCGGATCGCCTCGAGCAGGTTGACGGCGCCGATGCCGGTGATCGATGCGGTGGTGACCGGCTGCTCGAACGACACGCCGACGAAGCTCTGGGCCGCCAGGTTGTACACCTCGTCCGGGCGGGTGGTCTCGACCAGGCGGATGCTCGACGACAGGTCGGTCAGGTCGTATTCGACCAGCGACAGGTTCGGATGCTGGTCGATGCCCAGTTCGGCGATACGCCAGAAGTTGACCGAGCTGGAGCGGCGGAAGGTACCGGTGACGTGATAACCCTTTTCCAGGAGCAGTTGTGCGAGATAGGCGCCATCCTGGCCCGTAATGCCGGTGATCAGGGCTTTTTTCGTTGCTTGCATGTTCTTGGTGATTCCAGGTGATGGTCTGACGTGGGCCGCCGCGACGGCGCCGGGGCAGGTCGGGAGGGAACGGACCAGATAAATTTTCGACAACCTCGCATTGTACCAGAGCGGGGCGCCAAACCGTTGCACGGGAGAAAGCGTGCAGAATTTATAATGCCTGCTCGTCTATTATGGCCTGAAACCGTGAAACGACCGCGCAGGATTACGCAATGTTACGGTTCGCTCAAGCTTTATTACATGTTCACGACATGTAAGGGAACTATTTGCCGGCCCCAAAAACATTGCGTAAAAAACGTCGTCCCCGCGGAGGCGGGGACCCAAGTGTGCAGGCGTCGTCGCGGCGCCTGCGGAAATTGGGTCCCTGCCTGCGCAGGGACGATGTGCGGGGGTAGCGGGCTTTCGTTCAGCGCTGCGAGACAGCATCCACGACGCACAGCGCCGTCATGTTGACGATGCGGCGCACGGTCGCCGACGGGGTCAGGATGTGCACCGGACGCGCGCAGCCCAGCAGCACCGGGCCGATGGCGATGCCGTTGCCGGCCGCCGTCTTGACCAGGTTGTAGGCGATGTTGGCCGACTCGATGTTCGGCATGACGACCAGGTTGGCGTCGCCCTTGAGCGTCGACTGCGGCATGATCTTGTTGCGGATCTTCGAATCGAGCGCCGCGTCGCCGTGCATCTCGCCGTCGATTTCCAGGCCAGGGGCCTTCTGCTGCACCAGGACCAGCGTGGCGCGCATCTTCCTGGCCGACTCGCTGTTCGAGGTGCCGAAGTTCGAGTGCGACAGCAGCGCCACGCGCGGGGTGATGCCGAAGCGCTCCAGCTCTTCCGACGCCATGATGGTGATGTCGGCCAGTTCTTCCGCCGTCGGGTTCTCGTTGACGTGGGTGTCGACCATCGCCAGCTGGCGTTCCTGGGTGATGATGAAGTTCATCGCCGCGTACACGTTGGCGCCGGCGCGCTTGCCCAGCACCTGGTCGATGTACTCCAGGTGCATCTGGGTGGTGCCGTAGGTGCCGCAAATCATGCCGTCGGCATCGCCCTTGTGAATCATCATGGCGCCGATCAGCGTATGGCGGCGACGCATCGCCAGCTTGGCCAGGTCTTCGGTGATGCCCTTGCGCATGACCATCTGGTAGTAGGTATGCCAGTAGTCGCGGTAGCGCTCGTCGAAGTCCGGGTTGATCACGTCGAAGTGCTGGCCCAGCTTCAGGCGCAGGCCGAACTTCTCGATGCGCTGCTGCAGCACGGCCGGACGGCCGACCAGGATCGGGCGCGCCAGGCGCTCGTCGACCACCACCTGCACGGCGCGCAGCACGCGCTCTTCCTCGCCCTCGGCGTAGACGATGCGCTTGAGTTCCGGCGGCGCGTCCTTGGCGACCTGGAACAGCGGCTTCATGAAGCTGCCGCTGCGGTACACGAACTGCTGCAGGCTCTCGGCGTAGGCGGCCAGGTCTTCGATCGGACGCGAGGCGACGCCGCCGTCCATCGCGGCCTTGGCCACGGCCGGCGCGATATGGGTCAGCAGGCGCGGGTCGAACGGCATCGGGATCAGGTATTCCGGGCCGAACGACAGGTTCGAGATGCCGTAGGCCGAGGCGACGATGTCGGACTGCTCGGCGTGGGCCAGATCGGCGATCGCGTGCACGACGGCGATTTCCATCTCGCGCGTGATCGTGGTCGCGCCGCAGTCCAGCGCGCCGCGGAACATGTACGGGAAGCACAACACGTTGTTGACCTGGTTCGGGTAGTCCGAACGGCCGGTCGCGATGATGACGTCGCCGCGCACGGCCTTGGCGTCTTCCGGCAGGATTTCCGGGTTCGGGTTGGCCAGCGCCAGGATCAGCGGATTGGCGGCCATGGTCGACACCATCTCCGGCTTCAGGACGCCGCCGGCCGACAGGCCCAGGAAGATGTCGGCGCCCGGGATGACCTCGGCCAGCGAACGGTGCGGCGTGTCCTGGGCGAAGCGTTCCTTGTCCGGGTCCATCAGCTCGGTACGGCCCTTGTAGACGACGCCAGCCAGGTCGGTGACGAAGATGTTCTCGATCGGGAAGCCGAGGTCGACGATCAGGTCCAGGCAGGCCAGCGCCGCGGCGCCCGCGCCCGACACGACCAGCTTGCAGTTCTTGATGTCCTTGTTGACCACTTTCAGGCCGTTCAGGATGGCGGCGCCGACGATGATCGCGGTGCCGTGCTGGTCGTCGTGGAAGACGGGGATCTTCATGCGCTCGCGCAGCTTGCGCTCGATGTAGAAGCACTCCGGCGCCTTGATGTCTTCCAGGTTGACGCCGCCGAAGGTCGGCTCGAGCGCGGCGATCACGTCGATCAGCTTGTCGGGATCGGTCTCGGCGATCTCGATGTCGAACACGTCGATGCCCGCGAATTTCTTGAACAGGACGCCCTTGCCTTCCATGACCGGCTTGGAGGCCAGCGGTCCGATATTGCCCAGGCCGAGCACGGCGGTGCCGTTCGAGATGACGGCGACCAGGTTGCCGCGCGCCGTGTACTTGAAGGAAGCAGCCGGATCCTTGACGATTTCCTCGCAGGGCGCCGCCACGCCGGGCGAGTAGGCCAGGGCCAGGTCGCGCTGGTTCAGCACCGACTTGGTCGGGGTGACGCTGATCTTGCCGGGGGTGGGAAACTGATGGTATTCGAGCGCTGCAGCACGCAGTTGTTGACGGAGTTCTTCTTTTTTGTCGATTGACGATTCCATGCTTTGCTGCCTTCCTGAACTGACGCGGGGCTTACGATTCTAGCAGAGTGCCATGCCCGGCCGACTAGGTATTTTTACCGACGGCAGCATTAATTGACGCTACGAATGGAAGAGCAAATTGCCATAAACAATGTGAATTGGCCGGGACGCTCCACACGCCCGGCCATCCTCCTGCATATCCCCGCAGGCTTATGTGCCTATTATGTGCCTATACGCTCATTCGGCACGCATTCGGCACTCATTCGGGTGCTTTCGGGAAGTCGACCACCGTGTCGTTGATGCGGTTCACCAGGTTCGTGAACGTGATGCTCGAGATCGCGAAGACCGTGTCCACCACCTGGGCATCGGTATAGCCCGCGGCCTTGACGGCATCGACGGCGGCCTGCGGCACGGTGCCCGTGGTGCCCACGACGCTGCGCACGAACGTGCTCAAGGCATCCAGCTTGCCGTTACCGGTCGCGGTGCCGCGGCGCGCCGCCAGGATCGCTTCCGGCGACAGGCCGGCCATCTTGCCCATCAGGGTGTGGGCGGCCAGGCAGTAGTCGCAGCCGGCGACTTCGCTGACGGCCAGCTTCACGACTTCGATTTCCTGTTTCGACAGGCTCGTGTTGACGAGCGCGGCGTCGAAGTTCAGCAGGGCCTCGAGGGCGACCGGGCTGTTGCTGCCGATGGTGTCGTAGGCGTTGGGGACTTTGCCGAGTTTCGCCTTGATGCCGGCAAACAGTTCGGCGGTGCGGCCGGTGGCGTTGGCGCCCTGGGTGGACAAGCGGCTCATGGTCTTTCCTTTCAGTGTTGTTGGCGTATCGAATGCCGTGTGGCATGGAAAGAAGTCTAGGCCGAACGAGGTGGACAATGAATGCCGGTTTGCGGCGATAATTTGTTCATCCGTCTCATTCCTCCTTACGTCCATGGACACGCTCAGCCGCCTGCTTTCCCTCTTCACGATTTCGACCTCGCTCGACACGCGCTGCGAGCTGGCCGCGCCCTGGGTGCTCGACGAACCGGCCGTCACCACGCCGGGCACGGCGCCCTTCCACGTGATCGTCGAGGGCAGTGCGCGCCTGGATACGGCGGCCCTCGGCCAGGTCGATCTGCAGGCCGGCGACATCGTCGTGTTCCCCGGCGGCGGCGCGCACCGGCTGCATGCGGGGCCAGCGCAGCAGGCCACGCCGGTCCAGGGGCAGGCGTCCGACGGCCCGCTGCAACGCAAGGCCAACGACGGCGACGGCCCCGCCACCGGCATCCTGTGCGGCAGCTTCGTGTTCGACGACGGCGCGCGCCGCGCCATGCTGGGCGCCCTGCCCGAGGTGATGATCGTGCATGCCAGCCGCGCGGCCGACTTCCCCGGCCTGCACGCGCTGGTGCGCCTGCTGCAGCAGGAAACCGTCGCTACCCGCCCCGGCAGCAGCGTCGTCGTGGCCCAGTTGTCCGGCGCCCTGTTCGCCCTGCTGATGCGCGCCTGGCTGGCCCAGAGCGCCACCCGGCCCGGCCTGTTCGCCGTGCTGGCCGACCGGCGCCTAGGCAATGCGATGCAGAAGATGCTGGAGTCGCCCGAACGTCCGTGGACCGTGGCCGACCTGGCGGCGGCCTGCTTCATGTCGCGCGCCACCTTCGCGCGCCTGTTCGCCCAGTTGTCCGGCATGACGCCGGCCGACGTGCTGACCCAGCTGCGCATGGCGCGGGCGGCGACGGCGCTGTCGCACGGCGAGCGCGCGGTGGGCGACGTCGCGCTGGCCGTCGGCTACCAGTCTGAGGCCGCGTTCAACCGCGTGTTCAAGCGCCATTACGGCATGGGGCCGGGCGGGTACCGGCGCGCGGCACGAAGCGAAACTCGAAGCGAGACCTCCGGCGAAACGGAAGCCGCATGAAGGGCCAGCCGCAGGTTCAGGCGCAGGTTCAGCCGCAGGTTCAGCCGCGAGCGGCCTTGAGGAACAGGTCGTGCGCGGGCGCGAACCCGCTGTGCAGCGGCAGCCATGCCGCGCCGCATACCTTGGCGTCGGCCCCGACTTCGCCGGCCAGCACGCGCGGACGCATCGTCCCCTCCCAGTCGTAGCGCGCCATCGCCGTGTCCACGTCGCGCAGCAGGGCGTCCAGCAGCGGGCGGCCGATGGCGCCGTCGACGATCACGCCGTCCAGGTCGAGCACGCAGGCCGCGCCGCAGGCCGCGAATGCGATCGCATCGGCGGCGCGCGCGAGCCAGGCGCGCACCACGCCGGCCCAGGGTTCCTGCAGCGCGCGTTCGCCGTCCAGCGGGATCGGCGGCAGGCCCGCCTCCTGCACCATGCGCTCCAGCGTGACCAGCGACGCTTCCTCGACCAGCTGGCGCGGCTTGGCACCGCCGGCCGACACGCCCAGCGGCATCGAGCCGATCGCGCCGGCATTGCCGTAGCGGCCGCCGTGCGGCTGGCTGTCGATGACCAGGCCGCCTCCGGCCAGCACGTCGACGAATACATATAAATAGTTTTCCAGGTTGCGTCCGCGCCCGGCCACCAGCTCCGCCACGCAGGCGGCGGCCGTGTCCTTGGCGAATTCGACGGGCAGCGGCGTCATCGCCTGCAGGCGTTCGCGCATGTCCGTGCGGGTCCACGCATTGGCGTCGCGCGCGGACATGCCCAGCAATTCCTGCCAGCCGCCGAACGCCAGCGGCGCCGCCAGCCCGATCCCGGCCAGGCGCTGCGCGTCCTGCGCGCCGAGGAAGTCGGCGATGCGTTCGAGCTGCACGCCGATCTGCGCGAACACGTCGTCCACGCGCGGGGTCGGGTAGGCGGTGCTGCTGTGCCAGCGCGCCTGGCCGGCGAAATCCAGCAGCAGCACATCCAGGCTGCGCCGGCCCAGGCGCACGCCGATCGCGTAGGCCGCGTCGGCGCGCAGGGCGATCGGACGCGAAGGCTGCCCCACCCTGCCGCGCTGGGAAGCGAGCCGCTCGACCATGCCCTCGTCGATCAGGCGGTCGACGATGACGGACACGGTCTGCGTGCTCAGCTTGGTCAGGCGCGCCAGGTCGGCCTTCGGCAAGCTGCCGTGCAGGCGGATCGCCTGCAGCAGCACGCGCTCGTTGTACTCGCGCATGCCGACCTGGTTGGAACCGAGGGAACGATTTCCCGAAACAGCTGAAACAATGGGCATCACAGTGAATTGAAGTGGCAATGATGACGGATGATGCCATCTTCGCAGCAAGAAGACAGCACTTGATTAAATCACTCAAGTTGATTTATTATGACCCCTCCCCGGCGCCGGAGGCAGTTCACCGCACCGTGCCGCATGTCCAAAAGCATGTAATGAGAAAGGGGTCCACATGCAAACCTTCATCGAACTGATGGGCTACGTGGCGGCATTCTGCACCACGGCCGCTTTCATTCCCCAGGTGCTGCTGGTCTGGCGCCAGCGCTCCGCCCGCGGTATCTCCCTCGCCATGTACATGGCGTTCTGCTTCGGCGTCTTCCTGTGGCTGTGCTACGGCATCGTCATCGGGGCCTGGCCGCTGGCCATCAACAACGGCATCACGCTGCTGCTCGCCTCGTCCGTGCTGGTCATGAAATGGCGCTTCGACTACCTGCCGGAACGCCGCGCCAGGATCGCCGCCAGGGCCAGGGCCGAGGCGCGCACCGCCAGGATCGACAACGCGGTCGCCGACGCCTCCGCCTGAACGCATGCCGGCCGCGCGTCCGGCTCCTCTTCCACCGCGACCCACCGCTACCCGCCGCCGCACGCGCCCACCGCGCGGCGGCCATTCCACCAGGAGAATCCATGCTTCCTGCATCCCAGGCGGCGCGTCCGCCGCTGTCCGACCGTTTCCTGCGCTTCCCGCCGCGCACCGTCATGACCACGCTGCCGCGCTACGAGCGCCGCCGCGTCACGCCCGGCATCGCCCACATCGGCGTCGGCAACTTCCATCGCGCCCACCAGGCCCTGTACGTCGAACGCTGCCTGCACCTGCCCGGCCACGAGAGCTGGGGCATCGTCGGCATCGGCCTAGGTGTGAAGTTGCAAGAGGTTGTTTCGGTTAGTTGAGAGCCTGGACAT
>CAUSCY010000008.1:0-159783 GCA_963529995.1 uncultured Massilia sp. | reverse complement strand
GGCTAGTTATATGAAAAACCCCGTCGAGTGATCTCGGCGGGGTTTTTTGCTTTGGATCTGCCCATCGGCCGGGTTTACTCGGCCACCGGCGTTGGTTATGCTGTCCTTTGATGAAAAGGAGGACACGATGGGGCATTCGCTCTCGTGGTTCGCGGTTTCCGGACAAGATTCCGCCGCGCTGCTCGACGACCTGCAATTGGTTCGTACGGGGCAGACTACCGACCACCCTGGACGCGGCATCCACTGCGCCACGCTCTCCGACGGTGCCTTTCTGCTGCATGTCGACGACGTCGATTCGCGCCTGACCGCCGGTCCGTTCCTGAAAACGCTGTCGGCCAAGGGCCAGGTGATCCTGTGCCGCGCCGAAGAGCACGTGATGTTCAGTACCGTCGCCTGCTACCGGCAGGGTGAACTCGCCTGGTCGGTCGAGCATGATGCCCAGCAGGATATCTGCCACCTGGCCGTCGCCGGCGACGCTCCCGCCGAAGTGGCGGCGTTGCGCGCGGCCGCACTCGCCGAACACGACCACGGTCCCTGCGGCGATGCCGATACCGATTACATGTTCGATGTGCCGATCCGCTTGGCGGAAATGATGACGTCGTTCAGCCATGACGAGGGATTGCGCGTGCCGCGCGTCGATGCGTTCGAGCTCCTGCACACGCTGCAGCCGTTGCCGCGCCGCCCCTGGTGGAAGCTCTGGTAAGCGACAGGCTCGATCAAGCTTGAACGATCAAGCCTGAGACAGCGGCGTCGGATCCTGCGCCACCGCCGCCGCGGCCTTGGGCGTGCTGCCGCCGCTGATGCTGCTGCCATCGTCCGGACGCAGGCGCCAGAACATCAGTGCCGACACGACGGTGACGGCGGCCAGTGCCAGGAAGGCGTGGTGCAGGGCCTGCGTCACCATGACCTGGTTCGTCTGCGGCACGCGACCCAGGAACCAGCCCGTCACCAGCGAACCCCAGGCCAGGCCGAAGCTCATCGACAGCTGCTGGAAGGAGCTGGCGATCGTGCTGGCCATGCTCGAATCCTTCTGCTCGACGTCGGCGTAGGCCAGCGTGTTCATGCTCGAGAACTGCAGCGAATTGAAGAAGCCCTGCATCAGGCCGATGCAGGCGATCGCATACCAGGGCGTGCTCGGTCCCACCAGCGAGAACAGGGCGATGGTGATGCCGATGCAGATGGTGTTGACGATCAGGATCTGGCGGTAGCCGAATCGCGCCAGCATCTTCGAGGCGACCAGCTTCATGCCCATGGCCGCGGCGGCGGTCGGCATCATCAGGAGGCCCGATTGCCAGGCCGGCAGCTTCAGGCCCAGCTGGTACAGCAGCGGCAGCAGGAAGGGCAGGCCGCCCACGCCCAGGCGCGTGATGAAGCCGCCCAGCACGGAAATGCGGAAGGTGCGCACCTTGAACAGCGCCAGGCGCAGCAGGGGGAACTGCTCGCGCGTGGCATGCCAGCCATAGGCGGCCAGCAGCGATACCGACAGCACCAGCATCAGGCCCATCGTCACGCCGTCGAGCGTGTGCTCGCCGAACACTTCCAGCAGCCAGGACAGGATGGCCGTGCCGGAGCCGAACAGGATCAGGCCGATGATGTCCAGCGGGCGCGGCTCGGCGCCCCGGTAGTCCGGCATGTGGCGCAGCACGAGGTACAGCGCCAGCAGGCCGACGGGCACGTTGACGAAGAAGATCACGCGCCACGAGGTCCAGTGCACGATCAGGCCGCCCACCGTGGGCCCCAGCAGCGGGCCGATCAGCGCCGGCAGGATGACGAAGTTCATCGCCTTGAGCAGCTCGTTCTTCGGGAAGGTACGGATGATCGACAGGCGGCCCACCGGCATCATCATGGCCCCGCCGATCCCCTGCAGCAGGCGCGCGGCGACCATCATGGGCGCATTCAGCGACAGGCCGCACAGCACGGAAGCGAGGGTGAAGATCGAGATGGCGGTGGCGAACACGCGCCGGGTGCCGAACCGGTCGGCCATCCAGCCGCTCACGGGAATGCCCACGGCAAGGCTGAGGATGTAACTGGTGACGACGGACTTGAGGCTCAGCGGCGTGACATCGAGACTGGCCGCGATGCTCGGGATGGCGGTATTGACGATGGTGGCGTCGAGCTGCTCCATGAACAGGGCAGTCGCGACGAGCCAGGGAAGGTAGCGTTTGACGTTATCGGTATCGGTCATGCGGATCGGTCTTTCGCGGCGCCTGGAGGGGCGCCGCATGGACCGATTGTCACATAAATCACCCGAAGGCGACTTGTACGGGACCGCCGCGGCCCCGCTCTGACGCGTTTAGAAGTGGTACGCCGCGCGCACCAGCGCCAGGTTCACGCCGCCGTTCGGGTGCTTGATGCCGCCGTTCGAGTAGTGCTGCAGGCGCACGCCCAGGTCCAGCTTGTTCGAGAACACGTAGCCGACACCGACGTGGTCGGCGAATTCGAACGCGGTCGACAGCTGGCGGTGGGTGTTGCGGTACACGCTCGAGAACACGCTGACGCCGATGCCGGCTTCGCCGTAGAAGCCCAGCTTGTCATCGGCTTCCCAGCGGAACACCGGGGTCAGGCCGATCACGCCCAGGTTCTTGCGGCGGTCCGCCACGTCTTCCCAGCGGTTGGCGCGCCAGTAGGCGATGTTGGCGTCCCAGTAGCCGGACAGGTGGTAGCCGTGGGTCGGCAGCCAGTTCTGGTTCCAGTCCTTCTGGGCCGACAGGCGCACGACCTGCACGTGCTCGCCGCCGCCGCCTTCCAGCGAGACGGAGTCGACCAGGCCATCGGCGGCAAAGCCGGCTTGAGCGGCGGACAGGGCAGCGACGGCCGCCAGGGTGCGAACGATTTTTTTCATGTGGATTCTTGCCTTCGTTATTGGAAATAAGGCCGTGAAACGGTGATCATTGACGGCCAAACCGGTATTGTAGCGATGTCGCGGGGTTTGCGTGGTCGACCTGCCAATCGTTAAAGTGCAGTCAACATTTCAACAACACCTGCGACATCGAAATTGAAACTAACCGACAAAGGAGCAGCATGACGCACCCGATCGTGGCCTTCCTCGGCATCGGATTGATGGGCAAGCCGATGGCGGCCCGGCTGGTCCGCACGGACTATACCGTGCATGCCTGGAACCGCAGCCCGGCCAAGGCCGAGGCGCTGCGCGGCGACGGCGCCGTGCCGCAGGCGCGGCTGGAAGATGCCGTCGCGGGTGCCGGCATCGTCGTCTCGATGCTGGAAGCGGGCCCCGTCGTGGCCGCCGTGCTCGATGCGGCCCTGCCGTTCCTGGCGCCCGGCACCTTGTGGATCGACATGAGCTC
The DNA here is from genome assembly GCA_963529995.1 of uncultured Massilia sp. GTDB lineage: Bacteria > Pseudomonadota > Gammaproteobacteria > Burkholderiales > Burkholderiaceae_D > Telluria. Next base: position 156,478 of record CAUSCY010000008.1, on the reverse strand, counting down.
GACGCGCCAGGATGAGGCGCTGGCCTTCGCCGCACGCTTGCGCGAGCACGGCTGCAGCTTCGTCGATGCGCCCGTGTCCGGCGGCGTGGTCGGCGCCGAGGCGGGGACGCTGGCGATCATGGCCGGCGGCAGCACCCTCGACGTGGCACGGGCCGAACCGGTGCTGCGCGTGCTGGGCACGGTGACGCGGGTCGGGGAGGCGGGCAGCGGCCAGGTCGCCAAGCTGTGCAACCAGCTGGTCGTGGGCGCGACGTTGAACGTGGTGGCGGAAGCGCTGCTGCTGGCCCAGGCCGCCGGCGCCGACCCGGCCGCCGTGCGCGAAGCGATCCGCGGCGGCTTCGCCGGCAGCCGCATCCTCGACCTGCACGGGCAGCGCATGCTGGACCGGAATTTCGTGCCCGGCGGCCAGGTCAAGACGCAGCTGAAGGACCAGCGCAACATCCTGGCCGCAGCCGGCGCCGCCGGCGTCACGCTGCCCGTGACGGAATTGGTGACGCGTCGGTACGAGACCATCGAGGCGGACTTGCCGTCCGCGGATCACTCCGCCGCGCTGATTGCGCTGGAGCGGATCAATCCAGGGAAGCGGGTGGGGACGGGGCCGGATCAGTTACCCGATTCCAGTACCGCAAAATGAAACAACGTCGTTCCCGCGAAGGCGGGAACCCATAGTGAGCAACCGAATTCCGTGTGTTGAACACACCGCGGCCATTGTATAAGACTGGCTTCGGAGTTTCAGCATGGGTCCCCGCCTGCGCGGGGACGACGGTTTAACGCGACGGCTCAGGCCTTCAGGCTCATCTCCACCAGCCGCACCCAGTAACTCGCCCCGATCGGCAGCAACTGGTCGTTGAAGTCGTAGCTGCCGTTGTGCAGCTGGCACGGCCCCAGGCCATGCCCATGGCCGCGGTGCTCGCCGTCGCCGTTGCCGATGAAGACATAGCAGCCCGGCTTGGCCTGCAGCATGAAGGCGAAGTCTTCCGCGCCCATCGTCGGTTCGACATCGGTGTCGACACTGTCCTTGCCCACCACCGCGCGCATGGCTTCCACTGCCAGCGCCGTCTGCTCCGGATGGTTGACCAGCGGCGGGTAGTTGCGCTTGAAGGTGAAATCGACGCTCGCATTGAACGCGGCCGCGACGCCGTTCGCCATCTCGCGCATGCGCGTCTCGATCAGGTCGAGTACCTGCGTGGAGAAGGTGCGCACGGTGCCGATCATGACGGCTTCGTCCGGAATCACGTTGGTGGCGCTGCCGGCGTGGATCTGCGTGATCGACAGCACGGCCGTGTCGAGCGGGTTCTTTTCGCGCGACACGATGGTCTGCCAGGCCTGCGCGACCTGCACGGCCGTCATGACGGGATCGATCCCGCGGTGCGGCTGGGCCGCGTGCGCGCCCTTGCCCTTGATGACGGCGCGGAACTCGTTACTGGATGCCATCATCGGTCCGGACACGACGCCGAAGGTGCCGGCGGCGATGCCCGGCCAGTTGTGCATGCCGTACACGGCGTCCATCGGGAACTGCTCGAACAGGCCGTCCTCGATCATGCGCCGCGCGCCCGCGCCGCCTTCCTCGGCGGGCTGGAAAATCAGGTAGACAGTGCCATCGAAGTTGCGGTTCTGCGACAGATAGTGGGCTGCACCCAACAGCATGGCCGTATGGCCGTCATGGCCGCACGCATGCATCTTGCCGGCATGGCGCGACGCATGCTCAAATGTGTTCAGTTCCTGCATGGGCAGCGCATCCATGTCGGCGCGCAGGCCGATGGCGCGGCTGGACGTGCCGTTCTTGATGATGCCGACGACGCCCGTCACGCCGAGGCCGCGCACCACGGGGATGCCCCAGTCGGCCAGGCGGCTTGCCACCACGTCGGCGGTGCGCTGTTCTTCGTAGCAGAGTTCGGGATGGGCGTGGATGTCGCGCCGGATCGTTTCGAGTTCGGACTGGAATGCGAGAATGGGTTCGACGAGTCTCATTCGGTTTCTCCCTGGATGCGTGGGCGCTGCCTGCCTGGCAACGCCGTGTTGTGATTCATTGTAGCCCGACCTTCGCGGCGAAGGCCAGCCCTGACGGCAGCGGCTGGAATCGGATAAAGTATTGGATTCTCGACGTTTTTTTCCTGGATTGATCCGATGACCAAGACCGTTGTCAGGGGCGCATGCCCGCACGACTGCCCCGATACCTGCGCCCTGCTCGTGACCGTGGAGGATGGCGTGGCGACCGAGGTCAAGGGCGACCCGGATCATCCGACCACCGCCGGCGTGCTGTGCACCAAGGTGTCGCGCTACGTCGACCGGACCTATCACCCCGACCGTCTGCTGACCCCGCTGCGCCGCATCGGCAAGAAGGGGGAGGGCAAGTTCGCACCCATCTCCTGGGACGAGGCGCTGGACGAGATCGCCGCGCGCCTGAAGCCGATCGCCGCGCGCGATCCGCAGGCGATCCTGCCGTACAGCTATTGCGGCACGATGGGCCTGGTGCAGGGCGAGGCGATGGCGATGCGCTTCTTCAACCAGCTGGGCGCGTCCTTCCTCGACCGCACCGTGTGCGCGACGGCCGGCTTCACGGGCTACAAGTACACGATCGGCGGCTCGATCGGCACCGACATGGAACAGTTCCAGGATGCCAAGCTGATCCTGATCTGGGGCGGCAACCCGATCGCGTCGAACCTGCATCTGTGGATGCGCATCCAGGAAGCCAAGCGCCGCGGTGCGAAATTGATCGCCATCGACCCCTACCGCTCGCTGACGGCCGAGAAATGCCACCAGCACATCGCCCTGATGCCGGGCACGGACGCCGCGCTGGCGCTGGGCATGATGCACGTGCTCGTGAAAGAGCAATTGCTCGACCACGAGTACATCGACAATTACACGTTCGGCTTCGCGCAGCTGAAGGACCGCGTGGCCGAGTGGACGCCGGAGCGTACCGCCGAAACCTGCGGCATCAGCGTGGAAGAAGTCGTCGAGCTGGCGCGCGAATACGGGCGCACGGCACGGCAGGGCGACCCGGTCGCCATCCGTATCAACTACGGCCTGCAGCGCGTGCGCGGCGGCGGCATGGCGGTGCGCAACATCACCTGCCTGCCGGCGCTGGTGGGCGCCTGGCGCCATGCGGCCGGCGGCATCCAGCTGTCGACGTCGGGCTCGTTCCCGACCGACAAGCTGGCGCTGCAGCGCCCGGACCTGCTGCGCGGTCGCCTGCCGCGCACGATCAACATGAACACCATCGGCGACGACCTGCAGCGCGAGGCCTCGCCCGCGTTCGGTCCGAAGATCGAGGCCGTCATCGTCTACAACGCGAACCCGCTGGCGATCGCTCCGGATTCCTCGCAGGTGCAGCGCGGCTTTGAGCGTGAAGACCTGTTCACGGTGGTGCTGGAACACTTCCAGACCGATACCGCCGACTATGCGGACATCGTGCTGCCGGCCACGACCCAGCTGGAACACGTCGACGCGCACCTCACCTACGGCCATCTGTACATGATGGCCAATAACGCCGCCATCGCGCCGCTGGGCGAATCGAAGCCGAACACGGAAATCTTCCGCCTGCTGGCCAAGCGCATGGGCTTCACCGATCCCGCGTTCGACGAGACCGACGACGAGATCGCCGCCAAGGCGTTCAACACGAAGGACCAGCGCGCCATCCACTTCGACTGGGCCTCGCTCAAGCGCACCGGATGGCAAAAGCTGAACATGCCGGCCGCCCCGTTTGCCGAGGGCGGCTTCCCGACGCCGTCCGGCAAGTGCGAGTTCTATTCGAACGCGATGCTGGCCGACGGCCTCGATCCGCTGCCGACCTATATCCCGAACTACGAGTCGGTCGCCTCCAGCCCCGAACTGGCCGAGAAATACCCGTTGGCGATGATTTCTCCGCCGGCCAGGAACTTCCTCAACTCAACTTTTGTCAATGTCCAGAGCCTCCGCGCAACGGAAGGTGAACCGCACCTGGACATCCATCCCGCCGACGCCGCTTCGCGCAGCATCCAGGACGGCGAGATGGTACGCATCTTCAACGACCGGGGCTCGTTCGTCGCGCGGGCCCGCGTCACCGCCAAGGCAAGGCCGGGCCTCGTGGTCGGCCTGTCGATCTGGTGGAAGAAGCTCGCCAGCGACGGCAAGAACGCCAATGAAGTAACCAGTCAGCGCCTGACCGATATGGGACGGGCGCCTACCTTCTACGACACGCTGGTGCAGGTCGAGAAAGCCGCACCATGAACCTGAGACATGACATTCCTATCGCGATTTACCCCGTGGTTGCGTCCCGTGCTGCTCGCCGGCACGGCCGGCGCGCTGCTGGCCAGCTGCTCCACGCTGAACTACTACACGCAGGCGGCCCAGGGCCAGCTTGAACTCATTTCGGACGCCCGTCCGATCGACGACTGGATCGCCGACCCCGGCACCAGCTCCAGACTGCGCCTCCGCCTCGAGACGGCGCGCCAGATCCGCCGCTACGCCGTTAGCGAAATGGCTTTACCGGACAACAACAGCTACAAGAACTATGCGGCCCTGAAGCGCCAGTACGTGCTGTGGAACGTGGTCGCCACGCCCGAGCTGTCGCTCAAGCCCCTGCAGTGGTGCTTCCCGGTGGCCGGCTGCGTCAACTACCGCGGCTACTACAACAAGGGCGCGGCCGAGGCCTATGCGAAGGAATTGCAGTCCGAAGGCAACGACGTCGAAGTCGGCGGCGTGGCCGCGTATTCGACGCTCGGCTGGTTCAACGATCCGCTCATCTCCACCTTCATCAATTACCCGGACGGCGAACTGGCCCGCATGATCTTCCACGAGCTGGCGCACCAGGTCGTGTACGTGGCCGGCGATTCGCAGTTCAACGAATCGTTCGCGTCCACGGTGGAAGAGGTGGGCGTCGAGCACTGGCTCCAGCGCTTCGGCAGCCAGCCGATGCGCGACGCCTACGCGCGCTACCGCAGCCGCAAGAAGGATTTCCTGAACCTGCTCGTCAAGTACCGCAAGGCGCTGGAAAAGAACTACGCGCTGGTCGACCGCAGCGATGCCGAAAAGCGTGCCGTCAAGGCGCGCCTGTTCCAGGAGCTGAAGGACGAATACCAGGTCCTGAAAGGCAACTGGGGCGGCTATGCGGGCTACGACCGCTTCTTCGACCAGCCGCTGTCGAATGCCCACCTGGCGTCGATCGCGACCTACGAGGACTTCGTGCCGGCCTTCCGTGCGCTGCTGCAACGCGAAGGCAGCTTCCCGCGCTTCTACCAGGCCGTCAAGCACCTGGCGGACATGGACCGCGACGACCGCCACCGCATCCTGAAGGCGATGGTGCCTCCCATGAGCGCAGCGCCCCTGATGGTGCAGCGCAGCGAAGCCCCACGCTAGCGTTTGCGGCGTATTGCGTGGAAAATGCTTGCATCCGGACGCACTGCCCGATAGCATCATGCCTGGTAATCTAAGCACGACCGTGCGTTTTTTCGGTCGGGCCGCCGACAGGCTTCGAAGTGACCTCCGGAGCCGACTCAGAAAGAAAAATAAACGGAGACAGAGGCACCCGATGGACAAGATTTGGCTGAAGGCTTATCCGCCGGGCGTGCCCGCGGACATCGATCCCGGGCAGTACGACTCGCTGGTGCAGCTGCTGGAAGAGTCGTTCGGCAAATACGCCGCCAACAAGGCATTCGTCTGCATGGACAAGTTCCTCACCTACGGGGAACTGGACACGCTGTCCCGGCGCCTGGCGGCCTGGCTGCAGAGCCGCGGCATGCAGCCGGGCGCGCGCGTCGCCGTCATGATGCCGAACGTCCTGCAGTACCCGGTGGCGCTGGCCGCGATCCTGCGCGCCGGCTACACGGTCGTCAACGTCAATCCGCTGTACACGCCGCGCGAGCTGGAACACCAGCTGGTCGATTCGGGCAGCGAAGCCATCATCGTGCTGGAGAACTTCGCACACACGGTCGCGCAGGTGCTGGGCAAGACGGCGGTGCGCCACGTGCTCGTCGCCAGCATGGGCGAACTGCTGGGCGGGGCCAAGGGCATGCTGGTGGACTTCGTCGTCCGCCACGTCAAGAAGATGGTGCCGGACTTCTCGATCCCGCACATGGTGCGTTTCAAGGAAGCGCTGGCGCAGGGCGCGCGCATGCCGTTCGTCCCCGCGCAGCTGAAGTCCTCCGACATCGCCTTCCTGCAGTACACGGGCGGCACCACGGGCGTCTCGAAGGGCGCGATCCTGACGCACCGGAACGTGATCGCCAACGTGCTGCAGAGCGAGGCCTGGTCGAAGCCGGCGATGAGCCGCCCGCCGCTGGTCGAGTTCCCGACCATCGTGTGCGCGCTGCCGCTGTACCACATCTTCGCGCTGACGGCGTGCGCGCTGTGGGGCATGCGCGTGGGCGCGCTGAACATCCTGATCCCGAACCCGCGCGACATCAAGGGCTTCATCGGCGAGCTGGCCAAGTACCGCATCAACATGCTGCCGGCCGTGAACACGCTGTACAACGCGCTGGTCAACCATCCGGACTTCCGCCACCTGGACTTTTCCGGCCTGAAGGTGTCCAATGGCGGCGGCATGGCGGTGCAGCAGGCCGTCGACGACAAATGGCATGCCATCACCGGCACCCACATCATCGAAGGCTACGGCCTGTCCGAGACGGCGCCGGTGGCCACCTGCAACCGCTGCGACGTGGAAGCCTTCACGGGCACGATCGGCCTGCCGGTGCCATCGACCGAGGTGGCCATCGTCGACGACGACGGCCGCCCGCTGCCGGTCGGCAGCGTCGGCGAGATCGCGATCCGTGGCCCGCAGGTGATGGCCGGCTACTGGAACCGGCCCGAGGACACGGCGAAGGTCATGACGGCGGACGGCTTCTTCAAGTCCGGCGACGTCGGCATCATGGACGACAACGGCTACGTGAAGATCGTCGACCGCAAGAAGGACATGATCCTGGTCTCCGGCTTCAACGTGTATCCGAACGAACTGGAAGCCGTGATCGCGGCGCACGCGGGCGTGCTGGAATGCGCCGTGATCGGCGTGCCGGACGAGCATTCCGGCGAGGCGGTGAAGGTGTTCGTGGTGCGCAAGGATCCGGACCTGACGGCCGAACAACTGATGGACTACTGCAGGCAGGAGTTCACCGGCTACAAGAAACCGAAGTACATCGAATTCCGCGACGAGCTGCCGAAGACCAACGTGGGCAAGATCCTGCGCCGCGCGCTGCGCGAGGAAAAACAGGCGGCATAAGAACTACCGTCGTCCCCGCGCAGGCGGGGACCCAAGTTCTGCTTGCGTATCGACTGCGCTTGCAGAATTGGGTCCCCGCCTGCGCGGGGACGACGTTTTAACGAGAAAATAACGAGGCAACGAACATGGACAAATTCTGGCTGAAGTCGTACGAGGAGGGCGTGGCGGCCGATATCGACTGGACGCAATACCGCTCCCTCACGCACCTGCTGGAGGAAGCCTTCCGCAAGTACGCCGACCGCAAGGCCTATGCCTGCATGGGCAAGTCCATGACGTTCGCGGAGCTGGAGCGCATGTCCGCGCAGATGGCGGCCTGGCTGCAGCAGCGCGGCCTGAAGCCCGGCGCGCGCGTGGCCATCATGCTGCCGAACGTGCTGCAGTACCCGGTGGCGATGGCCGCCGTGCTGCGCGCCGGCTACACCATCGTCAACGTCAACCCGCTGTACACGGCGCGCGAGCTGCAGCACCAGCTGATCGACTCGGGCGCCGAAGCCATCGTGGTGCTGGAGAACTTCGCCCACACGGTGGCCGACGTCGTCGCCAGGACCCAGGTCAAGCACGTGGTCGTGGCCACCATGGGCGACCTGCTGGGCGGCGTGAAGGGCGCCATCGTCAACCTCGTCGTGCGCAAGGTGAAGAAGCTGGTGCCGGCGTGGTCGCTTCCGCAGGCGGTGCCGTTCAAGCGCATGCTGGCCGAGGGCGCGCGCCTCACGCTGAAACCCGTCGCCGTCGGCCAGGACGACGTCGCCTTCCTGCAGTACACGGGCGGCACCACCGGCGTGTCGAAGGGCGCCGTGCTGCTGCACAAGCAGGTCATCGCCAACGTGCTGCAGAACGAAGCCTGGTTCGGCCCCACGCTGGCCAAGCTGCCGGCCGGCGAGCAGCCGCAATTCGTGTGCGCGCTGCCGCTGTACCACATCTATGCGCTGACCGTGTGCGCGCTGCTGGGCCTGCGCGTGGGCGGCATGAACCTGCTGATCCCGAACCCGCGCGACATGCAGGGCTTCATCAAGGAGCTGGGCGGCTACCGCATCAACATCTTCCCGGCCGTGAACACGCTGTACAACGGCCTGCTGAACCAGCCGGACTTCGCCAAGCTCGATTTCTCGGGCCTGCTGGTCTGCCCGGGCGGCGGCATGGCCGTGCAGAAGGCCGTGGCCGACAAATGGCTGGCCGTGACGGGCATCCCGATCGTCGAAGGCTACGGCCTGTCCGAGACGTCGCCGGTGGTCACTGCCAACCGCTGCGACATCAGCGACTTCACCGGCACCATCGGCCTGCCGCTGCCGTCAACCGAGATCCGCATCCTGGACGAATCCAGCATCGAGGTCCCGTTCGGCACCGCCGGCGAGATCGCCGTGCGCGGCCCGCAGGTGATGGCCGGCTACTGGCAGCGCCCGGACGAAACGGCCAAGGTCATGACGCCGGACGGCTTCTTCAAGACGGGCGACATCGGCGTCATGGACCCGAAGGGCTATGTGAAGATCGTCGACCGCAAGAAGGACATGATCCTCGTGTCGGGTTTCAACGTGTATCCGAACGAGGTCGAGGACGTGGTCGCCGCGCATCCGGGCGTGCTGGAAGTGGCCTGCGTGGGCGTGCCGGACCAGCATTCGGGCGAGGCGGTGAAGCTGTACGTGGTCAAGAAGGACAAGGCGCTGTCGAAGGAAGACATCATCGCCTACTGCAAGGAGCAGCTGACGGGCTACAAGCGTCCGAAGTACGTCGAGTTCCGCGACAGCCTGCCGAAGACCAACGTCGGCAAGATCCTGCGGCGCGAGCTGCGGGACGAGAAGCAGCCGGCGTGAGTTAGTCTTAAACCACCGTCGCCCCTGCGCAGGCAGGGGCCTAATGTTGCTGGCCCTGCCGCAACGCCGAGAAATTGGGCCCCTGCCTTCGCAGGGGCGACGTGCTGCAGCAGTCAGCTTGCGGTCTGCTCCACGCCCGCTTTCCCATCCTCCACCCTGAACTGCGCCAGCACCCGCTGCCCACTCGCCGCATCGCGCACGTCGTCCAGCCCCATGAAGCGCGTGCGCACTTCCTTCGGCGTCACCTCCAGCAGCATGTAACCGCGCCTGTCGCTGCGCCCGTATTTGATGTGCGGGTTCATCGCCACGTACTGCGCCGTGCGTTCCTGCGGGCGCGAGCTGGACGTTACCGAGGTGCCCACGAATTCCGTCGCCACCAGCGGATTGGCCTTCGACACGGGCCTGGAAAAGTCGCGCCGCAGCTCGGTCGCGTAGAACGTGTGCACGTCGCCGCCCAGCACCAGCGGATTCTCCGCGCGCGTCTTGAGCAGGGTATCGAGCAGGCGCCTGCGCGCGGCCGGATAACCGTCCCAGCCGTCGGTCCAGAAGCGGCCGCCGTCGGAAGACGACGCCGGCACCTGCGAGGACGGCGCCATCAGCGTCTGCTGGGCCAGCACGTTCCAGCGCGCGGTCGAGGAGCGCAGTCCTGCCTCCAGCCAGGCTTCCTGTTCCGATCCCAGCATCGAGCGGCGCGGGTCGAGCAGGGCGGGGCAGGCTCTTGCCGTCACGGACGAGGAGCCGCCCGCGTTCGGGCGCGGGCAGGCTTGCACGGCGCGGTACTGGCGGTCGTCCAGCACGTGGAAGCGCGCGAGCCGGCCCCAATCGACACGCTGGAACATGCGCACGCTGGCGAAGCTTTTCGGGGGCGGCAGGCGCAGCGGCATGTGTTCGTAGAAGGCCTGGTAGGCCGCGGCACGGCGCTGCGCGAAGGTGGCGGACAGGCGCTCGTCGCGTAACGCCGCGTAGTCGTTGGCCACTTCATGGTCGTCCCAGGTGACGATCCAGGGCGCCGCCAGGTGCGCCGCCTGCAGCTGCGGGTCGGACTTGTACTGGGCGTAGCGGCGCCGGTAGTCGTCCAGCGTGAACGATTCGTCGCGGCGCACGGCGCGCTGCGGATGCTGCAGCTGGTAGGCGCCCCATTCGTAGATATAGTCGCCGAGGAAGGCGACCAGGTCCGGATGCGCGGCGGCGATGTGACGGTGCGCCGCATAGCTGCCGAACTCCCAGTGCTGGCACGAGGCCACGGCCAGCTTCAACACCTCGGGCATGCTGCCGGCGGCGGGCGCCGTACGCGTGCGGCCGACGGGACTGACGGCGTCGCCCAGCATGAAGCGGTACCAGTACCAGCGTGCCGGCTGCAGGCCCGTCACGTTCACGCGCACGCTGTGCGCCAGTTCCGGCGTGGCGATGGCGCTGCCGTGCGCGACGATCGTGCGGAACGCCTCGTCGCCGGCCACTTCCCAGCGCAGCGGGACGGCCAGGCGCGGGCTGGACGACGCGTCGAGCGGATCGGGGAGAATCCTCGTCCAGAGGATCACGGAATCCGGCAGCGGCGCACCGGACGCCACGCCCAGGCCGAATGGATAGCCGGCGCGGTTGGGCGGAGGCGCGGACAGCACCAGCGACGGCGTCGCCGCGGTGGCGGCGGCCGCGAGGCGCGCCGCATCCAGCAGGAACAGCCGGCGCGCTTGCTGCATCGGCCTTATTGCGTCATCAGCGATTCGAGGGGCGGCAGCTGGCGCGGCTTGCGGTCCGGGCCCGTGGCGACGTAGGTCAGCGTCGCTTCCGTCACCTTGACGACATCCGTCTGCAGGCGGTTGCGCTCCGCATACACCTCGACGGAGACGGTGATCGAGGTGTTGCCGACCTTGACGACGTCCGCATAGAAGGACAGCAGGTCGCCGACGAACACGGGATTCTTGAACAGGAAGGAGTTCACGGCCACGGTGGCGACGCGGCCGTTGGCGCGGCGTACGGCCGGCAGCGAGCCGGCGATGTCGACCTGGGCCATGATCCAGCCGCCGAACACGTCGCCATAGACGTTGATGTCGGCGGCGCCCGGCATCATCCGCAGCACCGGCATTTTTCCTTCGGGCAGGCGGACGGGGGAGGCGGACTGGTTTTCTGGCTGGGTCATCTTGAAATCTCGGTAAAAGCTACAATCAACCCTGGATTGAACCATAAAAACTGAAATATTGTCATGCGCCGCTCATCCTTGCCCCCTCCCGCCGACCCGAATGCCAAGCGCAACGACTGGTCGACCATCCGCACCCTGCTGCCCTATCTGTGGGTCTATAAATGGCGCGTGCTCGCCGCCCTCGTATGCCTGGTCGGCGCCAAGATGGCGAACATCGGCGTGCCGCTGGTGTTGAAAAAGATCGTCGACCAGCTCTCGATCGACCCGCACCATCCGCATGCGCTGCTGGTGCTGCCGCTGGGCGCCCTCGTCGCCTACGGCGCGCTGCGCTTTTCCACCACGCTGTTTACCGAGCTGCGCGAATTCCTGTTCGCGCGCGTGACGCAGCGCGCCGTGCGCACCATCGCGCTGCGCGTGTTCCGCCACCTGCACGCGCTGTCGCTGCGCTTCCACCTGAACCGCCAGACCGGCGGCATGACGCGCGATATCGAGCGCGGCACGCGCGGCGTCAGCTCGCTGGTGTCGTACTCGCTGTTCTCGATCCTGCCGACGCTCGTCGAGATCTCGCTGGTGCTGGGCTACCTGGCCCTGCACTACGACAAGTGGTTCTCGATCATCACGGGCGTGGCGCTGCTCACCTACATCGTGTTCACCGTCTCCGTCACCGAATGGCGCACGCACTTCCGCCGCACGATGAACGAGCTGGACTCGAAGGCGAACACGAAGGCGATCGACTCGCTGATCAACTACGAGACGGTGAAATACTTCGGCAACGAGGACTACGAGGCCAAGCGCTACGACGAAGGCCTGCAGCACTACGAGCGCGCCGCCGTGCGTTCGCAGACCTCGCTGTCGCTGCTCAACAGCGGCCAGTCGCTGATCATCGCCGCCGCCGTCACCGCGATCCTGTGGCGCGCGACGCAGGGCGTCATCGACGGCACGATGTCGCTGGGCGACCTGGTGCTGGTGAACTCCTTCATGATCCAGCTGTACATCCCGCTCAACTTCCTGGGCGTGATCTACCGCGAGATCAAGCAGAGCCTGGCCGACATGGAACGCCTGTTCGGCCTGCTGGAGCAGCACCGCGAAGTGGCGGATTCGCCCGATGCGCAGCCGCTGCGGACGCAGGGCGCGCGCGTGGAATTCTCGCACGTCGAGTTCAGCTACGACCCGAAGCGCCAGATCCTGTTCGACGTCGATTTCACGATCCCCGCCGGCACCACGACGGCCGTCGTCGGCCACAGCGGTTCCGGCAAGTCGACCCTGTCGCGGCTGTTGTTCCGCTTCTACGACGTGCAACAGGGCGCGATCCGCATCGACGGCCAGGACATCCGCCAGGTGACCCAGGATTCGCTGCGCCATGCGATCGGCATCGTGCCCCAGGACACGGTGCTGTTCAACGACACCATCGAATACAACATCGCCTACGGCCGCCCGGGCGCCAGCCGCGAGGACATCGTGGCGGCGGCGCGCGCGGCGTCGATCCACGACTTCATCGAGAGCCTGCCGGACGGCTATGCGACAATGGTGGGTGAGCGCGGCCTGAAGCTGTCCGGCGGCGAGAAGCAGCGCGTGGCGATCGCGCGCACGCTGCTGAAGAACCCCGCCATCCTGATCTTCGACGAAGCCACGTCGGCCCTCGATTCGAAATCGGAGCAGGCGATCCAGGCGCAGCTGAAGGAAATCGCGAAGCAGCGCACGACGCTGGTGATCGCGCACCGCCTGTCGACCATTGCCGATGCCGGCCAGATCCTCGTGCTGGACCATGGCCGCATCGTCGAGCGGGGCACGCATGCGCAGCTGATCGCGGCCGACGGGCTGTATCGGCAGATGTGGGACCGGCAGCAGGCGAAGCAGGACGACGATCTTGCGGCCGCGCCGGAAGCAGTAGGGCAAGACTAGGAAACAGGACTAGGAAACCAAGAACATGGAAAATCAGATCGTCGAGATCGACATGGCCGATGTCGGCCACGGCAATCCGGCCTGGATCGCCGCGCTGGAAGCGGGCAAGGTGCTGTACTTCCCGAACTTCGGCAGCTACGACAAGGCGGGCTTTGCGCCGCAGAAGGAAGAGCTGGCGCTGTTCCGCGAAGACATCCGCGACCCGAAGGTGCGCAACATCAGCCTGTCCGCCAGCGGCGACCTGAAAGGCGTCGCCGGCGACGATGCGGCGAAGGCGCTGGCCGCCGGCATGATCGGACGCTTCCGCGCCGAGGCCGAGGCGCTGGTCGGCAACCTGGTGCCGCGCTACGGCGAACACCTGCGCCGCGGCGCCACCAGCTTCCGCCCGTCCGTCGTGCAGAACCGCGTGCAGTCCTGGCGCGCCGACGACCGCCGCATGCACGTCGACGCCTTCCCTTCGCGCCCGAACCGGGGCGAGCGCCTGCTGCGCATCTTCACCAACGTGAACCTGGAAGGCGCGCCGCGCGTGTGGCGCGTGGGCGAACCGTTCGAGGACGCCGCCAGGCGCTTCCTGCCGAAGCTGAAGCCCTATGTCGGCTGGCAGGCCAAGGCCCTGAACATGCTGGGCGTGACGAAATCGCTGCGCAGCGAATACGACCACCTGATGCTGCAGCTGCACGACGCCATGAAGTCCGACCTGGACTACCAGAAGAACGCGCCGCAAGTCTCCTTCGGCTTCCCGCCGGGCTGCGCCTGGGTGTGCTTCTCGGACCAGACCTCGCACGCCGTGATGTCGGGCCAGTACATGATGGAGCACACGCTGCAGCTGTCGCCGATGCAGCAGTACGACAAGGAATCCAGCCCGCTGGCGATCCTGACGCGCTTGCAGGGGCACGCGCTGGTGTAAGCATCATGACGCGCAAACAAAACAGCCGCCCGGGGGCGGCTGTTTTGTTTTGGTGGGCATGTGATGCCCACCCTACGCGGCGACATCTCGTAGGGTGGGCGCGGCCGGCGTAGGCACCACGTGCCCACCATGCACACCGATGACCTCAATAGGTATAGAACATCCGCTGGATTTCCTTGGCGCTGCTGGTCCTGGTGAGCGCCAGCATCAGCAGGATGCGCGCCTTCTGCGGATTGAGCGTATCGGCCACCACGAAATCGAGCTGGTCGTCGTTGGCTTCGCCATTGCGCGCCACGATGCCCTGGCCCACGCGGCTGGCGCGTACGACGACCACGCCCTTCGCGCGCGCGGCGGACAGGGCGGGGCGCACCTTGGCGGGCAGGCTGCCGTCGCCCACGCCCGCGTGCACGAGACCCTTGGCGCCCGCATTCACCAGCGCCTCGACGGCCGTCGGCCCCACGTTGGCGTAGGTGTAGGCGATGTCGACCTGGGGCAGGGCGTCCAGCTTGCCGACGTCGAACTCGGTGTCCAGCGTGTGCTTGCGCGTGGAGGCGCGGTAGAAGTGCGGCTTGTTGTCGACCACGTAGCCGAGCATGCCCAGTTCCGGCGACTTGAAGGTGTCGGTGGTCGTGGTATTGGTCTTGGTGACGTCGCGCGCGGCGTTGATCTGGTCGTTCATCACGACCAGCACGCCCTTGCCGACGGCGTCCCGGCTGCCGGCCGTGATCACGGCGTTGTACAGGTTGATCGGGCCGTCGGCCGAGATCGCGGTCGACGGACGCATCGCGCCCACCACCACCACCGGCTTGCTGCTCTTGACGACCAGGTTCAGGAAGTAGGCCGTTTCCTCGATGGTGTCGGTGCCGTGGGTGATGACGATGCCGTCGACGTCCTGCCTGGCCAGCAGGGTATTCACGCGCTTGGCCAGCACCAGCCACTGCTCGTTGCCCATGTTTTCGCTGGCAATCTGGAATACCTGCTCGCCGCTGACGTGGGCGACCTTCTGCAGTTCCGGCACGGCCTTGATCAGGGCGTCGACGCCGACCGTGGCGGCCGTGTAGCCGACCGTCGTGGTGCTGGTGGCGCCGCTGCCGGCGATGGTGCCGCCGGTGGCGAGGATGGTCACGTTGGGCAGTTTCTGCGCCTGGGCGGCAGCCATGGTGAGGACAAGCCCGCACAGCGCCAGCAGCGCGCGGACGGATTTCGGATAGGTCATGCAAACTCCTGGGATGAAAGCCAAAAAACAAAAGGCTTTCCGTCGCCGGAAAGCCTTGGGGATGCGTCGAGGAATATGGTTAGTGCAGCCGTGGTCAGCGCAGCGGCGCCGTCGAGACATCCTTGTCGGACGGCGTGGGCGTCGTCAGTTCGCCCTCCCACTTCGCGACGACAGCGGTGGCGATGCCGTTGCCGATCACGTTGGTGGCCGAGCGGCCCATGTCCAGGAAGTGGTCGATGCCCAGCAGGAGCAGCAGGCCCGCTTCCGGGATGTGGAACTGGTTCAGCGTGGCGGCGATGACGACCAGCGAGGCGCGCGGCACGCCGGCCATGCCCTTCGAGGTCAGCATCAGCACCAGCATCATGGTCAGCTGGGTCGACAGCGGCACCTCGATGCCGTAGGCCTGGGCGATGAAGATGGTCGCGAAGGTGCAGTACATCATCGAGCCGTCCAGGTTGAACGAATACCCGATCGGCAGCACGAAGGCTGCCAGGCGGTTCTTGACGCCGAAGCGCTCCAGGCCTTCCAGCGTCTTCGGGAATGCCGCTTCCGAGGAAGCGCAGGTGAATGCCAGGATGGTCGGTTCGCGCAGTTCCGCGATCAGCTTCAGCAGGCGCGGGCCGACGAACAGGATGCCGACGCCGATCAGGATCAGCCACAGCAGGATGATGCCGAGGTAGAACTCGCCCATGAACACGCCGTAGGTGGCCAGCACGCCGACGCCGCTCTTGGCGATCACGCTGGAGACGGCGGCGAACACGGCGACCGGCGCGAAGTTCATCACGTAGCCCGTCACCTTCAGCATCACGTGGGCTGCGCCGTCGATGGCGTCGACCAGCGGCGTGGCGCGCGCGCCCACGGCGGCGGCGCCGGTGCCGAAGAAGATCGAGAAGATCACGATCTGCAGGATCTCGTTCTTGGCCATGCCGTCCGCGATCGAGGTCGGCACCAGGTGGGTGATGAAGTCCTTCAGCGTGAGGCCGGTGACGGCGATGCCCGACGAGGCGTTCGCCGCCGGCAGGTTGCCGGCCAGCGCCATCGCGTCGCCCGGACGGAACAGGTTAACGAGGATCAGGCCCAGCGTCAGCGACATCACGGAAGCGATGACGAACCAGCCCAGCGCCTTGACGCCGATGCGGCCCACTTCCGCGGCGTCGCCCATCTTGGCGATGCCGACGACCAGCGTCGAGAACACCAGCGGCGCGATGATCATCTTGATCAGGCGGAGGAACAGGGTCGTGATCAGCGACATATTGTCGGCAAAGGCGGTGGGGTCGGCCATTTGCGTATTGGCCCCGTAGCCGACGGCGATGCCCAGCACCAGTCCTACCAGGATGTAGGTGGTGAGGCGGTTTCGTTTGTTCATAGACGTCCTCTGTGATGGCGACGCGGCGGTCAGGAAGAGATCGTCCGTCCTGCGCCGGCGCGTCCCGAGCTGGCTCGGGCTGAAACTCGGGCAAAACGGTAATCGTGCGCGAGTGCCTTTGATGCTGACAATATTGACAAGTCCCGCAGTATCCTTGGCGTTGCAAATGCTGTCAAGCATGCGCAAAGCCGCGTAAATAGACGACAATACGGTAACCCTCGGAGCTTGGCAGGCAAATGTTTAAAGATGATTCTGCGATGATCGACATCGACAATGTCAGCAAATGGTACGGCACGTTCCAGGTGCTGCGCGACTGCAGCACGGGCGTCGCGCGCGGCGACGTGGTGGTGGTGTGCGGGCCCTCCGGATCGGGCAAGTCGACCCTGATCAAGACCGTCAACGGCCTCGAACCTTTTCAACAGGGGACCATCCGCGTCGACGGCACCTCGGTCGGCGATCCGGCCACGCGCCTGCCGGCGCTGCGCGCCCGCATCGGCATGGTGTTCCAGAATTTCGAACTGTTCCCGCACCTGTCGGTGCGCGACAACCTGAACCTGGCCCAGGTGAAGGTGTTGAAGCGCTCGCGCGACGAAGCGACGGCCAACGGTCTTAAGTACCTGGACCGCGTGGGCCTGCTGGCACACCAGGACAAATTCCCCAGCCAGCTGTCGGGTGGCCAGCAGCAGCGCGTGGCGATCGCGCGGGCACTGGCGATGGACCCCGTCGCCATGCTGTTCGACGAGCCGACGTCCGCGCTCGACCCGGAAATGGTGGGCGAAGTGCTGGACGTAATGACGGGCCTGGCCCAGGAGGGCATGACGATGATGGTCGTCACCCACGAGATGGGCTTCGCGCGCCGCGTGGCCGACCGCGTCGTGTTCATGGATGCCGGCAGCATCGTCGAGGACAGCCCGAAGGATGCTTTCTTCGATGCGCCCCGCTCGGAGCGCGCGCGCGAGTTCCTCGCACGGATCATCCATTGATCATCCACTGAGCCCCGCGCCTGCCTGCCTATAGATTACGCAGCACCAGGCTGGCGCCGCCCGCGATCAGGACCACCCAGATCGCCTGGCGGATGCGCGGCGCCGGCAGGCGCAGGTGCAGCCGGTTGCCGACATACAGGCCGCCCAGCGCGAACGGCAGCAGGGTCGCCGCCAGCAGCGGCAACCCGGGCTGCGCGTACAGGCCGGCGCCGGAGAACAGCACCAGGCGGGCGACGGCGCTGGACAGCAGCACGGCGCTGATCGTCGCGCGCAGCGCCAGCTTGTCGTCCAGGCGCCGCGTCAGGTAGATCGTATAGAACGGCCCTCCCGTGCCGAACAAGGCCGTGAACACGCCGCCGACGGCGCCGAACGGCAGCGCCCAACCGGCCGCCAGCGACCGCGCAGGCGGCCGCGCCAGCAGGCTCCAGGCCGCGAAGGCCAGGATGAAGGCGCCGAGCACCAGCAACAGCACGCGTTCCGGTGCGCGCACCAGCGCCACCACGCCGAGCGCCATCCCGGCCAGCATGCAGGGCAGCAGGCGCACCCCTTCGCGCACGACGACATGGCGCCGGTTGCGCAGGCCGAGCAGCAGGCCGGACGCGAGGTCGAACACCAGCATCAGCGGCACGGCCACGCGCAGCGGCACCAGCAGCACCAGCAGGGGCATCGCCGTGATCGAGGAACCGAATCCCGTGACGCCATAGACGACGTAGGCGAGGACGATGACGGCGGCCAGTTGCGCGATCGTGAGGAAGTCGTAGGCCATGGGCGGGACGGCAATGGCCGGGCTGTGGTCGATATGGCAATTCTAGCGCCGGACTGGGCATTAGTGCTGGAAAGAAACGTAGCGTGCGGACGGGCGCACGCGTGCCGGCCGGGGTGGCAGCAGGTAAAATGCCGGGGTTCGCAATCCGAGAGCCGCCATGTCCATCATCGAATCCCCCGACACCATCACCATCGCCCGTCCCGACGACTGGCACCTGCATCTGCGCGACGGCGCCGCCATGGCGAGCGTGCTGCCGCACAGCGCGCGCCAGTTCGCCCGCGCCATCGTCATGCCGAACCTGAAGCCGCCGGTCACGACCACTGCGCTGGCCGCGGCCTACCGCGAGCGCATCCTGGCGGCGCTGCCGGCAGGGATGGCCTTCGAGCCGCTGATGACGCTGTACCTGACCGACAACACGGACCCGGACGAGATCCGCCGCGCCAAGGATTCGGGCTTCGTCCACGCCGTCAAGCTGTACCCGGCCGGCGCCACCACCAACTCGGCGGCCGGCGTGACCGACCTGCGCAAGTGCGTGAAGACGCTGGAAGCGATGCAGGAAGCCGACATGCCGCTGCTGATCCACGGCGAAGTCACGGACAACCACATCGACCTGTTCGACCGCGAAGCCGTGTTCATCGAGCGCGTGATGCGCCCGCTGCGCCGCGACTTCCCGGAACTGAAGATCGTGTTCGAGCACATCACGACCAAGGACGCGGCCGAATACGTGGCCGAAGCCGAAGGCCCGATCGCGGCGACGATCACCGCCCACCACCTGCTGTATAACCGCAACGAGATCTTCCGCGGCGGCATCCGCCCGCACATGTACTGCCTGCCCGTGCTCAAGCGCGAGGAACACCGCCTGGCGCTGGTGACGGCCGCCACCAGCGGAGACGAGCGCTTCTTCCTCGGCACCGACTCGGCCCCGCACGCCATCCACACCAAGGAAACGTCGTGCGGCTGCGCCGGCTGCTACACGGCCCTGCACGCGATGGAACTGTACGCCACCGCCTTCGAGCAGGCCGGCGCGCTCGATAAACTGGAAGCCTTCGCCAGCCTGAACGGCCCCGCCTTCTACGACCTGCCGGTCAACACGGGCACCATCACGCTGAAGCGCGAAGCCTGGACGCTGCCGGCCACCGTGCCGATGGGCGAGCACGAACTGGTCCCGCTGAACGGCGGCGAACAGATCGGCTGGAAGATGCTGTAAGCGGGGGATGTTCGCGCAGATCGACTGGACGCACCCGTGGTATGACACGGTGCGTCCCGCCTTCGAGTGCCTGGCCGGCGGCCCGTTCATCGACGCCTTCAACGCCAACGCGGCCCGCCTGGGCCTCGTCAACCACGGTGGCCAGGCGATCCGCTTCGTCCCCCAGGAAGCGCTGCCGCCCGACACGGCCTACGAGGAATTCATCGGCGCCACCGGCTGCGTGCCCACGCGCGAGAACCTGCACGATTTCTTCAATGGCCTCGTGTGGCAGACCTTCCCGCGCATCAAGCGCGAATTGAACGCACTGCAGGCGGCGCAGATCCAGGCCGCCGGCGTCGGCAAGTCGCGCGGCCCCGCGCGCGATGCCGCCACCATCTACGACGAGAATGCCGCGCTGCTGCTGGTGCGCGACGACAACGCGGGCCATGCCCTCGTCGACGACTTGCGCGAGCACCGCTGGGTCGATGCCCTGTGGACGCGCCGCGCGCAGTTCGCGGCGGGCGCCGGTGCCGAGGTCTGGCTGTTCGGTCACGCGCTGATGGAAAAGCTGGTCGCGCCGCGCAAGGCGATCACGGCGCACACGCGCGTCGTGTTCGCGCCGGGCGAGGTGTTCGCCTTGCCGTGGCAGGCGCGGCGCGACTGGATCGACGGCGCCGAATCGGCGGCGCTGGCAACGGGCGGTCTGAGCACGGCCGGCTTCATGCCGCTGCAGGCACTGGGCGTGCCCGGCTGGTGGCCGGGCCAGGACGAAGGGTTCTACCGCGACGAGACCGTATTCAGACCGAAAAGGAGACAAGCATGAGTGCACAGGTCCGCTGGGGCATCCTCGGCACCGGCAAGATCGCCAAGGCCTTCGCCACGGCGCTGCAGGACACGCCGGACGCCGTACTGGCCGGCGTCGGCTCGCGCACGCTCGACGGCGCGCAGGCATTCGCCGCGCAATTCGGCGGCACGGCCTACGGTTCGTACGAGGCGCTGGTGCAGGCCGATGACGTCGACCTGGTCTACGTCGGCACGCCGCATCCGATGCACTACGAGAACGTGCGGATGGCGCTGGAAGCGGGCAAGGGCGTGCTGTGCGAAAAGGCATTCACCGTGAACCGGCGCCAGGCCGAGGAACTGGTGGCGCTGGCGTGCGACAAGAAGCTGTTCCTGATGGAAGCGATGTGGACGCGCTTCCTGCCGGCGTTCGCCGAAGTGCGGCGCATCGTCGCGTCCGGCGAGATCGGCACCGTGCGCCAGGTGAGCGCGGATTTCGGCTTCAAGGCCGACGTCGGGCCCGAACACCGCCTGTTCAATCCGGAACTGGGCGGCGGCGCGCTGCTCGACCTGGGCATCTATCCGCTGTCGATCGCGGCGGCGCTGCAGGGCCCCGTGACGGGCGTGCTGGCGCAGGCCGACCTGGGCCCGACCGGCGTCGACGAACAGACGGCGCTGGTGCTGCACCACGAGAACGGCGGCATGTCCGTCCTCAGCTGCTCGCTGCGCGCGCGCCTGTCGAGCGAACTGACGGTGGCCGGAGAACGAGGCCATGTGCGCATGAACACCATGTTCCACCGCGCCCGCTCGGTGACGGTGGCGCTGGCCGACGGCACGGCGCGCACCGTCGACACGCCGTTCCTCGGCAACGGCTACGTGCACGAGATCGTGGAGGCGCAGCGTTGCTGGCGCGCCGGCGAGATCGAAAGCCCGGCCATGACGCATGCCGATACGCTGATGCTGATGAGCGTGATGGACGAGGCGCGCCGCCAGATCGGCCTGCAGTACGCATCCGACAACGACTGATCCACCAATAAGCCACAAGGAGAACCCATGAAACGCGATCCCCGCTCGACCAGCCGCATCCGCCGGCTCAAGCCCCGCCAGCGCAAGAAGCTGCGCGTCGGCGAATTCAAGGAACACTGCTTCGACGTGGAGCTCGTGTTCCACGCCCCGATGCGCGGCGAACCGTACCACGACTTCATCAACGACTTCTTCGGCTTCCTGGAGCAGCGCGGCCTGCTGGGCGGCGGCTTCGGCGGCAAGGAGCCGTTCAGCGAGACCGAGGGCGTGATCGCCCGCATCGAGCGCGGCTCGCCGGACGAGCAAGACCGCGAGGCCGTCGTGACCTGGCTGCGCGCGCGTCAGGAAGTGGTCGACGCCCGCGCCAAGGACTTCAAGGATGCGTGGCACGGCTACGGTTTCTGATCCTTTCCGCTTTTGCCGACAAAGCCCGCGCTCGCGGGCTTTGTCGTTTATCGAGCACCGACGGAGCGCATGCATACCCGATTCCGTTTGACGGCGCCCGCGCGGGTTCGGATACTGGCTGCTTCGCCAACCTCGAAAGGATGTCCGATGCTCCTGCGTGCCACTCTGCGTGCCGCTCTATGCGCCGCCGCGCTCCTCGCCGCCGCCCCCAGCTTTGCCGACCCGGTTCCCGTCCCCGCCGACAAGACGAGCTATGTCGGCGAATGGCTGGGCGAAAAGATGCGCCTGAAGATCCAGCCGGACGGCCACGTCGAGTACAAGCGCGACCGGCCCGGCAAGAATCTCGACCTCAGCGTCGACCTGCAGGGCTTCCATGGCGACGACTTCGACGTCGGCACCAGCTTCTTCAAGTCGACCTTCGTCGTCAGCAAGCCGCCGCACCGCGCCCAGGGAAAGTGGAAGATGACCGTCGACGGCGTCGAGCTGACGAAGACGGAATAATTGCCTGGATGTAAGCGATTGTCAGCCCGGTAAGCATTTGTAAAGGCTGTCAACAAGGGCATGGGTGGGCTCGTTTTAGGGACAAGTGACACGCAAACGTGCACGAGAATCTCCCAAAACTAGCTGAGGACCACTTATCATGAAAAACACCATCGCTGCCCTGATCGCCGGTCTGTTCGCCACTGCTGCATTCGCCCAGACCCCGGCGCCGGCTACCACGTCGCCTACCGTGAAGGCCGAAGTGAAATCCGAAGCCCACGAGACCAAGAAGGCCGTGAAGGAACAGGCCAAGGAAACCAAGGCGGACGCCAAGCAAGCCAAGGACACCGTGAAGGCGGAGGCCAAGGAAACCAAGGCCGAAGCCAAGCATGCCAGCACCAAGGCCGGCCACAAGGTCAAGGAAGTGGCCAAGGAAGGCAAGGACGCCACCGTCGCCGCCGTGACCCCGGCATCGGCCACGACCACGACCACGACCGCGACCACGACCGCAGCCAAGTAAGCCCGGCCCCATTCACCGATCTGCAAGGAGCTTCGCCATGAAACGTACCGCCGCCACCCTGATCGCCGCCCTGTTCGCCAGCGCCGCCTTCGCCCAGACCACGACGCCGACCGCGCCGCCCACGACGCCGTCGCAGACCGCGGCGCCGGATTCGAGCACGTCGCCGGCCGTCTCCAAGGCCGCCGCCAAGCACGAGAAACAGGAAGCCAAGCCGGCCAAGGGCAAGCACGACAAGAAGGGCGAGGCGACCAAGGATAGCAAGGAGAAGAAGGACGGCAAGGAAGCGGCCGATCCGGCGACCACGCCGGTCGCTGCCAAGTAATTCGCTCGATAAAGCAACGTCGTTCCCGGCACTGCCGGAAACGACTCCCCGCGCAGGCGGGGACCCAATTGTGCAAGCGTGGACGAAACGCCGGCAGAAATTGGGGTAAAACAGTCCAGTGGACTGTTTTACCCTGCGCGGGGACGACGTATTCAAGGGAACGGTCGTTCAGACCTTGAGGAACTCCTCCCGCCCCCCCAGCCAGCGCAGCAGGTGCGCATCCACGACCGCTGCCGCCTCCGGTTTGTCGGACCCCAGCAGCCAGGCCGCCACGTCGCGCGCCTGCTCGACGATGGCCTGGTCCGTTTCCAGGTTGGCGAAGCGCAGCATCGCTTCCCCCGACTGGCGCGCGCCCAGGAATTCGCCGGGGCCGCGGATCTCCAGGTCGCGCCGCGCGATCTCGAAGCCGTCCGTCGTCTCGCGCATCGTCATCAGGCGCTGCTTGGCCACGTGGCCGAGCGGGCTTTGGTACAGCAACAGGCACACGCTGGCCGCCGAGCCGCGGCCCACGCGGCCGCGCAACTGGTGCAGCTGCGACAGGCCGAAGCGCTCGGCATGCTCGATCACCATCAGCGACGCATTCGGCACGTCGACGCCGACCTCGATGACGGTCGTCGCCACCAGCACGTGCACGTCGCCGGCGGAAAACGCATCCATGATCGTCTGCTTCTCGGCCGGCTTCATGCGCCCGTGCACGAGGCCGACGACGAGATCGGGCAGGCTGGCCGCCAGCGTCTCGTAGGTATCGGTGGCCGTCTGCAGCTGCAGCGCTTCCGATTCCTCGATCAGCGGACAGACCCAGTAGGCCTGCCGGCCTTCCAGCGCCGCCGCGTGCACGCGTTCGATCACTTCGTCGCGCCGGTTCTGGTCGATGGCGCGCGTGACGATGGGCGTGCGGCCGGGCGGCAGCTCGTCGATGACGGACACTTCGAGGTCGGCGTAATAGGTCATCGCCAGCGTACGCGGGATCGGCGTGGCGGACATCATGAGCTGGTGCGGCACCAGGCCGTCGCTGCCCTTGTTGCGCAGCGTGAGGCGCTGGCCGACGCCGAAGCGGTGCTGCTCGTCGACCAGCACCAGGCCCAGCTTCGCGAACTGCACGGTGTCCTGGATCAGCGCATGGGTACCGATGACGAGGTTGGCCTCGCCCGATTCGACCAGTTCGCTGGCGGCCTGCTTGTCCTTTTTCTTCAGGCTGCCCGTCAGCCAGGCGACCTTCACGCCCAGCGGTTCCATCCAGGACGCGATCTTGCGGAAGTGCTGCTCGGCCAGGATCTCGGTGGGCGCCATCAGCGCCGCCTGGTAGCCGCTGTCGATCGCCTGCGCGGCCGCGAGCGCCGCCACGACGGTCTTGCCGCTGCCGACGTCGCCCTGCAGCAGGCGCTGCATCGGATAGCTTTCGCGCAGGTCGGCACGGATCTCCTCGACCACGCGCTGCTGGGCATTGGTCAGCTTGAACGGCAGGGCCTGCAGGAACGCGCTGGACAGCGTGCCCACGGCGCCAAGTACGGGTGCGCCTTTCTCGCGGCGCGACTGCTGGGCTTTTTTCAGCGACAGCTGCTGGGCCAGCAGCTCGTCGAACTTCACGCGGGTCCAGGCCGGATGGCTACGTTCGACCAGCGCGTGTTCGTCGACGTCCGGCGGCGGGTAGTGCAGCAGGCGCACGGCCGGCTGGAATTCGGCCAGGTGCAGGCGCGCGCGCACGGCCTGGGGCACGGTATCGGTCCAGTCGACCCGTTTCATGGCGTCGGCGATCGCGCGCCTGAGTACCGTCTGCGACAGCCCTTCGCCGGCCGGGTAGACGGGCGTGAGCGAGTTGGGCAGGGGCGCGCCCTCGTTGACGATCTTGTAGACCGGGTGGACCATCTCGGCGCCGAAGAAGCCGTGGCGCACCTCGCTGCGGGCGCGCACGCGCGTCCCTTCCGCCAATTGCTTGACCTGGCTGCCGTAGTAGTTCATGAAGCGCAGCTGGATGTCGCCCGAGTCGTCGGCGATGGTCACCAGCAGCTGGCGCCGCGGTTTGTAGGCGACTTCGTTCTTGGTGACGATGCCCTCGACCTGCGAGACATGGCCGCCGCGCAGGCAGGCTTCGCGGATCGGGACGATCTGCGTCTCGTCCTCGTAGCGCATCGGCAGGTGCAGCACCAGGTCCATGTCGGTGCGCAGGCCGAGCTTGGCGAGCTTGCTTTCGATGCTTTTCGGTGCCGCTTTCGCAGCGGCTGGGGCTTTGGTGGCTGGCATGGCGGATCGTTTGGCGCGTGTCGGCGACGTTGCAGGATCGGCCACAAAGCCGCTCGACTGCGCCCTCGCGCCGGAAACCGGGTGTAAAATAGAGGGTTCGCCCTACACGCTAGAGCCCATATTGTAAGGCTCGCGGGCCTGTTTTCCCAGATGAGCAGAATGTATTCCCTTTCCGATTTCGATTTCGACCTGCCGCCCGAACGCATCGCCCAGGTGCCGCTGCCGGACCGCAGCGCCTCGCGTCTGCTGCAGCTCGACGGCGACCACATCACGGACCGCCATTTCGCCGACATCGTCGACCAGCTGCAAGCCGGCGACGTGCTCGTGATGAACAATACCCGCGTCCTCAAGGCGCGCTTCTTCGGCCAGAAGGAGTCCGGCGGCCAGGTCGAGGTGCTGGTCGAGCGCGTGCTCGACAGCCGTACCGTGCTGGCCCAGGTGCGCGCCTCCAAGTCGCCCAAGCCGGGCACGCGCATCCGCCTGGCGGACGCCTTCGACGTCACCACCGGCGAGCGCGCCGGCGAATTCTTCATGCTGCACTTCGGCGCCGACGTGTTCGAGCTGATCGAGGCGCATGGCCGCCTGCCGCTGCCGCCGTACATCGAGCACGATGCCGACGACTTCGACGAGCAGCGCTACCAGACCGTGTACTCATCGGCGCCGGGTGCCGTCGCCGCGCCCACGGCCGGCCTGCACTTCGACCAGCCGCTGCTGGACCAGCTGGCCGCCAAGGGCGTGACCATCGCCTACGTCACGCTGCACGTGGGCGCCGGCACCTTCCAGCCCGTGCGCGTGGAAAACCTGGCCGAGCACCAGATGCACAGCGAGTGGTACACGATCCCGCAGGAGACCGTCGACAAGGTCGCCGCTGCTAAAGCGGCAGGGCGCGACGTCGTCGCCGTCGGCACGACCTCGCTGCGCGCGCTGGAATCGGCCTCGCAGTCGGGCGCGCTCGCCGCCGGCAGCGGCGACACGCGCCTGTTCATCACGCCGGGCTATGCTTTCCGCACCGTCACGCGCCTGATCACGAACTTCCACCTGCCGAAATCGACGCTGATGATGCTGGTCTCGGCCTTTGCCGGTTACGAGGAGATCCGCAAGGCGTATGCCCACGCGATCGCCAGCGAATACCGCTTCTTCAGCTACGGTGACGCGATGCTGCTCACCACCCATTCACGCTACACGCAAGCCTGACCATTACGATGCTGGAATTTACCCTTCTTAAGAAAGACACGAGCGGCCTGTCGCATGCCCGCCGCGGCCGCCTGAAGCTGAACCACGGCACCATCGAGACGCCGATCTTCATGCCGGTCGGCACCTACGGCTCCGTCAAGGCGATGGACCCGGACGAGCTGAAGCAGGTCGGCTCGCAGATCATCCTCGGCAATACCTTCCACCTGTGGCTGCGCCCGGGTACGGAGGTGCTGGACAAGTTCGGCGGCCTGCACGGCTTCATGGGATGGAATGGCCCGATCCTGACCGATTCCGGCGGCTTCCAGGTGTTCTCGCTGGGCGCGATGCGCAAGATCACGGAAGAGGGCGTCAAGTTCGCCTCGCCGATCGACGGCTCGCGCCAGTTCCTATCGCCGGAAATCTCGATGCAGATCCAGCGCTCGCTGAACTCGGACATCGTCATGCAGTTCGACGAATGCACGCCGTACGAGATCGACGGCCGCCCGGCCACCGCCGAAGAGGCGGCCAAGTCGATGCGCATGTCGCTGCGCTGGGCCCAGCGCTCGATGAACGAGTTCAACAAGGGCGAAAACCCGAATGCGCTGTTCGGCATCGTCCAGGGCGGCATGTACGAGCGCCTGCGCGACGAATCGCTGGCCGGCCTGGAAGAGATCGACTTCCCGGGCCTGGCCATCGGCGGCCTGTCGGTCGGCGAGCCGAAGGAAGACATGATGCGCATCCTGGAGCACGTCGGACCGCGCCTGCCGGAAAACAAGCCGCACTACCTGATGGGCGTGGGCACGCCGGAAGACCTGGTCGCGGGCGTGGCCAACGGCGTCGACATGTTCGACTGCGTCATGCCGACCCGCAATGCCCGCAACGGCTGGCTGTTCACCCGCTTTGGCGACCTCAAGATCAAGAACGCGCGTTACAAGGACGACAAGGCCCCGCTGGACGAGTCCTGCACCTGCTATTGCTGCAAGAATTTCTCGCGCGCCTACCTGCACCACCTCCATCGCTCGAAGGAAATCCTGGGTGCCCGCCTGAACACGATCCACAACCTGCATTACTACCTGAACCTGATGCAGGAGATCCGCGACGCGATCGATGCGGACAAGTTCCACGCGTTCCGCCTGCAGTTCAACGCGGACCGCGCACGCGGCGTGTGACGCCATGGTGGGTGATCGATGCCAGTGGCATCGATCACGGTGCCCGCCATGCATACCGCAAAATTAAATTTCTGGCAATGTCTTGCAAATAGGCATGCCGTTCCCACATGCCGGGAAACTGGCTGTCGCCTTTTTCGGGGTGCTAGAATACAGCGCTCGTTTTTTAACCACACCTACAATATTCGGGAGTCCTTGTGTTCATTTCCAACGCTTATGCGCAAACCGCCGGCGCCGCCGCCGATCCTGGCCTGATGGGCAGCCTGACCACGTTTGCACCGCTGATCCTGATGTTCGTGGTCATGTATTTCCTCATGATCCGTCCGCAGCAGAAGCGCCAGAAAGAACTGCGCACGATGATGGATGCGCTGGGCAAGGGCGACGAAGTCGTCACCGTCGGCGGCGTGCTGGGCCGCGTGACCAAGGTCACCGACACCTACGTGACCATCGAAGTGGCTGCCGGCACCGAAATGGTGGTGCAGAAGAACGCCGTCACCGCACTGCTGCCGAAAGGCACCCTGAAGTCCCTGTAAGCCGGCCCGCGCGGCGAGGGCCGCGCTCCAGCCCCGCATCTGCTCCAACCTTGAACGCTGGAACATCATGAACCGCTATCCCCTCTGGAAATACATACTGATCCTCGTGACAGTACTGCTCGGCCTGCTTTATACGGCACCCAATTACTTCGGCGATTCGCCGGCGTTGCAGGTGACCACCGGCAAGGCCACCGTCAAGGTCAACAGCGACACGAGCGACCAGGTCGCCCAGGCGCTGAAGCGCGCCGGCATCAATGCCGATGCCGTCGGCCTCGAAGGAGCCGGCGACAGCAGCGCGGTCCGTGCCCGCTTCGCCAGCACGGACGACCAGTTCAAGGCCAAGCTGGCGCTGGAGCGCGACCTGAACCGCGACCCGGCCGACCCGGACTACATCGTCACCGTCAACCTGGCCAAGAACACGCCGGTCTGGATGCAGAAGCTGCATGCGCTGCCGATGAACCTGGGCCTGGACCTGCGCGGCGGCGTCCACTTCCTGCTGCAGGTCGATTCCAAGGCCGTGCAGGACACCCGCATCAAGACCACCCTGGCATCGGCCCGCGCCCAGCTGCGCGACGCCAACGTGCGCCACGCCGGCATCGAGCGCGTGGGCGACGCCATCCAGATCGCGTTCCGCGACGCCGACACCCGCGCCAAGGCGCGCAGCGTGCTGGCGCAGAACACGGACCTGGCATTCGCCGAGGCCGCCGACGGCACCGACCTGAAGCTGGTGGTCACGCTCAAGCCGGAAGCGCTGCAGCGCGTGGTGGAAGAGGGCGTCAAGCAGAACATCAGCTCGCTGGGCAAGCGCATCAACGAACTGGGCGTGACCGAGCCGATCATCCAGCAGCAGGGCCGCGACCGCATCGTCGTCCAGCTGCCGGGCGTGCAGGACGTGGCCCACGCCAAGGACATCATCGGCCGCACGGCGACGCTGGAATTCCGCGTGACCGACGACACCATCACCCCGGGCACCGAACTGACCTCCACCATCCCGCTGAACTCGGAGCTGTTCACCCAGGGCGCGGGCCCGGTCGTCGTCTCGAAGGACGTCATCGTGTCCGGCGACTCGATCATCAGCGCCACCGCCAGCTTCGACCAGAACCAGCGTCCGGCCGTGAGCATCGAGCTGAACGCCGAAGCGGGCCGCAAGATGCGCGCCATGACGCGCGAGCGCGTCGGCAAGCGCATGGCCACGCTGCTGAAGGAAAAGGGTAAATACACGGTGCTGCAGGTTGCGACGATCCAGAGCGAATTCGGCGCGAACTTCCAGACCACCGGCATGGCGAGCCCGGCGGCCGCTTCCGAACTCGCGCTGCTGCTGCGTGCGGGTGCGCTGTCGGCCCCGATGGAATTCGTCGAGGAACGCGTGGTCGGCCCGCAGCTGGGCGCCGAGAACATCAACAAGGGCCTGCATTCGACGCTGTGGGGCTTCGTGGCGATCGCGGCCTTCATGATCATCTACTACCAGCTGTTCGGCTTCTTCAGCGTGCTGGCACTGGCCTGCAATCTGCTGTTCCTGCTGGCCCTGCTGTCCACGCTGCAGGCGACGCTGTCGCTGCCGGGTATCGCGGCAATCGCGCTGGCGCTCGGCATGGCGATCGACTCGAACGTGCTGATCAACGAGCGCATCCGCGAGGAACTGCGTGCCGGTAATACGCCGCAGGCCGCCATCTCGGCCGGCTTCAGCCACGCCTGGGCGACCATCCTGGACTCGAACGTGACCACGCTGATCGTCGGCCTGGCCCTCGTCGTGTTCGGTTCGGGCGCCGTGCGCGGCTTCGCCGTCGTGCACTGCCTGGGCATCCTGACCTCGATGTTCTCGGCCGTGTTCGTCTCGCGCGGCGTCGTGAACCTCTGGTACGGCCGCAAGAAGAAGTTGAACAAGATCGCCATCGGCACCGTCTGGACGCCGGGCATGACTGCCGGAGGCGCCCGCAAGACCGCCGCCAAGGAATAAGGAACCGGGGTAGAACATGGAATTTTTCAAGATTAAACGGGACATCCCGTTCATGCGCTACGCGTTGATCTTCAACGTGATCTCGGCGCTGACCTTCGTCGCGGCGGTCTACTTCCTGGTGACCAAGCACCTGCACTTCTCGGTGGAGTTCACCGGCGGTACCGTGATGGAGCTGCGCTATCCGCACGCGGCCGACCAGGAAAAGATCCGCGCCTCGCTGACCAAGCTGGGCTACGAGCAGCCGGAAGTGTCGAGCTTCGGCACGGCGCAGGACGTGCTGCTGCGCCTGCCGATCCGTGAGGGCAGCAATGCCAACAACGCGTCGACCGCCGTGTTCAACGCGCTGTGCGCGGCCGAGAGCGGCGCACCGAAGCAGGTCCAGCAGACCACCGCCAAGGGCGAGAGCGTCACCCGCAACAGCTGCGTCAACGCGGCCGGCGCCGAAGTGGTGAGCCTGCAGCGCGTCGACTACGTCGGCGCCCAGGTCGGCGACGAACTGGCGCAGAACGGCCTGAACGCGCTGATCATGGTCGTGGTGGGCGTGATGGTCTACCTGGCCGTGCGCTTCGAGTGGAAGTTCGCGGTGGCGGCGATCATCGCCAACCTGCACGACATCGTGATCATCCTGGGCTTCTTCGCCTTCTTCCAGTGGGAATTCTCGCTGACCGTGCTGGCCGGTATCCTGGCCGTGCTGGGATACTCCGTCAACGAATCGGTCGTCATCTTCGACCGGATCCGCGAGACCTTCCGCAAGCAGCGCAAGATGAGCGTCTCGGAAGTCATCGACCACGCGATCACCAGCACCATCTCGCGTACCATCATCACCCACGGCTGTACCGAGATGATGGTGCTGTCGATGCTGTTCTTCGGCGGCCAGAGCCTGCATTACTTTGCGATGGCCCTGACCATCGGTATCCTGTTCGGTATCTACTCGTCCGTGTTCGTGGCGGCCGCCATTGCGAAATGGCTGGGCGTGAAGCGCGAAGACCTGATCAAGCCGGTCAAGGAGCGCGACGAGACCGACGGCGCCGTCGTCTGAGCCTGAGCTCTCGCACGCAAAAAGCCGCACGGCATAGCCGGGCGGCTTTTTCTTTTGCTGAAAGTGAAACAGCGCACAGAGGATCGCTTAGGCGAAGCTTAAGATGGACTCGTCTCTTTCAGGACATCCCTAGTTTTGGACTTCACCCGCTCCCGCAAGGAGCGGGTTTTTTTTTGCGCCGACGCGACCCGTCAGTTCACATTCTCAAAAAAATTTAACAGATGTGAGTCAACGCACAGAGTAGGCGGGACGAGGGAACTAAGATGGAACTGTCTCTTTCAGGACATCCCTAGTTTTGGACTTTTCCCGCTCATGTAGCGGGATTTTTTTTGTCCGTCCGTTTAGTACCTCAGGACAGCGCGATGCCCAGGCTGCGCACGTCTTCCGCCGACTCCTGCAGGATGCTCGTCAGGCTGCCCTCGCCGACGGCGAAGTCGATGGTGGCCGAGGCCTGCAGGTCGGACAGTTCCGGACGTTCCAGCAAGGGAGAGGGGACCGGGGCCAGGTCGTTCGCCAGCAGCAGCGTGTCGCCCAGGGTTTCCGGAGGGAGCGCGCGCATGCCGTTCCACAGCGCCTCGATGGCGCCCATCACGGGGGCGGGCACGCCCAGCTTCTGCAGCACGCCGCGGCCGATCGCCGTTTCGCCGTGCTCGATCCAGTCGTACGGGTCGCCGTCGAGCAGCCCCGGGAATTCCGGCGCGCGCGACAGCAGGTAGAAGCCGCCGACCTCGTGCACGATGCCGGCGAACATCGCCGTCTCCGGATCGACGCGCGAGACGCGCCGCGCGATCACCTGCGCCAGCGCGGCCACGTGGGCCGAGTGTTCCCACAGGCGGTCGGCCTTGGCGCGCAACACGGGATCGGTGATCTCGCTGGCGAGCTGGCGCACGATGACGGCCGCCGCCAGGGCGCCGAGGGTGCGAAAGCCCACGCGCTGCACGGCGGCCTTGACGTTGGTCACATCGTTGCCCGTCCGGTTATAGGCGGCCGAGTTGGCGATCGCGACGGTGCGCGCCGCCAGCAGCGGCTCGGTCTGCACCAGCCGCGCGGCTTCGTCGATGTGGCATTCGGGGTCGCTCAGCGCGCGCTGCAGCTTCAGCGTCGCGTCGACGTGGGTCGGAAAGGCGAGGTCGCCGCGCCCGGCTTGCGCGGCAATGCTCTTGAGGGCGTCGATTCGGTCCATGGGAAAATTATACTCCCAAGAAACATTTTGCCTGCAATAAATCCGCTGCAGGCTGTCGTTATTGCATCAGGGTTCGCTGAAGATGGCGTCGCAGCCGTCCTTCGGCTCTTCGGTATCCTGCAGTTCGTCGACGAGGCCCAGGTCGAACAATTCCTCGACGGCGTTCATGAAGCTGTTCAATTTGGTCGCGCCGATCAGGCGATAGATCTCGCCGGCCTCGTTGCGCACGCCGATCAGCATTTCTTCCTCGCGCACTTCGTCGGGCGTGGCCACGTCGAGCAGCAGGTTGCCGATGATGTGCTTGTCGAAATGGGCGGGCTTCTTACCTTCCAGCAGGGCTGTTTTCACGGGTGTTCCTTTATGGTGTTGCCTGGTACGCGGTCCAGATAATCGAAATCGCTGCCGCCATGGCGGCGGACAGGCGGATTATAGCCGCCGCCATGCAGTTGTTCTCCAGTATCATAGACAACCGAATCAACTTCCGGCGCGAGCCTGATCCCGTCCCCGCAATGTCCACGAACCGCCGCGCACAGTCCTTCCATGGCGCAAGCTGATTTGTCCCGCCTGGCGCAGGAGGCGCCGCTGCGCATCCTACTGGTCAACGGCGGCGAACCGGATACGTTGACCTGGTCCGGACTGGTGCAGCCGCTGCGCCTGGCGGCCAAGGTGCTGGGACCGCAGCGTCTGCACGTGGACGTGCGCAGCCCGGACAAGTTCGCCGGCGAGGCCCAGCCCCATTGGCACATCGTGCTGCTGGCCGCGGACGAGGCCGAGGCGGGACTGCGTCCGGCCAACCTGCGCGCGCTGGCCCGCCGCTGCCGCGAGGCGCCGTGCTGGGGCGGGGTCGGCGCCGGCGTGCTGTGGCTGGCCGAGGCGGGCGTGCTGGGCGGCATGCGCATCGCGCTGCCCTGGTCGCTGTATCCGGACGCCGACATGCTGGCCGACCAGTCCCTGCTGAGCCCCCACCTGTACGAGATCGACGGCACGCGCCTCAGTTGCTGCGGCGGCGCCGGCAGCCTCGACTTCGCCCTGACGCTGATCGACCTGCTGTTCGGCGCCACGGCCCAGGCCCAGGTCAAGGAAATCCTGTGCGTCGACCGCGTGCGCGGCCCGGAAGAACGCCAGCGCGTGGCCCTGCAGGCGCGCTTCGGCGTGCTGCAGCCCAAGCTGACCGAGGCCGTCACCCTGATGGAAGCGAACATCGAGGAGCCGCTGTCCACCGACGAGATCGCCCAACTGGCCGGCATCTCGCGGCGCCAGCTGGAACGCCTGTTCAAGCAATACCTGGGCGCCTTGCCCTCGCGCTACTACCTCGAACTGCGCCTGAAGCGCGCGCGCCAGCTGCTGCGCGACACCAACTACTCGATCGTCCAGGTCGGCCTGATGTGCGGCTTCTCGTCCGGCTCCCACTTCTCCACCGCCTTCGGCGCCCTGTTCGGCAACACCCCGCGCGAAGAACGCCAGCGCAAGCTCAGCGAATAATTCACTTAATCCACCTCAAACCGGGGTCAGAGCCGGGGTCAGAGCCCGGTTTTTGGCAAGAGCCATGCGGTAATTTCCATTTTTGGGGCTCTGACCCTGGCTCTGACCCCGGTTTGGGTTGGCGCAAACCCGGGGAGGGGATGTTGCCAGTCCAAAAATGAAAATGCCTGTCGCAGATCGGAAAGAAGGGCAAGGTTTGGCTTCCTTATAATGAAGCGCTCGGCGCGGCTGCTGGAGTTCGCGCGAACCTTAATTTGGATGAGGAAAACGTCATGAATGCTAAGCTCGAATCGGGTGTCACCACGCGTCCTGTCACACGCCAGACTTTCGACGAGGTGCTCGTCCCGACCTACGCCCCGGCCGCAATGGTGCCGGTGCGCGCCGCGGGCCTGGACGTGTGGGACCAGGACGGCAAGCATTACCTCGACTTTACCTCTGGCATCGCCGTCTCGAGCCTGGGTCACTGCAACCCGGTCCTCGTCGACGCGATGACGCGCCAGATCAATACCCTGTGGCACCTGGGCAATGGCTACACCAACGAGCCGGTGCTGCGCCTGGCCGCCGCGCTGACCGAGGCCACTTTCGCCGACCGCGCCTTCTTCTGCAATTCGGGCGCCGAAGCCAACGAAGCGGCGCTGAAGCTGGCGCGCAAGTACGCGCACACCAAGTTCGGTCCGCACAAGTCGCGCATCGTGTCGTGCTACGCCTCGTTCCACGGTCGCACGCTGTTCACCGTGTCGGTCGGCGGCCAGTCGAAGTACACCGAAGGTTTCGAGCCGCTGCCGCCGGAAATCAACCACATCAACTACAACGACATCGAAGCCGCGCGCGCCGCGATCAAGGACGACGTGGCCGCCGTGATCGTCGAGCCGATCCAGGGCGAGGGCGGCGTGATCCCGGGCGATACCGCCTTCCTGAAGGAACTGCGCGCACTGTGCGACCAGACCGGCGCGCTGCTCGTGTTCGACGAAGTGCAGTCCGGCGTAGGCCGCACCGGCGCGCTGTACGACTACATGAACGTGGGCGTCACCCCGGACATCCTGACCTCGGCCAAGGCCCTGGGCAACGGCTATCCGATCGGCGCCATGCTGACCACCGAGGACATCGCCCAGCACTTCAACGTCGGCTCGCACGGCACCACCTACGGCGGCAACCCGCTGGCCACCACCGTGGCGCTGAACGTGATCGAGCAGATCAACCAGCCGGCCTTCCTGGAGCGCGTGCGCACGGCATCCGCCAAGGTCTTCGCCAACCTGGAGAAGCTGGCGGCCGACTATCCGCAACTGTTCGGCAAGCCGCGCGGCAAGGGCCTGCTGATCGGCCTGCCGATGGCCGACGGCGTCAAGGGCAAGTCGAAGGACTACACCAAGGTCGCCGAGAAACTGGGCCTGATGCTGCTGATCGCCGGTCCCGACGTCGTGCGCCTGGCGCCGGCGCTGATCGTCTCGGACGAGCAGATCGCCGAAGCGGACCGCATCATGCGCGCCGCGGCCGACGAATTCGCGGCAGCGTAATCTCCATGATGCAGTGCGGCCCGGGCGACCGGGCCGCCGCGTTTCGACCCATGCCTTTCCGGGAGTTTCCATGTACGTAGTCCGTCCGGTAGAGCCAGCGGATGTCGGCGCCCTCGAGACGCTGCTCGCCGCGTCCACGCCGGGAGTGCATACGCTGCCGCGCACGCGCGAAAAGATCGCCGCGTTCGTCGAGCGCTCCGGCGCCTCGTTCTCGGCCCATGTCGACATTCCCAGCGAAGAGTCCTACCTGTTCGTGCTGGAAGACCTGGCCACGCGCACGCTGGCCGGCACCGCCGCCATCCATGCGTCGGCCGGCTCGAACGGCACCTATTTCGCGTTCCGCAACGACGTCATCCAGCAGGTCTCGCGCGACCTGAACATCAGCCACAGCGTGCATGCGCTCACGCTGTGCTCGGAGCTGACCTCCTATTCGCAGCTGTCCGGCTTCTACATCCACCGCGCCGCGGGCGCCGAGCGCGCAGCGGCCAGTCGTGAAGCCGCATTGTTGTCGCGCGCCCGCCTGCTGTACGCCGTGCTGGCGCCGCACCGCTTCGGCGACCGCTTCTTCGTGCCGCTGGCCGGCGTCACCGACGAGAACGGCCAGTCGCCGTTCTGGGATGCGCTGGGCCGCAAGTTCTTCAAGATGGACTTCCTCGATGCCGAGCGCACCATCGGCGGCGCGCGCAACCGCACGCTGATCGTCGAGCTGATGCCGCACTACCCGGTCTACGTGCCGCTGCTGCCCGGTCCCGCGCAGGCGGCCATGGGCCAGATCCATCCGAACGGCCAGCTCGCCTTCGACCTGCTGACGGGAGAAGGCTTCGAGGCCGACGAATACGTCGACATCTTCGACGGCGGCCCGATCCTGCAGGCGCACAAGAACGGCCTGCGTTCCTTCCGCGGCGCGGTGGTGCGCAAGGTCGCCAGCAGCGAACAGCAGCCGCCCGCAAGGGGCGGCAAGCCGGCGCTGGTCGACTATGCCATCGCCAGCAGCGAGCGGAATTTCCGCGCCGTCGTGCTGTCCTGCCCACCGCTCGACGTCGGCGACGCGATCAGCCTGCCGCCCGAGGCGCGCGCAGCGCTGGGCGTGGACGCCGGCGACAACGTCATTTGCGTGCGCCTGTGAATAAAGAGGAATCCATGCTCGTCATCCGTGCAATCACCCTGGCCGACATCGACCCGCTGATCGAGATGGCGCAACAGGTCGGCAGCGGCATGACGACGCTGAAACCCGACCGCGCCATGCTGGGCGAGCGCGTCGGCATCGCCGTCGCCTCGTTCGCCGGGACCATCCCGCCCGAAGAGCGCGACTACATGTTCGTGATGGAGGACACCGTGGGCGGCCGCCTGGCCGGCGTGTGCGCCATCAAGGCCGCGGTCGGCCTGACCGAACCCTTTTATAACTACCGCATCGGCACGCTGGTGCATTCCAGCCGCGAACTGAACGTGTTCACGCGCATGGACACGCTGTACCTGTCGAACGACCTGACCGGTTCGAGCGAACTGTGCTCGCTGTTCCTGATGCCGGAATACCGTCAGGGCTACAACGGCAAATGGCTGTCGAAGAGCCGCTTCCTGTTCATCGCCCAGTTCCAGCACCTGTTCACCGAGAAGATCATCGCCGAGATGCGCGGCTACCAGGCCGAGGATGGCACCTCGCCCTTCTACGAAGGCCTGGGGCGCCACTTCTTCAAGATGGACTTCGACCACGTCGACGGCCTGACGGCGATCGGCAAGAAATCCTTCATCGCCGAACTGATGCCGCGCCAGCCGCTGTACGTGGCCTACCTGCCGGACGATGCCCAGCAGGTGATCGGCCAGGTGCACAACTCGACGCTGCCGGCCAGGAAGCTGCTGGAGCAGGAAGGCATGCACTACGAAGGCTACGTCGACATCTTCGACGCCGGCCCCGTGCTGCAGGGCCGCGCGGCCGAGCTGCGCGCCGTGCGCGATTCGGCGCTGGCGCAGGCGGACGAGGGCCACCCGGACCCGGAAGCGGCGCCGCTGCTCGTGTCGAACACGCGGCTGGACGATTTCCGCATGGTGCTGGCCCACGCCGCCGTCGACGACGGCAAGGTCGCCCTGTCGATGCGCGAGCTGCAGTTGCTGCACTGCCGGCCGGGCGACGAGGTGCGCACGCTCGCACTGAACGTCAGGAAAAACTGAGGAAAAACTGAGGAGCAACCATGGCTAACCTGTCGAACTACATCAACGGCGCCTGGCGCGCCGGCAGCGGCGCGGAACTGGCCACCATCGACCCGTCCACCGGCCGCCGCACCTGGACCAGCAATGCATCGAGCGTCGACGACATCGCGCAAGCCGTCGGCGCGGCCCGCGCCGCCTTCGAGGCCTGGGCCTTCACCGGCCTGGAACAGCGCATCGCGATCTGCCAGCGTTTCCGCGACCTGCTCAAGGAGCACAACGAGGAACTCGCTGCCATCATCGCCGAAGAAGTCGGCAAGCCCCTGTGGGAAGCGCGCACCGAAGTGACGACGATGGCCAACAAGGTCGACATCTCGGTACAGTCGCACACCGCCCGCACGGGAGAGACGAACGCCAAGGTCGCCGACGGCAATGCCGTGCTGCGCCACCGCCCGCACGGCGTGTTCGCCGTGTTCGGCCCGTATAACTTCCCCGGCCACCTGCCGAACGGCCACATCGTGCCCGCCCTCATCGCCGGCAATACCCTCGTGTTCAAGCCCAGCGAATACGCGCCGCGCACGGCCGTGCGTACCGTGCAGCTGTGGGAACAGGCCGGCCTGCCGGCGGGCGTGCTGAACCTCGTCAACGGCGCCCGCGACACCGGAGTGACCCTGTCGCAGAACCCGGACATCGACGGCATCCTGTTCACCGGCAGCAGCCACACGGGCGTGGCCCTGCACAAGCAGCTGGCCGGCCAGCCGGGCAAGATGCTGGCGCTGGAAATGGGCGGCAACAACCCGCTGGTGGTGTGGGACGTCGAGGACGTCGACGCCGCCGTGCACCACACGGTGATGTCGGCCTTCATCTCGGCCGGCCAGCGCTGCACCTGCGCGCGCCGCCTCGTCGTGCACGACACGCCGCAGGGGCAGGCCTTCATCGAGCGCCTGGTCGAGGTGGCCGCCAAGCTGGTCGTCGGCCCGTCCAACGCCGAGCCGCAGCCGTTCATGGGGCCGGTGGTCTCGGCTGCCGTGGCCGGTCAGCTGGTCAAGGCCCAGGCGATGATGGAAGAGAAGGGCGGCAAGGTGCTGCTGCCGCTGCGCCAGCGCGACCCGGAAGCGGGCTTCGTCACGGCCGGCATCGTCGACGTCACGCATGCGCAAGGCATCCCGGACGAGGAATGGTTCGGTCCCCTGCTGCAGGTGATCCGCGTGCCGGACTTCGATGCCGCCATCGCCGCCGCCAACGCCACTGAATTCGGCCTGGCCGCCGCCCTGCTGTCGCCGTCCGAAGCGCTGTGGAAGCGCTTCGCGATCCGCGCGCGCGCCGGCGTCGTCAACTGGAACCGCCCGACCACGGGCGCGGCCAGCTCGGCCCCGTTCGGCGGCGTCGGCAAGTCCGGCAACCACCGCCCCAGCGCCTATTACGCGGCCGACTACTGCGCCTACCCGGTCGCCTCGATCGAGACGTCCGAACTGGAGATGCCGGCCAAGCTGTCGCCGGGCCTGAGCTTCTGAGGACCAAGCACCCCTATGTACAACGCCCGTGAATTCAACTTCGATGGCCTGGTCGGGCCATCGCACAACTATGCCGGCCTATCGTTCGGCAACGTCGCTTCCTTCAACAACGTCAAGAGCGCATCGAATCCGCGCCAGGCCGCCCTGCAGGGCCTGGCCAAGATGCGCGCGCTGGCCGCGCGCGGCTTCGCGCAAGGCCTGCTGCCGCCGCAGTCGCGTCCCAACTTCCGCATGCTGCGCAAGCTCGGTTTTTCCGGCACCGATGCCGACGTGCTGGCGGGCGCCTGGCGCGAAGCGCCCGTGATCCTGGCCTGCGCCTGGTCCGCTTCGCCGATGTGGACGGCGAACGCCGCCACCGTCAGCCCGTCGGCCGACACGGCGGACGGACGCGTGCACTTCACCGCGGCGAACCTGAACAATAAACTGCACCGCGCCGAGGAACACGTGCAGGCCACGCGCACGCTGCGCGCCCTGTTCGCCGACAGCGAGCACTTCGTCGTGCACGACGCCTTGCCCTCGACGCCGGCGTTCGGCGACGAAGGCGCCGCCAACCACACGCGCTTCGCAAGCAGCTACGGCGCCGCCGGCGTCGAGTTCTTCGTCTATGGCCGCGTCGAGTTCGACCCGTCCGCACCCGCGCCCAGGAAATACCCGGCGCGCCAGACGCTGGAAGCCTCGCAGGCCATCGCCCGCCTGCACGGCCTGGACGCCGCGCGCACCGTGTTCGCGTCGCAGAACCCGGACGTGATCGACCAGGGCGTGTTCCACAACGACGTGATCGCGGTCGGCAACGGCAACGTGCTGTTCTACCACGAGCAGGCCTTCGCCGACGAGGCGGGCACGCTGGACGCCCTGCGCCGCGCGCTGGCCGGCGTGGGCGCGGACCTGCAGGCCGTGCGCGTCGACACGGGCGCGGTGCCGGTCGCCGATGCCGTCGCCAGCTACCTGTTCAACAGCCAGCTGCTGAGCAAGCCGGACGGCCGCATGGCGCTGGTGGTGCCGCACGAATGCCGCGAGAACGCGGCCGTGTCGGGTTACCTGCAGCAGCTGGTGGCGTCCGGCGGCGCGATCGACGAGCTGGTCGAGTTCGACCTGCGCCAGAGCATGCGCAACGGCGGCGGCCCCGCCTGCCTGCGCCTGCGCGTGGTGCTGACGGATGCCGAGGCCCGGGCCATGCACCAGGGCGTGCTGATGAACGAGGACCTGTATGCGCGCCTGGTGCCCTGGGTCGAGCGTCACTACCGCGACCGCGTCGAGCCGAAGGACCTGGCCGACCCGCAGCTGGCGCGCGAATGCATGGCCGCGCTGGAGGACCTGGAACGCATCCTCGGCCTGCCGGGTCTGTACGACCTGTCGTAAGGAATGCACAAGGATGCTGCCGCGGCCAGCGGACCGGCCGGGCGGCATGTTCTAATAACGGATTAGCTTCCGGCCACAAGGAAGCACGTAGATCGGGACGGGACAGCCCTGTCCGTAAAAGCGGGAAAAGAAATGAGAAGCGCCGCCGCCACAAGCGACGGCGCAACCCGCGCAATCAATCAGCTCTGGAGAAGCAAATGAACAAAGACATGCCTCAAGACCTGCGCACCAGCATCCTCGCGCTCGTCAACGAGAACAAGCCGGCCAATGTCGGCGAGCAGGCCGGTGCCCTGATCGGCGCCTGGCTCGGCTCCCTGGACGAGGAAGACCTGGCCGGCATCGCGCCCGCCACGCTGGCGCCGGTGCTGTGGGACGGCTTCACGCAGGTGACGCAGCGCACCGGGCCGGGCTGCCAGATCGCCCAGATGCGCTACACCGACGGGTCGCGCGGCATGTCGACCGCTCTGCTGATCCTGAACGAGGACATGCCCTACCTCGTCGATTCCTTCGTGATGGCGCTGCGCCGCCAGCGCGTGGTCGCCTCGGGCGTCATGAACGCCGTGCTGCCGGTGCGCCGCGACGCGTCGGGCAAGGTGACCGCCGTCGGCGAAACAGGCGCCCCGCTCGAATCCTACGTCCTGTGCCTGCTGGCCGAGGACCTGCCGCAGCAAGAACTGGCCGAACTGATCGCGCGCCTGCAGATGGTGGCGCGCGACGCCGCCATCGTCCACCGCGACAACCTGGCCATGCGCGACCGCATGACCCAGGTGGCGGCAGCATCGGCAAGCCAGGGCACCGCCAACGGCCAGGAAGTCTCGTCCTTCCTGGAGTGGGCCAAGAACGAAGGCTTCGAGCCGTTCGGCTATGCCTACTACTTCGTCAAGCCGGGCGTGACCGAGCTGGAACGCGACATCCCGAGCCGCATCGGCGTGCTGCAGGACACCTCGCATCCAGTGTACGGCACCTGCCTGCAGAACATCCCGGGCGACTTGAACATCCTGTCCAAGCGCGACGAGACGCTGTCGATCGTGCGCGCCGACGTGGCCGGCACGCTGCACCGCGACCAGCCGCTGGACTTCATCGGCGTGCGCTCCACCGACGCCCAGGGCAATACCGTCGGCGAACACTGCTTCGTCGGCCTGTTCACCCGCGCCGCCACCTCGACCCCGCTGGCGCGCCTGCCGTTCGCGCGCGGTCGCGTGGCCAAGGTGCTGGGCATCGCCGGCGTGCGCCAGGAAGGTTTCCGCGCCGAGAAATTCATCGAGATCCTGGAATCGCTGCCGCGCACCGAGGCGCTGGAAGCCGATCCGGAATGGCTGGCCCAGGTCTGCAGCGCCGTCGTCTCGCTGTACAAGCAGCCGCGCGCCAAGGTGTTCGCGCGCCGCGACGTCTACGGCCGCCACCTGAACGTGCTGGTCTACCTGCCGCGCGAGCGCTACAGCGCCGCCGTCGTCGCCGCCATGGCCCAGGCCCTGAAGGACAGCTCGGGCGCGATCGACGTGCGCACCCAGACCCTGGTGGCCGACGGTCCGCTGGCCCGCGTCTACCTGATCGCCCAGGCCGCGCGCAATCCGCTCGACCTGGAAGCCGACATCCAGAAGCCCCTGCTGTCCGTGCTGGACGGCTGGCACGACCGCTACACCGCGCTGACCGATTCGGTCGCCGACGTCCCGACCCGTAACGCGCTGCGCAAGCTGCTGCCGACGCTGCCGGTGAACTACGTGGCCGCCACCGCGCCGGAAGTCGCGTTCCGCGACGTGGGCGCCATCCTGAACAACGGCAAGCCGAACCACGTGTCGGTGCGCATCGAAGCCGATGCCGGCGAAGGTTCCTCGATTCGCCTGTACTCGACGGGCTCCGTGCCCTCGCTGTCGCGCATCCTGCCGGCGCTGCAGAACGCCGGCGTCGCGATCGACCGCGAACAGAGCTTCTGGATCGCCACCCCGGACGGCACCCGCCACTACGTCACGAGCCTCATCGTCGACGCGGAATCCGCCGCCAAGCTGGCCAAGCCGGGCATCGGCGCAGCGGCCGAGGAACTGTTCGCCGCGCTGATCAACGACGAGGCGGAAGACGGCCGCCTGAACGGCCTGACCGTGGAAGGCGGCCTGTCGCTGCGCGAAGTGCAGCTCGTGCGCGCCTACCTGGGCTACTGGCGCCAGGCCGGCAGCAAGTTCTCGACCCGCTACATGGCCGAGACGCTGCGCGTGCGCGCCGACCTGGTGCGCGAACTGGTCGAAGGCTTCAAGCTGCGCTTCAACCCGGCGCTGCCGGAAGACCAGCGCGCATCGGGCAACGCCAAGCTGGACGCGCTGAGGGCGTCGCTGGCTAACGTGAACCACGCCGACACGGAAGAGATCATGGCCGCCATGATCGACCTGGTGATGGCCACGGTGCGCACCAATTACTTCCAGAGTCAAGAGGAAAACCGCGGCGAAAAAATCATCTTCAAGTTCGACACCAGCAACCTGCAGCTGGTGCCGGAACCGCGTCCGTTCCGCGAGATCTACGTGTTCTCGCGCCGCTTCGAAGGCGTGCACCTGCGCGGCGGCCCCGTCGCCCGCGGCGGCCTGCGCTGGTCGGACCGCATGGAAGACTACCGCACCGAGGTGCTGGGCCTGGTGAAGGCGCAGATGGTCAAGAACGCCGTGATCGTGCCTGCCGGCTCGAAGGGCGGCTTCGTCTGCAAGCAGATGCCGGCGAACGCCGCACGCGAGGTCGTGGCGGCCGAGGGCGAGGCAGTCTACCGCCTGTTCATCGCCAGCCTGCTGGAAGTGACCGACAACCGCGTGCGCGGCGAGATCGTGGCGCCGGAAGCCACCGTGCGCTACGACCAGGACGACCCGTACCTGGTGGTGGCGGCCGACAAGGGCACCGCTACCTTCTCCGACATCGCCAACAGCATCGCCGTCTCGCGCGGCTTCTGGCTGGGCGACGCGTTCGCCTCGGGCGGCTCGAACGGCTACGACCACAAGAAGATGGGCATCACGGCCAAGGGCGCCTTCGAGGCCGTCAAGCGCCACTTC
Organism: uncultured Massilia sp.; assembly: GCA_963529995.1. Taxonomy (GTDB): domain Bacteria; phylum Pseudomonadota; class Gammaproteobacteria; order Burkholderiales; family Burkholderiaceae_D; genus Telluria. Next base: position 113,156 of record CAUSCY010000008.1, on the reverse strand, counting down.
TACGAGATGGGCCACGACATGAACACGACCCCCGTCACGATGGTGGGCGTGGGCGACATGTCGGGCGACGTGTTCGGCAACGGCGTGCTGCTGTCGCGCCAGCTGAAGGTGCTGGCCGCGTTCGACCACCGCCACATCTTCCTCGATCCGAACCCGGACGTCGCCGTCTCGTTCGAAGAGCGCAAGCGCATGTTCGCGCTGCCGCGCTCTTCGTGGGAAGACTACGACAAGAAGCTGATCTCGCAGGGCGGCGGCGTCTATCCGCGTAGCGCGCGCCACATCGAGATTTCGCCGGAAGTGCGCGCCGCGCTGGACATCCAGGAAACCAGCCTGACTCCGGAAGAGCTGATGCACCGCATCCTGCTGGCGCCGGTCGACCTGTTCTACAACGGCGGCATCGGCACCTACATCAAGGCGTCGAACGAGACCCACGCCCAGGTGAAGGACCGCGCCAACGACAATATCCGCGTCAGCGGCAACGAGCTGCGCGTGAAGGTCGTGGCCGAGGGTGGCAACCTGGGCGCGACCCAAGCCGGCCGCATCGAGTTCGCCCTGGCCGGCGGCCGCATCTTCACCGATGCGATCGACAACTCGGCCGGCGTGGACTGCTCCGACCACGAAGTCAACGTCAAGATCTGGCTGGACACCGAAGTCAATGCCGGCCAGCTGCCGGAGGCCGACCGTAACCGCATCCTGAACGAGATGACGGGCGACATCGAGGACCTGGTCCTGCGCGACAACACGCTGCAGACCCACCTGCTGGTGCGCGAAGCGCAGGCGCAGGGCAGCGGCGCCGTGGTCGACGGCTATGCCGCCCTGATCGCCAGCCTGGAAGCCGAAGGTGCCGTCTCGCGCGAGCTGGAACAGCTGCCGAGCGAGACCGAACTGCAGCGCCGCAAGGCACTGGGCCTGGGCCTCACCACGCCGGAACTGGCCGTCGTCGTCGCCAACGTCAAGAACCGCTTCAAGCGTACGCTGGCCGCGCTGCCGCTGACCGAGCAGCCATGGGCCGAGACCATCCTGCGCCCGTACTTTCCGGCGCAACTGGTCGCCACCCGCGATCCGCTGGCGCACCCGCTGGCCAACGCCATCCTGGCGACCGTGCTGGCCAACGAAGCGGTCAACCGCTGCGGTCCGCTGATGCTGCGCGACCTGGCGCTGGAACACCGCATCGACGACACCGCCGTGGTCCTGGCCTGGGGCCAGGCCTGGGCCGCGCTGCACCTGGCGCCCGTGTTCGAGGCGCTCGACGCGGACGCCCTGGCGGTGCCGCGCGACGTGTCGCAACAGGTCGATGCGCGCACCCGCGTGATGCTGCGCACCGTGATCGAGGGCGTGCTGTCGCTGCCGGCGGAACAGGACGGCGCGGGCGGCATGGCCGAGCTGTCGACGCTGTTCGGCTCCCCGGACGAGGTGGCGAAACTGCTGCCTGCGCGTACCGAAGCGGACATGCAGAGCACCCTGTCGCCGGCATTCGCGCAAGCCTGGAAGACCGTCGACACGATCGAGTCGCTCGCGGCCTTCCTGTTCGCGGCCGTGTCGGTCCAGCGTCCGCAAGGCATGTCGCTGGCGCAGTTCCTGGAAGTGGGCATGGCGCTGCGCGCGAAAGCGGGCATCGACACGCTGGAGCGCGGCCTGAAGCTGCCGGCCACCAGCAAGTCGCAGGAACAGCTGCGCAACTACGCGCTGCAGGCCCTGCGCCGCACGCAGCAGCGCCTGTTGATGCTGGTGCTGGAACGCAGCCAGGGCGGCGACATGCTGGCCGGCGTCGACGCGCTGGCCGCATCGATGGGCCTGACGGGCTATGCCCAGGCGACGGACCTCGAGCAGGCCATGCTGGACGTGTGGTCGCTGTCGGAGGGTTCGAACCCGGAACGCCTTGCGGCTTGATGCCATGAGCGCGACTTCACACGACGCGCTGCCGGAATCGGTGCGGGCCCTGGCCCGGGCCGATTTCGGCGAAGTCGCCCGGCGCTTCGCGGACGCCGGCTTCGCGGTCGGCCTGCCCGCCAAGGGCGTGCTGACCGTCCGCAGTGCCTTACGTCCGGAAGAACGTACGAGCGTGCTGCTGTCGGTGGGCGTGCACGGCGACGAGACGGGACCGATCGAGATGGTGGCGCACGCCATCGAGGCCTTGTCGCGCGCGCCGTCCGCGCTGGCCGTGGACCTGATGCTGTGCGTCGGGAACATCGACGCGATCGCGGCGGGCAAGCGCTTCGTCGATGCCGACCTGAATCGCATGTTCCGCAGCGAACGGGGCGACCTGGCCGGCACCTTCGAGGCCGGCCGCGCCGACGACCTGATCGCCGCCACGGCTGCCTTCTTCGACGGCGCCGGTCGGCGCCGCTGGCACCTCGACATGCACACGGCGATCCGCGGCTCGCGCTATCCGCGCTTTGCCATCGTGCCGCAGCTGATCGAGGAGGGCGCGCGCAACGCCCTGATCGACTGGCTGGGCAGGGGCGGCATCGAGGCCGTCATCATGAATCCCGCGTCGGCCGGCACTTACAGCTACTGGACGGCGCAGCAGCACGGCGCCGCCGCCTCGACGGTGGAGCTGGGCCGCATCGGCACGCTGGGGCAGAACGACCTGTCGCAGTTCGCCGCGATGGCATCCGCCCTGCATGCGCTGCTGCGCGGCGCGCCTGCGCCGGCGGGCGACGCGCCGATCGTGTTCGACACGGCGCGTTCGATCATGAAGCTGTCCGATGCCTTCCGCATGGGGTTCGGAAAGGATACCGAGAACTTCACGCCGCTCCGCAAGGGCGAGGTCATCGCCACCGACGGCGACACCGTGTACACCGTGCAGCACGACGAGGAATTCGTCGTGTTCCCGAACCCGGACGTGCGGGTCGGCTTGCGGGCCGGGATCATGGTGGTGCGCGTCGCGCGATAACGTATCGTCCGGTCGCACGCCGGTTGAACGCGCGGGCGGCTCGCCGTCCACGCGTCCAGCAGGATTCTCCCCGGAGCGCTAGACTAGCCGCTTCGAACCAAGCGGGAGTCTTCCCTCATGAGCAAACTGTTTTCCCCCATCAAGCTGGGCCCCCTCGCGCTGCCCAACCGTATCGTCATCGCCCCCATGTGCCAGTACTCGGCGCAGGACGGCTTCCCCACCGACTGGCACATGATCCACCTGGGCCACCTGGCGCTGTCCGGCGCTTCCCTGCTGATCATCGAAGCGACCGCCGTCGAGCCGGAAGGCCGCATCACGGCGGACGACCTCGGCATCTGGTCGGACGAGCACGTGGCCGCGCTGGAGCCCGTGGTCGCCGCGATGCGCCGCTACGCGCCGATCAAGATCGCCATGCAGCTCGGCCATGCGGGACGCAAGGCGTCGAGCGAAGTGCCGTGGGAGGGCGGGGCCAACGTCCCGGTCGGCCACGCGCGCGGCTGGCAGACCGTGGCGCCGTCCGCGCTGCCGCACGCGGAAGGCGAAACCGTTCCCGTCGCGCTGGACAAGGCAGGCCTGCAACGCGTGAAGGACAGTTTCGTCGCCGCCGCGCGCCGCGCCGATGCGCTGGGGCTGGATGCCATCGAGATCCACGGCGCCCACGGCTACCTGCTGCACCAGTTCCTGTCGCCGCTGGCCAACCGGCGCGACGACGAATACGGCGGTTCGCTGGAAAACCGCATGCGCTTCCCGCTCGAGGTATTCCAGGCGATCCGCGCCGCCGTCTCGGGCGAGATGGTGGTGGGCATGCGCATCTCGGCCAGCGACTGGGTCGAGGGCGGCTGGGACGTCGAGCAGAGCGCCGTGCTGGCCAAGGAACTGGACAAGCTGGGCTGCCAGTTCATCCACGTGTCCAGCGGCGGCGTGTCGCCGCGCCAGCAGATCCCGCTGTCGCCGGGCTACCAGATCGATTTTGCCGCGCGCATCAAGCAGGAAGTCGCGATGCCCGTCATCGGCGTGGGCCTGATCACGGAGCCCAAGCATGCGGAGGCGATCGTGCAGGACGGCCAGGCCGACATGGTGGCGCTGGCGCGCGCCATGCTGTACGACCCGCGCTGGCCGTGGCATGCGGCGGCGGAACTGGGCGCGACGGTGACGGCGCCGCCGCAGTACTGGCGCTCGCAGCCGCGCGAGCACAAGCACCTGTTCGGCGACACGCGCCTGGGCCAGCGCTGATCGCTCATCCGGCGTAGCGACCGTTCATTCCGCCTTTCCTGCAGATCGTCGCAGATGGCGGGCGGGGGCCGATGGACCTTGTTAGAGTAGTTTTACCGACAACAAGAAAAGGTCCACCATGCGTACCCAGCTCGCCATCGTCCTCGCCTTCACCTGCGCCGCTTTGGGCGGCTGCGCCATCGTCGTCGCCCCGAACGGCGACGATGTCCAGGTCCGTACCCCGTTCTCCGGCGGCACCGAAGGCGACGGCGTCGTCACGCGCGAGCAGCGCACGGTCGGCACCGTCCAGGGACTCGAGACGAACGGTGCGGTCGTGGTCGACGTGCGCGTGGGCCAGGCGACCTCGCTCTCCGTGGAAGCGGACCGCAACCTGCTGCAGCAGGTGCGCACCGACGTGCGCGGCGACCGCCTGATCGTCGAGACCAGCGGCTCCTACCACAGCCGCAACCCGATCCGTGTCATCTATACGGTGCCGAACCTGACGGACGTGCGCCACAGCGGCTCCGGCTCGGTCTCGGTGCAGGGCCTGAACGGCGCGCCGCTGACGGTGTCGAGCCGCGGTTCCGGTTCGGTGCTGCTGGCCGGCCGCGTGGCCAGCCTGGACGTCGACAGCAACGGCTCGGGCAGCATCGATGCCTCAAGCCTGGAAAGCGCCAGCGCCAACCTGCGCCTGACCGGTTCGGGCCGCGTCAAGGTGGGGCAGGTGCGCGGCGACTACGCGATCGCGCGCCTTGACGGTTCGGGCCAGCTGAGCGTGGGCGGCCGCGTGCATGCGCTGACGGCGCGTTCGACGGGGTCGGGCCACCTGGACCTGGCCAACCTTGCCAGCGACGAGGCCGACCTGTCGTCGACGGGATCGGGCGGCATCACGGCCAATGTGAAGCAATCGCTGATCGCGCAGAACGGCGGTTCCGGCGGCATCCGCGTGTACGGCAATCCGGCGCAGCGGTCCGTCAACGGTAATCGGGTGCAGGTGGTGAATTGACGGTGATGGTGGGCACGTGGTGCCCACCCTACGACCAGCACGACGTAGGGTGGGCATCACATGCCCACCATGACCCCTAGAGCAGATGGTCGAGCAGTTCCGGCCCGAACACCTCGCGATGCAGGCGCGCCGCCGGCACGCCCGCCTGCAGCAGCGCCAGCCACTGCGCCTGCATGAACCTGTGCGGCCCGCACAGGTACACATCGGTTTCCTCACGCTGCCATGCCGGCAGCTTCGCCACCTCCATGCGGCCGGCCCCGTCCTCGTAGAAATTCACCACCGCCAGGTTCGGCATCACGGCCTTCAGGGCATCGACTTCCGCGCCCAGCGCATGGTGGGCGGCATCTCGCGCGGCATGCGCGAAGAGTACGCGGCGCTGCGGCGCCACCTGCGCGATGCGCTTGACGGCGGCCACCATCGGCGTGATGCCGATGCCGGCCGACAGCAGCACGATGGGGCGGTCCGACTCGGTATCCGGCGCGAATTCGCCGAACGGGTGCGAGACCTGCAGCGTCGACCCCACCGTCACGTTGGCGTGCAGCCAGTTCGAGACGTCGCCGGCCGGCGTGTCCGCCGCCGCATCCTCGCGCTTGACCGAGATGCGCATCGTGCGTGCGTCCGGCGCATCCGACAGGCTGTACTGGCGCAACTGGCGGCGGTCGCCCGGCAGGTCGACGGCGACGCTGACGTACTGGCCGGCGCGAAAGGCAGGCAGCGGCAGGCCGTCGGCGGGCGCGAAGCGGAACGACAGCACGTTGGCGCTTTCGCGCACCACCTCCAGCACGCGCATGGGGCGCGTGTCGCCCGGCGCGATGCCGGCGGTGGCATACATCCCCGCCTCGGCCTCGATCAGCAGCCTGGCCAGCGAACCGTAGGCTTCGCGCCAGGCGTCCAGCAGGGCCGGTGTGGCGGCGTCGCCCAGCGTGTCGGCGATGGCCTTGATCAGGTGGTGGCCGACGATCGGATAGTGCTCGGCGCGGATGCCGACCGAGACGTGCTTGTGGACGATGCGCTCGATCACCGGGCCCAGCGCCGCCGGATTGCCGATATTGGCCGCGTACGCGAACACGGCCGCCGCCAGCGACTGCTGCTGCCGCCCCTGCGCCTGGTTCCCCATGTTGAACAGCCGCGTCAGCACCGGATGCGTGCCGAGCATGTCGGCGTAGAAGCGGCTGGTGATCGTGGCGCCATGTTCGCGCAGGACGGGCACGCTGGCATCGATATAGGGGCGGGAAGCTGCGGAGATCATGATCGTTCCTTTAATAATGCATTTCAAATGAATGTTTAAGTTCCAAAAAATGCCGACGCGGCGAATTCGTCGGCAACGCGGCCATTGTATCGAAAGATTCACTTCAAATGCATCTTTAAAAGTTATTTTTTCTTGCATTGAAGATAGCACCGGCAAAGGCCCTATAATCGCAAGTTTTGGATGGCGCGGTACCCCCTTCCTCTGGCCATCTGCATGACGCCTGTAATAAAAGGACACAATCCGTGAACGAGACCCTGGGCCAAAAGCTCTTCCGAACCAAGAATTCCCAGCACCAGTTCGAAGCCGGCCATGCCCACGGTGGCCTGGGCCGCTCGCTCGGCCTGTTCCCGCTGACGATGATCGGCGTCGGCGCCACCATCGGCACGGGCATCTTCTTCACGATGGTCGAGGCGGTGCCCAAGGCCGGTCCGGCCGTCGTCCTGTCCTTCCTGTTTGCGGCGATCACGGCCGGCCTGACCGCGCTGTGCTATGCCGAGCTGGCCGACCGCGTGCCGGCATCGGGTTCCTCGTATTCCTTCGCCTATGCCACCGTGGGCGAGTTCGGCGCCTTCATCGTCGCGGCCTGCCTGCTGCTCGAATACGGCCTCGCGGCCAGCGCCACGGCGATCGGCTGGTCCGACTACCTGAACAACTTCCTGCAGAACGCGCTCGGCTGGCACATTCCGGACGCGCTGCGTTCTCCGCTGATCGTCTCGTGCAAGAACGGCGTCGAGCTGCACGCGGGCCACATCAACCTGCCGCCGATCCTGCTGGTGGTGCTGTGCTGCGTGCTGCTGGTGCGCGGCACCAAGGAATCGGCCACGACCAATGCGGTCATGGTCGTCATCAAGCTGGCGATCCTCGTATTCTTCGCGGCGATCGCGTTCACGGGCTTCGACATCAACAACTTCCACCCGTTCTATGCCTCCGCCACCAGCCACGGCCTGGGCGGCATGGCCGGCGTGACGGCGGCGGCCGGCACCGTGTTCTTCTCCTTCATCGGCCTGGACACGATCGCCACCGCCGGCGAAGAGGTCAAGAACCCGACCCGCAACGTGCCGATCGGGATCCTGGCGGCCCTGGTCATCGTCACCGTGTTCTACATGCTGGTGGCGGTGGCCGCGATGGGCGCCCAGCCGGCCCACATGTTCGAAGGGCAGGAGGCCGGTCTCGCCGTGATCCTGCAGAACGTCACCGGCAAGGCCTGGCCCGCGCTGGTCCTGTCGGCCGGCGCCGTGATCTCCGTGTTCTCGGTGACGCTGGTGACGATCTACGGCCAGACCCGCATCCTGTACGCGATCTCGCGCGACGGCCTGATCCCGAAGGCCTTCCAGACCGTGAACCCCCGTACCAAGTCGCCGGTGGCGAATACCCTGATGGTCTGCATCGTCGTCGGCCTCGTCGCCGGCCTGGTCGACGCGACCTTCCTGTGGGACATGGTGAGCATGGGCACGCTGACGGCGTTCATCGTCGTGTCGATCGCCGTTCCGGTGATCCGCGCCAAGCAGGGCGAGACGGGCCGCAAGGGATTCCGGGTGCCGTTCGGGCCCTACCTGGTTCCCGGCCTGTCGATCCTGGCCTGCCTGTACCTCGTGTTCGGGCTGTCGCACACGACCTATACGGTGTTCGCGATCTGGATGGCGGTGGCGGTGGTGATGTACTTCGGGTACGGGATTCGGAATAGTCGCTTGAACAAGGTGGCGCAGGTGTCGGAGACGACACACTGAGCAACGTCGTCCCTGCGCAGGCAGGGACCCAATTTCCGCACCGAAGTCGGCATCAATAAAAAAGCCGCGTACCTTGATCGGGACGCGGCTTTTTGTTGTCTGCGGCTTCGGCACTTCAGATTGGGTCCCTGCCTGCGCAGGGACGACGGTTCATCTGCCGGTGGCAGCGAGACGACGTGGTGGCGTGCTTAAGCAGGCGCTTACTTCTGCATGCTGTAGCGTTCCAGCCAGTGCGCATACGGTGCCGGCAGCACCCAGGTCGGGCGCTCGACGCCCAGTTCCTTGGCGGCCTGCAGCGGGTAGTGCGGGTCGGCCAGGTGGGCGCGGCCCACCATCACCAGGTCCAGCTGGCCCTCGGCGACGGCGCGCTCGGCCAGGTTCGGGCCGTCGAAGCCCCAGGCCGATGCGACCGGCAGGCCGGCCTGTTCGCGCACGCGCTTGGCGACCGGGCCCAGGAAGGCCGGGCCCCAGGGGATGTTCACGTCCGGGATTGTGAAGTTGACGCTCACGCTCAGCATGTCCAGGCCGCGCGCGCGCATCATGCGGGTCAGCTCGATCGATTCGGCCAGCGTCTCTTCGTCCTTGCCGTCGTATTCGATGACGCCCATGCGCGCCGTCAGCGGCAGGTTGGCCGGCCAGACTTCGCGGACGGCTTCCAGGGTCTCGAGCAGGAAGCGGCTGCGGCCGGCGAAGTCGCCGCCGTACTGGTCGGTGCGCTTGTTCGAATGCGGCGACAGGAAGCTCTGGCCCAGGTAGCCGTGGGCGAAGTGCAGTTCCAGCCACTCGAAGCCGGCGTCGCGGGCGCGGCGGGCAGCATCGACGAAGTTCGATTTGACGCGGGCGATGTCGTCCAGCGTCATCTCCTTCGGCACTTTCGGCAGGTTCTTGCCGAAGGCGATCGCGGACGGGGCGATGGTGTCCCAGCCGTACGCGTCTTCCGACGGGATGTGGTCGTCGCCTTCCCACGGGCGGTTGGCGCTGGCCTTGCGGCCGGCGTGGCCGATCTGGATGCCGGCGACGGCGCCGGCGGCCTTGATGCGGGTGGCGATATGGGCCATGCCCTCGACTTGCGCATCGTTCCACAGGCCGGCGCAGCCCGGGGTGATGCGGCCTTCCGGCGACACGGCGGTCGCTTCGACGATCACCAGGCCGGCGCCGCCGCGCGCGATGCCGGCGTAGTGGACCTGGTGCCATTCGTTGACGAAACCGTCATTGGCTTGATACTGGCACATCGGCGGCACCGCGATGCGATTGCGCAGGGTGACGTCTTTGAGTTTGAACGGGGTAAAGAGAGCAGACATATTCGTTTGAGTGGCTTGAATGGACAGCAAGCCTAAACGAAGCGATCGATAATGTACACTAATGGTAGTTTATCCCCTCAATAAAATATTCTTATGCTGAACCGACAGTGGTTGCGCAGCTTCGCCGTGCTGGCGGGCTCCGGAAGTTTCACCCGCGCGGCCGAAAAGCTGGGCCTGACCCAGGCCGCCGTCAGCCAGCACCTGGGCCACCTCGAGGATGCCCTGGGTCCGCTGCTGATCCGCCGCCCGCGCCAGATCGAACTGACGCCGGCCGGCCGCTCCCTGCTCGACTATTGCGCCGAGGTCGAACAGGCCGACAAGCGCTTGCAGGCACGCCTTGCCGACGCGCAGGCCGACTGCGGCGAAGTCAGCCTCGTCACGCCCGGCAGCATCGGGCTGGCGCTGTACCCGATCCTGCTCGACCTGCAGCAGGCGCACCCGGGATTGACGGTGCGCTACCGCTTCGCGCCGGATACCGAGGCGCGCGACGCGGTGCTCCAGAACGCCTATGAACTGGGCCTCGTCACGCTCAAGCCCGACGATGCGCGCTTGTCCTGCGAGCCCTTCATCGAGGAGCCGCTGGAACTGATCGCACCGGCCGGGGCGCCCGCATGCAGCTGGGACGAGCTGGCGGCCCTGGGCTTCATCGACCACCCGGACGGCCAGGCGATGGCGACGCGGCTGCTCAGCCGTCATTTTCCCGGCAACGCGGGGGTGCGCAGCCTGCCGGTGCGCGGCTTCGTGAACCAGGTGGGCCTGATCCTGGAACCGGTGGCGCGGGGCTTCGGCTTCACGGTGCTGCCGCGCCATGCGCGCCTGGCGTTCGCGCGCCCGGAGGCGATCCAGGTGATCGACTGCGGCCCGCCCGTGGTCGACAGGCTATGGCTGATCCACCGCGCCGAATGGCCGCTGTCGGCCCGCGCGCACCGCGTCGTCGAGCATATTCGCACCGCCTGCCTGCTGCCGGCGAAGCAGTCCTGATCTTGTATAATGCCGGCAGCATCGGCGGCCCCATGCGGGTTCCGGACGATTCGACCCTGTCTTCGCTACCCCTGTCTTCGCTACCCATGTAACGACACGCAAACCTCCCACCGTTCGCTACGGCTTCCGACCCCCGGAGGTTTTCAGGCATGGGTGCGCGCATTCACGCGCATTCACGCGCATTCACGATTATCGTTTGTTTTTGCACCGCCTGCGGCAGCAGGCTTCTCGCCCATGATCAATCACGCCTCTCGAGACGAATGGCTCTCGAACCCGCAGCAAAACTTCCTTGCCGGTCTCACGACCTCGTTCGCGCTGGTCCCCGAATGCATCGCCTTCGCCCTGGTGGCCCAGCTCAATCCCCTCATGGGACTGTACGGCGCCTTCATCATCTGCGCGCTGACCGCCATCTTCGGCGGCCGCCCCGCGATGATTTCCGGCGCGGCCGGCTCGATGGCGGTGGTGATCGTCGCCCTCGTCGCGCAGCACGGCGTGCAGTACCTGCTCGCGACCGTGGTCCTGGGCGGCATCCTGATGGCCGTGTTCGGCCTGCTGCGGCTCGGCAAGCTGATCCGCATGGTGCCGCATCCCGTCATGCTGGGCTTCGTCAACGGCCTGGCGATCGTCATCGCGATGGCCCAGCTGGAGCACTTCCGCACGAAGACCGCGCACGGCGAAGCCTGGCTGCAGGGCACGCCCCTGGCGATCATGTGCGGCCTGGTGCTGCTGACGATGGCCATCGTCTACCTGCTGCCGCGCCTGACGAAGGCGGTGCCGCCGGCCCTCGTCGCCATCCTCGGCGTCGGGGTGCTCGGCTACGCGTTCCAGCTGCCGACGCGCACGCTGGGCGACCTGGCGCAGATCGCCGGCGGCCTGCCGGCCTTCCACGTCCCGGCCGTGCCGCTCGACATGGCGACGCTGCGCATCGTCTTCCCCTATGCCGCGCTGATGGCGATGGTCGGCCTGCTCGAGACGCTGTTGACGTTCAACCTGACCGACGACATCACGGAATCGCGCGGCCAGCCGAACCGCGAATGCGTCGCCCTGGGCGCCGCCAACATCGTCTCCGGCCTGTTCGGCGGCATGGGCGGCTGCGCCATGATCGGCCAGACCATGATCAACCTGAGCTCGGGCGGCCGTTCGCGCTTGTCGGGCCTCACCAGCGGCGTCATGATCCTGCTGTTCATCCTGTTCCTGTCGCCGCTGATCGCCCACATTCCGCTGGCCGCGCTGGTCGGCGTCATGTTCGTGGTGGCCCAGGAGACGTTCGCCTGGGGCTCGCTGCGCGTGCTGGGCAAGGTGCCGAAGCAGGATGCGCTGGTGATCGTCGCCGTCACCATCATCACCGTGTTCACCGACCTGGCCGTGGCCGTGATGTGCGGCATCGTGATCGCCGCGCTCAGCTTCGCCTGGCAGCACGCGCTGGAGATGCGCGCCGATGTCGACGACGGCGAAGCGGGCGTGCGCACCTATCGCCCGCACGGCACGCTGTTCTTCGCCTCGGCGGCGCATTTCCAGGAACTGTTCGCGCCCGCGACCGACCCGGCGCGCGTGGTCATCGACTGCCGCCACCTGCACATGGCCGACCACTCGGCGATCGCCGCGATGGAAAGCCTGGTCCAGCGCTACGACAAGGCCGGCAAGCACCTGCAGGTGCTGCACCTGTCGCCGCGCAGCCGGATGCTGCTGCAGCGTGCCGGCGTGGACGTCCAGGCCTGAAACGAAAAAAAAGCCACGCGGCCCGGAGGCGGCGTGGCGTTTGCGGCGAGGATGCAATGGTGGACATGTGATGCCCACCCTACGGGACAGGATCGTAGGGTGGGCACCACGTGCCCACCGAACGCATGCCGGCCCGCGACCGGCGCTTAGTTGACGCCCATCTCCTTCAGCAGGTTGTCCGCATGGTCGACCTTCTCCATATTCCACAGGATGTAGCGCACGTCGACCTGGATGTCGCGCGTGGCGGCCTTGTTGAAGTCCCAGTCCGAGATGATCGAATCCAGCGTGCCGTCGAAGGCCAGGCCGATCAGTTCGGCCTTGTCGTTCAGCGCGGCCGAACCCGAGTTGCCGCCGGTGATGTCCAGCGTCGCCAGGTAGTTCACCGGGACCGTCTTCAGCGCCGGATCGACGTAGCGGCCGAAGTCCTTCTTCTGGATGGCGTCCAGCTGCTTCTGCGGCGCATTGAACTCGCCTTCGCCGGTGGCCTTGGCGACGACGCCCTTCACGGTGGTGAAGGCGGTCCAGGAACCGGTGCCGTCGGCGCCGTAGTCGCGGCCCTTGATGTTGCCGAAGGTGACGCGCAGCGTGCTGTTGGCATCCGGGTAGACGGCTTGTCCCTTGCTGTTCATGTAGGCGATCTTGGCCTTCATGTAGCTGGCGTAGGCCTTCTGGATGTTGCCGGCCAATTCCTCTTCCTTGGCCTCATCCTTGCGGTCGGCGTCGTACATGGCGACGGCGGCCTTGATGAAGCTGTCGTCGCTGGCCTTGAAGTCGGCCGGCGACTTGTTCATCCACGCGGTGCGGAATGCCTTGTCCTGCAGCTTCGAGCCGGCGTAGACCTTGTCCAGCGCGGCCTTCAGCGCGGCTTCGTCCATGCCCGGCTTGATGCCGAGGGCGTCGTCGAACGCTTCGCTGTGCTCGTTGGCCGGCTGGGCGTTGTACTGTTTCAGGAAGTTCAGCACCAGCGCCTTGTCGACGTTTTCCACGTAGGTGCGGTCCTGGCCCGTGATCACGGAGGTCAGGCGCGGCAGGTCGCGTTCCTGGTAGCCCGACTTGCGCTCGGCATCCGGCTTGGCGCGCTCGTTCGACAGGCGATACAGCGTGCGTGCCGAGTTCAGGAAGCGCGGCGTGGCATAGGACAGGAAGAACTCGCGCTTGGTGGCGGCGTCGCGCTGGGCGATCAGCTTCTCGACGGCTTCGATGTCGGCGCCGAATGCGGCCTTGCGCTTGGCGTCGGCATTGACCCAGGCCTTCAGCGCGTTATGCTCGGCGGTCTTGCGCGCCAGGATGTCGCTGCCCGCGTACGAGGTCAGCATGCCCTTGCGGTTCTTGTAGTAGTTGTTCACGCCCGCGACCTGGCCCGCGTATTTCAGCTTCGCGGCCGGGTCGGTCTTGGTCTCGCGCTCGATGATGGCCAGCGTCTCGCCCGATGCCTTCACGAAGGCCGGGTAGTTCCAGTCGAAGGTGAACGCCACTTCCGACGGCAGGCGGTGGCGGTTGGTGCGGCCCGGGTAGCCGACCACCATGATGAAGTCGTTTTCCTTGACGCCTTCCTTGGCGATCTTCAGCACGTGCTTCGGCTGGTACGGCACGTTGTCCTTGGAGAAGTCGGCAGCCTTGCCGTCCTTGCTCACGTAGGCACGGTAGAAGCCGTAGTCGCCCGTGTGGCGCGGCCACATCCAGTTGTCCGTGTCGCCGCCGAACTTGCCGACGCCCGACGGCGGCGCGTGCACCAGGCGCACGTCGCGGATCTCGAGTTGCTTGATGCGGTAGAACTCCAGGCCGCCGTAGAAGCTGGCCACGGTGCAGCGGTAGCCGGCATCCTTCTCGCACTCGGCCACCAGCGCTTTCTGGTTCTTTTCCATCGCCTCGACGCGGGCCTTGCCCTTCATCTTGGCCACGGCCGGCGTGATCACGCGGTCGCTGACGTTGGCGACTTCCTCGGTGACGAACACGCGGCTGCCCGGCGCGGCCGGCAGTTCCTCGGCCAGCGTCTTGGCCAGGAAGCCGTTGGTCAGCAGGTCGCGCTCGGGCGTCGAGTTCACGGCCACGCTGTTGTAGACGCAGTGGTGGTTGGTGATCACCAGGCCCTGCGGCGAGACGAAGGACGCGGAGCAGCCGCCCAGGCTCACCACCGCGCCCATCGGGAATTCGGTCAGTTTGGTCAGGGAAGCCGGATCGAGCTTCAGGCCGGCGGCTTTCAGTTGCTGGGCTACTTGTGGCAGCTGCTGCGGCATCCACATGCCTTCTTCCGCATTGGCGGCAAAGGTCGTGAAAACGGCGAGCGAGAGAAGGGTCTTTTTCATCGCGTGTCTTTATGGTGTGTCGTTGTCGTGACTCCGGAGAGCCGCGACAGTATCCACAAAGCGATGACCAAGCGTCAACCGCTAATTTCCTGTGAGCGCTAACGTCCTTACAACTGCCCGCCGATCAGGTCGGCCACCTTGCCGGCCGCCTTGTCGGTCAGCGGACGGTTCTGCCACTTCTGCAGCGAGATCGGCTTGGCGCGCTTCCAGTCTTCCTCGAAGATGGCTTCCTGCTGCTTCGCGAACGCGGGGTCGAGCACGTTCAGGTTGGCTTCGTCGTTGATGCTGAACGAGCGGTTGTCGAAGTTGGTCGAGCCGACCGACACGAGCAGCGAATCGACGACCAGCGATTTGACGTGGAACATCGTCGGCTGGTACTCCGCCATCTTGATGCCGGCGGCGAGCAGTTCGCCCCAGCGTTCGTGCGAGGCGGCGCGCACGACGTCGGAATCGATGATGGGGCCGGGCGTGATGATGCGCACCTCGACGCCGCGCTTGGCGGCCGCCACCAGCGCCTTCACGGTCAGTTCGTCCGGCACGAAATAGGAATTCGACAGGTGGATCGTGTGGCGCGCGGCCGTGATCGCCATCAGGTACATCAGGTGCATGCTCTCGCTGCCGCCGGTGGGCGAGCTGGAGAACATCTGGGCCGGCATGGTCCCGGCGGGAGGCAGCGCCGGGAAATAATCCTCGCCGTCCAGCACGACGCCGGTGGCCTTGGTCCAGTTGTCGTTGAACACGGCCTGCATCTGGCCGACGACAGGGCCCTCGACGCGGAAGTGGGTGTCGCGCCAGTGGTCCGCATCCTGGGCGTTGCCGCGCCACTTGTCGGCGATGCCGACGCCGCCCGTGAAGCCGACCTTGCCGTCGACGACGAGCAGCTTGCGGTGCGTGCGGTTGTTCAGGCGCGCCAGTTTCCACCACACGGGCTTGTGGTAGCGGTGCACCTCGACGCCGGCGTCATGCATCGCCTTCAGCGAGGATTCCTCGATCTTCATGCTGCCGACCCAGTCCAGCAGCAGGTGTACCTTGACGCCGGCACGCGCGCGTTCGGCCAGCGCGTCGGCGAATTCGGCGCCGATCGTCTCCGACCAGTAGATATAGGTTTCGAAATTGATCGTCTTCTTCGCGCCCCGGATCGCATCGAGCATCGCGGGGAAGATCTGGTCGCCGTTGAGCAGTACCTCGACCTTGTTGCCCTCGACGATGGGCGGTCCCAGCAGCACGCCCAGCGAGCGCCGGAACTGCGGATCGTTGGTATCGTACTGGCGCGTGAGTTGCGTCTCGATCTTCTTTTCTCCCGGCAGGAAATTCAACAGGAGCAGGCCCGCCACGAGGGTGGCCAGGCAGGAAATCAAGATGAGCATGGGACGTTTTACACGCATGAGTTCGATTCCAGAACGTAAAAAAACCAACGCTGTTGGGCGTTGGTTTTTAGAAAGCGCACTGCACGCTATTAACGAACGCGGCCGCGACGCAGCAGGTTCACGATGGCCAGCAGGATGACGGCACCGAGGAACGAGACCAGCAGCGACGAGACGCTGAAGTCGTCCGAATTGATGGTACCGCTACCGAACAGCGGGGACAGCAGCCAACCGCCCAGGAAGGCGCCGACGATACCGACCACGACGTTCAGAATCATGCCTTGTTCGGCATCCGTTTTCATGACCATGCTGGCGAGCCAGCCCAGAATGCCACCGACGACGATCCAGATAATGAACAACATGTTGCTTCCTCCTCAAGTTGGGAACACATAACCAAGGCCAATTGATTGACGAGGCCATGTGTGCAGTCTAGGGATGCACGCTACCTGGGGTCGGTGCGGCAACGAACGTTAGATGCGCAAACGCCAACGGCGTTCTTGCGACCCGCCTGAGGCCCATTGGAACAGGCTTCGGTACCGCAACGATGCTGATCGGGCGGTCATTTAATGCTGAGCGGAATATCCCGCAATGAGTGCGTCATCGAACAGAAACGGTGCAGCAAGCGGGCCTATCGTTGCATCCACTGGGCACCTCCAACAAGCAGTGCGCATTCCGCGCATACCACCTTGAAAGGACACATCATGAGCAGCTACGAAACGACCCGTACGAATAACCAGAACCGCATGGTGACCGGCCTGTTCCCGGACCGCGCCAGCGCAGAACGCGCCTACAACACCATCTCCACCCGCGGCTACAACAAGGACGACGTCAATCTGATGATGTCGGACTCGACCCGCAAGACCCATTTCAACGATACCGAGACCGAACTGGGCAGCAAGGCCGCCGAAGGCGCCGCTGCCGGTGCGGGTATCGGCGGCACCATCGGTGCCGTGCTGGCCGGCGTGGCCGCGCTGGGCACCACGCTGGTGATCCCGGGCGCGGGCCTGGTCGTTGCCGGTCCGCTGGCGGCAGCCCTGGCCGGCGCCGGCGCGGGCGGCATCACCGGTGGCCTGATCGGCGCGCTGATCGGCGCCGGCATCCCGGAAGAACGCGTCAAGCACTATGAAGAAGGCATCGAGAAGGGCGGCATCCTGATGGGCGTGAACGTGCGCAACGACGAAGACGTGCCGCACATCGAAAAAGCCTTCAACGACGAAGGCGGCTCGCACGTGATCGGCACCGGCGTCGGTGCTGCGGCAGGTGCCGCCACCGGCGCCGCCATCGGTGCCGCAGCCGGCCCGATCGGCATGGCGGCTGGTGCCGCGATCGGCGGCATCGCCGGCGGCATGGCCGGCAAGGGCGTGGGCGAAGTCGTGAACCCGAAAGCGGGCGACGACCTGGGCGAACACTATATGGCCAAGGGCGTGGGTGCCGGCACCGGCGCCGCGCTGGGCGCTGCGGCAGGTGCGGTGGCCGGCCCGGTCGGCATGGCGGCGGGTGCGGCGATCGGCGGCCTGGCCGGTGGCGCTGCCGGCCGCGGTGCGGGCGAAGTGGTGAACCCGAAAGCGGAAGACCGCCTGCAGGAACATAACCTGGCGCAGGGTACCGGCGCCGGTGCCGGCGCACTGGGCGGCGCGGCACTGGGTGCCGTGGGCGGCCCGATCGGCATGGTCGCCGGTGCGGTCGCGGGCGGCATCGCCGGCGACATGGCCGGCAAGGGCGCGGCCGAAGTCGTGAATCCGAAAGCCGGTGACGACCTGCACGAACATAACCTGGCCGGCGGCGTCGGTGCAGGTGGTGGCGCAGCTGCCGGTGCGGCCCTGGGCGCCGTCGGCGGCCCGGTGGGCATGGCGGCCGGCGCGGCCATCGGCGGCATCGCCGGCGGCATGCTGGGCAAGGGTGCCGGTCACCTGGTCAACCCGACCGAGGAAGACAACTACTGGCGCGGCAACTACCAGACCCAGCCGTACTACACGCCGGGCTACACCTACGACGACTACTCGCCGGCCTATGCGCTGGGCTACAACAATGCCCGCCGCTTCCCGAACTACGACCTGGCCGAGCCGCACATGGCGGACGAATGGGATCGCGTGAAAGGCCATTCGCGCCTGTCGTGGCAGCAGGCCAAGTCGGCCAGCCGCGCCGCGTGGGACCGCGTCGAGCGCGCCATCCCGGGCGATTCGGACCGCGACGGCCGTTGATCCGCGAGCTTCGATAGCGCGTAGGGTGGGCAGCACGTGCCCACCATGCAAAAAAGCCCCGGCACCTTGCGGTGTCCGGGGCTTTTCGTATAGGTCAATCCGGTCGCTTACTGCTTGACGGCTTCGATCTGGATCGCCAGCTTGACGTCCATGTTGAAGCCGTACGATTCGCCGTAGCTCACGCCGAAGTCGCTGCGCTTGAAGGTGGCCGACGCGTCGGCGCCGCACACTTCACGCTTGAGCATCGGGTGCTGGATGCACTTGAACTTGTTGATGGTCAGGGTGACCGGCTTGGTCACGCCGTGCAGGGTCAGCTCGCCGTTGACGCTGGTCGGCACGTCGCCCTTGAACACCAGCTTGCCCTTGTAGGTGGCGGTCGGGAACTTGGTGGTGTCGAAGATCTCGGCGCTCTTGGCGTGGTCGTTCATCTTGGCGTGGCCGAAGTCGATCGAGGTGGTGTCGATGGTGATGTCGACGGTGCCCGACTTGGCGGCGCGGTCCAGGGTGATGGTGCCGTCCGTCTTGTCGAACTTGCCGCGCCAGGTCGACAGGCCGCCCATGTGGTCGGCTTCGAAGCTCGGGTAGGTGTGGCTCGGGTCGATCTTGTAGGTATCGGCGGCAGCGAAGGCGGTCGATGCGAAGGCGGCGGCCAGGACGGCCATGCTCAGGTGCTTCAGTTTCATAGTGGATCCTCTGTTTTATAGGTGGTGAGACGGCTGTTTTACTGTGCTTCTTACTGCGCCGCGGCGACGCGGAACTTGATGACGACATCGTCGGCGACCATGCTCGTGTCCTTCCACTCGCCTTCGCCGATGTTGTAGGTCAGCCGCTTGATCGGCAGCTGGCCTTCGAATACCTGCTTGCCGCCTTCCGCCTTGACGTTCAGGGGGAAGGAGACGGGCGCGGTCTTGCCCTTGATCGTCAGGTTGCCCGTGACGTTCAGCTTGCCGGCGCCGGCCGGCTTGATCGCGGTCGACACGAAGGTCGCCTTCGGGAACTGGGCCGAGTTGAACCACTCCTTCTTGGCGATTTCCTTGTTGTAGTCGGCCGAACCGATGTCGAAGCTGGCCGTGTCGATGTCGACGCGCGCGGTGGCTTTTTCCGGATGCGCCGCGTCGTAGTCGATGGCGGCGGTGAATTTCTTGAACGGCGATTCGACCGGCACGTTCATCTGCTTGAACGTGGCGGTCACGCTGCTGTGGGCGACGTCGGTCTTGAGCGGGGCGGCGCTGGCTGCCAGGACGGTGCCTGCGAGGATGGCGGCGACGGCGGTTTTATTGAATTGCATGGTTTTCTCCTTCAGAGGGAACGGCCGGGCAGCATGCGGCGCATGGTGCCGTCGCGGTCGATGATGGCGTGCTTCAATGCGGCCGCCGCGTGCAGCACGACGAGGGCTGCCATGGACATGGTGAGCCAGTAATGGACGGCTTTCAGGGTTTCCGCCAGTTCCAGGTTCCGCTCGATCAGGACCGGCAGCTGGAACAGGTTGAAGTACACGACGGGGAAGCCGGCCGCTAGCGTATAGAAATAGCCGGATACCGGTACTGCGAACATCAATACGTAGAGCAGGTGGTGCAGGCCGTGGGCCGCGCCGCGCTGCCAGGCGGGCATCGCCGCCGACAGTTCCGGCGGGCGGTGGAACAGGCGCCACAGCAGGCGCAGGGCGGCCAGCAGCAGCACCGTCACGCCGGCCCACTTATGCCAGGCAAAGTATTTCAGCTTGGTCATCGAGAAGCCGGGGATGTTCGTCATGACGAGGCCCAGCGTAAATGCACCGATGATCAGGATGGCGATCAGCCAGTGGAGGGCGATGGCGGTCTTCGTGTAACGCTGCTGCATGCTGCGGCTCCCGTCGGTCGAACTAGCATTAAATCTTATCAATGTTTTGATCCATTGAAAGCTCAGTGCATTTCCTTGAGAACACTATCACGTTTCGGCGCGTTGACAAGTCGTGCAATGTGGACACTTTAACGGTTCCAAATATCGGCAGGAAGCCACCTGGACGGATAACATTGTTCAGCTAATGGAACAGTCGCCGCAAAGATCGTCGTTCCCGGCATTGCCGGAAACGACTCCCTGCGCAGGCAGGGACCCAATTTCTCATCCGAAGTCGTAGGACGAGCAATGCCGCTTCGCTTGAAGAAATTGGGCCCCGACCTGCGCCGGGGCCACGCGATAGCGGTGCACGCCGGGCAGCAAGGCATAAAAAAACCGGGGACGCGCCCCGGTTCTTCATCCGCACTGCCGACGCGATCAGATCGCCTTGGCCAGCTGGGCCGCCAGGCCCGTGTAGTTGGCCGGCGTCATGGCCAGCATCAGGTCCTTCGCTTCTTGCGGCACGGCCAGCTTGCCGATGAATTCCTGCAGCGCCTCGCGGGTGATGCCCTTGCCGCGGGTGAGTTCCTTCAGCTGCTCGTACGGATTCTCGATGCCGTAGCGGCGCATCACGGTCTGCACCGGCTCGGCCAGCACTTCCCAGTTCGCGTCCAGGTCCTGTTCCAGGCGCGCCGGATTGACTTCCAGCTTGTTCAGGCCGCGCAGGCAGCTGTCGTAGGCCAGCAGGGCATAGCCGAAGCCGACGCCGATATTGCGCAGCACGGTCGAGTCGGTCAGGTCGCGCTGCATGCGCGAGACCGGCAGCTTGTCGGCCATGTGGCGCAGCGTGGCGTTGGCCAGGCCCAGATTGCCTTCCGAGTTCTCGAAGTCGATCGGGTTGACTTTATGGGGCATGGTCGACGAACCGATCTCGCCCGCCTTCAGCTTCTGCTTGAAGTAGCCCAGCGAGACATAGGTCCAGATGTCGCGGTTCAGGTCCAGCAGGATGGTGTTGGTGCGCGCGACGGCGTCGAACAGTTCGGCCATGTAGTCGTGCGGCTCGATCTGGATCGTGTACGGGTTGAACACGAGGCCCAGGCGCTGCTCGATGACGTTCTTCGAGAACGCCGGCCAGTCGAAGCCCGGGTAGGCCGACAGGTGCGCGTTGTAGTTGCCGACGGCGCCGTTCATCTTGCCCAGGATTTCGACGTCGGCGATGCGCTTGACGGCACGCTGCAGGCGCGCGACGACGTTGGCGAATTCCTTGCCCAGCGTGGTCGGGCTGGCGGTCTGGCCGTGGGTGCGCGACAGCATCGGCAGGTCGGCGTTGACGTGGGCGATCTCGGTCAGCTTGGCGATGATCGCCTGCAGGGACGGCAGCAGCACGCCGTCGCGCGCGGCCTTCAGCATCATGCCGTGCGAGGTGTTGTTGATGTCTTCCGAGGTGCAGGCGAAGTGGATGAATTCGCTGGCCGCGACCAGTTCCGGCACGTCCTTCACCTTCTCCTTCAGCCAGTATTCGACGGCCTTGACGTCGTGGTTGGTGACGGCTTCGATTTCCTTGATGCGGGCGGCATCGCCTTCGCCGAAGTCCGCGGCCAGCTTGTCGAGCAGCGCGCTCGCGGTGGCCGAGAAGGGCTTGAGTTCCGCGAAGCCGGCCTGGGACAGCGCCTGCAGCCAGGCGATCTCCACTTTCACGCGATGGTGCATGAAACCGGCTTCCGACAGGATCGGGCGCAGCTTGTCGGTCTTGGCGGCATAGCGGCCGTCCAGCGGGGACAGGGCCGACAGGGTCGAGGAGGTGGTAGAGGTCATGGCGGGCAGGGAAGGATGTGCAAAAGCGTGGATTTTACCACCGGCCGCCTTGTCAAGTCCCTTATTTAACGGCGTTGCAGGGCCGCCGCCGGGCCCGCGGACGGCGATGCCCCGATGCTATACTGTCAGTCACCCCACCACCTGAGCATGTATGAAACTCATCGGTTCCCTCACCAGTGCCTATGTGCGCAAGGCGCGCGTCGTATTGGCAGAGAAAAAGCTCGACTATGTGTTCGAGCTCGAGAACGTCTGGGCGCCGGAAACCAGCATCTCCGCTTCCAACCCCCTCGGCAAGGTGCCTTGCCTCGTGATGGAGGACGGCAGCGCAATGTACGATTCGCGCGTGATCGCCGAATACCTCGACACGCTGACCCCCGTCTGCAAGCTGCTGCCGGCCAACAGCCGCGACCGCGCCAACGTCAAGGTGCGCGAAGCGCTGGCCGACGGCGTGCTGGAAGCGGCCGTGGCGGCCTACCTGGAGCGCACCTGGCGCCCGGCCGGCCAGCAGAGCCAGGCCTGGATCGACCGCCAGATGGGCAAGGTGCATGCGGGCCTGAAGCAGCTGTCCGAGCAGCTCGGCGAGCAAGCCTACTGCATGGGCATCCACTACACGCTGGCCGACGTCGCCGTCGGCTGCACGCTGGGCTGGCTCGCGTTCCGCTTCCCGGACATCGACTGGCGCGGCGACTACCCGAACCTGGCGCGCCTGTTCGACAAGCTGTCCGAACGTCCGTCGTTCAAGGACACCGCGCCCCCGGCCGCCTGAATGCCGGGAGCGAGCGCATGACCACCATCGTATTCGGCGAAGCGCTGGTCGAGGAACTGCCGTCGGAGCAAAGCATCGGCGGCGCGCCGTTCAACGTGGCGCGCCACCTCGCCGCCTTCATGCTGCCGCCCCTGATGATCACGCGCATCGGCGACGACCGCAACGGCCTGGCCGTGCGCGCCGAGTTCGAGCGCTTCGTGATGCCGGAGACGGGCGTGCAGGTCGACCCCATGGAAGAAACGGGCCGCATGCTGGTCGAGCGCAGCGCTAATGGTAGCGGCGGCGGCCAGCGCCTGACGCTGCTGCCCGGCCAGGCCTACGACTTCATCGACCCGCAGGCGGCCCGCGACAGCATCGGCGCCGCCCGTGCGCTCGATGCGCGCAGCGTCTACTACGGTACCCTGGCCCAGCGCGAGGAGCGTTCGCGCCTGGCGCTGCACGCCGTGCTGGAGGCGACGCCGGCCAGCCGCTTCCTCGACCTGAACCTGCGTCCGGGCCAGGCGGACGAATCCCTCGTCACGCGCGCGCTCACGACGGCCGACGTCGTCAAGGTCAACGAAGAGGAATTGCAGGCGCTGTTCCAGTGGTATTTCCAGATCGGCCCGGACGATCCGCCGCTGGCCACCGAGGAAGTGCACGCGGCCTGCCGCGCGCTGATGGACCGCTTCGCACTGGAAACGCTCGTCGTGACGCTGGGCCACCGCGGCTCCGTGACCTTCTGCGCCGACGGCAGCCTGCTGGCGCACCGCGACAACCCGGTGCCGCCGTTCGTGATCGACACGGCCGGGGCGGGCGACGCCTTCGCGGCGATCATGCTGCTGGGACGGGAACGCGACTGGCCGCTGGAGACGACGCTGGCGCGCGCCAACGAATTCGCCGGCGCCATCTGCGCCGTGCCGGGCGCGGTGCCGCGCGACCTGGGGTTCTACGACAAGTGGGTGGCGCGCTGGCGGTAACCTACGCCGTATGAAGCGTCGTCCCTGCGAAGGCAGGGACCCAATTTTTCAGCACTGTCGGAACGCGAAATTGGGCCCCTGCCTGCGCAGGGGCGACGAAAATGCGTTAAGTGTTTTTCGACGCTTACTCGCCGATCTGCGATTGCAGGTAGTTCTGGATCCCGACCTTGACGATCAGGTCCAGCTGCGTCTCCAGCCACTCGATGTGTTCCTCGGTATCTTCCAGGATCATCAGGAACAGGTCGCGCGACACGTAGTCGTGGGCGATCTCGGAAGCGGCGATGCCTTCCTTGACGGTGACCTGGGCCGCGCGTTCCAGCTTCAGGTCGCATTCCAGCATTTCCTGGGCCGATTCGCCGATCAGCAGCTTGTGCAGCGCCTGCAGGTTCGGCAGGCCGTCCAGCATCAGGATGCGGTCGATCAGCTTGTCGGCATGCTTCATCTCGCCGATCGATTCCTCGTATTCCTTCTTGCCGAGCTTGTCGAAGCCCCAGTGCTTGTACATGCGCGCATGCAGGAAGTACTGGTTGACTGCGGTCAGTTCGTTGGTCAGCTGTGCGTTCAGCAGACGGATGATATTCGGGTCGCCCTTCATGGAATGCCTTTATTTGCGTGTGGATGTGACCCCGGCATCATAGCAAACCCCTGGGCCTGCCGGACATCTCCGGACCTTCCTTTTTGCCATGCCATGCGGCAGCGCCGTCTACCAGGCGGCCAGCGCCAGCGTGCCCGCCGCTACCAGCGAGGCCGCGCCGATCGCCAGCCCGACGGTGCGCACGCGCGCCGTGAGCGCCCACAGCAGCACGCCGGACAGCGACAGCAGGATGATCGAACCGGCCAGCGTATCGACCAGCAGCACCCATGCGATCCCCATGCCGGTGCCCTTGTGCAGGTTGGACAGCGTGGCGAAAAAATTGTTGTCGCTGCGCGTGACGGTCACGTAGTTGTTGCCGACCCAGTACTCGGCCTGCACGCTGCCGGACGGCGCCGCGAAGCTGGCGCGCCAGCGCGCCGGCTGGACCAGGGAGCGGTCGCCCCAGGCCACCGGCCGCGCGGCCTCGGCCTGTACGCGCACGGGATCCGGGCCCAGCCTGAGCGAGCGCCTGAGCCAGTCGGCCAGCGCCTGCGGCGTGCGCGGCGCGGGCGCCGGCAGCGGCACTTGCACCGTGGTTTCCTGGACCTGGGCGGCCGGGATGGGGAGCACGTCGCGGTGGTTGAGCAGGATGCCGGTGCTGCCGAACAGCAGGCCGAGCAGGGCGCCCCAGAGGCCGATCCACACGTGCATCCTGCGCAGCCAATGGATGGCGACGGCAGTCCGCGACGGCGCGGGCGGCGGCTCGACCCGGAAGGGAGCCCTTGGCGAACGGAACGGGATCACTGGCATGGGACAGGACCTGGATGCGTCGGAGTCCACATACTACCAAAGCGGGGAAACCACGGCCGGGAACACGCGGCGATTGTGCGGAGCAATATCCGGCGTCAGGCGGCAACGGCGCGCGAGCGCATGCCGTTGGAAGGAGGGCGGCGCCGGCGGCGCGGGGCGATGGGGAGCGGGCGCAGGCAAATGCCGCGCCCGTGGCGGGAATCAGACGGGTTGGCTGATGTCAGGCAGTCAGGCCGGCGGCCGGGGTGCGGCGCAGCTCGGTGACCGTCGTCTTGCTTTCCAGGTGTTCGTGCATGACCTCGCGGGCATAGCTGACGCATTTGCCGCAGCAGGTGCCGACACCGAGTTCCTTGTACAGGTCGGCCATCGAAGTGAGGCCGAGGTCGACCGCCTGGCGGATTTCGCGGTCGGAGATGTTGTTGCAGACACAGACGATCATGGGGCGATTCCGATAGTAGGGATGCACACTGGTCAATGTTGCTTGACCTATAATGCGAATCATTCTCATTCAGTTTCGTATTCTGCTGGACCGGCAACGCGAACGCAAGCGTTTTTCTTCAGCCGTGCGCGCAAAAATACAGCGCTGCAAAAAGAAGTAGACAAACCGCAAATAGAAATAATTCGCATTTAGGTTTATGATGCACACATCTGTGACCGCAGCGCTACACCATCTTTACGGAAGCGACACCATGACTCTTGCCCCCACCCTGACCACGCTCGACGCCCTCAAGGCCGGCCAGAGCGCCACCGTGATCACGCTGCAGCCGAGCGCGACGAGCGAGCGCGACGGCGGTATCGACGTGTCGCGCCGCCTGATGGAGCTGGGTTTCGTTCCGGGCGAACGCATCCGCATGCTCAAGCGCAGCCTGACGGGCGGCCCGCTGGCCGTGAAAGTCGGCCAGTCCACCTTTGCCCTGCGCCGCTTCGAGGCTGCGCTGATCTCGATCCAGCCGGAATGAACGGAAACATGCAATGGGAGTTGTAGAACAGCAGGTCCATGCGGCCACGAAGACGCCGCTCATCGCCCTGCTGGGTAATCCGAACTGCGGCAAGACCGCACTGTTCAACCGCCTCACCGGCGCGCGCCAGAAAGTCGCCAACTACGCCGGCGTCACCATCGAACGCAAGGAAGGCAGCTTCACGCTGCCCGGCGGACGCTCCCTGCGCGTGCTCGACCTCCCCGGCGCCTACAGCCTCACGGCCCATACCCCCGACGAAGCGATCACGCGCGACGTGGTCGCCGGCCTGCGCGCCGGCGAACAGAGCCCGGATGCCATCGTCTGCGTCGTCAATGCCACCAACCTGCGCCTGAACCTGCGTCTGGTCCTCGAAATCAAGCGCCTGGGCCTGCCGATGGTGCTGGCCCTGAACATGGTCGACGTCGCCAGGAAGCGCGGCATCGAGATCGACACGGCGCGCCTGTCGCAGGAACTGGGGATGCCGGTGGTCGAGACCGTGGCGGTCCAGGCCGGCGGCGAGAAGACCCTGCTGGCCGCGCTCGACGCGATGCCGCTGGCCGGCGGCCTCAAGCCGCAGCCGCTGTCGGCGATCGACGCCGTGCCGGTCGAGGACACCCAGCGCGAGGTGCGCCGCATCATCGACGCCACCGTCAGCTACGACAAGGACACGGGCAACCTGAGCGAACAGATCGACCGCGTGGTGCTGCACCCGGTGGCCGGTCCCATCCTCCTCGCGGCGCTGATGTTCCTGATCTTCCAGGCCGTGTTCAGCTGGGCCGCTCCCGTGATGGACGCCATCAAGGACGGCGTGGGCGCACTGGGCGAATGGGTCAGCGCCGGCATCGCCCCGGGGCCGCTGCACAGCCTGATCGTCGACGGCATCTTCGGCGGCGTCGGCAGCGTGCTGGTGTTCCTGCCGCAGATCCTGATCCTGTTCTTCTTCATCCTGATCCTGGAAGACTGCGGCTACCTGCCGCGCGCGGCCTTCCTGCTCGACCGCATGATGGGCGGCGTGGGCCTGTCCGGCCGCGCCTTCATCCCGCTGCTGTCCTCGTTCGCCTGCGCGATCCCCGGCGTGATGGCGGCGCGCACCATCCAGAATCCGCGCGACCGCCTGGTCACGATCATGATCGCGCCCCTGATGACGTGCTCCGCGCGCCTGCCCGTGTACGCGCTGGTGATCGCCGCCTTCATCCCGGACCGCCAGGTCGGCTGGGGCTTCAACCTGCAGGGCCTGGTGCTGTTCCTGCTGTACGCGATCGGCATCGTCAGCGCCATGGGCGTGGCCTGGTTCATGAAGCGCAGCATGGGCGCCAAGGGCCAGCAGCCGCTGATGCTGGAACTGCCGGCCTACCACTGGCCGCACCTGCACAACCTGGCGCTGGGCCTGTGGGAGCGCGCGCGCATCTTCCTGACCCGCGTCGGCACCACGATCCTGACGCTGATGATTCTGGTGTGGTTCCTGTCCAGCTTCCCGGGCGCCCCGGAAGGCGCGACGCAGCCGCCGATCTACTACAGCGTGGCCGGCATGCTGGGCCGCGCGCTGGAATTCATCTTCGCGCCGATCGGCTTCGGCTGGCAGATCTGCATCGCGCTGGTGCCGGGCATGGCGGCGCGCGAAGTGGCCGTGGGCGCCCTCGGCACCGTGTATGCGCTGTCGTCCGCCGGCGACGACGTCGCCACCGCGCTGACCCCGATCATCGCATCGTCGTGGAGCATGGCCACCGCGCTGTCGCTGCTGGCCTGGTACGTGTTCGCGCCGCAGTGCCTGTCGACGCTGTCGGTGGTGCGCCGCGAAACCGGCCGCACCCGCTACGCGCTGCTGATGGCCGGCTACATGTTCGCACTGGCCTACGTGGCGTCGTTCATCACCTACCGCGTGGCGCTCGCAATGGGAGGCTGAGATGTTCGTCCAATACCTGATCGTCGCATTCGTCGTCCTGCTGGCAGCGTTGTACGCCGGCGCCAGATACCTGCCCGAGGCCTGGCGCCAGCGCCTGGTCTACAAGCTGTCGAACGGCAGCGGCAAGGGCCGGCTGGTCGCATGGCTGGACACCGGTTCGAGCTGCGGCGGCGGTTGCGACAGCGGCGGCTGCAACAGCTGCGAACCGGCGGCGCCGCTGCCGCAGCGCGATGCGCAGGGGCGCAAGGTCATCAAGCTGCACGTGCAGCGGTAATTCAGTAACGACGTCGTCCCCGCGAAGGCGGGGACCCAAGTTCGAAGCGTCGCGACAACGCAAGCAACATTGGGTCCCCGCCTGCGCGGGGACGACGTTTCAATGTATCGGCCGCCATTCCAGATCCAGCAACGCCATCAGCCGCAACGCATCCTGCGGCGCCCTGACCTTGATGTCGTTGTCGAAGTAGCAGTACACGTCCCGTCTCTTCCTGCGCGCCGGCGCCTTGTCCGAAGCCAGGCGCGCGTCTTGCCGCTGCCCGCCCGTGCTCCAGGCGCGGATCCGGTCCGCCCAGCGCTGCAGCGAATCGTCCTCGTAGCCGCTCGCATACAGTTCGTGTTCGCCGTGCAGGCGGATATAGACGAAATCGGCCGTCACGTCCTCGAAGTCTGGCCATTTGCCGGCCGTGTCGGCCACGACCAATGCCACATTGTGCTTGCGCAGCAGGGCGATGAATTCCGGGCAGCGGAAACTCTCGTGGCGTACCTCCACCGCGTGGCGCAACGGCCGCACGGCGTCGATCTCGAGCAGGGCGCGGCCGTCCAGCTTGTCGTCGTGGCCGCGCGCGCGCGCCAGCGCCTGGCCCGTGTCGTGCGGCAGCAGCGAGAGAAAGGCGTCGATGCGCTCGGGCTCGAAGTGCAGCTGCGGCGGGAATTGCCACAGCATGGGGCCGAGCTTGTCGCGCAGCGCAAACATGCCGGACGCCAGCACGTTGGCCAGCGGCGTCTCGACGCCGCGCAGCTTCAGCATGTGAGTCAGGAAGCGGTTGCCCTTCACGGCGAACACGAAGCCGGGCGGCGTTGCGTCGTACCAGGCCGCGTAACTGTTCGGGCGTTGCAGCGAATAGAAGGAGCCGTTCAGCTCGATGGTGGGCAGTTGCCGTGCCGCGTAGTCGAGTTCGCGCGCCTGGACCAGCCCGGGAGGGTAGAACACGCCGCGCCAGGCCGGATAGCGCCAGCCGGAAATGCCGATGTGGATTGTGCCCATGTGCCGTAGTCTACGGACGTGAGCGTTCTGGTTCGGTGCGGTGTCGTACTGTTTTATGCCGCGGGTGGAACACCGGGGTCAGAGCCCCTGGAAAGCAAAACCGGGCTCTGACCCCTGCGATGTCGAACGATCAGGAACGGCGGCGGCGCGACCAGGCGCACATGCCGGCCAGGCCTGCGGCCAGCATCGCCCATTCGCCCGGTTCCGGCACCGAGGTGATGATGCTCGGAGACACCGAGGTCATGCTGAGCGTGGTGGCGTCGGTCCAGTCCAGGTGGTGCTCGTAGCTGCCGCCCGGATTGTAGTTGTACTCGTAGCTCATCTTGCCCGATTCGACCAGGTAGCCGCCGCCGGACCAGCCTTCCGGATCGCCGCCGTATTCGCCGAGGCTGAACGACAGTCCCTCGTTGGCCGAAAAACGGAACCGGTCCGCGCCGCAGTAGCTGCCCGGGGCGCCGCCGGCACAGGTGGCGTAGTCGCGCGTGCCGATCAGCAGCGAGGTCAGTTCGCTGCGCTCGAGTACGCCGTCCAGGTTGGCGTCGACGCCCGTGAACGAGCCGTCGATGTGCATGTCGGACAGGAAAGTGGCGGCTTCACGGTCGTAAAATCCGGTGTAGCTGAAGGTCCAGTGGGTGGTTTGGGCTTGGGCAAGGGCACTGCAGGCGAGCAGGGCGCAGGTGGATATCAGATGCTTCATGTTTGGACCTCGATGGAAACTTGGCGTGCTGTGGGGAACAACACGCCAAGCGTACTCTTGTCTTCGATGAAAGTCCTGGCTGTTCAGTATCCGTGTCGCCGGCTTGCGACATTTTTCCTTCTAAATTTCTCCAATGAAATCAATGTGTTGCGTAGAGGAATGAGGATTGCGGCTGAGCACCGGGGTCAGAGTCCCTTGACCCCAACACCGGACTCTGACCCCTATTCAGCATCGACGACCGGCAGTTCGATCGCGCTTTCCAGCCCCGGCGCGTGATAAATGCGCTGGGTGGCCTTGCGGTAGTCGCCCGGCTTGGCATGGAAGATGTTCGGCACGAACGTCTGGGGATTGCGGTCGTACAGCGGGAACCAGCTCGACTGGATTTGCACCATGATGCGGTGGCCTGGCAGGAACACGTGGTCGACGTTGGGCAGGGCGAAGCGGTAGCGCTCGGCCTTGTTGGGCGTCGCCGCGACCGGCTTGTCCAGGCCCTGGCGGTAGCGGCCGCGGAAGATGTCCATCGCGATCGGCAGCTGGTAGCCGCCCATCTCCGGCTGGGCCGCGCTCTCGTCCGGGTACACGTCGATCAGCTTCACGACCCAGTCGCTGTCCGTGCCCGAGGTCGAGGCGAACAGGTTGACCATCGGCTGGCCGGCCAGCTGCAGCGGCGCGGACAGCGGTCCGGTGACGTAGGTGACGACGTCGGTGCGGTCCGAGTAGGAACGCTGGTCGCTCACCAGCCACGGCTTCCAGACGTTGGCGTCGCCCATGCGCACGGGGCGCGGCACGAAGGGCACGGGCTTGGCCGGATCGGACACGTATTCGTCGAAGGACGAGGCCTTGTCGACCTTGCCTTCCATCTTGTCGAAGCCGAGGCCGAAACCGGGCTTCAGGTACAGCGGCTTGACTGCCTGCGCCAGCGGCCACTGGTCGAGGCGGCGCCAGCGGTTCACGCCGGTCTGGTAGGACCACACGGGCGGCGTGTCGAAGGCCGGCGCGCCATCCTTCAGGTACTGGTTGAAGAAGGGCAGCATGACGTCGCGGCGGAATTGCTGGGCGGTGTCGCCGGTGAATTTCAGCGCGCCCAGCGTCGAACCATCGTAGTTCACGCCGCTGTGGCGCCACGGGCCCACGACCAGGGAGTTCAGTTTGTTCGTCTTGTCCTGCGGCTCGACGGCGGCATAGGTGGCGTAGGCGCCGTAGATGTCTTCCTGGTCCCAGCGGCCGACGACGGTCATGGTCGGCACGGTGAGCGGGCGCTTGGCCAGGATGCGGTCCAGCGCCTGCTCCTGCCAGAAGCTGTCGTAGGCAGGATGCTCGAACAGCTTCTTCACGAAGTTCAGCTGGTCGACGCCGTAGGCATGGGCGAAGTCGGCGGTCGAGCCGGCACGCAGGTAGGCCTCGTAGTCGTCGTAGACGCCCGTGACGAGCTGCTCGCCGCGGCCGCGCGCCGTGTTCTGGCTGGCAATATAGGGCACGGCCTGGTTGCGGAACGCGCCGTTGTGGAACCAGTCGTCGCCGCGCCAGCCGTCGACCATGGGACTCATCGGCACGGCCGCCTTCAGCGCCGGGTGCGGCTCCGCCAGGGCCATCAGGACGGTGAAGCCTTCGTACGAGGAGCCAACCATGCCCACCTTGCCGTTCGATTGCGGGATGTTCTTGACCAGCCAATCGATGGTGTCAAAGGCATCGGTGCTGTGGTCGACCTGGGTCGTGTTGAGCGGGCCGCGCACCGGGCGCGTCATCACGTAGTCGCCTTCCGAGCCGTACTTGCCGCGCACGTCCTGGAACACGCGGATGTAGCCGTTCTCGATGAAGGCGTCGTCGCCGTCGCCGAGGATCGAGGTGATGTGCGGGCTCTTCATGCGGCCGGCGCGGCCGGCCGCGTTGTACGGGGTGCGCGTCAGCATGATCGGCGCCTTGCCCTGCATGGCCGCCTTCGGGATCACGACCACGGTGTACAGCTTCACGCCGTCGCGCATCGGGATCATGAATTCCTGCTTGACGTAGTCGGCGTTCGGCACCGTGGCGGCGAACGGCGTGGCGGGAATGTCGGGCGCCATCGGCGCGGTCTGGGCCAGCGCGGCGCCATGCAGGGCCGACAGCAGGAGGAGGGGAAGGACGGACAGGGACGGCAGGCGCGACATGAACACTCCACGGATACTGGTTGGGGTCTGAAAGAGCAACGTTGTCAAAAGTTGCATCAAAGCATAGTACCCAAGGGTGTTGCTGCATGCAATCGTGCGTGCCTGCCAGCTCCGTTGTTTAGTTCCCGGACGCGCGCCATTCCGTCGCCGGGTGAAAGTTGCTCAGAGGCTACGTTCCGGAGTGATGTGCTTCCGTCAGTTTTGGCCCTGCCGGCAACAGTGTTATGCTGGTGACCATCATTACCGTACGGAATCCCATGATCGTCGTCCATCACCTGAACAATTCCCGCTCCCAGCGCATCTTGTGGCTGCTGGAGGAACTCGGCCTGGAATACGAGATCAAAAAATACCAGCGCGACCCGAAGACGATGCTGGCGCCGCCCGAGCTGCGCGCCGTGCACCCGCTCGGCAAGGCGCCCGTGATCACGGACGGCGACGTCACGGTGGCGGAATCCGGCGCCATCCTCGAATACCTGGTCGGGCGCCATGGCGATGGCCGCGCCGAGGGGCCGCTGGCGCCTGCCGTCGGCACGCCCGAGCGCCTGCACTACACCTATTTCCTGCACTATGCGGAAGGGTCGATGATGCCGCCGCTGCTGCTGAAGCTGGTGTTCGACCGCGTCGAGAGCGGCCCGGCGCCGTTCTTCGTGCGCCCGATCGCGAAAGGCATCGCCGCCAAGGTCAAGGACACGTTCGTGATGCCGCAGATCCGCCAGCACCTGGCCTTCCTCGAAGGAGAGCTGGGCAAGCGCACCTGGTTCGCCGGCAGCGCGTTCTCGGCGGCCGACATCCAGATGAGCTTCCCGCTGGAAGCGGCGGCCGCGCGCGGCGGGCTGGACGGGCAGTATCCGAACCTGGTGGCCTTCCTCGAGCGCATCCGTGCGCGCCCGGCCTACCAGCGCGCGCTGGCACGGGGCGGCAAGTACGATTTCGTCAAGTAAGGAAAGGGCGGGGCGGAAGGACATGGCGAAGCTGCTGGCCATCGACGGACTGAATATCGTGCGCCGCGTGTACGAGGCGAGTCCCGAACCGGACTCGGACCTGAAGGCGAGCATCGCGCTGCGCCATGCATTCTCGTCGTTCCGCAACCTGCTCGAGGCGCATGCGCCGACCCACGTGCTGGCCGCCTTCGACTACGGCGGTCCGAACTGGCGCCATGCGCTGTACCCGCGCTACCGCGAGGGCCGCACGCCGATGCCGGAGGTGCTGCGCGCGGCGCTGCCGGAATTCCACGAGCGCCTGCGCGCGGCCGGACTGCACGTGCTGGCGCTGCCGGAGGTGGAAGCCGACGACGTCATCGCCACCGGCGTCATGCGCTGGCTGTCGGAAGGGCGCGGCGAGGCGGTGGTGGCCACCACCGACAAGGACCTGCACATCCTGGTCGCGCATGGCGCCCTGGTGTGGGATCATTTCAAGGGCGAGTGGCACGACGATGCCTGGGTGCGCAATCGCTTCGGCGTCGCGCCCGAACGCCTGCACGACCTGCTGGCGCTGATGGGCGACCCCACCGACGGCGTGCCGGGCGTGTCGAAGATCGGCATGAAGACGGCGGCGCGCCTGCTCAATGCCTATGGCGACCTGGATGCCGTCATCGCCGGCGCCGGCATCCTCAAGACGCCGCTGGGCGAACGCCTGCGCGCCGAACGCGAGGTCCTCGAGGTCTCGCGCAAACTGGTCCAGCTCAAGCTGGACGTGCGCCTCGGCGTCACCTGGAACATGCTGGCCTACGAGGCCTGAACGGAACGAAACAAGGAATCCAACGATGCTCAAGGCGATCATTGTCGACTCGAACGCGATCTCGCGCGGCCTGCTCAACACCGTCCTCACCGAGGGCGGCTACGAAGTGGCCGGCCAGGCCCATACCGGTGTCGCCGCCTATGCGCTGGCGATCAAGTACCATCCGCACATCGCCTGCATCGCGCGCGAACAGGTCGAGGACGGCAGCGACATCGTCGAGCGCCTGCGCGCCGAGCTGCCCAAGACCCTGATCTTCATGGTGTCGGGCACGCTCGATGCGCCCACCGTGCAGGCGGCGGTGGCGCGCGGCATACACGGTTTCATCGTCAAGCCGTTCAAGGCCGACACGGTGCTGCGTACCATCCGCACCACCGTCATGGCCATCGTCAAGAAGCACCGCGCCGGGACTGATCCCGCCCAGCCGGCCTAGCCGGTACGGCGCTGCAATTCTTCCGAGGCGATCGTCGCCAGTTCGGCGAGCGCCTTCATTTCGCGGTCGCGCAGGCGGCGCGGCTCGCGGTCGATCACGCACAGCGTGCCGAAGGCATGGCCGGCGGCATCGAGCAGCGGCACCCCGCTGTAGAAACGGATATGCGGCGCTTCCGTCACCAGCGGATTGTCGGCGAAGCGCGGATCGCGTGCCGCATCCTCCACGGTGAAGGGTTCGCGCTGCATGATCGTATGGCTGCAGAACGCGATGTCGCGCGCGGTTTCCGGTACTTCCAGGCCGACGCGCGACTTGAACCACTGGCGCTTGGAGGTCAGCAGCGTGATCAGCGCGATCGGGCAATCGGTGACCTGGGTCGCGAGCCAGGTCAGGCGGTCGAACACGTCTTCCGGCGCGCTGTCGACCAGGCCGCTGGCGTGCAGCGCCGCCAGGCGCGCCCGCTCGTCGGCAGGCACGGGATAGCGCGGCACGGCCGCAGGCAGGAATTCGGGATCGTGAGCGAGGACGGGGGGCGGTGCGGCCCCCTGGCTGCGTCCGGCTTTTTCTTCGAGCAGCCGGGTCACGGCACTGAGCCGGACGCGGCGATGGCCACCCGGCGTTTTCCAGGAGGGAAGGGCACCGCTTTCCAGCCAGAGCTGGGCGGTACTGACGGCCACGCCCAGCAGGCGTGCGGCCGCAGCAGTCGTCAACACGGGGTCTTGGGTGTCGACCTGGGTAGGGAGAGGCATGGCTGATCTGAATAGGACGATTGATCTATTTTACTGTGGGAGTTTCGATACATCAACGAATTTGATGGATTTGATTTCGTTTTTCCATGAACCCAAGGTGACGCGATCCAGTTGATTGCGTTCATAATCATTTAAAAACAAACAGTAACCAACTGA
The DNA here is from genome assembly GCA_963529995.1 of uncultured Massilia sp. Taxonomy (GTDB): domain Bacteria; phylum Pseudomonadota; class Gammaproteobacteria; order Burkholderiales; family Burkholderiaceae_D; genus Telluria. Next base: position 78,422 of record CAUSCY010000008.1, on the reverse strand, counting down.
AAGTAAGGGTTGACCTTCGGCAATTATGTCGTCAAACTCGTCGAATAAGTCAAATTCATCAAATAAGGCAAGCCGTTTCATCATGGACCCATTCCGCCCGCGCCGATCGGACGAAGCTGCGCGCCTGGAGGCGTTGCGCAGGCTGAACCTGCTCGATACGCCCCCCACCGATTCCCTGGACCGTATCACCCAGATGGCCGCCGAGCTGTTCAAGCTGCCTTGCGCGGCGATTTCGCTGACCGACAGCGACCGCCAGTGGTTCAAGTCCCGCGTCGGCGTCACGCAAACGTCGATGCCGCGGCTTGGCGCCCCCTGCGCACAGGTCACCGAAACCTCGGAGCTGCTCGTCATCGCCGACCTGGCGCAAGACGAGCGCTACCGCGACAGTCCGGTCGCCGCGTCCGGCGCGCGCTTCTATGCGGGCGCGCCGCTCATGACCAAGGACGGCTTTTGTCTCGGGTCGCTGTGCGTGCTCGGCCCCGACCCGCGCCAGGCCAGCGACGGCGAACGTGCCGCCCTGCGCGACCTGGCCGAGATGGCGATGGCGCAGATCGAGTTGCGCCATGCGCTGGGGCGACTGGATCCGATCAGCGGTTTGTCGAATCGCCTGCAATTCATCGAAGACTTCCAGGACCTGAGTCTCGACTGTCCGCGCGGGCAGCAGCGCTTTGCCGCCCTGATCAACCTCGCCAATCCGGAACAGATCGGCGGCGCCGTGCGTGCGCTCGGTGCCACCTTCTTCGACGAGATCATCGACGAGGCCGTGCGCCTGTTGCAAGGCACGTTCGGTGCGTCGGGCACGGTCTACCACGTCTCTCCGACCGGCTTCGCCTTCATCGCGCCGGATGGGATCGACGCGATCGCCTTCTGCGCCGAACTGGAAAACTGGCTGCGCCGCCGCGCGGCGTCCACCACCGCGCGCTTCGTCACCACGGCGCGCATCGGCGTGGCGCCGTTCCGGGGCCGCGTCACGCTGGCGGGCGAGCTGCTGCGCAACCTGCATTCGGCCGTGCAGCAGGCGTTCGACGAAGGCTATGGCGTGGCCATGTTCTCGCCCGAGCGCGATGCCGTCTACCGCCGCCGGTTCTGGCTGATCGAGCAATTCGGCGCCGCGCTGGACGGCGCTGCGGCCGGCCGCAAGGGCCAGCTGCGCCTCGTGTTCCAGCCCAAGGTCGACCTGGCGAGCGGCCGCTGCATCGGCGCCGAGGCGCTGCTGCGCTGGACCCATCCGGAAGCGGGCGACGTCTCGCCGGCCGAATTCATCCCCGTGGTCGAATGCACATCGATGATCCGCCCGGCCACCAACTGGGTGCTGGAGACGGCCATGCGCAAGTTGGCCGACTGGCACACCGAAGGCCTGCACCTGCAGCTGTCGGTCAACGTCTCGGCCGTGAACCTGCTGGAGCCGGATTTCTGCGTGCGCGTGGTCGACGGCCTGCGCCGCCACGGCCTGCCGCCGGCGAGCCTGGCGCTGGAAATCACCGAGAGCGCGCTGATGCAGGACCCGCGCCGCGCGCTGGCCGCACTGCACGCATTGCACACGGCCGGAGTGCACCTGGCCATCGACGATTTCGGCACCGGCTACAGCAGCCTGGCCTATCTGCAAAGCCTGCCCGCGCAGGTGGTCAAGATCGACCGCTCGTTCGTGCGCGACATCGAGCACGGCATCGAGCGCAATACGCGCCGGCGCGCGCTGGTCGCGGCCATGATCAAGCTGTCGCACGACCTGGGGCACCGCGTGGTGGCCGAGGGCGTCGAGACGGACGAGGTGGCGGCGATCCTGGCGGCAGCCGGCTGCGACGAGGCGCAGGGCTATCTGTATGCGCGGCCGCTGGAGGCGGAGGCGTTCGAGGCGTGGGTGGCGGAGCGCCAGGAAAGTCTGGCGCTGGCCTGAAATACGTCTTTTCTGCGAAGGCGCACTGCTGTCCGGGATAATCGCTACGCTCTGCAATAAGACGCGTCATAGATAAACCCGTCGTTCCCGCGAAGGCGGGAACCCATGCTGAGGTCCCGAAGTCGTTCCGTTAATAAGACCCCGTCGTCTTCAACATACGGAATTCGGTTGCTCAGTATGGATTCCCGCCTTCGCGGGAATGACGATGCTTTTTTCGCGAATAATATTCCGGACAGCAGTGCACCTGCGCAGGGACGAGGTACTTTCTTAGAACTCTTCCCAATCGCTCTCGGTCGTCACCGCAGGCTGCTTGCGCCGCGCCGGTTCGGCCTTCGCGGCGGGCTTGCGTGCGGCGGCTGCCGGCTTGGCCGCGACGATCGCCTTCTTGACCACCGGTTGCGCACGCACCACCGGCACCGCAGCCGCCGGCGCTTCCTCGTGGTCGAGGCGGAACAGGCCCACGGCCTGCGAAAGCTTGTCGGCCTGCTCCTGCATCGCGGCCGACGCCGCCGAGGTCTGCTCGACCAGCGCCGCATTCTGCTGGGTCGCCTGGTCCATCTGCACGATCGCGGCGTTGATCTGCTCGATCCCCGCGGTCTGTTCCTGGCTCGCGTTCGCGATATCGGCCATGATGCCCGTCACGCGGCGCACGCTGTCGACGATTTCCGTCATCGTGGCGCCCGCATCGGCCACCAGCTTGCTGCCGTTCGCCACCTTGTCGCTCGAATCCTCGATCAGTTCCTTGATTTCCCTGGCCGCGGCGGCCGAGCGCTGGGCCAGGTTGCGCACTTCGCCGGCGACGACCGCGAAGCCGCGGCCCTGTTCGCCCGCCCTTGCCGCTTCGACGGCCGCATTCAGCGCCAGGATATTGGTCTGGAAGGCGATGCCGTCGATGACGCCGATGATGTCGGAGATCTTGCCGGACGCGGCGTCGATCTCGTTCATGGTGCCGACCACCTGTTCGATCACGGCGCCGCCGCGTTCGGCCACGCTGGAGGCGCCGGCCGCCAGCACGTTGGCCTGGCGCGCATTGTCCGCGTTCTGCTTGACCGTCGAGGTCAGCTCTTCCATCGACGACGCCGTTTCTTCCAGCGCGCTGGCCTGCTGCTCGGTGCGGCTGGACAGGTCCATGCTGCCGGCCGCCACTTCGCTCGAGGCGGTGGCGATGGTGCGGGTGCCGCCGCGCACGGTCGACACGGTCCGCGCCAGGTTCTCGTTCATGCGCTTCAGGGCTTGCAGCAGCTGGCCGACCTCGTCGTTCGAGCTGGTGTCGATGCGGCTGGTCAGGTCGCCGGCGGCCACGGTATTGGCCACGTCCAGCGCCTGCGCCAGCGGCCGCGTGATCGACAGCGACAGGCGCCATGCCACCGCGCCGGCCGCGGCCAGAATCGCCAGCCCCAGCACCGACATCAACGTCAGCGCGCGCTGGTAGGTTGCTTCGGCGTCGCTGCTGGCGTGCTGGATCTGGTCGCGCGCCGTCGTGATCTGTGCATTCATCGCCTTCTTGAGGTCCTGCATCAGCGGACGGAAGTCGGTGACGAGGTAGTTCTTGGCGCCTTCGAGGTCGTTCTTGTCGATGCGCGCCAGCAGTTCCTGCTGAACCTTCAGGAAGCGCGCGTTCAGCTCGCGCATGATCCTGACGTCGGGATCGGCGTCGTCGGCGGTGAGCAGCTCGTCGATCGCGGCGCGGCTCTTCATGACGACGGCCATCTGCGTCTGGCGGTCGGCCGGGTCCTCGTTGAGGATCAGGTTGCGCTGCGCGATCGAGATATTGTTGACCTGGTCGAGGAACCTGGTCGCCGCGTCGATCTTCGGCAGGCGGGTCTGGACGATGTCCTTGGTGCCCTGGTTGAGGTGGCGGAGCATGCCGATGCCCAGGGCGAGGGCGACGACGAGCATGGCGCAGATGACGCCGAAGCCGAGCACGAGACGCGTGCGAAGTTTCAGGTTTCCCAGTTTCATATCAATTGTCGGAAGGTGAAGCGAAGACGGCCACGGCGGCATGCCGCGGCCGGGAGAGGGTTTGCTGCTACTGCGGTGTTGCGGGTGGTGCTGCGGTACTGCAGGTACTACGTGTTGCGTGGGTCAGGCGGCGGCGCGGGCGGCGGCCAGCAGGCCCATTTCCTCGGAGCCGAGCAGCTTGTCGATGTCCAGCAGGATCAGCATGCGCTCGCCCACGGTACCCAGGCCGCGCAGGAACTCGGTCGACACGCTGGCGCCCATGTCCGGCGCCGGCTTGATCTGGTCCGGGGTCAGCGTCACCACGTCGGACACGCTGTCGACCACCATGCCGATCGTGTGGCCGTTGATGTTCAGGACGATCACGACGGTGAACGCGTCGTACGTCGGGGCGCCGACGTTGAACTTGATGCGCATGTCGACGATCGGCACGATGATGCCACGCAGGTTGACGACGCCCTTCAGGTACTCGGGGGCGTTGGCGATGCGGGTCACGGCATCGTAGCCGCGGATTTCCTGCACCTTGAGGATGCTGATGGCGTACTCTTCACCGCCCAGGCGGAACGAGAGCACTTCGTTAGCGATGTTGTCGATGTCTTCGGCCATGATTTTCCTTGTTTGGATTTTTCCGTACGGCAATATAACCGAAGATTACGATATTTTCGTTGCAGTTGCGATGGAGAAATGATAATTGACGCGGGAAACGACACAATTTGCAGGAAGGATGCAACACTTCCCGTGTCGGCCCCGGCATTGCCGGCGCCGACCCCCGGCGCAGGCGTGAAGAATGCTCCCGGCATTCTTCACCCTAATTTGCAGGGTGCACAGGAACTTGGGCCCCGGCCTGCGCCGGGGCGACGGGGTGTGGCTTAGACAGCCGAGGCCGCGTCGATGATGCCGCCGCCCAGGCACACGTCGCCGTCGTACAGCACGGCCGACTGGCCCGGGGTCACCGCCCATTGCGGGTCGGTGAAGTCCAGCGTGAAGCGCTCCAGGCCCTGGGGCGCGACGCTGCAGGCCACGTCGGCCTGGCGGTAGCGGGTCTTGGCCGAGAGCGCGCGCGGCTCGGGGGCCGCGCCGGCGATCCAGCTGGCCTGGTCCGCGCCCAGTTCCTTCGACAGCAGCCACGGGTGGTCGTGGCCCTGCACGATGTACAGGGTATTGGTGGCGATGTCCTTGCGCGCCACGAACCACGGCTCGCTGGTGCCGTCGGCGTTCTTGTGCGACTTCAGGCCGCCGATGCCGATGCCCTTCCTCTGGCCCAGCGTATAGAACGACAGGCCGACGTGTTCGCCCACCGTCTGGCCGTTGTCCAGCTTGATCGGACCCGGCTTGTGCTGCAGGTAGCGGCCCAGGAATTCGCGGAACGGGCGCTCGCCGATGAAGCAGATGCCGGTCGAGTCCTTCTTGGCCGCGTTGGGCAATTGCAGCTTCTCGGCGATCTTGCGCACCTCGGTCTTCGGGATTTCGCCCAGCGGGAACAGCGCCTTCGACAACTGCGCCTGGTTCAGGCGGTGCAGGAAGTAGCTCTGGTCCTTGGTGGCGTCGAAGGCCTTCAGCAGCTCGAAGCGGTCGGTCGCGCCGTTGTGGCGCACGCGCGCATAGTGGCCGGTCGCGATCAGGTCGGCGCCCAGCTTCATGGCGTGGTCGAGGAAGGCCTTGAACTTGATCTCGGCGTTGCACAGCACGTCCGGGTTCGGGGTGCGGCCGGCCTGGTATTCGCGCAGGAATTCGGCGAACACGCGGTCCTTGTACTCGGCGGCGAAGTTCACGGCCTCGATGTCCACGCCGACCACGTCGGCCACGCTGGCCGCGTCGATCCAGTCCTGGCGCGTGGAGCAGTATTCGGAATCGTCGTCGTCTTCCCAGTTCTTCATGAACAGGCCGACGACCTCGTAGCCCTGTTCCTTCAGCATCCACGCCGCGACCGAGGAGTCGACTCCGCCCGACATCCCGATCACGACTTTTTTCTTGCTCATGTCAATTCTTCGCTATTTAGATTCCGCCCTCGAAGACCGAGTGGTCGGTGTACAGCAGGTTCAAGGGCGTGCGCTTGCCGGCCAGGTAGTCGTCCACGCATTTCAGCACGATGGGGCTGCGGTGGCGGTCCTGGGAGGCGGCGATCTCGTCGCGCGTCATCCACAGCGTGCGCAGGATCCCTTCGTCGAGCGGCTGGTCGAACGACTTGCCGGCCTTGCCGCAGAAGGTGAAGCGCAGATAGGTCACGTCGGTCCCGCGCGACTTCGAGTGGTAGCGCGACATGTACATGCCCACCAGCGCTTCCGGGATGAACTCGTGCGCCGTTTCTTCCAGCGCCTCGCGGATCACGGCCTGCTCGAGCGATTCGAGCGGGTCGAGGTGGCCGGCGGGCTGGTTCAGGCGGATGCCATCGCTGGTCTCCTCTTCGATCAGCAGGAAACGGCCGTCGCGTTCGATGATCGCAGCGACGGTGACAGACGGTCTGAAGGTATGGGTCATGCGCGTCCTTGAAAATGAGCCGACATTCTACCTTGATGGAACGCACATTGCTTACGCGCACGCTGCGACGCAACACGTTGGATTTCGGCGAATATTGATCTATGACAAGAGGATAAGGGGTTGTTGCGAGCTGTAGCGGGCAAAATTGCAGAATCGGTCTTTGTTTACGAAAAACCACTGAAACCATGTGACACGGGTAAGGTTTGACGCCCGGTCCATGCGTGGATTCCCGACATGCTAGATTCTAGACAGTTTATCAATGATAGGGAGACATCATGAAGATAGGCGTGCCGGCAGAAACGAGGCCAGGCGAAACCCGCGTTGCAGCCACACCTGAAACCGTCAAGAAACTGGCCTCCGCGCACGACGTCGTCGTGCAGTCCGGCGCCGGCCTGGCCGCTTCCGTCACCGACGACGCCTATGTCGCCGCCGGCGCGCGCATCGGCAGCGCGGCCGAGGCCCTCGGCGCCGAGCTGGTGCTGAAGGTGCGCGCCCCCGATCCCGAGGAACTGGCGCTCATGCAGCCCGGCGCCGCCCTGGTCGGCATGCTCGATCCCTTCGATGCCGAGGGCATGGGGGCGCTGGCCCGCCATGGCCTGTCCGCCTTCGCCCTGGAGGCGGCCCCGCGCATCACGCGCGCGCAATCGATGGACGTGCTGTCGTCGCAGGCGAACATCGCCGGCTACAAGGCCGTCATTCTGGCGGCAAATGCCTACCAGCGCTTCATGCCCATGCTGATGACGGCGGCCGGTACCGTCAAGGCGGCGCGCGTGCTCGTCATGGGCGTGGGCGTGGCCGGCCTGCAGGCGATCGCCACCGCGAAACGCCTGGGCGCCGTGATCGAGGCGTCCGACGTGCGCCCGCCCGTCAAGGAACAGGTCGAATCGCTGGGCGCCAAGTTCATCGACGTTCCCTTTCTCACCGACGAGGAGCGCGAGATCGCCCAGGGCACGGGCGGCTATGCGCGCCCGATGCCGGCCGACTGGATGCGGCGCCAGGCCGAACTGGTACATGAGCGGGCCAGGCTGGCCGACATCATCGTCACCACGGCGCTGATCCCGGGGCGCAAGGCGCCGACCCTGATCGGCGCGGAGACCGTGCAGGCCATGAAGCCCGGCTCGGTGATCGTCGACATGGCGATCGCTCAGGGCGGCAACTGCCCGCTGACGGAATACGGCAAGACGGTCGTCAAGCACGGCGTGACCATCATCGGCGAGCCGAACCTGGCGGCGCTGGTGGCGGCCGACGCGTCGGCCCTGTATGCCCGCAACGTGCTGGACTTCCTCAAGCTCGTCATCGACAAGGACGGCAGGCTGGTCATCGACCGCGAGGACGAGATCGTGCGCGCCGTGCTGGTGGCCCAGGGCGGCGACGTGCTGCGAGCGGCATGACGCGAACCTCAATAACGGAGACAGGAGAGCGCAAATGGAAATCAGTCACACGATCATCAACCTGATCATCTTCGTGCTGGCGATCTACGTCGGCTACCACGTGGTGTGGAACGTCACGCCCGCGCTGCACACGCCGCTGATGGCGGTGACTAATGCCGTCTCGGCCATCATCATCGTCGGCGCCATGCTGGCGGCGGGGCTGACCGAAGGCCTGGCGGGGCAGGTGGCCGGCACCGTCGCGGTGGCGCTGGCCGCCGTCAACGTGTTCGGCGGCTTCCTCGTCACCCAGCGCATGCTCGAGATGTTCAAGAAGAAGGAGCCGAAGAAGACGGCCGCCGCCGCGCAAGCCGCCGTCGTCTCCGATGCCGCGACGAAGGAGGCCGCATGAACTTCGTCAGCATGAACGTCGTGACGCTCCTGTACCTGGTGGCGTCCGTGTGCTTCATCCAGGCGCTGAAGGGCTTGTCCTCGCCCAGCTCGGCGCGCCTGGGCAATGCCTTCGGCATGGCCGGCATGGGCATCGCGGTCGTCACCACCATCGCCCTGATGGTCAAGTTGAAGGAGCAGATGCAGACCGGCTCGCTGGGATTCGGCTTGGTGCTGCTCGGGGTGCTCGTCGGCGGCGCCATCGGAACGATTGCCGCGCGCCGCGTCGAGATGACCAAGATGCCGGAGCTGGTGGCGGCAATGCACTCGCTGATCGGCCTGGCCGCCGTGTGCATCGCGATTGCCGCCGTGTCCGAACCGTGGGCCTTCAACATCGCCGCGCGCGACGAGGCGCTCCCCTTCGGCAACCGGCTGGAACTGTTCATCGGCACCTTCGTCGGCGCCGTCACGTTCTCCGGTTCCGTGATCGCCTTCGGCAAGCTGGCCGGCAAGTACAAATTCCGCCTGTTCCAGGGCGCGCCCGTGCGCTATCCGGGCCAGCACCTGATCAACCTGATCGTGGCGATCGCGATCGTCGTGCTGGGCCTCGTGTTCTGCTTTTCCGACGGCACGGCGCCGGCCTGGACGCCGTTCATCGTCATGGCGGTCCTCGCCTTCGCGCTGGGCGTCCTGATCATCATCCCCATCGGCGGCGCCGACATGCCGGTGGTGGTGTCGATGCTGAACTCCTACTCGGGCTGGGCGGCGGCAGGCATCGGCTTCTCGCTGAACAATTCGATGCTGATCATCGCGGGCTCGCTGGTGGGTTCGTCCGGCGCGATCCTCTCGTACATCATGTGCAAGGCGATGAACCGCTCGTTCTTCAACGTGATCCTGGGCGGCTTCGGCGGCGAGGCGGCGGGCGGGGACGACGGCGGCGCCAAGGAGCAGCGTCCCGTGAAATCCGGCTCGCCCGAGGATGCCGCCTTCATCCTGCAGAACGCGGAATCCGTCATCATCGTCCCCGGCTACGGCCTGGCCGTCGCGCGCGCCCAGCACTCGGTGAAGGAACTGGCGGAAAAGCTGACGCACCACGGCGTGCAGGTGCGCTATGCGATCCACCCGGTGGCCGGAAGGATGCCGGGCCACATGAACGTGCTGCTGGCCGAGGCCGAGGTGCCCTACGACCAGGTGGTGGAGATGGAGGACATCAACGGCGAGTTCGGCCAGACCGACGTGGTGCTGGTGCTGGGCGCGAACGACGTCGTCAACCCGGCGGCCAAGGACCCGAAGTCGCCCATCGCGGGGATGCCGATCCTGGAAGCCTATAAAGCCAAGAGCATCATCGTCAACAAGCGGTCGATGGCGTCCGGGTATGCGGGGCTGGACAACGACCTGTTCTACCAGCCGAACACGATGATGGTGTTCGGCGATGCGAAGAAGGTGATCGAGACGATGGTGAAGGCCGTCGAGTAATCCGGCGTTTTGGTGGGCATGTGATGCCCACCCTACGGTTGCATCGCGAAGATTGTCGATCTCGTAGAGTGGGCACCCCGTGCCCACCATGCGCGTCACCGCCGCCCGAACATCATCAACTCGGCCAGCAGCATGCGCGCGGGCTTGAAGGTATCCAGCGCCGCCAGTCCAAGCCCGAACAGCGGCTGCAACGGCCCCTTGTTCGCGAACACGCGCGCCATCGTATCGGTGATGCGGATGACGGCGCCGCGGTCCCGTTCGCGTTCCGCCGCAAACTGCGCGATCGCGTCCGGACCGGCATCGTGATCCAATGAGCGCGCCAGCAGGCGTGCCAGCACCGCCGCATCGCGCAGGCCCAGGTTCAGGCCCTGGCCGGCCACCGGATGCAGCGTCTGCGCCGCATTCCCGATCGCCACCGTGCGCTGCGTGAAGCGGGCGTCGGCATTCAGGCCGAGCGGGAAGGCGACGCGTTCGGAGACGCGCGTGAAGGTACCCAGGCGCTCGCCGAAGGCGTCGCCCAGCGCGCGCAGGAAGTCGTCCGCGCCCAGGTCCAGCAGGCGCTGGGCGCGGTCCGGATGCACGCACCACACGAGCGCGTACTGGTGGCCGTCGGCACCGTCCTGCGGCAGCAGCGCGAGCGGGCCTTCGTCGGTGAAGCGTTCGAAGGCGCGGTGCGGGATCGCGTCGCTGGCGGAGACGCGCGCGATGATCGCGGTCTGGTCGTAGTCGCGCCGCTGCGCGCGTTCGAGCTGGTCGCCGAACACGCCGCCTTCGGCCTGCACCGCCACCTGCGCGCGGACCCGGCGGCCGTCGTCCAGCTGCAGCAGCACGTGGTCCGGCGCTTCGTCGAGCGCCGTCACGCGCGCGGGGCGCAGTACCTGCACGCCGGCAGTCTCGCAGGAGCGCGCCAGCGCATCGACCACGTCGCCGTAGCGCGCCACATAGCCGAGGGCGTCGAGGCCGTGCTCGGCGCGGTCCATCAGGCTGCGGCCCAGGTGGCCGCGGCGCGAGACGTGGATCTGGTGGATGCTGGTGGCCGATCCCGCCACGGCCGGCCAGGCGCCGACGTCGTCCAGCAGCATGCGGCTGCCCCAGGCCAGCGCGATCGAGCGCGGGTCCGAGATCGCCTGGCCCAGCGCCTTGGCGTCGACCAGCACGATGCGCTTGCCGTCGACGCCGCGCCGCGCCATCAGCGCCGCCAGCGCCATGCCCACGGGGCCGGCGCCGCAGATCGCCACGTCGGCCTGCACGGTTTCTTTATCGTTCATTCCGCTCATTCGATTCTCATTCAAGCCGTCCCACGATGGCCTCGATCTCGGCCACGGTCTTCGGCGCGCTGCCGGTCAGGATGCGATAGCCGTCCGCGGTGACGACGACGTCGTCCTCGATGCGGATGCCGATGTTCCAGTACTGTTCCGGCACGCCCTCGCCGGGACGCACGTAGATGCCCGGCTCCACCGTCAGCACCATGCCCGGCCGGAGCGGCCGCGAAGGTTTGTCGGCCAGGGTGACATCGCGGTAGGCGCCCACGTCGTGCACGTCCATGCCCAGCCAGTGGCCGGTGCCGTGCATGTAGAAGGGCACGTGGGCCTTGGCGGCGATGGCGTCGTCCACGCTCGCGTACAGGCCCTTGTCGACCAGGCCCAGGTCGAGCATGCCCTGCACCAGCACGCGCAGCGCGGCCTCGTGGAAGCCGCTGTACGGGCGGCCCGGCGCGATCGCCGCGAATGCGGCTTCCTGCGCCGCCAGCACCAGCTCGTACAGCGTGCGCTGGGCGTCGCTGAAGCGGCCGTTGACGGGGAAGGTGCGGGTGATGTCGGATGCATAGCCATCCAGCTCGCAGCCGGCGTCGATCAGCACCAGGTCGCCGTCCTGCGTTTGCCGGTCGTTGGCGTTGTAGTGCAGCACGCAGGCGTTCGCCCCCGACGCGACGATCGAGGTATAGGCCGGGAACTGGGCGCCGTGCTTGCGGAAGGCGTACAGCAGTTCCGCTTCCAGTGCGTATTCGAACACGCCGGGACGGGCGGCGCGCATCGCGCGCGCATGCGCCTGGCCCGAGATGTCGCCGGCGCGCGCCATGATGGCCAGCTCGGCATCGTCCTTGAGCAGGCGCATCTCGTCGAGCAGCGGCAGCAGGTTGCGGAAGGTATCCGGCGCCGTCGTGCCGCTGCGCGCGAGCGCACGCACGGAGTTGATCCAGCCCTGCACGCGCGCATCGAGCAGGGCGTTCGACGCCAGCGCGTAGTACAGCGCCGGGGCGTTGGCCAGGATGCGCGGCAGTTCCGTGTCGATGGCGTCGATGGGAAAGGCTTCGTCGACCCCGAAGGCGTCGCGCGCGGCCTGCGGGCCGTAGCGGAAGCCGTCCCAGATCTCGCGTTCGGGATGCTTTTCGCGGCAGAACAGGATCGACCGGGCGGGACGCTCGTCCTGCGCGGCGACCAGTACCAGCACGCTGTCCGGTTCCTTGAAACCGGTCAGGTAATAGAAGTAGCTGTCGTGGCGGTAGGGATAGTCGCTGTCGCCGTTGCGCGCCACTTCCGGGGCGGTCGGCAGCACGGCCACCGCGCCCGGCTGCATCTGCGCGGCCAGGCGCGCGCGGCGCGCGGCGTAGTCGGCCGCGGACGTCATGCTTTCTGCGCCGGCTTGGGCGGCGCGTTCAGTTCTTCGAGCTGCTGCACGGTGCCCACGTTGACCCATTGGCCGTCGTAGATTTCTCCGCCGACGCGGCCCTGGTCGATGAACTTGCGCATGAGCGGGCCGAATTTCAGGAACTCGCCGGCCTTGATCCCATCGAACATCTCCGGGCGATACACGCCGATGCCGGCGAAATTCCATTTCGGGTCGCCGTCGTTGCTCAGGGTGTACATCGTCATGCCGAAGTCGCCGTCCGGGTTGTGCCACGGGTTCGGCGTCAGGTACAGCCAGGCGATGTCGCGCTTCTCGAGGGGGATGGGCTGGCCCACCGCATCGGTGTCCTTGAGCGCATCGAGTGCCTGTTCGAAGTCGAAGTAGGGCGCGTAGATGTCCCCGGAGACGGCCAGGAAGGGTGCGTCGCCCAGCAGGTGCAGGGCGTTGGCGATGCCGCCGGCCGTTTCCAGCGGCGTCGGCTCGTGCGAATAGACGATGCGCGCGCCCCAGCGGCTGCCGTCGCCCAGTTCCTCCTCGATCATGTGGCCGAGGTGGGAGTGGTTGATGACGATGTCCTTGATGCCGGCGCGTACCAGGTTGATGACGTGCCAGACGATGAGCGGGCGGCCGCGCACCTTCAGCAGGGGTTTCGGACAGGTATCGGTCAGCGGACGCATCCGCTCGCCGCGGCCGGCGGCGAAGATCATGGCTTTCATGGAGGCGTTCCTGCGATCGTCAGAAGGTGTAGCCGACCGCGGGCGCCTTGTCCTCGAAGGAATCGAGCAGGCGCGCGAGCGGTTTCAGGTCGGTATAGCGGTTGGCCGTCTTGCGCACGTAGTCGATCACGGTCGGCAGGTCGCCCATGTAGATCGGCTTGCCGTCGCGGTAGTTCAGGCGGCAGAAGATGCCGAGGATCTTCAGGTGGCGCTGCAGGGCCATGTATTCGAAGTCGCGGTAGAAGGCGTCGATGTCCGGATCCACGGGCAGGCCGACCTGCTTGGCACTTTGCCAATAGCGTACCACCCAGTCGAGCACGAATTCCTCGTCCCACTGGATGTAGGCATCGCGCAGCAGCGACGCCAGGTCGTAGGTGACGGGGCCGTAGACGGCATCCTGGAAATCCAGCACGCCCGGGTTGCCCTGGTCGAGGAACATCAGGTTGCGGGAATGGAAATCGCGGTGCATGAACACCTGCTGCTGCGCCAGCACGTTGGCCGCGATGGCCTCGAATACTTTATCCAGTTGCGCGCGCTGGGTATCGTCCATGGTCACGCCCAGGTGGCGTTCGACGAACCATTCGGGGAAGATGTTCAGTTCGCGCAGCACGAAGGCGCGGTCGAACTCGGGCAGCACGCCGGGCTGGCTGGCGAGCTGGAACTTGATCAAGGCATCGACGGCGTCCGAGTACATGAAGTTCGCGTTGTCGGCGTCGAGGCGCTGCAGATAGGTGGTGGTGCCGAGGTCGGACAGCAGCAGGAAGCCGTTGTCGACGTCGCGCGCGGCGATGGCGGGCACGGTGACGCCGGCATCGAACAGCAGGCCGTCGACATGGATGAAGGCCGGCACGTTCTCGCGCTCGGGCGGGGCATCCATGGCAATGAGGGTGTCGCCCAGCTTGGCGCGTAGCGCCGGCACAACATCGAGGCGGAAGTAACGGCGGAAGCTGGCATCGGACGACGCAGGGCGCAGGCTTCCCACGTCGACGAGGTCCAGGGTGCCGAGCCATGCGGTCAGGCGGGCCAGGCGGGCATCCTTGTCGATCGTGGTGGGAAGGTGTTGAGACGGAGAAGACATGAAGCGTCCTGAGGAATCCAGTTGGTGAAATTATTCCCATATAATAAGGGATTAAATCCAAAAAATCGCCCTCTATGGTGCAACGCGATCTTCCATGAGCTGGAAAACGGCCCTACCATTCCCGTCGCGGCGAGCTGCCGCCTTGTCCGCCTTCGTCGCCGTGGCCTCGGGGCCGCTGTACGCACAGACGACGCCGCCTGAGCCGGCCGCATCCGCTGCGCCGGCCGGCGCGGTCTCGTCCACTGTCGCGCCTGCCGATACTGCTGCCGGGTCTGCCACACCCGCCGCCGCGCCGGCCGGGGCGACCACGCGCGCCGACGAGCAGGAGCTTCCCGTCACCATGCGTGCCGAGGAGCTGACCGGCCGCCCCGACCGCGAACTGAACCTGTACCGCAACGTGGAGATCACGCGCGGCGCCACCGGCATCACGGCCGACACCGCCTGTTACCGGCGCGTCGAGGACGAGGTCACGGCCGAGGGCAATATCAATATGTGGCGCTTCGGCGACCGCTACAAGGGCGATGCGCTGCAACTGAACCTGGAAACGGGCAAGGGCTGGGTCACGAACCCGTCCTACCACCTGGCGATGAACAACGGCCAGGGCACGGCCCGGCGCATCGACTTCCTCGGCGAGGACCAGGCGCTGGTGCAGGACGGCACCTATTCGACCTGCGAAGGCCCGGACCCGGACTGGTACCTGAAGTCGAGCACCCTGCGCCTGGACCAGGGCCGCGACATCGGTACCGCCGGCAAGACCATGATCTACTTCAAGGACGTGCCGATCCTGGGCACGCCTGCGCTGTCGTTCTCGCTGTCGGGCGCGCGCCGTTCCGGCTGGCTGCCGCCGACCATCGGCTCGGGCTCGAAGGGTTCGGGCGAGGTGATGGTGCCGTACTACTTCAACATCGCGCCGAACCGCGACCTGACCGTGTACCCGCGCGTGATCTTCAACCGCGGCCTGCAGCTGGGCGCGACGGGCCGCTATATCGGCGAGACCGAGCGCGGCGCGTACAAGGGCGAGACCCACATCGAGGTGCTGCCGCATGACGGCCAGGCCTACCGCGAGGAAGTGCCGTCCACCGTCGAGGGCGAACCGCCGGGCGAACGCTTCGTGCACCGCAACCGCTGGTGGATCGACACGATGCACAGCCAGGCGCTGGCGCCGGGCTGGACCTTCGGCTGGAACGCGCACGCGGCGTCCGACAACGAATACCCGTCCGACTTCTCGCGCACGGTGGCCGCCAGCGCCGAGCGCCAGCTGCTGCGCGAACTGCGCACCGATTACGGCAACGAATACTGGAGCGTGACCGCGCGCGTGCAGAGCTACCAGGTGCTGCAGGATCCGGGCGCGGCCGAGAATCCGGCGCTGACGGTGCCGCGCCCCTACGACCGCCTGCCGCAGATTAACCTGCACGCCGGCCGCTACGACGTGCTGGGCGGCTTCGACTGGTCGATCGATTCCGAGCTGGTGCGTTTCTCGCACCCCGATCCGACGCAGGTGCAGGGCAACCGCGCCAACCTGGTGGGCCAGATCAGCTATCCGATCGTGCGCCCGGGCTGGTTCTTCACGCCCAAGGTCATGATGCATGCCACGCGCTACGACCTGGACCGCAATCCGAACGCCCCCGACGCCGTGCGCCAGATCAACCGCACGTTGCCGACGGTGTCGCTGGACTCGGGCCTGATCTTCGAGCGCGAAGCCTCGTTCTTCGGACGCGAAGCCACCCAGACGCTGGAACCGCGCCTGTTCTACGTGCGCACGCCGTACCGCGACCAGAGCGACATCCCGAACTTCGATACCGGCGTGGCCGGCTTCAACTACGCCCAGCTGTTCACCGAGAACCGCTTCGTCGGCGCCGACAAGGTGTCCGACGCGAACCAGCTGACCGCCGCGATCGTCTCGCGCTTCATCGAGAGCAACGGCATCGAGCGCCTGCGCATGGCCGTCGGCAGCCGCTACTATTTCAGCGATCCGGAAGTACGCCTGGACGCCAGCGAAGCGCGCAACCAGAAGCGTTCGGATGCGCTGCTGGCCGCCTCCGGCCGCATTTCCGAGACCTGGAGCTTCGACAGCGGCGTACAATACGATGCGCAGCAGCGCAGCCTGTACAGCTCGAACTTCGGCGTGCAGTTCGCGCCGGCGCCGATGAAGGTGCTGAACCTGGAGTACCGCTTCCAGCGCGATACGTCGGGCCTCGTCAACGGTTTCCGCAACGTCGACGTTTCCGCACAGTGGCCGCTGGGCCGGCGCTGGTACGGCGTGAGCCGGGTCAGCTACTCGGTGCGCGACCGCCAGCTGCTCGAAGGCCTGCTGGGCCTGGAGTACAAGGCCGATTGCTGGGTGTTCCGGATGGGCGCGCAGCGCTTCGTGACGGCATCGCAGTCCGTGTCGACGCCGATCTTCTTCCAGATCGAGCTGAACGGCCTGTCGCGCCTGGGCTTCGGCAACCCGCTGGAAACCTTCAACAAGAGCGTCGCCGGCTATACCCGGCTGAACACCAATGTCGGCCGCCCCTGAGGCGGATTGGCTAACTAGAAACCTGAAATGAGTGCTTCCCTGACTATGCGTTCCACCAGTATTCAAGCAGCACGCCTGCGCCAAACCAAACTGGCAGCGGTGCTGCTGTGCGCCCTCGCGACCGGCAACGCCCTGGCCCAGGCTGCGGCGCCCGCCGCTCCCGGAGCGGCGGCTCCGGCCCAAGCACCTGCGGCGGCTCCGGCCCAGGCACCCGCGGCAGCGCCGGCCCAGGCCCCTGCGGCCGCGGCAGCCAAGCCGAACACGGGATTCCTGCCGCCGGCATCGAGCAGCGCCAAGGTCATCGACTCGGTCTACGTGATCGTCAACGACGAAGTCATCACCAAGCGCGAAGTCGACCAGCGCGTGGGCGAGATCACCCAGCGCCTGCAGGCCCAGCAGGCCCAGCTGCCGGCTGCGGACGACCTGCGCCGCCAGGTCGTGGAAGCGATGATCACCGAACGCGCCCAGCTGCAGCTGGCCAAGGAAATGGGCGTGCGCGTGGGCGATACCGAACTCGATCGCGCCATCGGCCGCATCGCCGAGAACCAGAAGATGAGCGTGCAGGACATGCGCAACGCGATGGAAAAGGAGGGCATGACCTTCCCCGCGTTCCGCGAACAGATCCGCAACGAGATCATGATGCAGCGCCTGGTCGACCACGAGGTCGACAGCAAGCTGCAGGTGTCGGAAGCCGAGATCGACACCTACCTGGCCGCCGAGAAGGCCGCCGCCGCCGATCGCGTCGAGATGAACATCTCGCAGATCCTCGTGCGCATCCCGGAAAACGCCTCGCCCGAACAGATCGCCGCCCGCAAGGCGCGCGCCGACGAGGTGGCGCGCCAGCTGCGCACGGGCGCCGACTTCGCCAAGATGGCCGCTACCTATTCCGATGCGCCGGACGCCCTGAAGGGCGGCGAGATCGGCTGGCGCGACCCGGACCGCCTGCCGCCGCTGTTCGCCACCGAGCTGCACAAGCTGAAGCCCGGCCAGGTGACGCCGGTGCTGCGCACCAACGTCGGCTTCCACATCCTCAAGATGGCCGACGTGCGCAAGCAGGCGCCGCAGCAGCCGCAGGGCGAGGCCGTGGTCCAGCAGACCCACGCGCGCCACATCCTGTTGAAGGTCACCCCGACGCTGACGGCGGACGAGGCCAAGAAGAAGCTGGCCGACCTCAAGGCCAGGATCGACAGCAAGCAGATCACTTTCGAAGACGCGGCGCGCCAGTTCTCGGCCGACGGCTCGGCATCGAAGGGCGGCGACCTGGGCTGGCTGGCACCGGGCGACGCGCTGCCCGAGTTCGAGAATCCGATGAACGCGCTGAAGATCGGCGACGTCTCCGACGTGATCCAGACCCCGTTCGGCTTCCACCTGATCCAGGTCCTGGAACGCAAGAGCGAAGACACGTCGAAGGACCGCGAGCGTTCGATGGCGCGCCAGGTCCTGACCGACCGCAAGCGCAACGAAGCGCTGGAAGACTGGAGCCGCCAGATCCGCGACCGCGCCTACGTCGAGTTCCGCGAGGAGCAATAAGATCATGGCCGATGCGCGTCCCGTGCTGGCCGTCACGGTCGGCGAACCGGCCGGCATCGGCCCGGACATCGCGATCCGCGCCGCCTGGGCGCTGCGCGGGTCGGCCCGCTGCGTGCTGGTCGGCGACGCCGCCTTCCTGGCGCTGACGGCCAGCCTGATCGACCCGGCCATCCGCCTGTCCGGCATCTCGCGGCTGGCGCTGCGCCACAGCGGCCTGCCGCACTTCGGGCCGGACACGATTGCCGTCGTCGACGTCCCGCTCGACGCCCACGTGGTGCCGGGCCGGCTCGATGCCGCCAACGGCCGCGCCGTGCTGGCCACGCTGGACCTGGCCGTCGAGGGCGTGGGCGCCGGCTGGTTCGACGCCATCGTCACGGCGCCGCTGCAGAAGAGCACCATCAACGATGCCGGCATCGCGTTTTCCGGCCACACCGAATACCTGGCCGACAAGACGGGCACCGACAAGGTCGTCATGATGCTGGCCGGTGCGCCGGGCGACGGACAACCGTACTTGCGGGTGGCGCTGGCCACCACCCACCTGGCGCTGAAGGACGTGCCGGCCGCGATCACGAAGGACGGTCTCGCGCGGGTGCTGGACATCCTGTACGCCGACCTGAAGACCAAGTGCGGCATCGCGTCGCCGCGCATCCTGGTGACGGGCCTGAACCCGCATGCGGGGGAGAACGGCTACCTGGGGCGCGAGGAAATCGATGTCATCGCGCCGGTGCTGGAAGACGCGCGCGCGCGTGGCATCGACGCACGCGGCCCGTATCCGGCCGACACGCTGTTCCAGCAAAAATACCTGCAGGACGCCGACGCCGTGCTGGCCATGTACCACGACCAGGGCCTGCCCGTGCTCAAGCACGCCACGTTCGGACGCGGCGTCAACATCACCCTCGGCCTGCCGCTGATCCGCACCTCGGTCGACCACGGCACGGCGCTCGACCTGGCCGCGCAGGGACTGGGCCTGGCCGATGCCGGCAGCATGGAAGAGGCGATCCGCGTCGCCGTCTCGATGGTCCTGGCGCAACGCGCCGCGGCCTGACCCGGGCCCCGGACGGGGCTCCCACTTATCAGATCAATCATGAAACACGTAGCCCGCAAACGCTTCGGCCAGAACTTCCTGACCGATGCCCACGTCCTGAGCGACATCATCGACGGCATCGGCCCGCGCCGCGGCGACACCATGGTCGAGATCGGACCCGGCCTGGCCGCGATGACCGCGCTGCTGCTCAAGGAGCTCGACCACATGCACGTGGTCGAGCTGGACCGCGACCTGGTGGCGCGCCTGGAAAAAGCCTATCCGCGCGAACGCCTGACCATCCACTCGGGCGATGCCTTGAAATTCGACTTCGGCAGCATTCCCGTCCCGGAAGGGAAGAAGCTGCGCGTGGTCGGCAACCTGCCGTACAACATCTCGAGCCCGCTGCTGTTCCACCTGGCGGACTTTGCCCACCTGGTCGAGGACCAGCACTTCATGCTGCAGAAGGAAGTGGTGGAGCGCATGGTGGCCGAGCCGGGCACCAAGGCCTACAGCCGCCTGTCCGTGATGCTGCAGTGGCGTTACGACATGGCGATGCTGTTCGTGGTGCCGCCCACCGCCTTCGATCCGCCGCCGCAGGTCGATTCGGCGATCGTGCGCATGGTGCCGACGCGCCGCCAGCTGCCGGCCGACGCCGCCACGCTGGAAGCCGTCGTCGCCAAGGCCTTCTCGCAGCGCCGCAAGGTGATCCGCAATTGCGTGGCCGGCATGTTCACCGAGCAGCAGCTGGTCGATGCCGGCATCGATCCGGGCGCGCGTCCCGAGGCGGTGGGGCTGGAGCAGTACGTCGCGCTGGCCAATATGCTGAAACCCGTGCAGAAGTAAATAATTGGCGCGTCGTCCCTGCGCAGGCAGGGACCCAATTTCTTCCAGTGGAGCCGTCACAGCTTCCCTAGCCGATACCAGCGCGCCTTGTCGAACACGCGCGCGCCGATCTCCCTTCCCAGCGCGTCCGCCTGCCCCTGCAGGAGCCCGTCGCGCCGCGCCACCCCGAACCGCCGCAATACCTCGGCCGCCGCGCTCGCGCCGGCACCACCCGCATCCGCCAGCGCATGCGCCAGCACCATGTACAGCAGCACGTCCTGGCTGTCTCCGCTGCGGCCGGACGCCGACGCCCGGACCGCTTGCGCCCAGCAGCGCGCCAGCGTGGCGTCGTCGGGCAGGCCCGGCGCCGCCGCGATGCCGCCGGGCAGGGCGGCGAACGGGGTTGCCGGGTTCGCATCGAGCATCGATAAGGCCTGCGTCCGACCGATGCCGGCCGGGCTGAACGGTGAGTCATCACCGTCGACGCCGCTGCCGCAGGTGGCCATGTGCGCATCGAACAGCGCGCGCCGGGCCGGCAGGCGCGCGGTCAGCAGTACCCATGCCGCATGGTGCATGGCGGCGGCCTGGCTGGCGGCGTCGCGCGCGGCGCGCGGCAGGCGTACCCCGATGCCGTGCACGGTCTGGCGCGCATCGTCGTCGTAGGCGGCCCATGCGTTGTACATGCTGGTGTGCAGGGCGGCCAGCGTGCGAGCGGCCTGCGCCGCGTCCAGGCGCTCCGCGCGGAGCGCCGCCAGTGCCGCCGCGTTCCAGCCCGCCACCGCGGTCGCGTCCGCGTCCGTCGGCGCGCGTGCCGCCACCGCTCCAGCCGCCCCTGTTTCCAAGTATTCCCGCCGTCTCATCGCGCCTCCGTGCATGCCAAGGGCGAGTATCGCCAGCACGCCAGGGGCCGCCCTTGAGCGTGCTCATGCGTGCGCAAGGCCGTCCGGCGCCGCGAACGCGGCCATGGCAACGCATATTCCGGCTTTTCGCGCTTCCATCCCGCGTTTTTTGCAGTTCGTCGCAGTTCGATGGAAGGAGAAGGGCGGAACGCCTACAGTGACACCATCGAAACACGATTTGAACCCCAACCAACCACCGAAGGAGAAGCAAAATGAACGTCCTCAAGCACATGGAAGCCATCTTCCTCGCCGCCGCCGTGATCGTCGCCGGCACCAGCTACGCAAATGCCGCCGGCGCAGTGAAGCAGGTGCGCTACGACGCCCAGGTGTCGATCGAAGGCCAGCAGACGGCCGTCGTCAAGGTCAGCGCGAAACGCCTGAGCGCTGAAGAAAAAGCCGCTATCTGATCGACATCAATCGAACCTCAAGGAGAAACGACATGAACGTCCTCAAGCACATGGAAGCGATCTTCCTCGCCGCCGCCGTCATCGTTGCCGGCACCAGCTACGCGAACGCCGCAGGAGAAGTGAAGCAGGTGCGCTACGACGCCCAGGTGGCGATCGAAGGCCAGCAGACCGCCGTCGTGAAAGTCGTGGCCAAGCGCCTGACCGCCGCCGAGAAGGCCGCGCTGTAATCGTCGCAGGCAGGCAGAAGCAGTAAAGAAGCAGGAAAGAAGCAGAAAGCAGGTCCGCCGCGCCACCGCTTGAAGCGGGCACCGGCGAAGAAGAGAAGAAACGATGGTCGTCCTCGTGCACAGGGACCGCCAGCCGTACAGACGGCGAAGCCCCTCTACCATATCGACGACGGCACGCAAGCGAAGCGTCCCGTCCGCCCCGCCGGGCGATCCGCTACCCCCGGCCGAAAAAATGGACAAAAAAAAGCCCGCGGTGAGGCGGGCTTAAATCCAATTCTTTTTGAGGAGAGTTGGAGGAGACAGGTGCAATTATGGTGCACCACAACATATCAGTCCAATTTTTGTTTGGAATACATGATATGCGTTTCCTGTATGTCTCCTCGCCCGATCACTCAGGTGTTGGTGCAGGTGACGACGAAGTTCTTGACGCCGCCTGCCGTTTCGATCGCTTCGTCGATGGTGCCGGCACCCGTGCCATTGGCACCGCCGGTCAGCGTGCAGGTCTGGCCAGCCGGTTGCGTCAGGATGGTCACGCCGTAGGTGCTTGCGAACGGGATACTGATCGGCAGTGCAAACACCGTGTCAGCGCCGGTAGGCTTGTTGTTGGCGTCGAGCACCGGCGCCACGCCGATCGTGCCTCCGGTGCTGCCGTTGGCGATCACCAGGCCCGTTCCGGTCAAGCCCTTGACGGTACCCGACAGGGGGTAGGCAAGGATCGAGCAGACGTATTGGATATCGATCACGGCCAGCTGGCCGGCCGTGCCGGTCACGGGGAACGGGCTGTTCACGCAGCTCTGGTGCGCCGGGTTCGGGTTCGGAACGACGTTGTAGACGGTGCCGTACTCGATTTCGTTCGGGAACACGAACTTAACTTGAGGAATGGTACCGTCGGCATTCCTGGCCGGCGGATTGACCTTGTAGCTCTGGCCGTTGGTCGTCATCACCAGGTTCGGATACACGAGGCCGCTGACGGTGACATTGATTGGGAAGGTGGCCTTGCCGCCGCCGCCGCACGAGGCCAGCGTGACCGCTGCCGCCAGGGCAAGTGCCTTGGGCACGAGGGAAAACTTCATCTGCTTCATCTCCATTAGCTCTTTGCGACGCAGGTGACGACGACCTTGCCGTCCAGGGCGGTCGAACCCATCTTGCCGGAACCGGTGCCGTTGTCGCCGCCGCTGACGGTGCAGGTCTGGCCCGCCGGCTGGTTCAGGATGGTGACGCCATAGGCGTAGTCTTCGTAGACTTCGCTCATTTCCACGCGGGTGGCGCCGGCCGCCACGTCACGGCGGTCGGTGCCGTTGACGATGGTCAGGCCCGTGCCCGTCAAGCCGTTCACGGCGACGGCGAACGGGTGCGTCACGATGTCGCAGGTCACGCTGATCTGGTAGATGGTGTAGTAGTTGGCGCGCGCCGAACCGTTGATGACCCGGCAGTTCTTGTTATTCGACGGGGAGGTCTTGACCGTGATATTGAACCGGTCGTCGGTCGACACGCGGTTCGGGAAGGTGAAGGACGCGTAGTTGGTCGCCGACGTCACCGCCACGGTTTCGCCACCATTCTCCAGCACCAGGCCATCCTTGTTGACGCCGGTGACCGAGCCTTGCAGGTACAGATCGCCGTCCCCGCCGCCGCATGCGGCAAGGCCCAGCGCGCATGCCAGCGCAACGCCGGCACGCAGGATCGAACTCTTCATGTGAATCTCCAGTTTGGACGGACGAAGCGCACAAACCCGGCGCCGGTACCGCTGAATAGAAAAATGCTCGTCATTTTAGTCCATTTGCCAGGAAGCTATCCATTTTGCCTTTGTATCGCGGTGTAACGATGGGCTTTATGCAACGCGGCTGCGGACTCGCGCCATTGATTTTCACGACGCGCCTCGCTATGCTTGGACCGCTTCCTACCATTCCTCCCAGCATGACCCCCACCAGCTCCCGCCCCTGGCCGAAGGCCATCCTGTTCGATCTCGACGACACCCTGTGGCCGATCGCTCCCGCGATCCTGCAAGCCGAGGAGTCCGTCTACGCCTGGCTGCGCGACCATGCGCCGCGCGTGGCCGAGCGCTTCACTATCGAGACCCTGCGCCAGGCGCGCCTGGACCTGCTGGCGCGCCAGCCGGAATACCACCTCGACCTGGGCAAGCTGCGCCGCGCCGGCCTGGCGGCCGCGTTCGAGGCGGCCGGCGAGGACGCGGGCGAGGATGGGGCCCGCATCGAAGGGGCGATGGCGCGCTACTTCGCGGCCCGCAACGCCGTGGTGCCCTACGACGACGTCTTGCCGGGCCTGGCGCGCCTGCAGGACATGCTGCTGGTCGGCTCCATCTCCAACGGCAATGCCGACCTGCAGACCATCGGCCTGTCGCACCATTTCAAGGTATCGGTGGCGGCGCACCAGTTGGGCGTGGCCAAGCCGGATGCGGCGATCTTCCTGGCCGCCTGCCGCGAACTGGGCGTGGCGCCGGAGGATGCCGTCTACGTCGGCGACGACGTCCTGCTCGACGTGCAGGGCGCCCAGAAGGCCGGCCTGCGCGCCGTGTGGATGAACCGGACGGGCTCCACCAGGCATCTCGAGCACGAGGTGGTGCCGGATGCGATCGTGCGCGATTTCGACGAACTGCTCGACTGGCTGCAGCGCGAACATGGAGAGCTGCGTGCAGAACTGCGCGCGGAACAACGCGAGGAAAACCGCGACGATGGCGAAAAGCGCAAGGACGCGCGCGGATGACCGTCCGTCCCGGCCGGCGAACAGGCATAATGGCAATCATTACACCACCCAGATTGAATCACACCGAGCGGTTCCGTCCGCCCGTTCCAACGCCATGCAACTCGATCACCGTGCACAAACCCTGCTGAAGGCCCTGGTCGAGCGCTATATCGCCGACGGCCAGCCGGTCGGTTCGCGCGCGCTGTCGAAGATTTCCGGGCTCGACCTGTCGCCCGCGACCATCCGCAACATCATGGCCGACCTCGAGGAGATGGGCTACGTCGCCAGCCCCCACACCTCGGCCGGCAGGATCCCGACGCCGCGCGGCTACCGCATCTTCGTCGATACGCTGCTGACGGTGGGCTCGATCGACGAGAATGCGGTCCAGGCCGGCATGCGCCTGCCTGCGCACCAGCCGCAGAAGGTGCTGGCCAACGCGGCCCAGATGCTGTCCTCGCTGTCGCAGTTCGCCGGCGTGGTGCAGAGCCCGCGGCGCGAATCGACGTTCCAGCAGATCGAATTCCTGCGTTTGTCGGAAAAACGCATCCTGCTCGTCATCGTCGACCCGCGCGGCGACGTCCAGAACCGCTTGCTGCTGACCGATGTCGATTATTCGCCGGCCCAGCTGACGCAGTCGGCCAATTACCTGAACCAGCATTTCGCCGGCCTGACCTTCGACGAGGTGCGCGGCCGCCTGACGGGCGAGCTGCGCCAGCTGCGCGACGACATGGGGCGCCTGATGCAGGCCGCGGTGGAGGCGGGCAGCGAGGCGCTGGCCGAGACCGACGACATGGTCATCGCCGGCGAGCGCAACCTGCTGTCCGTTTCCGACCTGTCGTCGAACATGAGCTCGCTGCGCCAGTTGTTCGAGATGTTCGAGCAGAAGACGGGCCTGATGCAGCTGCTGGACGTCTCCAGCAAGGCCGGCGGCGTACAGATCTTCATCGGCGGCGAATCGAAGCTGGTGCCGATGGACGAGATGAGCGTCGTCACCGCCCCCTACGAGGTCAACGGCAAGATCGTCGGTACGCTGGGCGTGATCGGCCCCACCCGCATGGCCTACGAACGCGTGATCCCGATCGTCGACATCACGGCCAAGCTGTTGTCGAACGCGCTCAGCCATTCCTGAACACCCGTCGCCCCTGCGCAGGCAGGGGCCTGATTTCGCACGCAGGTCGACTGCGCATGCAAAATTGGACCCCTGCCTTCGCAGGGGCGACGGAGATACGCACGCGACAGACGAAAAAAATGCCGCCAGGTCGCCCCGGCGGCATTTTTTTTGTGTGCCTGCGCTCAGTTATTGCGGCGCGGGCAGTCCGTCTTGACGCAGTTGCCGTAGATGGCCAGCGCGTGTTCGGCGATCTTGAAGCCGCGCTCGGCCGCGATCTTGGTCTGGCGGCTTTCGATTTCCTCGTCGTAGAACTCTTCCACGTGGCCGCAATCGAGGCAGACCAGGTGGTCGTGGTGCGAGCCGGCGTTCAGTTCGTAGATCGCCTTGCCGGTTTCGAAGTGGTTGCGGTTCAGCAGGCCAGCCTGTTCGAACTGGGTCAGCACGCGGTAGACGGTGGCCAGGCCCACGTCCATGTTATCGCTCAGCAGGGTCTTGTAGACGTCTTCCGCCGTCAGGTGCCGTACCGGACTGTTCTGGAATATCTCCAGGATTTTCAGGCGCGGCAGCGTCGCTTTGAGGCCGCTGGCCTTCAGGTCGGTTGGGTTGTTGCTCATGTTTTGTTACTCGTATATGGGCGGAGTGCTTTATGATATAGCGTTTTCGGAGCTCCCGCTCATACGGAGGCTGCGAAAAACGTCGTGACCGCTGGTCGTTTTTACAACAAATTCGACTGTACGGATGTACAGCGCGTATTTTCTCCCAGCCGGGCGGCGTGCAGCAAGCATTACGCGGTTCTCCATCGATTTTAAGGTCAGTCTATGCGCACCAAGAAAGCCGTTCTCCATCGTTCCCACGCGCGGGCCGCGCTCGTGGCCGGCCTCGCCTGCACGGCGCTGCTGGTCTCGGGCTGCGCATCCTGGCGCAACCAGACCAAGCCGGCAGCCCCGGTGAGCACCGCGCCTGCCGCGGCCGCCGCCGATGCCGACAAGTCCGCGGCAATCGCCAACTCCGGCGCGCAAACCACCACCGTCACCAAGCTGCAGAAATTCCTGTGGGTGTTTTCTCCCTACCGTCCGGACATCCAGCAAGGTAACTTCGTTTCGCAGGAAATGCTGAACCAGCTGAAGGTCGGCCAGACCCGCGACCAGGTCAAGTTCATCCTCGGCACCCCGCTGCTGACCGACGCCTTCCACGCCGACCGCTGGGATTACCCGTTCTACCTCGCACGCGGCAACGGCGAGCTGACCACCAGCCGCGTCACCGTCTTCTTCAAGGACAACCAGGTCGCCCGCATCGACGGCGGCAACCTGCCGAGCGAACGCGACTACATCAACCGCCTGATCGGCATCTCGAAGTACGAGACCAAGTCCGAGGACGAGTCGCTGTCCGACCTGAAGCGCTCGCGCGAGAAGTCGGCGAAGGGGGAGTGAGCATGGCACAGCTGAACATCGCCGTGGCCGGCGCCAGCGGCCGCATGGGCCGCATGCTGATCGAGGCGATCGCCGCGGCCCCGGACGCCGTCCTGTCCGGCGCCCTGGACCGCGAAGGTTCGCCCTTCATCGGTTCCGACGCCGGCGCGTTTTCCGGCCAGCTGACGGGCGTCGTGATCCAGTCCGACCTCGACAAGGGCCTGGCCGGCGCCGACTACCTGATCGACTTCACCCGTCCGGAAGGCACGCTGCGCTACCTGGAATACTGCGCCGCGCACGGCATCAAGGTCATCGTCGGCACCACCGGCTTCGACGAGGCCGGCAAGGCGGCGATCCAGGCCGCGGCCCAAAAGACCTCGGTCGTGTTCGCCCCGAACATGAGCATCGGCGTGAACGTCACGCTGAAATTGCTCCAGATGGCGGCGCAGAATTTCTCGGAAGGTTACGACATCGAGATCATCGAAGCCCACCACCGCCACAAGGTCGACGCCCCGTCCGGCACCGCGCTGAAGATGGGCGAGGTCATCGCCGACGCGCTGGGCCGCGACCTGAAGGAATGCGCCGTCTACGGCCGCGAAGGCGTGACCGGCGAGCGCGACCCGTCGACGATCGGCTTCGCCACCGTGCGCGGCGGCGACATCGTGGGCGACCACACCGTGCTGTTCGCCGGCACCGGCGAGCGCATCGAGATCAGCCACAAGTCGAGCAGCCGCGTCAGCTACGCCCAGGGCTCGCTGCGCGCCGCGCGCTTCCTGGCCGACAAGCCGACCGGGCTGTACGACATGCAGGACGTGCTCGGCCTGAACAGGTAAGACCGCGCACCATCGCGCCCGCCGAACTGGACGGCTTTGCCGGCGAACTGCTGGCATACTGACCGGGAGGCGGGCGTTTTCATTTCCGCACAGTAAACGTCACTACGCACTAAAACAACGTCATTCCCGCGTAGGCGGGAATCCATACTGAAGTGATCTCGGTCGGCTCAGCATGGGTTCCCGCCTCCGCGGGAACGACGGGATGAAGGAGGAGCCCCATGGCCACCGTCGAACTGAACGGCGCCGCAATCGTCGACGCCGAAAGCTTCCACGCCGAGAGCGCGCGCGCCTTCGGCTTTCCCGACTCGTATCCGCACACGATGGATTCCTGGGTCGACTGCCTGAGCTACCTGCGCGACGAGGACGGCATGAGCAGCATCCGCCTGGGCCCGGACGAGACCCTGCACATCGTCGTCACCCACTCCGACGCCCTGCGCGAGCGCGCCGAGGACGTGCTGGAAGAAATGGCGTTCTGCATCATCGGCATCAACGAGCGCTACGAGGACTACGGCGAGAAGCCGGCGCTCGAACTCGAATTGCGCTGACGTCGCGTCGACGCCATGGTGGGCACGGGGGTGCCTACCCTACGACGCCCGGACGTCGTGATGCATGCGACCCGCAGGGTGGGCACCACGTGCCCACCAGCCATTCCACGGGCTCATTTCCTTGCCCGTCAGCCAACGCCGCTGGACGAATGAACCAGTATAATGTTCTGCTCACCCCATCTTAGTCCGCAGAACATCATGCAAGATAAATATAGTCCAGCCGAAGTCGAACAGGCCGCCCAGGCCTACTGGAAGTCGATCGACGCCTACAAGGCCGTCGAGAACGACCCACGTTTCCCGAAAGGCAAGTATTACGCCTGCTCGATGCTGCCTTATCCGTCGGGCAAGCTGCACATGGGTCACGTGCGCAACTATACGATCAACGACGTGATGTACCGCTACCTGCGGATGAACGGCTACAACGTCCTGATGCCGATGGGCTGGGACGCGTTCGGCATGCCGGCGGAAAACGCGGCGATGGCCAATAACGTGCCGCCGGCCGAGTGGACCTATTCGAACATCGCCCACATGCGCGGCCAGATGGAGTCGATGGGCCTGGCCATCGACTGGTCGCGCGAGATGACCGCCTGCAAGCCGGACTACTACAAGTGGAACCAGTGGATGTTCCTCAAGATGCTGGAAAAGGGGATCATCTACCAGAAGACGGGTACCGTGAACTGGGACCCGGTCGACCAGACCGTGCTCGCCAACGAACAGGTCGTCGACGGACGCGGCTGGCGTTCGGGCGCGCTGGTCGAGAAGCGCGAGATCCCGATGTACTACGTGCGCATCACGGACTACGCGGAAGAGCTGCTGGACCACGTCGACAACAAGCTGCCGGGCTGGCCGGAGCGCGTGCGCATCATGCAGGCCAACTGGATCGGCAAGTCGACCGGCGTGCGCTTCGCCTTCCCGCACGTGATCATGGACGAGCAGGGCGAGCTGATCGACGAGGGCAAGCTGTACGTCTTCACCACCCGCGCCGACACCGTCATGGGCGTGACCTTCTGCGCCGTCGCCGCCGAGCACCCGCTGGCCACGCATGCCGCCAAGGACAAGCCCGAGCTGCAGGCCTTCATCGCCGAGTGCAAGCAGGGTTCCGTCATCGAAGCCGACATGGCGACGATGGAAAAGAAAGGCATGCCGACGGGCCTCACCGTCATGCACCCGATCACCGGCGAGGAAGTGCCGGTCTGGATCGGCAACTACGTCTTGATGACCTACGGCGACGGCGCCGTGATGGGCGTGCCGGCGCACGACGAGCGCGACTTCGCGTTCGCCAAGAAATACGACCTGCCGATCAAGCAGGTGGTGGCGGTCGAAGGCGAGACCTTCTCGCTGGATGGCTGGCAGGAGTGGTACGGCGACAAGACGCGCGGCACCCTGGTCGACTCGGGCAAGTACGACGGCCTCGATTACACCTCGGCCGTGAATGCCGTCGCCGGCGACCTGGCCGAGAAGGGCCTGGGCGACAAGAAGGTCACGTTCCGCCTGCGCGACTGGGGCATCTCGCGCCAGCGC
Organism: uncultured Massilia sp.; assembly: GCA_963529995.1. Classification (GTDB taxonomy): domain Bacteria; phylum Pseudomonadota; class Gammaproteobacteria; order Burkholderiales; family Burkholderiaceae_D; genus Telluria. The sequence goes on along the minus strand of CAUSCY010000008.1, from coordinate 48,890 downwards.
TACTGGGGCACGCCGATCCCGATGATCCACTGCGAACAGTGCGGCACCGTGCCGGTCCCCGAGAAGGACCTGCCGGTCGTGCTGCCGGAAGACTGCGTCCCGGACGGCACCGGCAACCCGCTGAAGAAGCACGAGGCCTTCCTGCACGTGGACTGCCCGCAGTGCGGTGCACCGGCGCGCCGCGAGACCGACACGATGGACACCTTCATCGACTCGTCCTGGTACTACATGCGCTATACCTCGCCGGGCTCGGACGACGCGATGGTCGACCCGGCCCGCAACGACTACTGGATGCCGATGGACCAGTACATCGGCGGCATCGAGCACGCCGTGCTGCACCTGCTGTACGCGCGCTTCTGGACCAAGGTCATGCGCGACTTCGGCCTGGTGAAGTTCGACGAGCCCTTCGTCAACCTGCTCACGCAGGGCATGGTGCTGAACGAGACCTACTACCGCGAAGACGAATCGGGTAAGAAAACCTGGTACAACCCGGCCGATGTCGACCTCGTGTTCGACGACCGCGGCCGTCCGCAAGCCGCGGCGCTGAAGGCCGACGGCGCGCCCGTCGTGATCGGCGGTACCGAGAAGATGTCGAAGTCGAAGAACAACGGCATCGACCCGCAAGCGCAGATCCAGCAGTATGGCGCCGACACCGCGCGCCTGTTCACGATGTTCGCGGCGCCGCCGGAGCAGACGCTGGAATGGTCGGAATCGGGCGTGGAAGGCGCGAGCCGCTTCCTGCGCCGCGTCTGGGCCTTCGCGTACGCCCAGCGCGAACGCATCGCCGCCGCGCTGGCCGGCCAGCAGCAAGGCACGCTCGACGACGCCCAGAAGACCCTGCGCCGTGAAGTGCACAAGGTGCTGCAGCAGGCCGACTACGACTTCAAGCGCATCCAGTACAACACGGTCGTCTCGGCCTGCATGAAGATGCTCAACACGCTGGAGTCGGCCAAGCTGGCCGAAGGCGCCGCGAGCGACGCCGTCATCGCCGAAGGCCTGTCGATCTTCCTGCGCATGCTGAACCCGGTGGCGCCGCACATCACCCACGCGCTGTGGCAGGAACTGGGCTATGCCAAGGTCTATGGCGACATCCTGAATGTGCAGTGGCCGGAAGTCGATCCGGCGGCGCTGGAACAGTCCGAGATCGAGCTGATGATCCAGGTGAACGGCAAGCTGCGCGGCTCCGTCAAGGTGCCGAAGGAAGCCGACAAGGCCGCCGTCGAAGCCGCCGCCCTGGCCTCGGAGGCCGTGCAGAAGTTCGTCGAAGGCATGCCGAAGAAGGTCATCGTCGTCCCCGGCAAACTCGTCAACATCGTCGTCTGAGGATGCGCGCCATGAACAAGAACATCATGGTGCGCGCGCTGGTGCGTGCAAGCGCGGCCCTGCTGGTGGCAAGTACGCTGGCGGGCTGCGGCTTCCAGCTGCGCGGTTCGAACGGCAGCTACACGATCCCGTTCCACAGCATGTACATCGGCTTCCCGGACAACTCGCAGCTGGGCACGGAACTGAAGCGCAACCTGCGCGCGACGGACCAGGTGGTCATCGCCGACAAGCCGGAGAACGCGGAAGCGCAGTTCGTCGTGCTGGGCGAGAACCGCGGCAAGTCGATCCTGTCGCTGAACAGCCTGGGCCGCGCGCGCGAATACCTGCTGACCTATACGCTGTCGTACACGGTGCGCGATCCGAAGGGCGTCGAGCTGATCCCGGCGACCGAGATCTCCCTGCGCCGCAACATGGCGTTCGACGAGACCCAGGTGCTGGCCAAGGAAGCCGAGGAAGCGCTGCTGTACCGCGACATGCAGGCCGACCTGGTGCAGCAGATCATCCGTCGCCTGGCCGCCGCCAAGACGGCAGGATAAGGAAAGGATCGCCATGCAGTTGCGGTTGGAGGCGCTCGACGGGCACCTCGCCAAGGGGCTCGCGTCCCTGTACGTGATCACCAGCGACGAACACCTGCTGGCGCTGGAGGCGGCGGACAAGATCCGCAGCAAGGCGCGCGCGCAGGGCTTTTCCGAGCGCGACGTGCTCACGGTCGAGCGCAACTTCAAGTGGGGCGAGCTGCTCGCCGCCAACCAGGAAATGTCCCTGTTCGGCGACAAGAAGCTGATCGAGCTGCGCATCCCCGGCGGCAAGCCGGGCAAGGATGGCAGCGCGGCCCTGCAAAGCTATGCCAAGGACCTGAACCCCGACAACCTGACGATGATCACGCTGCCCAAGCTGGACTGGCAGACGGCGAAATCGTCGTGGGTGGGGGCGCTGCAGCAGGCCGCCGTGTACGTCGAGATCCCCAATGTCGAACGTGCCCAGCTGCCGGGCTGGATCGGCATGCGCCTGTCGAACCAGCAGCAGAGCGCGGACCGCCAGAGCCTGGATTTCATCGCCGACCGCGTGGAGGGCAACCTGCTGGCGGCGCACCAGGAAATCCAGAAGCTGGGCCTGTTGTACGAGCCGGGCAAGCTGACCTACGAACAGGTGATGGACGCCGTGCTCAACGTGGCGCGCTACGACGTGTTCAAGCTGTCCGAAGCGATGCTGGCCGGCGACCCGGCGCGCCTCGTGCGCATGCTGGAAGGCCTGAAGGGCGAGGGCGAGGCACTGCCGCTGGTGCTGTGGGCCGTGTCCGAGGAAATCCGCACGCTGCTGAAACTGAAGGCCGGCATGGCCCAGGGCCGTCCGCTGGGCGCGCTGCTGAAGGAATACCGGATCTGGGGCCCGCGCGAGCGCATGATGGAACCGGCGCTGCGCAGGATCTCGCTGCCGACGCTGGAAGCGGCGCTGCAGCAGGCGGCCCAGGTCGACAAGATGGTCAAGGGCCTGCGCGCGAAGCAGTTCGCGGGCGACGCGTGGGATGCGATGCTGCAGCTGGCGCTGCGCGTGGCGTCGTAACAGGCGTGGCACAACGCGGTGGGCATGTGATGCCCGCCCTGCGACATCCTGGGGCGCTGGCGGGCATGCTGCCCGCCGTGCGACCGACCCGTAGGGTGGGCACCACGTGCCCACCGTGCGTACATTGAACGGACGAGGCACATGGATATCACCGACTACATGCACCACACCGGCCGCCAGGCGCGCGCCGCCTCGCGCGCGATGGCGCGCGCCGACGGCGCCACCCGCAACAAGGCGCTGCTGCTGATCGCCGACGCGATCGAACGCGACGCGGCCCTGCTGCGCGCCGCCAACGAACGCGACCTCGAGGCCGCCCGCGCGGGCGGCCTGGCGCCGGCGCTGCTGGACCGACTGGCATTGTCCGACAAGGCGATCGCCACGATGGTCGACGGCCTGCGTCAGATCGTCGCGCTGCCGGACCCGATCGGCGAGATCTCCGGCATGAAGTTCCGCCCGAGCGGCATCCAGGTCGGCCAGATGCGCGTGCCGCTGGGCGTCATCGGCATCATCTACGAAGCCCGCCCCAACGTGACGGTCGACGCGGCCGGCCTGTGCATCAAGAGCGGCAACGCGGCGATCCTGCGCGGCGGTTCGGAAGCGATCCACTGCAACCGCGCGCTGGCGCTGCTGGTGGCCGAGGGCCTGGCCGGCGCCGGCCTGCCGGAACACGGCGTGCAGGTGGTCGACACGACCGACCGCGCCGCCGTCGGCGCCCTGATCACGATGCCGGAATACGTCGACGTGATCGTGCCGCGCGGCGGCAAGGGCCTGATCGCGCGCCTGATGCAGGAAGCGACGGTCCCGATGATCAAGCACCTGGACGGCATCTGCCACGTCTATATCGACGACAAGGCCGACATCGAGAAGGCGCTGCCGATCGCCCTGAACGCCAAGACCCACCGCTACGGCACCTGCAACACGATGGAGACGCTGCTGGTGGCGCGCGAAATCGCCCCCAGCGTGCTGCCGCGCCTGGCCGTGCTGTACGCGGACAAGGAAGTCGAGCTGCGCGCCGACACGGAAGCGCAGGCGATCCTGCAGGACTACCCCTACCTGGCCGCGGCCAGCGACGAGGACTGGAGCACGGAATACCTGGCGCCGATCCTGGCCGTGAAGATCGTCGCCGGCATCGACGAGGCGATCGACCACATCAACACGTATTCGTCGAAGCACACGGACGCCATCGTCACCGAAAACTACACGGACGCCATGCGCTTCCTGCGCGAGGTCGACTCGGCCTCGGTGATGGTGAACGCGTCGACGCGCTTCGCCGACGGCTTCGAATACGGCCTGGGCGCCGAGATCGGCATCTCGAACGACAAGCTGCATGCGCGCGGACCCGTCGGACTGGAAGGACTCACGTCCCTGAAATACGTGGTGTTCGGCCACGGAGAAATTCGCAACTGACCCGTCACCCCTGCGAAGGCAGGGGCCCAATTTTTTTCGCATCCACGCGGACAAAATTAGGTCCCTGCCTTCGCAGGAACGACGCTTAACCTAGGACTTTCAATGTACCTCTGGATCAAAGCCTTCCACATCGTCTTCATCGCCTCCTGGTTCGCCGGCCTGTTCTACCTGCCGCGCATCTTCGTGAACCTGGCCGAGGAAAGCAACCCGGCCGCCACCGAGCGCCTGCTGGGCATGGCGCGGCGCCTGTTCCGCTTCACGACGATGCTGGCCGTGCCCGCGCTGCTGCTGGGCCTGTGGCTGATGATGCTGGGCATGAAGGGCGGCTGGCTGCACGCCAAGCTGGCGCTGGTGGTGCTGGTGATCGGCTACCATCACGCCTGCGGCTCGCTGCTGAAGAAATTCGAACGCGGCGCGAACACGCGCAGCTCGAAGTGGTTCCGCGTGTTCAACGAGGTGCCGGTATTGCTGCTGGTCGCCATCGTGATTCTCGTGACGGTCAAACCCTTCTGATGAGCAAGGTCATCCACTATTATTTCGCGCCGCAGTCGCCGTATGCCTACTTCGGACATGCGCGCCTGCTGAAGCTCGCGGCGCAGTACGGCGCGATAGTGGAACCGAAACCGTTCGACCTGGCGGCCATCTTCAGCGAATCGGGCGGCCAGCCCATCGCCAAGCGCGCGCCGCAGCGCCAGGCCTACCGCCTCGTCGAGCTGGAACGCTGGGCGGATTTCCTGGGCCTGCCCCTGAACCTGCACCCGACGTTCTTCCCCGTCGACCAGACCGCGGCCTCGCTGCTGCTGGTGGCGGCGCGCGCGCAAAACGGCGCGGACCAGGCGCTGGAACTGGCCGGCGCGCTGCTGCGCGCCGTGTGGGCCGAACAGCGCGACATCGCCGACGCGGCCACGCTGCAGGCGCTGGCGGACGATTGCGGCCTGGACGGCGCGGCGCTGCTGGAGGCGTCGCGCACCGTCGAGACGCGGCGTCAATACGATGGCTTCAACCAGGAGGCCATCGATGCCGGCATCTTCGGTTCGCCGTGGTATATCGTGGACGGACAGGGCTTCTGGGGCCAGGATCGCCTCGACTTTGTGGAACGTTTGCTTCAAACTTGACGGTTTCCCGCATGATTCGCGGCCGGGCATGGGGCCCGGCCGTTTTGTTTTGACCTACGGATAAAAGGTACCCCCGATGACTTCCTACTTCTGCCCCTGCCCGCGCGGCATGGAACAAGCGCTGGCCGACGAGCTGGCCGAGATCGCCCACACCACCGGCAGCACCACGCTGAAGGTGCACAACCAGGTGCCGGGCGGCGTGCACTGCTCGGGTGCGATGCTCGACGCCTATCGCATCAACCTGCATTCGCGCATCGCTTCGCGCGTGCTGATGCGCATCGCCAACCGCACCTACGCCAACGAGAACGACATCTACGACCTGGTGCTCGAGCAGCCCTGGGAAAACTGGTTCACGCTGGACGAGACGATCCGCGTCGACATCACGGCGATCAAGTCGCCGCTCACGAGCCTGGAATTCACGACGCTCAAGATCAAGGACGCCGTCTGCGACCGCTTCCGCGACAAGTTCGGCAAGCGTCCCTCGGTCGATACGCGCGAGCCGGACATGCGCATCTTCGGCTTCCTCGACCAGCGCAACTTCACGATCTACCTCGACACGTCCGGCGAGGCGCTGTTCAAGCGCGGCTGGCGCGAAGAGACGGGCGACGCGCCGCTGCGCGAGAACCTGGCGGCCGGCATCCTGCGCGTGGCCGGCTGGAAGCCGGGCGTGCCCCTGTTCGACCCGATGTGCGGTTCCGGCACGATCCTGATCGAGGCGGCCCAGATGGTGCAGGGCATTCCGCCGGGCGCGCGCCGCCGTTTCGGCTTCGAGAAGTTCCGCAACTTCGACGCCAAGGCCTGGCAGGAGATCAAGTCGGCCGTCAAGCCGAACCCGCTGCCGGCGGAGCCGACGATCTTCGGTTCCGACATCTCCGGCGACATGGTCGCCATGACGCGCCATAACCTGCGCGCGGCCGGCATCCTGTTCGACGTGCCCCTGAAGCAGATCGAGGCCCAGCAGGTGCAGGCGCCCACGAGCACGCCGGGCATGCTGGTGACGAATCCGCCGTACGGCGAACGCATCGGCGTGCGCGGCGACTCGACCATTCCGCAGGACGAGATGGCCGTGGGCTTCTACCAGCAGCTCAGCAGCACGCTCAAGCAGCGCTTCGCCGGCTGGACCGTGTACCTGTTCACGGCCGACCTGGGCGTGCCCAAGATGCTGCGCCTGAAGGAATCGCGCAAGACCCCGTTCTTCAACGGCGCCCTCGAATGCCGCCTGTTCCGCTTCGACATGGTGGCCGGCTTCAACCGCCGCGACGCCGCTAAACCCGATCAAGCCAAGCCCGAATAAGAACATGCTGCCCCCCGAACCCTCGAACCTGCCGAAAGACCCCGTCACCCCGGTTCCGCTGCCGACCCCGCACAAGGTCACGATGCTGTCGGCCGGCGGCCTGGCCTCGCTGCTGGCCGCGCTGTCGATGCTGGGACCGTTCTCCGTCGACGCCTACCTGCCGGCCTTCCCGCGCATCCAGGAAACGCTGCACGCGACCCCGGTCGAAGTGCAGCAGACCCTCACCGCCTACATGCTGGCCTTCGCCATCATGTCGCTGTGGCACGGCGCGCTGGCCGATGCCTTCGGCCGCCGCAACGTGGTGCTGGTCGGCCTGATCGTGTTCGCCGTCGGCACGCTCGGCTGCGCCGCCTCGCACTCGGTGCATTACCTGTGGATCTTCCGCATCCTGCAGGGCGTCTCGGCCGGGGCCGGCGTGGTGGTGGGGCGGGCGATCATCCGCGACCTGTATTCGGATGCGCCGGCCGCGCGCCTGCTGTCGATGGTGACGATGATCTTCTCGATCGCCCCGGCCGTGGCGCCGGTGCTGGGCGGCTGGATCGTCACGCTGCTCGACTGGCGCGCGATCTTCCTGGCGCTGATGCTGTTCAGCGTCGTGCTGTGGTGGATCTGCTGGCAGCACCTGCCCGAGACCATGCCGCGCGAAAAACGCCAGCCGTTCAACCCGCGCTTCCTGGCCGAGAGCTACTGGACGATCTTCAGCTCCTTCATGTTCCAGATGAAGTCGGGCATCGTCGCCCTGAACTTCGGCGGCATGTTCCTGTTCATCGCCGCGTCGCCCGTGCTGCTGCCCGTGCACCTGCACCTCGGGCCGTCGGAATTCGCCTGGCTGTTCATCCCGGCCGTGGCCGGCATCTTCCTGGGCGCGCTGGCCGCGAACCGCCTGGCCGGCAAGATGCATTACGCGCGCCAGATCGGCATGGGCTACGCCTTCATGCTGGGCGCCGTCACGTTCAGCGTGACGTACCACGCGTTCCTGCCGCCGGCCTTGCCGTGGACCGTGCTGCCGATGTTCTTCTATAACTTCGGCAGCTCCGTCATCAACCCCAGCGCGACGCTGCTGGCGCTCGACCTGTTCCCGCATATCCGCGGCACCGTCGCGTCCTGCCAATCCTTCATGACCACGCTGATGGGCGCGATCGTGGCGGGCCTGGTGGTGCCGGCACTGGACCATTCGGTGCTGGCGATGGCGCTCGGCCAGGCGGGGTTCGCGCTCGCGTCGCTGGCCTTGTGGGGCATGTCGCGTCGTTACACGCGGCTGAAGGCCTTGCCTTGAAGGATTTGTTGATATTGCTCAAAAGCATTTTTGTGTGATTTCAACAAATCCTGGTCGACAATTTGCTCTAAAAAACAGCAATTTGTGGGGAAAGTATTGTTCCCGATCAGAAATGTATATATGCTAAGATAAGTTTTTTACGCTTGGAATAGTGCCTGAAACACCGCTCTGTTTCGGCGAGCACAAGAAGACGCATCATGGCAGCGCCCGGTGGGGATGGCCGCCACCCAACCAAGAAGACTAGTGGCGGCCGTGCTTGAAACTCACCATCAACCTGACCCGGACATCCGACATCGCCTGCTGATCGCCCGCTTGCCGGCGATGCCGCAGATCCTCATCAAGCTGCTCGCCCACCTGCAGGCGGACGACCTCGGGATGCCGGAACTGGCCGCGCTGGTCGCCCAGGATGCCGGCATGACCGGCAAGATCCTCACGGTCGCCAACAGCTCGGCCTACCACCGCAACGCGCGCCAGGTCAGCCTCGAGCAATCGATGGTGGCGCTGGGCACGGACATGATCAAGACGCTGGTCATCAGCGATTCCGTGTTCCAGACCTTTAACAGTTTCCCGAATTCCGGCGCCACCGACCTGCGCCTGTTCTGGAAGCATTCGCTGACGGCCGCCGTGCTCGCGCGCGAACTGGCGCGCCGCCTCGACTACGCCCAGCCCGAGGAAGCCTACCTGGCCGGCCTGCTGCACAATGTCGGACGCCTGGCCCTGCTGGCGGCGGCGCCCAGGGAATACGCCTTCAACTTCGGCGCGCGCGACGACGAGGACCTGTGCGCCGTCGAGCAGCGCACCCTGCAGATCACCCATACCGAAGCGGGCGCCTGGCTGGTCGAGCGCTGGCAGCTCGACTCCTTCCTGGCCGATTCCGTGCTGTACCACCACGAGCCCAGCACGCGCCTGGAAGCGGCCCACCCCTTGATCCGCATCGTGCGCGTGGCCCACGTGCTGGCCATCCACGGCGACGACGCGGCCCTGGTCGAGGACACGCGCATGCTGTGCGGCCTGGGGCCGGACGAGCCGCGCGAACTGCAGCAGCAGGCCGCGCGCCAGGTCGAGCGGACCGCGATCCAGCTGGGCATCGACCTGGCCGGCGCCGGCGAGATTCCCGTGCCGGCGCCCCATGCGCCGCTGCCGCCCGTCGACCTGGTGCAGCAGCGCCTGTCCGAGGAGATGCGCAACCTGGTGCTGGTGTCGGAGGTCGGCCAGGTGTTCGCGCGCCAGCAGGGCAGCGGCGGCGAACACGGCCTGCTGGAATCGATGACGCGTTCCGCGCGCATCCTGTTCGACTTCGAGAGCGCCGTCGTGCTGCTGGAAAACCCGGCCGGCCAGGCGCTGGTCGGCACGCCCGGCGCCGTCCCGCAGCGCATCGCCGAATTCGCGATCCCGCTCGCGCGCGGCGGCGCGGTGGCCCAGGCGGCGCTGGAGCGGCGCCTGGGCTTCGTGCGCCGCGAGGGCGCCGGCGGCCGTCCGCTCGCCCTGCCGGAAGAGCAGTTGCTGCGTTTGCTCGGTTCCGAGGCGCTGGTGTGCGTGCCGCTGCTCGCCGGCGCCCGCTGCCTGGGCGTGCTGGTGGGCGGCGTCAAGGATTGGCAGCTTCCGGCCTGCAGGAAGCGCGAACGCTTCCTGCAGTCGTTCGCGACCCAGGCCGCGACGGCGCTGGAGACGGCGCTGTCCGAGCGCAGCCGCGCGCGCCGCCAGCTCGACAGCATGGCCGAGGAATACCGCGAGGCGTCGCGCCGCGTCGTGCACGAGGTGAACAATCCGCTGTCGATCATCAAGAACTACCTGTCGGTCCTGGACGGCAAGCTGGAACGCCAGGAACCGGTGGGCGGCGAGCTGTCGATCCTGAACGAGGAGATCGACCGCGTCAGCCAGCTGGTCGGCAGCCTGGCCGAGATCCAGCCGGACGCGAACGCCGCGTACGAGGGCCGCGGCGCTGTACTGACGGCGGACGTGGCCCGCGTGGTCGACGACGTGCTGCGCCTGTTCCGCACGACGAACTTCATCCCGGCCAACGTCGAGATCGCGGTCGACCTGGAAGAGGGCGGACGCATCGAGGGCGACCCGGACATCCTCAAGCAGATCCTGGTCAACCTGGTCAAGAACGCGATCGAGGCGCTGGCCGCCCGCGGCGGGCGCATCGGCATCGCCAGCCGCGGCCACGTCGCGCGCGAGCGCCGGCTGTACCTGGGACTGGTGGTGTCCGACACCGGCCCGGGCCTGTCGCGCGAGGTGCTGGCCAATCTGTTCTCGGCAGTGAAGAGCGCCAAGGAAGGCCCGCACCATGGCCTCGGCCTGTCGATCGTGCATGGCCTGGTCAAGAAGCTGGACGGCCATATCGATTGTCGCAGCGGTTCCACCGGAACCAGTTTTGAAATCTTGCTGCCGGCGCATGCCGGCGCGGGCGTGCCGGCCCCATTGCCGGTGCGCGCGCTCGGATCCGTATAAGGTAACAATGAACCCGTTCTCCACCAGCGTCCCGCCCAACCCCCCGCGCGACGCGAATACACCGGCCCTCGCTGACGCCGGCACCGAGTACCAGCCCAGACTCCTGCTGGTCGACGACGAGCCGCGCCTGCTGTCCTCGCTGTACGAACTGCTGCAGGGACGCGGCTTCCAGCTGACCACCGCATCGACGGGCAGCGAAGCCATCGCCCACCTGTCCCGGCTGCAGTTCGACCTGGTCCTGCTCGACCTGCGCCTGCCGGACATCGGCGGCCACGAGATCATGGACTTCATCAACGATCGCGGCGTCGGCGCCGACGTCATCGTGATGAGCGGCGAAGTCGGCATCGACGCCGCGATCGGGGCCCTGAAGCGCGGCGCCTACGACTACCTGCGCAAGCCCTACAGCCGCGAAGAGCTGCTCAAGACCGTGGCCAACGCGCTCAAGCAGCGGCGCCTGCAGGAAGCGAACACGCGCATCGCCAACCAGCTCGAGAACTCGGAGAAGATGTACCGCTACCTGGTGGACTCGTCGCCGGACATCATCTATACGCTGAACCACGAAGGCAAGTTCACCTTCATCAACGACCGCGCCTACCAGCTGCTCGGCTACAAGCGCGACGAACTGATCGGCCAGCACTACTCGATCCTCGTGCACGACGAGGACCTGGAGCGCGCACGCTACGTGTTCAACGAGCGCCGCGTCGACGAGCGCGCCTCGCGCAACGTCGAGCTGCGCCTGAAGTGCAGCATGGGAGGCAGCGGCAGCAACCAGGAGCGCACCTTCAACAACACCCTGATGACGATCTCGCTGAACGCGATCGGCATGCACGTGCCCGACCAGGAGGTCAAGAAGCTGGAATTCTTTGGCACCTACGGCGTGGCGCGCGACATCACCGACAGGAAGCGCGCCGAGGAAGTCATCTCCTACCAGGCCTACCACGACATCCTGACCGACCTGCCGAACCGCATCCTGTTCAAGGATCGCCTGGGCCTGGCCGTCATCCAGGCCAAGCGCAAGCAGACCGAGCTCGCCGTGATGTTCATCGACCTGGACCGCTTCAAGCTGGTCAACGACACGCTCGGCCACGTCAAGGGCGACGAGCTGCTGCAGCAGGTGGCGGCGCGCCTGAAGGAGTGCCTGCGCAAGGGCGACACGCTGGCGCGCCAGGGCGGCGACGAATTCACCATCGTGCTGCCCGAGCTGCACGACCGCGACGACGCCCGCGCCGTGGCGGACAAGTTCCTCGAATGCCTGCACCTGCCGTTCGACCTGGACGGCCACGAAGTCCACATCTCGGCCTCGATCGGCATCGCCATCTACCCGAGCCACGGCGAGTCGATCGACGAGCTGCTGCGCCATGCCGACATCGCCATGTACCAGGTCAAGGGGCAGGGCAAGAACGGCCATGCGTTCTACGACCCGTCGATGCAGGAAGTGTCGCACCAGAAGATCGCGCTCGAGCAGAGCCTGCGCCGCGCGCTCGAGAACGGCGAACTGGAGATGTACTACCAGCCGCAGATCGACGCGATCGGCGGGCGCATCGTCGGCGCCGAGGCGCTGATGCGCTGGAACCACCCGACCCGCGGCGTCGTCTCGCCCGGCGAATTCCTGCCGTTCGCGGAAGAGAACGGCCTGATGATCCCCATCTCGGACTGGATGATCGGCGCACTGTGCCGCGACATGCTGCAATGGCAGGGCATCGGCGAGGGCAATGTGCGGCTGTCGCTGAACCTGTCGCCGCAATACCTGGACCGCGGCGACTTCTTCGAGAAGATGCGCGGCGCGCTCGTGCGCCACGGGATCGCGCCGAGCCAGATCGAGGTCGAGATCACCGAGAACATCTGCATCCGCAACCCGCAGCACGCGATCGAGCAGCTCAACAAGCTGGGGCAGCTGGGCGTGTCGGTGGCGATCGACGACTTCGGCACCGGCTACTCGTCGCTGGCCTACCTGCACCGCTTCCCGGTCCATACCGTCAAGATCGACCAGTCCTTCGTCAAGGAGATCCACGACGAGCACGGGCACTATCCGGTGATCCTGGCGATCATCTCGATCGCGCGCGGCCTGGGCCTGGGCCTGATCGCCGAGGGCGTGGAGACCGAGGCGCAGGCGCGCTACCTGCGCGCCAACGGCTGCCTGACGATGCAGGGCTACCTGTACCACCGCCCGATGCCGCTCGGCCGCTTCGTCGACGTGCTGCGCGCGCAGAGCGCCGCGCTGGCTTACCACGCCTGAGATCGTCCCGCGCGCCATGTCCGTTGCCGCCGCCACGACCGCCGACAGCCGCCACACGGCCGAATTCCTGCGCGTGAAGGCGCTGGCCGAGCGCGGCGTCGCCCATGCCCAGCACAGCCTGGGCTTCATGTACGCGCACGGCCAGGGCGTGGCGCAGAGCGACGAGCTGGCCGTGGCCTGGTACCGCATGGCCGCCAGCGCCGGCCTGGAACAGGCGCAGTACAACCTGGGCGTGATGTACCAGAAGGGACAGGGCGTGCCGCAGGACCTGGCCCAGGCCGTGTACTGGTACCGCCAGGCGGCCGAGCAGGGCTATGCCCAGGCCCAGTACAACCTGGGGTGGCTCTACGCGAAGGGCCAGGGCGTGCAGGCCGACGTGCGCCAGGCGCTGCACTGGTTCAGCCGCGCCGCCGAACAGGGCGACCCGGGCGCCCAGCACAATCTCGCGATGATGTACGAGGGCGGCAAGGGCGTGCCCCAGGACGTGGCGCAGGCCGTGGCCTGGTACCGCAAGGCCGCCGAGCAGAACTACGCGCGCGCCCAGTTCAACCTGGCGCTGCGCCACGACAGCGGCCAGGGCGTGGAGCGCGATCCGGCCCAGGCCGTCGGCTGGCTGCGCAAGGCGGCGGAGCAGGGCTATGCGCCGGCCCAGTTCAACCTCGGCCTGCGCTACGACAAGGGCCTCGACCTGCCGCAGGACAGCGCCAAGGCGATCCTGTGGTACGGCCGCGCGGCCGAGCAGGGCCATGCGAGTTCGCAGTTCAACCTGGCCCTCGTGCACGACGGCGGCCACGGCACGGTGCGCGATCCGGCGCTGGCGCTGGCATGGTACCGCCGCGCCGCCGCCCAGGGCCACGCGGGCGCCCAGGACAACCTCGGCCTCGCCTACGAGCATGGGCAGGGCGTCGGCCAGGACTACGCGCAAGCCGCGCACTGGTACCGCCAGGCGGCCGAACAGGGCTTTGCCGGCGCCCAGTACCACCTCGCCCAATTGCTCGACGCCGGCCATGACGGGGCACAGAATCAAGCAAGCGAGGCGCTGGACTGGTACCGCCGCGCGGCCGAGCAGGGCCACCTGCGCGCCCAGTTCGACCTGGCGCTGCGCTACGAGCACGGCAGCGCCGGCACGGCGCGCGACGAGGGAGAAGCGCTGTACTGGTACCGCAAGGCGGCCGAGCAGGACTACGCGCCGGCCCAGTACGCGCTGGGCCGGCTGCTGGACCGCGACGACGGCGGCACCGTCGATCCGCGCCAGGCGACGGGCTGGTACCGCAAGGCGGCCGACCGGGGCCATGCGCTGGCCCAGTTCGCGCTGGGCCTGCGCCACGACAGCGGCAACGGTGCCGAACACGATGTCGAGGCCGCGCATTTCTGGTACCTGTGCGCGGCGCGCCAGGGCCATGCACGGGCCCAGTTCAACCTCGGGGTGATGTACGCGGCCGGGCAGGGCGTGCAGGCCGATCCCGTCGAGGCGTATGCCTGGCTGCACCGCGCCGCCGCGGGCGGCGTGGCGGGCGCATCGAGCTACCTGCAGCGCGTCGCGGCGCGCATGGAGCCGGCGCTGCTGGCGCAGGCCAACGGCTACGTGGGCGCGGCGTGAGGATCGAGCTGGGCGAGATCCAGGCGACCGCCACGGGATGGCGCCGGTGGTTGCTGTTCAACTCGCGCTCCCAGTTCCTCAGCTGGGCGTGCTGCGTGGCGCTCGTGTGCGCCGCAGGCGCCCTGCTGATCTGGTGGCATAACGGCGCCGGCGCGCTCGCCGAGCTGCCCCTCGTCGGCGCGCTGGCCGGCAGCCTGCCGTCGGTCTGGCTGGCGCGCCCCTCGCACATGCGGGTGCGCGGACCAGGACGGGCGCAGGCCTTCAGCGTCCTCGAGGACCGGATGCTGGCGCGCGGCTTCGCGTATGCCGGTCTCGACGCGGGGGTGCACCGCTACCGGCGCAAGGGCCCGCGCTGGATGCGCTGGAAGGAGCAGGACGTGAAGATGGCGATGGGCGGCGATGCGCTGCTGGTCAGCGGACCGTACGTGATGCTGAACGTCCACCGCCGCCTGCTCAGGTCCCTGTTCGACGCCTGAGCGCTCAGCCCAGCGTCTGCGCCAGGAATGCGTCGATCACGCGCGAGCTCGCCGTCGGCGCGCTCAGGTGCGGGCAGTGGCCGACGTTGTCGATCACGGCCAGCGTGCTGTTCGGCAGATGGCGCTGCATGTAGGCGCCCACTTCGCGCGGCACGATCAGGTCGTCGCTGCATTCCAGGATCAGGGCCGGCACGGTCGATTTGGGCAGGTCGGCCCGGTGGTCGGCGAGAAAGGTCACGCGCGCGAAATGCTTGGCGATCGATGGATCGTTGCGACAGAAGCTTTCGATCAGTTCCGTGCCCAGCTCCGGCTGGTTGGGCGCGCCCATGATCATCGGCGCCACTTTTTCCGACCAGGCCGCGAAGTTGTCTTCCATGGTCTCGAGCAGGATGCCGATGTCCTCGCGGTTGAAGCCGCCGACGTAGTCGCCGTCGTTGATGAAGCTGGGCGACGGGCCGACCATGACCTGGGCCGCGAAGCGCTCGGGCGCCTTGATCGACGCCAGCAGGCCGATCATCGCGCTGACCGAGTGCCCGACGAAGACCACGGGGCCGGATGCGCAGGCATCGATGATCTCCAGCAGGTCGTCGGCATAGCCGTGCAGGCTGCCGTACTTCCTGCGGTCGTAGGCCGCCAGGTCGGACCGGCCGCTGCCGACCAGGTCGAACAGGATGGTGCGGAAGCGGTCTTCGTAGGTCGGGGCGAGGAAGCGCCACATGCTCTGGTCGCAGCCGAAGCCATGGGCAAACACCATGGTGACCGGCCCGTTTCCGGCGATGTGCACATTGTTGCGATACTGTACGGACATAGGATTTCAAAGGTGTCTTGAGGACAACTTTTGAAGTGTAGCATTCTCTTTTCCTTAGACCCGCAGTGCATCGGAAAATATGCATTTTTCCGACACTGTCCAGGGTTTGACCCGCCGACGTGCGCGTGCGTACGGTCGGCGCAACGGCACCGGGTTATACTGTATTTCCATACAGTACAGGAGTCCGTGGATGGAACTCAAGGACAAGCTGGAGATCCTGGCCGACGCCGCCAAATACGACGCCTCCTGTGCCAGCAGCGGCGCGCCCAAGCGCGACTCGCTGGACAAGGACGGCCTGGGTGCGTCCACGGGCATGGGCATCTGCCACAGCTATACGCCGGACGGAAGATGCGTCTCGCTGCTGAAGATCCTGCTGACCAACTTCTGCATCTACGATTGCCAGTACTGCGTGAACCGGCGCACCTCGAACGTGCCGCGCGCCCGTTTCTCGGTCGACGAAGTCGTCAAGCTGACGCAGGACTTCTACCTGCGCAACTACATCGACGGGCTGTTCCTGAGTTCCGGCATCATCCAGTCCAGCGACTACACGATGGAGCAGCTGGTCGAGGTAGCACGCCGGCTGCGCGAAGTGCACAAGTTCCGCGGCTACATCCACCTCAAGACGATTCCCGATGCCGACCCGCGCCTGATCGAGCTGGCCGGCAAGTACGCGGACCGCCTGTCCGTCAACATCGAACTGCCGACCCAGGACAGCGTGACGCGCCTGGCGCCGGAAAAGAACGTCCACACGATCAAGCTGGCGATGGGTTCCATCCGCACCAGGCTCGACGAGAAGGACGACCACCCGAAGGCGCCGGCCTTTGCGCCGGCGGGGCAGAGCACGCAGATGATCGTCGGCGCCGACGCCAGCGACGACCGCACCATCCTGAATACGGCGCAGACGCTGTATGGTAGCTACAAGCTCAAGCGCGTGTACTACTCGGCCTTCAGCCCGATCCCGCAGAGCCCGTCCAGCGTGCCCTCGGCACCGCCGCCGCTGCTGCGCGAACACCGCCTGTACCAGGCCGACTTCCTGCTGCGCGGCTACGGCTTCACGGCGGGAGAACTGATCCCGCAGGCGGGCAACCTGCCGCTCGACATCGACCCCAAGCTGGCCTGGGCGCTGACCAACCGCGAACACTTTCCGCTCGATTTGAACCGCGCCGACGAGATGATGATCGCGCGCGTGCCGGGCATCGGCTTGCGCTCGGCCAAGCGCCTGATCGACCTGCGCCGCTTGCGCCGCATCCGCTGGGAAGACCTGTCGCGCCTGCGCTGCAGCATGAAGAAGCTGGCGCCCTTCGTCGTCACCGCGGACTACAAGCCGGTGCAGGGCGCCGCCTCGTCCGAACTGCTCCGGCGCAGCATGGCCGATGCTCCCGAGCAGATGAACCTATGGCCGGAACTGCAGGCCGCATGAGCACGGGCCTGGGCGCCATCGACCAGGTGCGCGCCGGCCGGCCGCTGCTGGTCGACGGCTTCGCCGCGTGGCGCGACGCCGCCCGCGAACTGCTGGCCCACGACGTGGCGCCGCAGGACGTCACCTGGGGTTCGCCGCTGACGGGCGGCGACCTGCTCACGAGTGCGCCGCCGCCGGACGCGGCTGGGGATAATGCAGGCACACCGCCGTCCGCGCAGGAGCGGTCGCAGTCGCCGCTCCGTCCGGCCCCGCACATCCCCCGTTCGTTGATGGAGATGCTGCAGAGCGCCGCCTGCTGCCGCGTGCCGGACCGCTGGGCCTTCCTGTACCGCGTCATCTGGCGCTGGCAGCAGGGCGAGCACGACGTGCAGTCGCCGGCCGACGAAGACGGCGCGCGCCTGAATGCGATGGTCAAGGCGGTGCGACGCGAGGAGCACGACATGCATGCCTATATCCGATTCCGCGAACGTCCCGAACAGGCGGGCCCGCCGCGCTTCGTCGCCTGGTACGAGCCGCGCCACGACGTGCTGCCCCAGGTGGCCCGGCACTTCGTCGCGCGCATGGGCAAGGTCAGCTGGATGATCGCCACGCCCGAGGCGAGCGTGCTGTGGGACGGCCAGACGCTGCACGACGCCGGCCCGATCGTCAAAGGGCCGGAAGAGCTCGACGACAGCGGCGAGGCGCTGTGGCTGACCTATTACCGCAGCGTGTTCAACCCGGCGCGCCTGAACGCGGACATCATGCACCAGCACATCGCCTCGGACCGCTGAAAGAACCTGCCGGAAGCGAAGATCGTCCCCCAGATGATCGGCGACGCAGCGCGCGGCGCGCGCAAGGTCGGTCAGTACGAAGCCGTCGGCCAGCGCAAGGGCACGACGATTCCCATCGCCCCCGCCGATGCCCAGCCCGAACGCCAGCAGCCGTCCAGGCTGGACGAGTGCCGCCGCTGCGAGCTGTGGGAATTCGCCACCCAGGCCGTGCCGGGAGAGGGGCCCAAGAAGGCGCGGATCATGTTCGTCGGCGAGCAGCCGGGCGACCAGGAAGACCTGGCCGGCCAGCCCTTCGTCGGCCCGGCCGGCAAGTTGCTCGACAGCGTGTGCGAGAAGGCCGGCGTGGACCGCGACACGATCTACGTCACCAACGCCGTCAAGCATTTCAAGTGGGAGCCGCGCGGCAAGCGCCGCCTGCACAAGACGCCCGTGCAGCGCGAGATCGAGGCCTGCCACTACTGGCTCGACAAGGAACTCGCCAGCGTCCAGCCGACCGTCATCGTGGCCCTGGGCGCCACGGCATTGAAGTCCGTGCTGCGCACCGCCAACGTCACGCTGAAGAATTCCCTCGGCAAGCCCATGCTGCACGAAGGCCGCTGGGTCGTCACCACCTACCACCCCTCGTACGTGCTGCGCGTGCCGAGCGAGGAGGCCAAGCGCGAAGCGTTCAAGGTCATGGTGGACAGCCTGAAACTGGCGCACGAACTCCTGGAGCGGCCGCCCGAGGAAGGCGAGCAGGGCGACCTCGGCCTCTGATATATGCATGTCAAAATCGTAACACTTTGTTGTTGAGATGGGCTAAGCTCGTCCTTGTCGCTAATCTTTCGCGACACAACAACAAAGGGATGCACGATGAGCAAACGAACCGCATGCGCGCTGTACTTCGCTGTCCTTGCCCTGCCGGCGCTGGCGCAGACGGGCGCACCCGCGTCCTCCGCCGAGCCTGGCCAGGAGGCGCACCAGGCAGCCGCCGAACCCACATCCGAACTGAGCGAAGCGCCGACGCAGATCGTCGTCTCGGGCCGCCGTCCCGGCCCCGGCGTGTGGAAGGTGTCCAAGGGCGAGCACGTGATGTGGGTGTTCGGTACCTATTCGCCGCTGCCGGCGAAGCTGGAGTGGGATGCATCGCGCGTCGAACGCCTCGTCGCCAGTTCCCAGGAAGTGCTGATGCCGCCAAACGCCAACGGCCACGTCGGCTTCTTCCGCAGCATTACTCTGCTGCCCAGCCTGGTCGGCCTGAAGAAGAACCCGGACGGCGCCCAGTTGCGCGACGTGGTGCCGGCCGACGTGTATGCGCGCTGGACGGGCCTCAAGGAAAAATATCTTGGCGAGGACGACGGCGTCGAGCGCTACCGCCCGATCTTCGCCGGCCAGGAACTGCGCCAGGCCGGCATGAAGAAGAACGGCCTGGCCACGAGCGTGCAAGTGGTCAAGGCCGTCGAGGACATCGCCAGGAAGAACAAGGTCAAGGTCAGCAAGACGGGCTTCGAGTTCGACGTGGAAGAGCCGCGCAAGATGATCCAGGAATTCAAGAAGCAGCAGATGGACGACGTCGCCTGCTTCACGAAGACCATCGACAGCATCGATGGCGACCTCGACGCCATGCGTGCGCGTGCCAATGCCTGGGCCAACGGCAATATCGCCGAGATCCGCAGCGTCAACTTCACCGAGCGGGAAGACGCCTGCAACAGCGCCATCCTGAACAGCTCCGTCGCCCGCAACAACACGCAATTCCAGGACATGCCGGGGCGCCTGCGCGCTGCCTGGCTGCAGAGCGCGGAGAAATCCCTGGCCGGCAATACCTCGACCTTCGCCATCCTGCAGATGAAGGACATCCTCGGCGAGCGCGGCTATCTGGCGGACCTGGCGGCGAAGGGCTATACGGTCGAGAGTCCCCGGTAGGCGAGCGCATCCTTCTGTAAGATGATGGTGATGAAACATTATCTGAATACAAAGCACTTGGCGTTCGTCCTGTACCTCGGCGCGTCGGCCGCGCAGGCGCAGACGGCGGATGCGAGTGCGCCGCCCGCGGCCGCCGTGGAGGCGAGCGCACCGGCCACCGTGGTCGTGTCCGGCCGCCGTCCTGGTCCCGGCGTCTGGAAGGTGACGAACCGGGGCGGGCACGTGCTATGGGTGTTCGGCACCTATTCGCCGCTGCCGGCGAAGATGGAATGGGATACCTCGCGCATCGAGCGCCTCGTGGGCCGTTCGCAGGAAGTGCTGAAGCCGCCGATCGCGAAAGCCCATATCGGTTTCTTCAGCGGCCTGACGGCCTTGCCGGAACTGATCGGCATCAAGAAGAACCCGGACGACGCCGTGCTGCGCGACGTGCTGTCGCCCGAGCTCTACACGCACTGGACGGTGCTCAAGGAAAAATACATCGGCGACGACAGCGGCGTCGAACACTATCGCCCGCTGTTCGCCGGCGAAGAATTGATGCTGGCGGGCGTCAAGAAGAACGGCCTGAGCTTCGGCACCGAAGTGTTCGGCAAGATCGAGAAGATCGCGAAGAAGAACAAGGTGCGCGTGAGCGATTCCGGCTACGACGTGATGCTCGACGATCCGCGCAAGCTGGTCCAGGACTTCAAGACCTCGCAGGTCGACGACGTCGCCTGCCTGGCCAGCACGCTCGACACGCTGGACGTCGACCTCGACACGATGCGCCTGCGCGCGAATGCCTGGGCCAACGGCAATATTTCCGAGATCCGCAGCCTGGATTTCGCCGACCGCCAGGACACCTGCCTCGATGCCGTGCTGGGCAGTTCCTTCGTGAAGGATGCGGCCGGCCTGCGCCAGATGCGCGAACGCCTGCGCGTGTCGTGGCTCAGGACGGCGGAGAAATCGCTGGCCGCCAACGCATCGACGTTTGCCGTGCTGGAGATGCGCGATATCGTCGGCCCCAAAGGCTACCTGGCTGCGCTGCAGGCCAAGGGGTACGCAGTCGAGAGCCCGAATTAGGCCTCGGCGCATTGAACGACACCCGTTGGCCGTGAAACCGTCGTCCCGGCGAAGGCCGGGACCCAATGTCGCGAGCGCCACCGCAACGCGTGCAACTTGGGCCCCTGCCTGCGCAGGGGCGACGAGGGTTAGCGTACTTCCAGCCCGCCGCCGCCCGGCGCGGCCGTATTGTCCTCGCGCGACGCCGCCTGGGCCACGCGCGCACCCGGCGGCACATCGTGCGTCAGCCAGACGTTGCCGCCGATGACGGCGCCCTTGCCCACGGTGATGCGGCCCAGCAGCGTGGCGCCCGCATAGATGACGACGTCGTCTTCCAGCACCGGATGGCGCGGCAGGCCTTTCTGCAGCGTGCCGTCGGCGTTGGCGGGGAAGCGCTTGGCGCCCAGCGTGACGGCCTGGTACAGGCGCACGCGTTCGCCGATGACGGCCGTCTCGCCGATCACGACGCCGGTGCCGTGGTCGATGAAGAAGCCGGCGCCGATCTGCGCGCCCGGGTGGATGTCGATGCCCGTTTCGCCATGCGCCAGCTCGGCGACGATGCGCGCCAGCAGCGGCAGGCCCAGCGCGTACAGGCGGTGCGCGAGCCGATGGTGGATCATCGCCAGGATGCCCGGATAGCACAGCAGCACTTCGTCGACGCTGCGCGCGGCCGGGTCGCCGTGGTAGGCGGCCAGCACGTCGCTGTCGAGCAATTGGCGGATGCCCGGCAGCGCCGCGCCGAAGTCGCGCACGGCAGCCAGGGCCTGGCCGTCGATGTCGGTGCTGCCCAGCTGGCGCAGCGCCGCGCTGTAGCGCAGCTCGATGCGCACCTGGACCAGCAGCGCGTGCAGCGCCGAGTCGAGCGCATGGGCGACGTGGAAATTCTCGCTGTCCTGGCGCAGGCAAGGCGGCCCCAGGCGCATCGGGAACAGCACGCCCTTGAGCTGGCCGACGATGGTGGCGACGGCGTCGAGCGAGGGGAAGGCGATGCCGTTCGGTTCGCCGGGCGGGCGGTGGGCCGCGCGCCACTGGCGCCGTACGTCGTGCAGCGCGTTCACGATGCCGTGGATATCGAAATCGGCCATCGGCCTGGCTCCATGCGTAATAAGGGAGCCTCCACTATACGATCCTCCGGCACGCACACCAACGACGACGAAGTTACATCGTTATTCGAAAAACATCTGACCAGGCTTGGCCGCGCATAACATCTCCCAATGAGATCAGCCGTACAGGTCGTGCTTCACGGCGTGGTCGTAGTGGGCGTCGAGCTGGTCGGCCTCGGCCTGGTCGGCTTCCTTGCCGTTGGCGGCGGCGTTCATCGCCGTGACCATCTGGCCGGGCGTGGGCAGGGCGTGGCGGTCGAGCCGGGCCTCCGGCGTCCACAGGCCGGCGCGGTTGATCGCTTTGCCGCAATGGAACAGCACCTCGTCGATGGCGACGACGATGGCCGTCTTCGGGCGCTTGCCGCCTTCGGCGAGCTGGTCGAGCAGTTCCGGCGTCGTCCGCACGCGGGCGCGGCCGTTGATGCGCATGAAGATGTCCAGGCCCGGGAAGATGAACAGCATGCCGGCGCGGCCGTCCTGCTCCAGGTTGCGCAGCGACTCGATGCGGTTGTTGCCGGGCCAGTCGGCAAAGGCGACGTGATGGTCGTCCAGCACGTGGACGAAGCCCGGCGGTCCGCCGCGCGGCGACGCATCGAGCCCGCGGCTGCTGCCCGTCGCCAGGCAGAAGAAGGTGGCCGCGCCAAGGTAATCGCGGTGGAAGTCGATCAGGCGGTCGAGGACGGATTTCTGGATGCGCTCGGCGGGCGGATCGTAGAGGGTATCGAGGTCGGGGAAGGCGGTGTCGGGCATGGCGGTCTCCTGAAGAGAGACCAGTGTAGTCGCGACCGTTTTGGCGCCTGTACAATAGTCGAGCCAATATATATCGATTTGACGCCATGAGTGACTTCCCGGCCGACGTCCACTTCGTCACCGAATCCGATGCGCCTCCGGTGATCGTGCTGGCCGGCAGCGACGACACGGAACGCGGCTCGGCGCCGCACAGCCACCGCCGCGGCCAGCTGTTCGGGTCCACGCGCGGCCTGCTGACGGTGGGCCTGGACACGGGCGTCTGGGTCGTGCCGACGACGCATGCGGTATGGGTGCCGCCCTACCAGCTGCACTGGGCACGCTCGCACGGACCGTTCGCGGGTTTTGCCGTCTATGTGGCGCACGAGCACTGCGCCGAGCTGCCGGCGCAGCCCTGCAGCATCCGCGTGTCCGGCCTGCTGCGCGAGGGCGTGCTGCGCGCCGCCACTTGGCCGCCGGGCGGACTGGACGCGCAAGGCGAACGCATCGCCGCCGTCATCCTCGACGAGATCCGCACGCTGCCCGTCGACCCGCTGGGCCTGCCGCTGCCGCAGGACGCGCGCCTGCTGCGCATCGCCCGCGCCATCCTGGCCGAGCCGGCCGACGAACGCAGCCTGGAAGCGTGGGCGGCCTGGGCCGCCATCAGCGCGCGCTCGCTGAGTCGCCACTTCGTACAGGAAACGGGATTCACCTTCACGGCATGGCGCCAGCGCGCCCGTCTGCTGCGGGCACTGGAGCTGCTGGCCGAGGGCGTGCCGGTGACGGCGATCGCGCTGGACCTGGGCTATTCGACGCCCAGCACCTTCATCGGGTTGTTCAAGCGCACGTTCGGTGCGACGCCGGCGCTCTACCGCCAGCGTTTGGAGGGAGTGGACGAATTGTCAAACACGGCCGATCGCGCGTAGAATATTGCTTACGCGGGTGTAGTTCAATGGTAGAACGGCAGCTTCCCAAGCTTCATACGAGGGTTCGATTCCCTTCACCCGCTCCATCTCTCTCCGTCAGGATTGAAAATCCTGCGTCCGCAAGAACACATCTCCCGTCGCCCCGCTCAGGAAACGCTCCTGCGCGACGACCTGGATCTCTCCCCGGTTCGCTTCGAAGATCTGCTGCAGGTGGTCCGGCTCCATCGACATGGCGCCGAAATGGTCTTCCAGCGCCTCTTCCGTGACGAGGCAGCGCCGGGTGTGGCCGTCGACGACGGCGGGGAAGGCAACGCTCGTTGCCCTGGCTTCGTAGGCAGACTGGGGCGGGAAGGAGATGTCCATCGGAATCCTCACTGGGTGGCGCAATGAACCGCAAAATGTGGTGTACCTGACATCGCCATTCTCACGTAAGGATGGGTTGCGTGGCAAGCGAAGCGCGCGCAAAAAAAAACCGTCCCTAAGTCCAGGGACGGTTGCGCTGAAGTGACGCAAACATCTGGTGGGCACGTGGTGCCCACCCTACGGCTAAAGGTGCTCAAGCTGCTGCCAGCGCCGGATAGTCGGTCAACCCGTGCGCGCCGCCGCCGAACAGCGTGTCGCGGTCGTGCGGCGCCAGCGGCGCACCTTGCTGCAGGCGTGCCGGCAGGTCCGGGTTGGCGACGAAGGGGCGGCCGAAGGCGATCATGTCGGCCCAGCCGGCGTCCAGCGCTTCCCGTGCCCGCGCGCCGTCGTACTTGCCGGCGTAGATCAGCATGCCGGGGAAGGCGGCGCGCAGGCGCTGCTTGAATGCCAGCGGCATGTGCGGGGCATCGTCCCAGTCCGCCTCGGCGATGTGGATATAGCCCACGCCGATGTCTCCCAGCAGCTTCGCGGCCGCCAGGTAGGTCGTTTCCGGATCGGCGTCGACGCAGCCGTTCAGCGTCGTCAGCGGCGCCAGGCGGACGCCGACGCGGCTGGCATCGCCGCCCACGCCGTCCACCAGTGCGCGCGCGACCTCTCCCAGGAAGCGCAGGCGGTTTTCCAGCGCGCCACCGTACTGGTCGCTGCGGTCGTTGGCGTTCGAGTCGATGAACTGGTTGACCAGGTAGCCGTTGGCCGCATGCAGTTCGACGCCGTCGAAGCCGGCCGCCACCGCATTGCCGGCGGCCTGGCGGTAGTCGTCGACGACGGCGCGGATTTCCTCGACCGACAGGGCGCGCGGCATCGACGCCTGCACGAAGCCGGGCCGGCCGTCGGCCTCGGCGACGAACACGTTCACGCCTTCGGCCTGGATGGCGGACGACGAGACGGGCGACTGGCCGCCCAGCAGGCTCGTATGGCTCAGGCGCCCCACGTGCCAGAGCTGGGCGAAGATGGTGCCGCCGGCCGCGTGCACGGCGTCGGTGACGAGGCGCCAGCCGTCGACCTGCGCCTGCGTGTGGATGCCGGGCGTCCAGGCGTAGCCCTTGCCGAGCGGGGAAATCCAGGTGCCTTCGCTGACGATCAGGCCGGCGCTGGCGCGCTGGGCGTAGTACTCGGCCATCAGCGCATTCGGCACGTCGCCGGGCTGGCTGGCGCGCGAGCGCGTCATCGGCGGCATCACGATGCGGTTCGGCAGTGTCAGGCTGCCTAGGGTCACGGGGCGGAAAAGGGGATCGTGTCGTTCAAGCATGGGTGGTCTCGGTATGTCCATGGAAGTGCGGCAGCACCGTCTCGGCGATCTCGTGGAAGGTCTCGTCGAGCGGGCGCCGGTTGCGGCGGAACTGCAGGCCGACGTGGCCGACGCCGGCGGCGCGCAGGGAGCGCAGCTCGTCGATCAGCGCCTTGCGTCCGCCGCGCAGGCCGAAGCGGTGGCGCTGCAGCGGTTCGTCGGGGTCGTCGGCCAGGTCCAGGTGGATGAAGGTGGCGTACGGTTTGTCGCCCGCGACGGCGCGCCAGGCGGCCACGCGGCGCACGTGCTCGTCCGGTGCGCCCGGGTAGGCGAGGCAGGCGTCCATGTGGGCGCCGATCCAGTTCGGGTTCTGCTGGGCGAGGCCCGCCACCAGCAGGGGCAGGGGCGATGCCTGCCGCGGCAGAAGCGCCAGGCCGCCCGGCAGGTCGGCGGCGCCGCCGCGCAGCAGCGCGACCTGTTCGCGGAAACGGCTGCCGCGGGTATCGAAGTCTCGTCCGAACAGCGGGTATTCGACGGGGCGGTCGCCGCTGGCCACGCCCAGCAGCAGGCGCTCGCCGCTCAGGCGCTGCACGGTGGCGGCGGATTTCAGCGTCAGCAGCGGCTCGCGCAGCGGCAGCACCACGGCGGCCGTGCCGAGCAGGATGTCGCGCGTGATGCCGGCCAGGTAGCCGAGGTAGGAAAAGACTTCGAATACCTGGGCCGCATCGCCGAACGACGGGTCGTACAGCGGCACGTCGCGCACCCACAGGGCGCGAAAGCCGAGGCGGTCGGCCAGCCTGGCCAGGTCGGCATGGCGCAGCAGGTCCGGCTCGCCGGGCAGGCGGCCGGCCGCGCGGCGGGTGGCATCGCCGTCCGGCGTCCAGTCGTTGTCCAGCGGTGCCTCGATGCCGATGCTCAAGCCACCGGCGACGAGGCGATCGAGGGCGGAGGTCATGGCGCCGTCCTCAGTCCCACTCCGGCGCCAGGCCGGCCGGATCGACTTCGCGTCCGTTGCGCTCGAGCGCGACGATGGCGGCCATGTCCTCGGCATCCAGCGTCAGGTCGCGCGCCAGCAGGTTGCTGGCCAGGTTTTCGCGCCGGGTCGACGACGGGATCACGGCATAGCCCAGCTGCAGGCCCCAGGCCAGTGCCACCTGGGCGACGGTGGCCTGGTGCTTGTCCGCGATGCGGGCCAGGACCGGGTCCTTCAATACCTTGCCATAGGCCAGCGTCATGTAGGAGGTGACGGCAATGCCTTGCTCCTTCAGGAAAGCGGCCAGCGTCGTGTTCTGCAGATAGGGGCTCAGCTCGACCTGGTTGGTGGCGATCTCTCCCTTGCCGACGACGTCGATGGCTTGCCGCGTCAGCGCGATATTGAAGTTGGAGATGCCGATCTGGCGCGTCAGGCCCAGCGACTTGGCCTCGGCCAGCGCTTCCATGTATTCGGGCAGCGCGACGCCGTTGCCGGGGGCCGGCCAGTGGATCAGGGTCAGGTCGACGTAGTCGGTGCGCAGCTTGTCCAGGCTCTCGCGCAGGCTGGCGACCAGCTTGCCCTTGGCATAGTTGTCGGTCCAGATCTTGGTCGTGACGAACAGGTCGGCACGGGCGACGCCGCTCTCGGCAATCGCCTGGCCGACGTCGGCTTCGTTACCGTAGATCTGGGCGGTGTCGACGGCGCGGTAGCCCACGTCCAGCGCGGTGCGCACGGAGTCGATGACGGTCTGGCCGGTCAAGCGGAAAGTGCCGACGCCGAAGGATGGGATGCTCATGCAAATACTCCTCGAATCAATTAACTGGAGCAAAGTATGCGCGCTTTATATTTGTCGATTAAGCTGTATATGCTCAAAAAACTTTTGCTTTCAACGCAAATATGAAAACGACTCTCGACGAAATGCAGGCCTTCGTGGCCGTGGTCGACAGCGGCTCGATCACGGCCGCCGCGGAACAGCTTGGCTTGACGATCTCGGCCGCCAGCCGCACGCTCGGCCGCCTCGAAGAAAAGCTGCAGACGACGCTGCTGCGCCGGACCACGCGGCGGCTCGAACTGACGGAGGAGGGCAACGCCTTCCTGCAGCATGCGCGCGCCATCCTGGCCTCCGTCGACGAGGCCGAGGAACAGATGGCGGCGCGGCGCCTGCGTCCCGTCGGGCGCCTGCGCGTGGATGCAGCTACACCTTTCATGTTGCACGTGATCGTGCCGCTGCTGACGGGGTTCCGCGAGCGCTTTCCCGAGGTCGAGCTGGAACTCAATTCCAACGAAGGCATCGTCGACCTGATCGAGAAGCGCACGGACGTCGCCTTGCGCATCGGTGCGCTGCGCGATTCGACGCTGCATGCGCGCCTGGTGGGCGCCAGCCGGATCCGGGTGTTCGCCTCGCCCGGCTACCTGGCACGCCACGGCAGGCCGGCGACGCCCGCCGACCTGGACCGGCACACGCTGCTCGGCTTCAGCCAGCCCGAGACCTTGAACGACTGGCCGCTGCGCGACGCCGGGGGCGAGCTGCTGCGCATCAAGCCGGCAATCGCGACGTCCAGCGGCGAGACGCTGCGCCAGATGGCGTTGTGCGATCTGGGGCTCGCCTGCATGTCGGACTTCATGACCCGCGCCGACGTGCTTGCCGGCCGCCTGGTGCCCTTGTTCCAGGACATGGCCGTCGATGTGCGCCAGCCCGTCAACGCCGTCTATTACCGCAACACGGCGCTGGCCGCGCGCATCACCTGCTTCGTCGACTACGTGATCGAGACGCTGGGAGACCGCCCGTTCGAGGCATGATGCACCCGCTTGCACCCGCGTGCGTCCCATTCAGGCGGCTTATGGCACACTGGGGCTGTCGATTTACCAAGTCCCGATCATGCCCGCAGAAGACCACCGGCCCGACGAACATGCGGCCCGTCCCGCCACCGGCGCCCTGATGTTCCTCAGCGGCGGCGGCGAACTCGGCGCCATGATGCGCGCCCACGACTGGTCCGCGTCGCCGCTCGGTCATCCGGCCACCTGGCCGCAGGCGCTGCGCACCGTCGTCGGCCTGATGCTCAATTCCAAGTTCCCGATGTTCGTGGCCTGGGGCGAGCAGCTGGGCTTCCTGTACAACGATTCCTACCGCGAGATCCTGGGCGACAAGCACCCCGCATCGCTGGGCCGTCCGTTCCACGACATCTGGGCCGAGATCTGGCAGGACATCAGCCCCATGATCGACCGCGCGCTGCAGGGCGAGGCGACCTATGCGGACCGTATGTACCTGGTGATGAACCGCCACGGCTACGAGGAGCCGACCTGGTTCACCTTCTCCTACTCCCCCGTGCGCGGCGAGGACGGCAGCGTCGGCGGCATGTACTGCGCCTGCGTCGAGGTCACCGAACAGGTGCTGGCGGAAAAATACCGCGAGGAGGAAAACGAGCGCCTGCGCGAGCTGTTCGCCCAGGCGCCCGGCATCATGGCCGTGCTGCGCGGTCCCGAGCACGTGTTCGAACTGACAAACCATTCCTACATGCAGCTGGTCGGCCATCGCCAGGTGGTCGGCAAGCCCGCCCGCGATGCCTTGCCGGAGGTGGTGGGGCAGGGCTTCTTCGAGCTGCTCGACCGCGTCTACCGCAGCGGCGAGCCGTTCGTCGGCACCGCGCTGCCGGTGCGCCTGCAGCGCGAACCCGAGGGGGCGCTGGAAGAGCGCTACATCGACTTCGTCTATCAGCCGATCCGCGACGCCGCCGGCAACGTCACCGGCATCTTCGTCGAAGGAGCCGACGTGACCAGCCGCAAGCAGGTCGAGGACGAGCTGCGCGCGGCGAACGCCCAGAAGGACCAGTTCCTGGCCATGCTGGCGCACGAGCTGCGCAATCCGCTGGCGCCCATCGTCACCGCCGCCCAGCTGCTCAAGCTGGGCCGCACCGATGCGCGCAGCGTGGCCAGCGCCAGCGACATCATCGCGCGCCAGGCCGAGCACATGACGGACCTGGTGAACGACCTGCTGGACGTCTCGCGCGTCACGCGCGGCCTGGTCAAGCTGGAGAAGGAAGAGCTGGACCTGAACGTGATCGTGTCCGCCGCCGTCGAGCAGGTGCGCCCGCTGGTCGATGCCCGCCGCCATGCGCTCACGCTGCAGCTGTCCGGCGAGCCGGCCCACGTGATCGGCGACCGCACCCGCCTGGTCCAGGTGATCTCCAACGTCCTCAACAACGCGGCCAAGTACACGGCGCCGGGCGGCAGCATCGCGCTGTCCGTCCATACGGAAGGCGAACTGGTGCACGTGACCGTGCGCGACACCGGGGTCGGCATCGCGCCCGAAGTCCTGCCCTATATCTTCGACCTGTTCACCCAGGCCGAACGCACGCCCGACCGCTCCCAGGGCGGCCTGGGGATCGGCCTGGCGCTGGTGAAGAGCCTGATCGTCCTGCACGGCGGCACCGTGCGCGCCGAGAGCGGCGGGCTGGGGCAGGGCAGCGCCTTTGCCGTCTGCCTGCCGCGGGTGGCGCCGCTGCCCGACCTGCGCCCGCAGGCGCCCGCCGCCTGTGCCGCCGAGGGCGGCGACGATGCCTGCCTGCGCGTGATGGTGGTGGACGACAACGTCGATGCCGCCCAGATGCTGGCCGCGCTGCTCGAGGTGCAGGGCCATGCGGTGAGCGTCGAATACGACGGCGGCGGCGCGCTGGCGCGGGCGCGCGAGGAGCGGCCCGACGTGCTGCTGCTGGACATCGGCCTGCCCGACATCGACGGCTACGAACTGGCCCGCCGCCTGCGCGCCCAGCCCGAGAACGCGGGCGCCACGCTGGTCGCGTTGACGGGCTACGGCCAGCGCCAGGACCGCGAGGAAGCGAAGCAGGCGGGATTCGACCATTACCTCGTCAAGCCGGCGGACCTGAACGAGGTCAACGAGGTGCTGGCCGAGGCCGAAGCGCGGAGGTAACGGTTTACACGCAATGGTAGCGCAGGGGTCAGAGTCCGGTGTTGAAGGTTGGACTCTGACCCCGGTGTTCAGCCGCATCGCCTGTCATCACCCCGTCACGTTCGTTTCCTACACTGCGTTGCCAAGAAGAAACGACGTCCGACCCAGCCCATGTCCAAGACCAGCGCGCCCGCCGCCCCGCGCACCCACCGCTACCTCGCGCTCCTGTGGCCCCTGCTCGCACTGCTCGCCTGCGCGGCGCTGTGGACCGCCGCCGTCCTGCGCGCCGGCGCCGAGGAAAGGCGTGCCGGCGAGCAGGCGTTCAAGGAGGCCGACGCCTATGCCGAGGCCTACGAGCAGTACGTCACGCGCTCGGTCGCGCAGATGGACCAGATCACCATGCAGCTCAAGCACAGCTGGGAGCATTCGCACAATCCCGCGCTGGTCGAGGACATGCGCCGCGACGGCATGTTCACCGATGCCGCCTTCGTCAGCGTCAGCGTGATCGGGCGCGACGGCCATGTGCGCTCGTCCAGCCGCATCGCCGAGCGCAGCCTGAGCCTGGCGGCGGCGCCGTTTTTCGTCGAGCATCGCGACAATATCTCGACCGCGCTGCGCATCGGCGCGCCGCCGCCCGAGCTGGAAGAGGCGCGCGGCGCGATCCTGTTCACGCGGCGCCTGGACACCAACGACGACGAGTTCGACGGCGTGCTGCTGATGGCCGTCGATGCCGCCTATTTCACGTCCTTCGTCAGCTCGCCGACGCTGGGCACGGGCAGCCTGCTGGCGCTGGTCGGCAGCGGCAATGGCAGCAACAATGGCACCAGCAGCGGCCTGCGCGTGGAGCAGGACGCCAGCGGCGCGCTGCGCACCGGCGCGGCTGCCTCGCTGTTGCCGCCGAATGCGGACCGCTGGCCGGTGGCGCGCGGCGTGCAGCTGGTGGAAGGTGCGCGCAAGACCGGCGGCTTCGGCGACGGCCGCGCGCGCGTGCTGGGCTGGCGCCGCTCGTCCGCGTATCCGCTGGTGGCCGTGGTGGCGCTGTCGCACGACGCCGCGCTGGCCGGCGCCGAGGCCTACTGGATCGACAGCCGCAACCACACCATCGTGGCCAGCGCCGTGCTGCTGGCGATGTCGGCGGCGGCCAGCATCCTGTCGCTGCGCGCTTCGCGCCGCGCGCTGGAACAGGCCGAGGTGCAGCGCGCCTACCGCACCGCCACCGAAAGCGGCAACGACGGCTTCTACATGGTCGCCCCCGTGCGCGACCGCAAGGCCCAGGTGATCGACTTCCGCGTCGTCGACTGCAACGAGCGTGGCGCCTTCTTCTACGGCATGACGCGCACGCACCTCGTGGGCAGCCTGGTCTCGCAGCTGGACCGCGGCGTCGGCGGCCCCGAACTGATCGACGAATACCGCCAGGCGATGGCGGTCGGCTTCCACCAGGAAGACCGGCGCATGCCCGACGATAACCGCCTGAACATCCGCTGGGGCCACCGGCGCCTGGTGCGCGTGGGCGACGGACTCGCGGTGACGCTGCAGGACATCAGCGAGCGCAAGGAACACGAATCGCAGCTGGCACGCCTGGCCAACGAGGACAGCCTGACGGGCTTGCCGAACCGCCACTGGTTCCTCAACTTCGTGCCGGCGGCCCTGGCGCATGCCCAGGCCGGCGGCCACGGCGCTGCGCTGCTGTTCGTCGACCTCGACGAATTCAAGCAGGTCAACGATTCGCATGGTCACGCGGTCGGCGACCGTCTGTTGAAGGACGCGGCCGAGCGCCTGCTGTCGCAACTGCGTCCGGGCGACCGCGTGGCACGTTTCGGCGGCGACGAATTCATCGTCCTCCTGAGTCCCTTCGACAGCGACCAGCAGGTGGCGGCCGTGGCCGCGCGCATCGTCGGTGCGTTCGCGAAACCGTTTGCCATCGCCGACGAGCAGCACATGATCGGCGCCTCGGTCGGCATCTCCGTGTTCCCGCGCGACGGCCTCGATGCCGCCACGCTGATCCGCCACAGCGACATCGCCATGTACGCCGGCAAGAACGAGGGAAAGGGGCAATATCGTTTCTTCGACCCGGCCCAGTCGAGCACCCTCAAGTCGCGCGCCCAGCTGCGCCAGCGCCTGCTGGAAGCGATCGAGCAGCGCCAGTTCGTGCTGCATTATCAACCGCGCGTGGACACTCGCGACGGCCGCCTGCTCAGCATGGAAGCGCTGCTGCGCTGGGAACATCCGCAGCTGGGGATGATCCGTCCCGACGAATTCATCCCGCTGGCCGAATCGAGCGGCCTGATCGTGCCGATCGGCGCCATCGTGATCGACATGGCCTGCGCCCAGCTGGCGGCGTGGCGCACCGCGGGCGTCGAACCGGTGCCCGTCTCGATCAACGTCTCGCCCAAGCAGTTCCTGCGCGGCGGCGTGCAGCGCGAGCTGGCGCAGGCGCTGGCGCGCCATGGCGTGGCCGCGGGCCTGCTGGAAGTCGAGATCACGGAATCGGCGATGATGGGCGACCAGGACGAGATCCTGGCCGAACTGGCCGCCATCCGCGCGCTGGGCATCAAGCTGCACGTGGACGATTTCGGCACCGGCTACTCGTCGCTGTCGCAGCTGCAGCGCATGAAGATGGACGTGCTGAAGGTCGACCGCTCCTTCACCGCCGAGCTGGGACGCTCGAAGGAAGGCACCGTGTTCTTCCAGGCGATCGTGTCGATGGCGCACGCGCTGGGCATGGAGGTGGTGGCCGAGGGCGTGGAAAACGCGGAGCAGCTGGCGATCCTGCGCCATCTTCACTGCAACGAGGTGCAGGGCTACCTGATCGCGCGACCGATGGCGGCCGAGGCCATCGAGGGGCTGCTGGAGAAGCGTTACTTGCTGGATCAGGCGCTGGCAGCGTGAATAACGGCTACACACTAAAACAACGTCATTCCCGCGCAGGCGGGAATCCATGCTGAACCGGTGCTTGCCAGCTCAGTATGGATCCCCGCCTGCGCGGGGATGACGGGGTTTGATTCGCCCGTCGACTAGGCAGTCAACAGGTTCCCCGTCCGGTATCCTTCCGCCCCCGCGATCTTACAGACGTGCATCCCCTTCACCAGGTGCCGATGCGCCGTACTCGCAAACAGCACCCCGTCCTGCGAGGCCTTCACCTGCACCGTCTTGCCGCTGACCGGATTGACGATCTCCGCCACCGCATCCCCGGCCGCGACGCGGTCGCCGAGCTTCTTCAGGAACACCAGCACCCCCGACTGCGGCGCATGCAGCGGTTCCACGCCGTCCAGCGGCGTCGGTGCGCACAGCGGCGCCGGCAGCGGGGCGTGCTCGATCTCGACGATGCCCAGGCGCGCCAGGTATTGCAGCAGGGCGCGCGCGTCCTGCTCGGCCAGGTCGTAGCGCACGTCGTTCTCGCCGCGCAGCTCCACCGTCACGCCGATGCAGCCCATCGGAATCGGCGTCGCGGCGCCGAAGTGCTCGGCCAGTTCCCACCATACGCGGCTGCAGGCTTCGTCGAACGGCTCGCCGCCCGATTCGGTCGCCAGCAGCACGGCGTGGGCGCCCATCAGGGCGGCGAGCGGCTCGACGTCGCCGGCGAGCGGCGTGCCGGTGTACATGTGCAGCACGGCCTCGTTGTCGCAGTGCAGGTCGAGCATCACGTCGGCGTCGATCGCCATGCCCAGCAAGGTCTTCTTGAGTTCCTCGGTGGCGTTCTTCGGCACCCACGACGCCACCGAACGGCGCGCGTGCTCGCGGACGAGCGCCGCATTGGCCGCGGCTTCCGGCCCCAACCTGCCTTCCAGCGATGCCTTCAGGTCGTCCGCCACGTGTTTGTAGGAGCGGTTGAAATTGATGCCGGTGGCCAGGTCGAAGCGACCGAACGGCGCGCCGTGGATGACTTGCGACAGGCCGATCGGGTTCGCCACCGGCACCAGGATCACCTCGCCCTTGACCTTGCCGGCGGCGTCGAGCTTTTCAAGTTCCCGGCGCAGGCAATGCGCGACCAGCATGGCCGGCACCTCGTCGGCATGCAGCGAGGCCTGGACATAGGCCTTGCGGCCCTGGCCGGGCGTGCCGAAGTGGAAAGAGGTCAACTGGTAGCGGGCGATGTTGTCTTCGGTGGCGATCGGGTGGCTTTTTTGCTGCATCTGGCATCTCCTGGGGCAAGAAAAGCATTATGTCGGAGATCGGGCCGGCACAGCGCCGGGTTATAATGGCCGCCGTTTTTTCCTCACACTTCTCTTCCCATGTCCGCAGATACGCCCCTGAACGAGCAAGGCCGTCCGATGCTCTACGACCCGACCGAACGCCGCATCCGCAGTTTCGTCACGCGCGCCGGACGCCTGTCGACCGGGCAGGCGCGTGCGCTGGAAGAACTGGGTCCGCAATTCCTGATCGAATACCGCAAGGAGCCGTTCGACTTCCACGCCCCGTTCGGCCGCACCGCGCCGCTGGTGCTGGAAATCGGCTTCGGCATGGGCGGCTCCACCGTCCACATCGCCAAGGAAATGCCGGACACGGACTTCGTCGGCGTCGAAGTGCACACGCCGGGCGTGGGCAGCCTGCTGAAACTGATCGGCGAGGAAGGCGTCACCAACCTGCGCGCGATCCAGCACGACGCCGTCGAGGTGCTGAACAATATGATCGCCGACGGTTCGCTGGCCGGCGTGCACGTGTTCTTCCCGGACCCGTGGCACAAGGCGCGCCACAACAAGCGCCGCCTGATCCAGCCGGACTTCGTCAAGCTGCTGTGCCAAAAGCTGCAGCCGGGCGGCTACATCCACTGCGCCACCGACTGGGAAGACTACGCGGTCCAGATGCTGGAGGTGCTGAGCGCCGAGCCGCAACTGCAGAACACGGCCGAGGGTTACGCCGAGAAGCCGGCCTACCGTCCGCTGACCAAGTTCGAGAACCGCGGCCTGAAGCTGGGCCACGGGGTATGGGACCTGGTCTTCAGGAAGAAATAAGCGACCAATAAGCATCCGCTTCGTCGTTCGTCCCGCCGTCTTCGTCGTCCGTCGCGGGGCACTTTGCAGCGCCGGCCGACCCTCCTACACTATGCTCATTGCTAGATAGTAATGAACAGGAGGCTGTCATGTGGCGCAGGATCCGGGATTGGCACCGCGCGTGGGAAGACGACATTCTTGCCATGCTCGAGCGGCCGGCGCTCGTCAAGGACATGCCGGCCGGCTACCGGCGCAAGGCGGCCGAACAGATTGCCGCCCTGTCGCCCATCGAACGCAGCCAGCTGCTCGCGTTCTCGACAACCTACCGGGGCTGGCGCGGCTGGCGCGTCATCGGCGCGCTGGCGCTCCTGTTCACGCTCGTCGGGGCCCTGTTCAATGTGCTGTTCCTCCATGCGGCCTGGCTGGTGCCCGTCGTGGTGGCCAACGCCGTCGGCTTCAGCGTCGTCGTCGGCATCGTCGGCGTGTGGTTCAACTACCGCACGATCGTCCGCAAGAAGTGGCGGGTGCTCGGCAAGACCGTGCTGGCCACGCTGGTCTGCGGCGTCGTGACGGCCTACGGCGTGCTGGTGATGACGGACACGCGCCTCGGTTCCGTGTGGGACGTGGTGCCGGGCTTTCTCGCCGTGCTGGTCGGCGCGGGCTTCCTGCAGGCGGCGCAGATGATCGCCGTGGGCGTCCTGCGCAACCGCCAGTACGAGATGCTGACGGCGCAACTGCAGGCCGATGCCGAGCGCGAACGCCTGGCGCGCGAACTGTCCGAATCGAAGCTGCGCCTGCTGCGTGCCCAGATCGAGCCGCACTTCCTGTTCAACACGCTGGGCGCCGTCCAGCAACTGGCCCAGCACGGCGCGCCGCGCGCGGCCGAACTCACCGCCGACCTGATCGCTTTCCTGCGCGCCAGCCTGGGCGACATGCGCTGCGACCAGGTCAGCCTGGAAGCGGAGTTCGGCCTGGTCGAGTCCTACCTGAAGGTGATGCAGGCGCGCCTGGGCGGGCGGCTGCGCTTCACGCTCGCTTTGCCGCGCGCCCTGGCCGGCACGCGGGTGCCCAGCATGATCCTGCTGACGCTGGCCGAGAACGCGATCAAGCACGGCATCGAACCGGCGCTGCGCGGCGGGGAGATCGCGTTGTCCGCCCGGCTCGACGGCGGCGTGCTGCGGCTGCGCGTGGCCGACAGCGGCGTGGGCATGAGTGCGACGCCAGGATCGGGCATGGGCCTGGACAATGTGCGCCACCGCCTGCGCCTGGCCTACGGCGAGGCGGCCAGCCTGGTGCTGGAAGAGGCCGATCCGGGCCTGGTGGCCGAGATCGCGATTCCCGGCGTGGCCCATGCGGAGGCCGCATGACGACGGTCCTGGTTGCCGAAGACGAACCGCTGATGCGCGAGCGCCTGCTGGAACTGCTGGCCGTCGCCTGGCCCGAGGCGGACGTCGTGCTGGTGGCGGAAAACGGCAACGATGCCTGGGACGGCTTCCTGGAGCACGAGCCGCAGGTGGCCTTCCTCGATATCCGCATGCCCGGCCTGTCCGGCCTGGAGGTGGCGCAGCGCATCGGCAAGCTGGCCCACGTGGTGTTCGTGACGGCCTACGACCAGTACGCGGTCGACGCCTTCGACGCCGGCGCCGCCGACTACCTGCTGAAACCCGTGCAGGCGGACCGTCTCGACAAGGCCGTGGCGCGCATCCGCGACAAGCTCGACGCCGCGGTGCCCCATCCGCCCGCCGACCTGGGGGATCTGCTGGCCCACCTGAAAACCGCATTGCCCGGCATGCGCCCGGAGCGCACGCGCTGGCTGAAGGCGAGCGTGGGCCGGCAGATCCGCGTGATCGACGTCGACGAGGTGCTGTTCTTCCAGTCCGACACCAAGTACACGCGCGTCGTGCTGCGCGACTACGAGGCGCTGGTGCGCACGCCGCTGAAGGACTTGTTGGGAGGGCTGGACCGCGAACGCTTCTGGCAGATCCACCGCGGCACCGTCGTCAACGCGACGGCGATCGCGGCGGCCGAGCGTATCGACGCGGAGCGGATGCAGGTGTTATTACGCGGGTGCGATGAGAAGTTGACCGTCAGCCGGACGTTTGCGCATTTGTTCCGGGATTGACCGTTCGGCGTGCATGGTGGGCACGTGGTGCCCACCCTACGGCGGCTCCGGCAAACACCGGGGTCAGAGCCCCTTAAAAAGCAACACCGGGCTCTGACCCCTACCCTACACCATCTCGCTGATGATATTGACGATCTCGTCGCCGTAGGAATTGAGCTTCTTCTCGCCCACGCCCGACACCCCGCGCAACTGCTCGAGCGAGACGGGCTTGACCTTGGCGATCTCGCGCAGCGTGGTGTCCTGGAATACGACGTAGGCCGGCACGCCATGGGTGCGCGCCGTCTCCATGCGCCACCAGCGCAGCTTGTCGAACACGGCCTGTTCGGACTTGGACAGTTCCATCTCCTCGTAGCTGCCGCGCGGCGTCGACGTGCGCTTGGGCTTGACGGGCTTCTGGTACTGGCGCAGCTGCACCTTCTGCTCGCCCTTCAGCACGGCGCGCGCCGCTTCCGTCAGCTTGAGGGAGCTGAAGGCGTCGTGGTCGACGGTGACGAGGCCCAGGGCGATGGTCTGGCGCACGATGGCGCGCCATTCCTGCTCGCCGCGGTCGGTGCCGACGCCGAACACGGTCAGTTTGTCGTGGTGCCACTGGACCACGCGCTCGGACGAGACGCCGCGCAGCACGTCGATCACGTGGCCAGCGGCGAAGCGCTGGTCGACGCGGTAGATCGCGGACAAGAGCTTCTGCACGGGTACCGTCGCGTCGAACGAGGTCGGCGGGATCAGGCAGGTGTCGCAGTTGCCGCAGGGGCCGGAGCGCTCGCCGAAGTATTCCAGCAGGCGCATGCGGCGGCAGCTGAGCGTCTCGCACAGGCCCAGCATGGCGTCGAGCTTGGCGCTCAGCGTGCGCTTGAAATTCTCGTCGGCGTCGGATTCGTCGATCATCCGGCGCTGCAGCACGACGTCCTGCAGGCCGTAGGCCATCCAGGCGTTCGAGGGCAGGCCGTCGCGGCCGGCGCGCCCCGTTTCCTGGTAATAGCCTTCGAGCGACTTCGGCAGGTCGAGGTGGCACACGAAGCGCACGTCCGGCTTGTCGATGCCCATGCCGAAGGCGATCGTCGCGACCATCACGATATTGTCCTCGCGCAGGAAGCGCGCCTGGTTCGAGGAACGCAGCGCATAGTCCATGCCCGCATGGTAGGCGAGGGCGCGGATGCCGTTCTCGTTGAGGAATTCGGCGGTCTCCTCGACCTTCTTGCGCGACAGGCAGTAGACGATGCCGGAATCGCCCGTGTGCTCGGCCGTGATGAAGTCCAGCAGCTGCTTGCGGGCGTTGGTCTTCTCGACGATGGCGTAGCGGATGTTCGGGCGGTCGAACGAGGAGACGAACTGGCGCGCCTCTTCCAGCTGCAGGCGCTGGGCGATCTCGGCGCGCGTCAGCTGGTCGGCGGTCGCCGTCAGCGCGATGCGCGGCACGTGCGGGAAGCGCTCGTGCAGGATCGACAGGCGGATGTATTCCGGCCGGAAGTCGTGGCCCCATTGCGAGACGCAGTGGGCTTCGTCGATGGCGAACAGCGAGATGTGTGCGGACTCGAACAGTTCCAGGCAGCGCGGCGTCATCAGGCGCTCCGGCGCCACGTAGACGAGATCGAGCTCGCCGGTGCGCACCATGCGCTCGATGCGCAGCGTTTCCTCGAAGGTCTGGGTGGAGTTCAGGAAGGCGGCGCGCACGCCGACTTCGGCCAGCGCGTCGACCTGGTCCTGCATCAGCGCGATGAGGGGAGAGACGACGACGCCGACGCCGTCGCGCAGTAGCGCGGGAATCTGGTAGCACAGCGACTTGCCGCCGCCGGTGGGCATCAGGACGAGCGCGTCGCCGCCCGCCGCCACGTGCTCGACGA
Source organism: uncultured Massilia sp. (assembly GCA_963529995.1). Classification (GTDB taxonomy): domain Bacteria; phylum Pseudomonadota; class Gammaproteobacteria; order Burkholderiales; family Burkholderiaceae_D; genus Telluria. The sequence goes on along the minus strand of CAUSCY010000008.1, from coordinate 10,031 downwards.
TGTCGGCCTGCTGCCCGCGGAAGGCGGGATAGCCGAACACCGTCTCCAATACCTGAAGCGCACGTTGCTGGATGTCGCTCGTCATGATGTCAATCGATCCTTCGATGGGAACCAGGTGTGCTTAGTCAGCCCACACCACCCAGCCAAAGTGGGCGGTGACCAGCACGATCACACCGAACACGATACGGTACCAGGCGAAGATCGTGAAGTCGTGCGTGCTGATGTAGCGCAGCAGCCAGCGTACGCACAGGAAGGCGGACACGAAGGCGGCCAGGCCGCCCAGGCCGAACAGCGGCAGGTCGGCGATCGACAGCTCGTGGCGCGCCTTGAGCACCGAATACACGGTGGCGGCGAGCAGCGTCGGAATCGCGAGGAAGAACGAGAATTCGGTGGCGGCCGTACGCGACAGGCCGAACAGCATGCCGCCGATGATGGTCGAGCCGGAACGGCTGGTGCCCGGGATCAGCGCGAAGCACTGGGCGCAGCCGACCTTCAGCGCGTCCAGCATGGTCATGTCGTCGACGGTGGCCACGCGGTGCGAACCGGGCAGCGTCTTGTGGCGCTTTTCCGCCCACAGGATCACGAGGGCGCCCAGGATGAAGGCGCTGGCCACCGGCACCGGCGCGAACAGGTGTTCCTTGATCGCCTTGGCGAACAGGAAGCCGAGGGCGGCGGCCGGCAGGAAGGCGATGATCAGGTTGACGACCAGCTTCTGCTGGCGCGGTTCGGACGTGATGCCCGAAAACACGGCGCCGATGCGCGCGCGGTATTCCCACATGACGGCGAGGATGGCGCCGGCCTGGATCGCAATGTCGAACACCTTTGCCTTTTCGGTCGTGAAATCGAGCAGGCTGCCGGCCAGGATCAGGTGACCCGTGGACGAGATCGGCAGGAATTCGGTAAAGCCTTCGACGAGGCCCATGATGATCGCTTTGAGGGCGAGGATGATGTCCATGTGGTGTTCTTGTTCAGTTGTGGGATTCGTTGCGGAAGGGAACGGCGCGGCCCGCAAGCTTACCATGAAGGGGCTTGCTGCCGAGTTACAAATCCGAGGTGGAGATCATTTTGTCGGAGGCAAGAGCCGTCCAGACAATTCATCAGGCCGTCAAGCGCTCCAGTTCGGCAAGGAAGAACATCGCGTGCTCGCGCGTCTCGCCGCACATCTCGTGCGAAGGCGGCAGGCTGCCGCAGACGCGGGGACGGCCGGGCTGGCCGAAGATGCGGCAACCGTTGTGCTCGTCAAGCTGCACGCAGCGCACCCCGGCCGGCTTCCCGTCCGGCATGCCGGGAATGGGCGAGGTGATCGACGGCGCGATGCAGCAGGCGCCGCAGCCGGGACGGCAGCGTGCTTGTTCTTCCAATAAAGAGGTCACGAGAAAGGTGCGGGAGTAAACAGAGGGAGGCAAGCCAGCCAGTATACTATGCAAGCAGTCGATACAATCCGTCACAGGGGCTTTCTTGACTGTCTCCGGTCGCGGTCTTATAGTCGGTTGACTCAACAATAAGTTGTCAGACAGAAGCATGGCATGCCCTTTTGACACCAAGCCGCGCTGGGAGCGGCGCAAGGATGCGCGGCCCCAGGAGTTGCTGGAAGCGGCGCTCGACCTGTTCGTCGAGCGTGGCTACGCCGCCACACGCCTGGAAGACGTGGCGCGCCGGGCCGGGGTCTCCAAGGGCACCCTCTACCTGTACTACGAGAACAAGGAAGAGCTGTTCAAGGCCGTCGTGCGCTCCAGCATCGTGCCCGTGATCGACGACGCCGAAGTCTCGGTGGCCGAATACGACGGTCACAGCGCCGACCTGCTGCGCCAGCTGGTCATGTCCTGGTGGCAGCGCCTGGGCGCGACCAAGGTCTCCGGCATCATCAAGCTGGTGACGGCCGAATCCGACAATTTCCCCGAACTGGCCTGCTTCTACCAGGAAGAAGTCATCAACCGCGGCACCCGCGCCATGACGACGATGCTCGAACGGGGCATCGCGCGCGGCGATTTCCGTCCTATCAACGTGCCGATGATGACCCAGGTGCTGGTTGCGCCCATGCTGATGCTGATCACTTGGAAGCATTCGGTGGGGCCGTGTCCCCGTGCCGAACTCGATCCCCAGGCCTTCCTGGACACCTTCCTCGACATGGCCCTGCACGGCCTGTTGCCCCCCGACGCCCTGGCGTGCGCCAGGCAGTGATGTCCCTCCCTGCGACCGGCACGCGGTTTTCCGGGTTTCATCCCCTCCAAACTGCAGACTGTCGCAATTTCCGCTGGTCTAAGCAGCCATGTCGTTAAGATATGTTTGCTGAAGCCGTTCAACGATAAAATATCGGATTATTTCTTTTTCAACCGAGTATTGAAATGAACATCGAACAAGCCCGCTTCAACATGATCGAACAGCAGATCCGTCCGTGGAACGTGCTGGATACCGAAATCCTCGACTTGCTGCACGTCGTCAAGCGCGAACAGTTCGTGCCGGCCGCGTACCAGAACCTGGCGTTCGCCGACGTCGAAATCCCGCTGCCGGGCGGCGAAGCGATGTTCGCGCCGAAGATCGAGGCGCGCCTCATGGAAGAGCTGAAGGTCAGGAAGCATGAGACCGTGCTGGAAATCGGCACCGGTTCGGGCTATATGGCCGCCCTGCTGGCGCATCGCGCCGCCAAGGTGACCACGGTGGAAATCAATCTGGAGAGCGCCGAGCTGGCGAAGAAGAACCTGGCCAGGGCCGGCATCACGAACGTGACCGTCGAGCAGGGCAATGGCGTGGTGGAGTTCGGCAAGGGCGCGCCGTACGACGTGATCGTGATCTCGGGTGCACTGGAAGTGCTGCCGGAAGCGCTGCTCAAGCAGGTCAAGCCGGGCGGCCGCATCGCCGCCATCGTCGGCGAGCCGCCCGTGATGGAAGCGTCGATCATCACCCGCACCGGCGAGAACGCCTGGAGCACGGTGAAGGTGTTCGAGACCAATGTGAAGTACCTGACGGGCGCCCCGGTGCCGTCGCACTTCCAGTTCTGAGCGGACGCACCATGGAACACATTACCGCACCCGAGCTGGCGGCCTGGCTGGCCGACCCCGCGCGTCCCAAGCCGCTGTTGCTCGACGTGCGGGAAAACTGGGAATTCGAGACCTGCCAGATCGCAGGCTCGACCCAGATCCCGATGCACCTGATTCCGATCCGCGTGAGCGAACTGGATGACGACCAGGACATCGTCTGCGTGTGCCACCACGGCGCGCGCAGCATGCAGGTCGCCGCCTTCCTCGAGCGCAACGGGTTCAGCAACGTAACGAATTTGACAGGCGGGATACACGCCTGGGCCGTGCAGGTCGATCCGTCGATGCCGAAGTATTGAAGGCGGCCTGCGTCCATAACTTGGAGCCTGCATAGGCTCTTGATGACTCCGATGGAGAAAGTAATGCAGAAACCCCTCATCGCCGTGCTGCTGGCAAGCGTCTTTTCGCTCCAGGCTCAGGCGGCCGATTTGCTCCAGGTGTACCAACAGGCATTGGCGAACGACGCCACCTATGCCAGCGCCCGTGCCTCCGCCGTTGCGGGACGCGAACGCATCACCCAGGGACGATCGGGGTTGCTGCCCACCGTCGGCATCAACGGCAGCTGGACCAAGGCGAACACCGACGTCTCGCCGTTCAACGAAGGCGCGCCGCTGTTCGGCGACGACGGCGTGACGCCCGTCGGCACCGTGCCGGGCCAGAAGGCCAACCTGCGCACCAACGAAGTCACCATCGCGCTGCAGCAGCCGCTGTTCCGCTGGGACCGCTGGGAAACCTACCAGCAGAGCAAGCTGCAGCAGGCGATCTCGGAAGCGCAGTTCGCCCAGGCCCAGCAGGATCTGGTGCTGCGCGTGGCGCAAGCCTATTTCGACGTGCTGTCGGCCCAGGACACGCTGGAATCGACCCGCGCCCAGAAGGTCGCGACCACCGAGCAGCTGGCCTCGGCCAAGCGCAACTTCGAGGTCGGCACCCAGACCATCACCGACACCCACGAAGCCCAGGCGGCCTACGACCTGGTGGTGTCGCAGGAACTGGCGGCGGTGAACGACCTGGAAAACAAGAAGACGGCCCTGCAGGCCATCATCGGCACCGCGCCGGCCACGCTGGCCACGCTGCGCACGGGCGTGAGCCTGACCGCGCCGCAGCCGATCAACGTCGACCAGTGGGTGTCGGCCGCCGAGAACCAGAACTACGCCGTGACCGTGGCCCAGCTGTCGCTGGAATCGGCCAAGCGCGACATCTCGAAGAACCGTGCCGGCCACTATCCGACGCTGGACCTGGTGGCCAGCTCGCTGTACCGCGACGTCGGCGGCCATGTGCAGTCGCAGTCGGGCCGGACCACCAATAACGCCATCGGCGTCCAGTACAGCATTCCCATCTTCAGCGGCTATGCCGTCACCAGCCGCGTGCGCGAATCGATCGCGCTGGAAGACAAGGCGCGCAACGACCTGGAAGCGAACCGCCGCAATGCCGCGCTGACGGCGCGCCAGTCCTTCCTCGGCGTGAACACGGGCCTGGCCCAGGTGAAGGCGCTGGAAGCGGCCGAAGTGTCGAGCAACTCGGCGCTGGAATCGAACAAGCTCGGTTACCAGGTCGGCGTGCGCATCAACATCGACGTGTTGAATGCCCAGCGCCAGCTGTACCAGACCCGCACCGACCTGGCCAAGGCGCGCTACAACACCATCATCGCCGGCCTGCGCCTGAAGTCCGCCGCGGGCTCGCTGCGCGAAGAGGACCTGCTGCCGATCAATGCGCTGCTGCAGCAGCCGTAATTAGTGCAGTGAACACGTCGTCCCTGCGCAGGCAGGGACCCAAGTACTGCCTGCGTCGCGATGACGCATGCAACATTGGGTCCCCGCCTGCGCGGGGACGACGTCGTTGGGCTGACGATTCCGTTTCAAGCAGCCTTCAGCTCTTGCAGCTTGCGCCACGCGATCATCTCGGCGATGGTCAGGATCGGGAAACCGCGTTCGCGCGCGAACTGCTCGATCGTTTCGCCGCGCATCATGGTGCCGTCTTCGTTCATCAGTTCGCACAGCACGGCGGCCGGCTGCAGGCCCGCCATGATCGACAGGTCGACGGAGCCTTCCGTGTGGCCGGCACGGCCCAGCACGCCCGCCGGATTGGCGCGCAGCGGGAACACGTGGCCCGGGCGCACCAGGTCGGACGGCTTGGCGTCCGCCGCGATCGCCGCGCGGATGGTGGTGACGCGGTCGAGGGCGGATACGCCGGTGGTGACGCCTTCGCGCGCCTCGATCGAGACGGTGAACGGGGTGCCGTACTTGCTGCCGTTCTCGGCCGCCATGGGCGGCAGTTCCAGCGCGCGCACCTTGTCGGCCGACAGGCACAGGCAGACGATGCCGCTGCATTCGCGGATCATCAGCGCCATGGTCTCGGTCGTGAGCTTTTCGGCCGAGACGATCAGGTCGGCTTCGTTCTCGCGGTCGAAATCGTCGAGCAGGATCACCGGGATGCCGGCGCGGGTGGCTTCCAGGGCGGCGGCAATGCGGCCTTCCAGGTCGTCGCTTTGAAGGGTAAAGGTATCGATGGTCATTGAGACGCTCCTCGCAATATCGTGAACTAGCGAAAAACGCATCAGGGCAAAGCGAAACGGCGCGGCCAGGCGTGCAAGCACGCAGGCGCGTAATGACGCACATCTTCTTTCATCCGGACTATACCGTCGGCCCTGGCTTCTCACCAGGTCTGCTGACCTCGCCGCATAAGAACCATGCAGGCAAGCGCTCGCGGGCTCGGCCATGATGGCCATACCGCCGGTGGGGAATCGCACCCCGCCCCGAAGACGTAATTTAAAAGTGTCCGTTCAGAACGGACCAGGGAATTGTAGCAGGGCTGGGAATTTGCTGCCGGGACGGTCAATAATTGCCGAGACTGCCATTGCCCTTGCGTTGTCAGCAATGCCACTACGACAAACTCGACATCAGATGGCAGTTGCAGGTGGCACGATGCCCATGCCGAGCAATCGGAGCACCGTCGTCGGTTATCGATTCATCGCCTTCCTCGATCACGTTTGGCTGTACGTTGGGGTGCTGCGGACACGACACCTGATCACCCTTACGTGCCACAAAACGGCCGTCGAAGCGCATTGTCGACGAGGCAGTGATGACTTTGCCACCGTGGTCAGTGTCATCACCGATGCGTATGAGATTGATCATGATCGTACTATCCTCCTGAACGAACAGGCTATTTGTAGCGGAAATAAAGATTGCCAAAGTTTGAGAGCTTGTTTTCGCGGCGATTCTGCCTCGATGTTTTTCGTAGATCGATATTTTTCACATCTGTCCAGCCAAATGTTTCGAAAATTACCTCTGCGATCCGAACAAATGCCATCAGTTTTCTTGATACTCTAAATGCTATCACTGCAGAAATTACGCTGCAGAAGGAAAATCCAATTGGCAAAAGGTGCTGCATGTCAGAGTTAAGCAAAATCTCCGATCCTTCCTGCATTACAAACATTAATATAACGCTTAAGTATGCAAGAGTAGTATACCAGATCCAAACCTTTGCTGATTTGCGGTAATGCACTTTTCTTCCAGCAGTGGCATGCGGATATACTGCGAGAAGATCGTCGCTGTCGCGTTTAACCGCGTACACAACATAGCGATCATTTGCCATATGCTCTGCAACGACCTCAACATTGTCGCCATTTCTCATGGGCATCATCCAAAGCCATCCTTTTATCTGCTTGCCGTTAAGTTCAAATTCGACCCAGTCGGCGTCTTCACCAGCGCTGCCAGCCATTCCAATAAGGCCAATGCTTGTTGCTCCCATACCCATGGCTGAGGCCGCTATTGCAGTAGCTCCAATCTGCTGATGTTGGATCTGAGTTAGTACAAAATCGTGGCTGCGGCGCGTCCGTTCAAGCTTGGAGATCGCTCCGCGCAGCAATACCATTGAATTGATCGAGTCTTGTTTTTTCATAAGAGTTTGGTCATCGCATCAATAAAGTCCTTCTCTTGCTGAGAAGGGGTCGTATAGCGTGCCACATTGTGATCCGTGATCCGAACTGTCGTTTCTCTTCCGGTGCCAAAGGCAGACCGTGAACACCAACTTTCCAGTTCGTCGGGTGTCAGCCAATCTGCCATTGCCTGAAGCACAAGTAGTCCGACTGTAACTTCCCAGCCAGTTAGCATGGTGACAGTGCGCAACGCTGCCCAAGCTACCGCTCGCTTGGTCACTATTTCCACTGCTTCGATGACGACCACCGTGCCATATCGAGTTGCTATTTTTTTTAGCAAAGGTGCTGCTGTGCTCGTCGCATCAATTAGAGTTGCCGCACCCGCTGTAACTCCTACAAAAGCCTTTCCTCCATAAATAGTGAATACGTCAAATTCGCGATTTTTAAGCGCGTCAATTGCCTTCTCTCCGTCAACCCAAGATGAGATGAATTTGCCGAAGCTGCTTAATCCACTACCCACGAGTTTCCAACTCTGAGAGCGGACGGAATTCTTTAGTGCTCCATAATATGGTGTCATCGTAATCGTAATCAGCGAGGACAGCATCGAAGCACCTGATTGCACGAGTTTGATCCTAGTATCCCTTTCCGGGGTGGCTGCCATAATTTTGTAAAAATTAAATGCTTCTAAAAGTGCAGCAATTACTGCGATTCGGCTCGACCTCAAAGCCTTGATGCCGTCGTTGGTCGACTCCATCGCGTTCCAGACGTCATACAACGCCTGAGTTGCTTTTGGCACGTTGCTCGGCGCACCCGTGCGCAGTAGCGAGCGCGCCTTTAATAAACGCTCGATTGTCTCCATTCTACTTACTTTTTCCAAATTGGCTTGCTGGCGAACTAGTGCAATCGCATCGGAATAAGAAATGCCAGCACGTTGAAGCAGGATAGTCTGGATAATTTTCTCTCCAACAAAATCTCCAAGTTGATTAATTCGAAATTTAGCAAAGATCGCATCTCCAACCGTCATCCCGAAGACGTCCACCTCAAGACGTTTTATTATTGCGCCGAGTGGCGAAATTTTCTTGGGATCGCTTTCGAGCGCCAGTTTTGCAAGGTTTTTATAATAACCATTGAGCTTGCCGACCATTCCGACAGCGGAAATCACGGCACTTACGCCGGGACTTTGTTCCGACTCCAGCGGCATGTCCTTCTTTGCCACTGCTGTTTTCAGCAGCTTCCCAAGCTCGTGGCGCGCATCCTTCTGATTCATCGCAAAAACGCGCCAGATCAGGCTACCTGGTTGGAGCGGATCCCATTGCGTTACCAATGCATCGAGAATTGCCTTGCCTTTTGGCGTGGAGCCAATGCCTGCCAGTCCATCGGTAACCACAATCTCGAATGCGACAGCGTCAAGCAGGTCGGTCGACTGGTAATCCTCGAGCGTATCGAGAAATAATTTCGCCTGTAACCATTTGCCAACATCAGCGCTGCGTGATTCTTGCAGGGCGAAGACTGCAGATTGAAGCGCCTTGTACTTCGTTCGGAAGCTCTCGATATCCGGACGCCTGAGCCGCGACTCGTATTTCGACCAGTTGGCACTCGTCGTTGCCGCGAGGTTCCGGTCGTGCGCGCCGGGCCGAGATTGTGCGTAGGCGCGCGCCTCCCTTATGATCTGATCGCGATATGGGCCAATATAAGGTACGTTCGAGCTCGCGCTGCAGGCCGAAGTCGAGTGACCCAAGGAGAGAAGCCTGCGCTGGTAACTACCAGGGATATTGTTGGCGGCCATCCACTCCACGTCGTCATAGTAAGCGTCAATGTGTGCCGCACGTGTCGGCGTGCCACGCGCCATCGCGCGGGCACGCTGTGCCGCAAGTGCGCTCTTTGCCCCCGGTTGGCCAAGCGCAGTCATCGACTCTGCCTGCTGCTGCGTCGCTTCCCAGTTTTTCAGATTCTGCTCAGTACGCGATCGCACGATGGCATGGGCTGCATCGATCGCTTGGAGTGCGCCAATCTGCAGCGGACGTTCCTTTGTCACGTATAAATCGAGCCACGAGGCGGGGTCACCACGGAATCCGTTCAGTTCATGCACATTGCCGATACCATCCCATAAGGCAAGCAGCATCGGCGGATGGTTCGAATCCTCATCTGCACCTTGGTCTTTCGTGCCGATCCGTTTCATCAGGTTGACGAGGCCTTGGCTTGCCGAAGCAGGTGACGTTTGCCGGATATGCGTGGGATAGCGTGTCACCTCACGTTTCAGCCAGTCGTCCTTGTATCCCCCCTTTTCGTCACTGAACATTTGCTTGTCGTCGGGGAGCGCCAGCAGTTTCGGGTCGAAACCGGGCATGTATTCGATAACCTGGTCGATCGCCTGCTCGGTCGCGACGATTGCATGTCCGCTGGTATCCGTGCCACTGCTGATCCACTTCGATGGCTCGATGAACTGCATACGTGCTTGCATCAATGCCTTATCGGAGGCATATCTATCGAAGACCTCCTGGTGCCAGGCGTGCTCTGAAAAAGCAATGAAGACACGGCCTGTGCACTTTTCTGGACGTTCGATGGCAATCAGGTCCATCGGGACTGCAATCGCGCGCTGCGCACACGCCGGATGGGTGACGGGCATCCGTGGCAGAGGTAACGCCTGCTTCCAAATACGCCCGTCTGACGTCACCTTGTATGCTTCCCAATATCGATTACCGCGTGCGCCGACTTCATAGAAGAGATAAATCCAGCCCTCGCGTAGCGTGCGTAACCCATAGCGGTGAGCATCCAGAACGATATCTGTCACCCGCGTACCGCTGATCCCCGCTGGCATCACCGCCTTCACGTTCTTGGGTAGCACGGAATAGCGCACCGGCAGAATCGGCAGGCCGTTTTTTTCGCAGTTCACGCATTTCTGGTTAGTCGTTGCCATACGTTATCGTCGGGTTGAATTCCATGCGTACGCGTGTCTTATTGATGAGCAAAAGTACCGAGACTTTCATACCAGGAGCCTTGACGGATTTCATCGATCTCGTCGGCTGACAATTGCCCAATTCCTGCAGTGTAAAAATCTTCCGGGGCTCTAGATGTGAAGTTGCAAGAGGTTGTTTCGGTTAGTTGAGAGCCTGGACATCGGC
>CAUSCY010000007.1:0-162470 GCA_963529995.1 uncultured Massilia sp. | reverse complement strand
GAGCGACGGACTGTTAATCCGCAGGTCCCTGGTTCGAGTCCAGGTCGGGGAGCCAGAATATATAAAAGCCACGTCGAAAGATGTGGCTTTTTGCATTTCGCAGCCCAATTGATGGAGCACTGAGGGCGATGTGGATTCTCGAGTATTAGTTCCTTCTGGATATTTTTCTCGTTTCACATGAAAACTAGGGCTTATCTCGACCAATTGGGTAAAACGACTGTGACAGCTAGGTCTGTCGCGAAAGAACGAGATCGGCTCCATCGCGGCCAACCGACTCGAATCACCTATTACAGCTTGCATTCCGCTGGACATCGCAAACCGATGTCGCACGTGTATAGGAAGGACTGTGCGCCACATTTTAAATACAACAATGCTGCGGACGAGCATTCGGGCGGACCGGGCGAATCACTGCAACACCTGTTGTTCAAAGAGGCCGTGGCGTCGATAAGCGGTACATTGCTGAAGTTGGGCAAGTTTGGAAACCACCGGATAACAATCGCAGGCGCAGAGATGGAGAAAGGAATCGATCATCCTGCAAGCCTTCGTCGTGCCGATGTCTTTCTCCGATTCGACGGCGAAACCAGTCTCGGTCTTAAGTGGGGCGGCGAGCTTTATCTTGAGATCAAGCGGTCGCACGCCGTAGACAAGGACAAGCTCGACATCATTCGTTCTCTGCGCTTACCGATGGTGGAAGTATCCATCCCTGATACCATTCTCTACGAATACGACGAGGAAACAACAACGGATGAGCGCGAAGCTGCCTATGTCAGTCGTATCAAGAAAATGCTGGAGGGCCCTACCGGTTTTCTCGCAGGCGAGGTACTCAACAATCCGAGTACGCTCGCATATATGGAGCAGCAACTACCGCTCCTCCGAAAGCAACTTGCTGAGTCGGAGCGCGCGCGCAGCGCTGCCGAAGACCGTGTAAAAGAACTTTCCACTTCGGTTGATGCGCTCACAGAAAAGGTTTGCTCACTAACCAGCGAGATGGACAAGGCGAACGAGAGAGCAGCCTCCAGCGAGAAAAGTCTTGTCGACGCACAGAATGAAACGGGCAGTTTGCGTAGCCAGTTGTCCGAGCAGGATGGGGAGCTTGAAGCACTGCGACTGCGGCAGAATGACTGGAACGTCGACGGACGCTGGGCGCTTGCTGCAATTGCAGCATGTTGGCTGTTGGTGGTACTCATCCATCACTTCTGGCACTGATCAAGACTTTGTCGATAAGCGTTACTAGACACTCTGCTATTCAGCAAGTTTCTGGTACAGGTCCGAAAACCGCAATCCAAAAGGGGTATCGAGGACTCGCTACCCCTTTTGTCATGCTTCGTCAGTTGAGCAATCTGGGTATTCGTGGGCGCTCTGTACACACCCAATCCAGTCCTTTATCTCTTACCCAATACCGGCTTCACCTTCGACGCCGCTTCCAGCGCCCGCGCCCGCGCCGTCTCGACATCCTCCGCCGTCGCCAGCGCCACGCCCATGCGCCGCCGCGCGAACGATTCCGGCTTGCCGAACAGGCGGATGTCCGAGCCAGGCACCTGCAGCGCCTCGGCCACGCCTTCGAACGCGATGCCCGCTTCGTCCAGCTGGCCGTAGATGACGGCCGATGCGCCCGGCGCGCGCAGCGCCACGTTGACGGGCAGGCCCAGGATGGCCTTCGCGTGCAGTTCGAATTCGCTCTGGTTCTGCGTCGCCATCGTCACCATCCCCGTGTCGTGCGGACGCGGCGAGACTTCCGAGAACCACACCATGTCGTCCTTGACGAACAGTTCGACGCCGAATACGCCCTGGCCGCCCAGATTGCTCGTCACCTGCTCGGCGATATGGCGCGCGTTCGCGAGCGCGCCCGGCGTCATCCGCTGCGGCTGCCACGATTCGACGTAGTCGCCCTGTACCTGCTTGTGGCCGATCGGTTCGCAGAACTGCGTTTCCACTTGTCCGCTGGCGCCGATCGCGCGCACGGTCAGCAGCGTGATCTCGTAGTCGAAGTCGATGAAGCCTTCGACGATCACCCGGCCCGCATCCACGCGGCCGCCGGCAGCGGCGTACTTCCAGGCGTGCTCGACGTCGGCGGCGCTGTCCAGCTTCGACTGGCCCTTGCCCGACGAGGACATCACGGGCTTGACGATGTTCGGGAAGCCGATCTCGGCGCAGGCGGCCTTCAGCTCGTCGAGACTGGAGGCGAAGCGGTAGGGCGAGGTCGCCAGGCCCAGCTCTTCAGCGGCCAGGCGGCGGATGCCTTCGCGGTTCATGGTCAGCAGGGCGGCACGCGCGGTCGGGATGCAGGTGATCTTGCCGGCGGCTTCCAGCTCGGCTAGCTTCGGCGTGGCGATCGCCTCGATCTCGGGCACGATCAGGTCCGGCTGTTCCTGCTCGATCAGGGCGGCCAGCGCGTCGCCGTCCGTCATGTCGATGACGTGGAAGCGGTGCGCGACCTGGTGGCCCGGGGCGTTCGGGTAGCGGTCGACGGCGATTACCTCGACGCCGAGGCGCTGCAGCGAAATGATCACTTCCTTGCCGAGTTCGCCGGAGCCGAGCAGCATGACCTTGGTGGCGGAAGGGGAGAGGGGCGTGCCCAGGATGCGTGGGGTAGTCATGGATAAAGGGGATGGTGGGATGGTGAGAAAACAGGGGCGACTATAACAAAGGGCGCCGCCCCGCGCACGGCGGCATGATGCTATTGGCATCCTGGGATTTCCTGCTATAATATTGCCTCAATTCCCTGATAGCTCAGTCGGTAGAGCGACGGACTGTTAATCCGCAGGTCCCTGGTTCGAGTCCAGGTCGGGGAGCCAGAATTCCGAGAGGCCGCGTGTGAACGCGGCCTTTTTCGTTTCCGGAGTCTATAAGCGATGCCTATCCTGTCCCGCCGCGATATCGACCGCATCGCCCGCCATGCCGCCCGTGCAGACGAAGACCGCTGGCTGCATCCGACGCAGCAGGCATTGATCCACCGGCGCGGCTGGCTGCGCATGCTGGCGCCGCGTGCCCTCGGCGGGGAAGAGCTGTCCTTGCCGGAGGTCGTGCGGCTGGAAGAAGCGCTGGCCCGCGTCGACGGCAGCATGGCCTGGGCCGTCACGCTGTGCGCCGGCGCAGGCTGGTTCGCCGGTTTCCTCGATCCGCAGCTGGCACGCGAAATCCTCGCGACGAAGCGCGTCTGCCTGGCCGGCAGCGGCGCCCCGACCGGCCATGCCGATCGCGACGGGGAGGGCTGGCGCATCGGCGGGCGCTGGGATTTCGCCAGCGGCGCGCCGATGGCCACGCACTTCACCTTCAACGCCATCCTGCGCGACGGCGGCCGGCCCCTGCTGGACGATGCCGGCCAGCCGCGTATCCAGGCCTTTGTCGTGCCCGCCGCCCTGGTCGACATCGTGCGGAACTGGCGCACGATGGGACTGCGCGCGACGGCATCGCATGCTTATGAAATCAAGGACGCGTGGGTGCACGCGCGCCACGGCTTCACGATCGACCCGGCTGCCGCACGCGCACAGGGGCCGCTGTACCGTTTTCCGTTCATGGCCTTCGCCTTCGTCACGCTGGCGGCGAACGTCGCGGGCATGGGGCAGCACTTCGTCGACCTTGCCGTCGGCGCCATCGCGCAGCGGCGCGACCGTTTCAATGGCGGCGGGCCGCTGATCGAGAGTGCAGCCGTGCGCGCCGTCCTCGATGGCGCACGGGCAGGGCTCGACGAGGCGCGTGGGCGCCTGTACACGCTGCTCGACACCACCTGGGCGCATGCCGCGGCCGGCGGCCAGGTCGACGAGCACGATGCCGCCCGTCTGCAATCGCTGGCCATGGGCTGGGTGAGCGCGAGCCGCCGCGCCGTCGATACGCTGTATCCGTATTGCGGCCTGTATGCGGCGCGCGAGGACAGCGAGATCAATCGCGTCTGGCGCGACTTCCAGACGGGCTCCCAGCACGCGCTGCTGATGCCTTGAGCTTGCTTTTGCGGAACAGGACTGGTCAAACGGGAAACGGGCCGCTATAATGCGGCCTCCATTCCCTGATAGCTCAGTCGGTAGAGCGACGGACTGTTAATCCGCAGGTCCCTGGTTCGAGTCCAGGTCGGGGAGCCAGAATTCAAGAAAGCCCGCTTCGCAAGAAGCGGGCTTTTTTCGTTGTGGTTTCGATACACGCGGTGCGCGCCGTGTGCCGCTCGTCCACCGTTTTTTGCGATGCAGCGCCGTGCCCCATTCCGGACCGGCGCACGCCGCACGCCGCGCCTCGACTTGGTGCGTCCTTCATTCCTCCCCATAGCGTCCACCCCTCCACTGGCGTGCACTGCGCCGCGCGGCCGATGCACCAAGCCTGTGCCCAAGCGCGGACGCAGCGCAGCAATTTTCCGGAATCGTCGAGCGCTTCGGCATTTTCGATCAAAAATTTTCGAAAAAAGAAAATATTCAGCGTATTTTTCTATTTGATTAATTTTGGAGAAACAACGTAGTATTCAGAAAAAAATCACTTCCGGCACGCCGTCCATCAACAGGAGTCATTCCATGTCACGAAGCGCGAAGCAGCTGTCGAATACCCGGATCAACGAGCTCTCGGCAGTGCCCCGCGCCGTAGCGTGCCTGCCGCGCCTGCCGCGACCCAAGGCGGTCGCGCTGGCGGTGGCCTGCGCCGTGCTGGCCTGCGCCCAGGCCGCGGCCCAGGACAGTGCCCAAGAGCGGGCGGCGGGCCAGAAGGACGGCGTCCAGCCGGCACAGGCTTCCAGCGCACCGCCGCTCGTGAATGCGAAGACGGAAGTGGTGACGGTCACCGCCACGCGCCGCAGGGAGCCGCTGCGCGACGTGCCGCTGCGCGTCGAGACGCTCGGCGCCGAGAACCTGGAGCGCTCGGGCGCCGTGTCGCTCGACGACTACGTCGGCACGCTGCCCGGCGTGAGCGTGTCGAACGACGGCGGGCCGGGCCGCGGCCAGGTCAACATCCGCGGCGTCTCGGTCGGCACGGCCACGGCGCCTACCGTCGGCACCTACATCGACGACGTGGCCTTCGGTTCCAGCACCGGCTTCGTCGGCGAGGCGGTGGCGGCGCTGGACATGTCGCTGCTGGACCTGAACCACATCGAGATCCTGCGCGGCCCGCAGGGCACGCTGTACGGCGCCGGTGCGATGGGCGGCCTGCTCAAGTACGTGACCAACGAGCCGGACCCGCACGGCTTCTCGGGCAAGGCCGGCGTGGCGCTGCGCGGCACCCGCAACGGCGCGCTGGGGCACGTGGAGAACGCCGTGATCAACGTGCCGCTGAGCGACGGCGTCGCGGCGCTGCGCGTGGCCGCGTTCAACGAGCACGAGGGCGGCTACGTGGACTCGGTCGGCCGCGTCGCGGGCAAGCACGTCAACGACGGCGACACGCGCGGCGGCCGCGTCTCCGTGCTGTTCGACCCGACCTCGAAGCTGCGCGTGCGCCTGACCGCGACCCAGCAGAACATCGAACGCGACGGCACCAACCAGCTGCAGTACGACATGCAGACCAGCCAGCCGGTGTACGGCGACTTGAACCAGAACCTGCACGTCGGCGAGTCCTACCGCGTCAAGACCGGCGTCGTGTCCGCCGACGTCGAATACGACTTCGGGTGGGCGCGGCTGAACGTCATCGGCTCGGCCCAGCGCTTCAAGGCCGGCACGGCGCTCGATGCGACGGACATCTACGGCACGCCCGCGGACAACTTCGTCCGCCTCGACAACGACACCACGCTGCACAAGAAGACTGGCGAGGTGCGCTTGACGTCGGGCACGGGCGTCATCGAGTGGCTGGTCGGCTACTACCACAACAAGGAAACGGGCCAGCGCAACCAGCGCCTGTGGTCGGAGGCCGCGGCTGACGGGACGGCAACGGACATGGTGACGATCGACCAGCCGTCGCGCTTCGTCGAGAACGCGGTCTACGGCGACCTGACGTGGAACCCGAGCTCGGCCTGGTCGTTCACGGCCGGCGCCCGCGCGGCGCGCAACAAGCAGCGCTACGGCACGGTCACCAACGGCGTCCCCGACTTCGCGGCGTCCGGAAAGGACGATTCGAAGACCTACCTGCTGACGGGGCGCTATTCGATCGACAAGTCGAGCAGCGTGTACTTCCGCGCCGCCAGCGGCTACCGTCCGGGCGGTCCGAACCCGCCGGCGCTGGACCAGAACGGCCAGGTGGTGCCGGGCGCGCCGCTGAACTTCGCGCCGGACAAGCTGTGGAGCTACGAGCTGGGCTACAAGGCCGACCTGCTGGACCGGCGCCTGTTCGTCGAGGCCGCGCTGTTCGACATCCGCTGGGACCAGCTGCAGCAGCCGATCGCCGTCGGCGCCACCACGCTCACGGGCAATGCCGGCAAGGCCGAATCGAAGGGCCTGGAACTGGCGCTGCGCTACAAGGCCGACGAGCACTGGAGCATGGACGGCAGCCTGTCCTGGACCGATGCCAAGCTGACGCAGGACGCGCCGGCGCTGGGTCCTTCCGGATCGCGCCTGCCCAACACGGCGCGCGTGTCGGCCACCGTGGGCGGCCGCTACGACGCCGAGGTGGCGGCCCGTCCGGCCTATGCGGGCGTGACGGTGCGCCGCGTGGGCCAGCGCAATGCCGGATTCGACGGCGTCGACAGCTCGGTCCCGAACTTCAACCTGGCCGGCTACACGCTGCTCGACCTGCAGGCCGGCGTCGACATCGACCAGTGGCAGGTCGCGGCCTTCGTGCGCAACCTGGCCGACAAGCGCGCTCTCTCTGGCGCCGACACGGCACTGACGGCCTTCGGCGGCCCGCTGCGGGTGACGCCGGTGCAGCCTCGCACCGTCGGCGTCAGCCTGGCGCGGAGCTTCTGATGCGCGCCGCACGCATCCGCGCATGGCTGCTGTGCGCCGCCGTGGTCTCCGCGGCAGTCGCGGCCCAGACGGGCGGCGCGCAAGTGCCGCAGACGGCGCAGGTGCCGCCGGTGGGCCCGACGGCCCCGGCCCCGGGACCCGCATCGCTGCCGGCCACGCCCGCGTCGGCACCGCCGGCGCTGACGGCCGCCGAGGCCGAGACCTGGCTCGACGGCCTGATGCCCAGCGCCCTGCGCGCCGCGCGCGTGCCGGGCGCCGTCGTCGTGCTGGTCAAGGACGGCAAGCCGCTGGTGCAGAAGGGTTACGGCTATGCCGACTGGGACAAGGCGGTGCCGGTCGACGCGGCGCGCACGTTGTTCCGGCCCGGCTCGATCTCCAAGCTGTTCACGTGGACGGCCGTCATGCAGCTGGTGGAGCAGGGCAAGCTGGACCTGGACGCCGACGTCAACCGCTACCTCGATTTCACCGTCCCGGGCCGCAACGGCAAGGCGCTGACGCTGCGCCACGTGATGACGCACACCAGCGGCCTGGAAGAGACGGCGCGCGACCTGATCACCTACGACACGCCGGGGCCCGACAACGGCCGCGTCCTGAAAAGCTATATTCCGCCCTACCTCTACGATCCGGGCGCCATGCAGGGCTACTCGAACTGGGCTACCGCGCTGGCCGGCTACATCGTCGAGCGCACCAGCAGGATGCCGTTCGACGATTACGTGGAGCAGCGCATCTTCGCGCCGCTGGGCATGACGGCGTCGAGCTTCCGCCAGCCGCTGCCGGCCGCGCTGCGCGGGCAGATGTCGCAGGGCTACACGAGCCTGGAAGAGCCGCCGCCCGGCTACGAGATCGTCAGCCTGCCGCCGGCCGGCAGCCTCGCTTCCACCGGCGCCGACATGGCGCGCTTCATGCTGGCCTACCTGGGCCGCGGTGAGCTCGGCGGCGCTCGCATCCTGAAGCCGGAGACGGTGCAGCTGATGCACACGAAGATCACGCGCGGCCTGCCGGACCTGAACGGCATCGGCCTCGGCTTCTACCAGCAGGACGTCAACGGCCACCGCGCCGTGGGCCACGGCGGCGACACGATCCTGTTCCACTCCGACCTGATCCTGCTGCCGGACGACGGCATCGGCCTGTTCGTGTCCGTGAATTCGCCGGGCCGCGACGACCAGGGCAAGTGGTTGCGCGAACGCCTGTACCACGCCTTCGCCGACCGCTACCTGCCCGATAACCGCGCCCCGGTCGCCTACACCGTGGACGAGGCGACGGCGATCGCGCACGCGCATCTGGTGGCGGGCAGCTACCGCACGTCGCGCCGCGAGGATTCCACGTTCTTCTCGATCCTGCAGCTGCTCAGTCCCTTGAAGGTGGAGGCGGTCGAGCGCGGCCGCGTGGCGCTCGCGCTGGGCGGCGAGCGCAGCGTGTTCCGCGAAGTCAAGCCGTTCCTGTGGCAGGAAGAGCACGGCAAGCGCCGCCTGCAGGCGCTCGTCGAGAACGGCAAGGTGACGCGTCTGGGCCTCGAACCCTATGTGTTCGCCTTCGTGTTCGAACCGGTACCGTTCAAGGCGAGCGGCACGGTGCTGCTGCTGGCCGGGCTGGCGCTCGCGGTGGTCCTGGCGACGGTGTTGCTGTGGCCCGTGGCCGCCGTGCTGCGCCGCCGCCACGGCGCGCCGGCGCCGGGCCGCGCGGCGACCTGGGTGCGTGTGGCCGCCTGCGCGGTGCTGGTGGCCGTGGGCCTGTGGACGACGACCGTCGTCGTCATGGGCAACGACGGCGACGTCGGCACGCTGCTGCCGCTGTCGGAGGCGGCCGGCTTGGTCGCCTTCGTCGGCGGGCTGGCGGCGGCGTTGTGGCATGCGGGCGCCGCCCGGCATCGCGGCACCGCGGCAAAGAGCCTGGCGCTGCTGTGGATCGCGTCCTTCGCCATCCTCGTGGCGGTGGGGCTGGCGCACCACCTGTTGAGCTTCAACCAGCACTTCTGACTGCGTCCCCGACTAGAAAGAACATCCAATGACAGTGCGCACCAACCCGATAGTCCTTTCGTCCGCGGCCCTGCTGTTCTGCGCCGCGCTCGCCGTACCGTCGTTCGCGGCGGATCCGAAGCAGCCCGCGGCAACGCCGCCGCTCGCGCCCGTGCCGGCCCAGTCCGCGCAGACGCCGAAGGAAAAGGCCGCCGACGCGCTGCGCGGCGACCGAGACGGGCGGCTGCCGGAGGCGCCGCGTGCGTCCACCGGCAATGGCGACGCCGCCGACGGCACCCACGCGCTCGACGCCGCCGACCTGTCCGCATGGCTGGACGGCCGCGTGCCGTATGCCCTCAAGAGCGGCGACATCGCCGGCGTCGTCGTCAGCGTCGTCAAGGACGGCAAGGTCTTGCTGCAGAAGGGCTACGGCCTGGCCGACGTCGCCCGCAAGGTGCCGATGGATGCGGAAAACTCGCTGGTGCGCATCGGCTCGACGTCGAAGCTGTTCACCTGGACGGCCGTGATGCAGCTGGTCCAGCAGGGCAAGCTGGACCTGGACCGCAACGTCAACGACTACCTCGACTTCAAGATCGACGAGCCCTATGGCAAGCCCGTCACGCTGCGCCACCTGATGAACCACCGCGGCGGCTTCGAGGAAGGGCTGAAGGACTTGCTGTCCTACGACCCGGCGACGGCGCCGTCCACGGAACGCTACCTGAAGGACCATCCGCGCCCCATGCTGTTCGCGCCCGGTACCGTGCCGGCCTACTCGAACTACGGCGTGGCGCTGGCCGGCTACATCGTCCAGCGCGTGTCGGGCGAGCCGTTCGACGACTACGTCGCGCGCCACATCTTCAAGCCGCTGGGCATGCACCGCTCGACGTTCGCCCAGCCGCTGCCGGCGAACTTCCCCGGCACGCCGTCGCAGGGCTACCGCGCCGCCAGCGAGGAACCATCCCCGTTCGAGCTGGTCATCACGCGTCCGGCCGGCAGCGTCAGCACGACGGCTGCGGACATGACCCGCTTCATGCTGGCCCACCTGCAGCAGGGTAGCCTGGACGGCTACGCGATGCTCGATGCGCCCACCACCGCGCGCATGCACGGCCCGACCGAGAACGCGCCGGCCGGCTTCGCGCGCATGGCGCACGGCTTCTTCCTCGCCACGCAGAACGGCCGCACGGTACTGGGCCACGGCGGCGACACGATCGTGTTCCACACCGAGATGAACCTGCTGCCGCAGGAGGACGTCGGCATCTTCATCAGCTTCAACAGCCGCGGCAAGGACACCTCGGTCTACCTTGCGCGCAAGGAGCTGTTCGACGGCTTCATGGACCGCTATTTCCCGGCAGCGGCGGAGAAGGAAGTGCCCGCGCTGCCCTCGAGCATGGCGGATGCGCAGAAGATCGCCGGCCGCTACGAAAGCTCGCGCCGCGTCGAACACGGCTTCCTGACGGTGCTGTATTTGCTGGAGCAGCAGGTGATCGCCGCCACGCCGCGCGGCACGATCGTCACGCCGGACCCGTTCACGGGCGGCCTGGCCGAGTACCGCGAGGTGGCGCCGGACACCTGGCGCCGGATCGGCGGCGCGCAGACGCTGATGCTGACCAACATGAACGGCGTCAAGACAGTGATCGACAGCGACAACCCGGTGGGCGTGCT
This sequence comes from uncultured Massilia sp., assembly GCA_963529995.1. Taxonomy (GTDB): domain Bacteria; phylum Pseudomonadota; class Gammaproteobacteria; order Burkholderiales; family Burkholderiaceae_D; genus Telluria. Next base: position 152,047 of record CAUSCY010000007.1, on the reverse strand, counting down.
GCAGGAGGCCTCGTTCCTGCGCGCCGCGCCGCTGAACGTGACCGTGCTGTCGCTGTCGGTGCTGGTGCTGCTGGCGTCCCTGGTGCTGTGGCCAGCGGGCGCGCTGCTGCGCCGCGCCGACCCGGCCGTGAGCGCGGCGTCGCCCGCGCTGCGCCGGCTGCGCACGATCCAGCGCGTGGCCGTCGCCGTGGCGCTGGCATGGATGGCCCTGTGGTGCGTGCTGATCAAGCCGGTGCTGAACACCGACGTCGCCATCTACGGCAGCGCCAACGACGCGCTGTTCGGCGCGGCCCAGGCCAGCGGCCTGCTGGCGGTGGCGGCGGCCGTGGCCGGCGTGTGGGTGGCCTGGCGCATGCGCCGCACCGACGCCCCGCCTTTGGCGCGGGTCTGGAGCGTGGCGGTCGCGCTGGCGCTGCTGGGCCTCGTGTGGGTCGGCGCCGTCGGCCAGCTGCTGACGTGGAACCTCAATTACTGATGCGGTGCCCATCATGAGCGACGCCATCGCCATCGACACCACCCAAGTGCGCGCGGCGCCGCGCGGGCCGGGCCGCAACGCCGCCATCGGGCTCGTCATGCTGGCCCTGTTCAGCGGCACGGCCGCGCGCTACGTGCTCAGCCCCCTGCAGGAACTCGTCAAGGCCGACCTGGGCCTGGGCGACAACCAGGTCGCGCTGCTGCAGGGTATGGCGCTCGCGCTGCCGGCTGCGGCCCTCGCGATTCCCGCCGGACGCCTGGCCGACCGCGCCAGCCGCACCCGCCTGCTGGTCGTGCTGGCGCTGGTGTGCGTGGCGGGCAGCGTGCTCGGCGCGCTGGCGCAGGATTTCGGCACCGCCTTCGTCGCCCGCATGATGGTGGGCGGCGCCGTCGCCGCGGCGCAGCCGGCCGCGCTGTCGCTGGTCGCCGACCTGACCGAACCGTCCGTGCGCGGCCGCATGGTCACGCTGGTCTCGCTCGGCCAGGCGGCCGGCGTGATGGTCGCGTACGCGCTGGCCGGGACGCTGCTGCCGTGGCTGCCGACGGCGGTGCCGGCCGGCGGCGTACTGGCGGGGCTGGCGCCGTGGCGCCTGGTGCTGCTGACGTTTGCCGCCGCCGTGCTGGCGGCCACCGCGGCCTTGCTGCTGCTGCGCGAACCGGCGCGCCGCGAGGCCGACGCGGCGGCGCCGGCCAGGGTAGGGGAGGCGCTGCGGGCGCTGTGGGGTTACCGGCGCTTCCTGCTGCCGCTGGCCGGCGGCATGGTCGCAATCGGCATGGCGGATGCGGCGGCCTCCATCTGGGCGGTCCCCGTGCTGACGCGCACCTTCCACCAGACCCCGGCCGATTTCGGCGCCTGGATGGGCGCCCTCAATTTCGGCGCCAGCGTCGTTGGCGCCGTGCTGGGCGGCGTCTCCGCCGACCTGGGCCAGAAGCGCAGCGGCCATGCCGGCGCGCTGCTGGGTGCCGTCGTCGGCTGCGCTCTGTCGATCCCGGCGGCGCTGTTTCCCGTGATGCCCGGCGTGGGATCGTTCGCGATACTGCTGGCGCTGCTGCTCACCGTGGGCGGCTGCGCCAACATCGCCGCCACGTCGGCCGTGATGGTGGTGCTGCCCAACCAGCTGCGCGGCACCTGCCTGAGCCTCCTCGTCGCCGGCATCGGCCTCGTCGCCTTCGGCATCGCGCCGTTGCTCGTGAGCCTGTCCGCACGCGCGCTCGCGCGCGACGCCGACCTCACCATGCCGCTGGCCTGCGTGGGCGTCGCCACCAGCATCTTCGCCACCGCGGCCTTCCTGCGCGCCATGCGCGCGGCGCGCCACCTCGATCCCTTGGAGCCGACATGACACCAACCATCCCATCCGCCGTCGACAGCGGCGCCCTGGACAAGATCTTCGAGCCGGTCAACCGCAGCGACGCCCCCGGCCTGGTGGTCGGCGTCGCGCTCGCCGGCGTGCCCGTGTACCGGCGCGCGTTCGGCCTGGCCAGTGTCGAGCATGGCGTCGCCAATACCGTGTGGACGCGCATGCGCATCGGATCGACCAGCAAGCACTTCGCCAGCCTGGCCGCGCTGCTGCTGGCCGAGGAGGGGCTACTCGACCTCGACGCCGGCGTGCGCCGCTGGCTGCCCGAGCTGCCCGAGATGGCGCAGGGGACGACGCAGGAGCCGACGCTGCGCCAGTTCATGGCGCACACGAGCGGCTTGCGCGACGCCCTCGACGTCGGCTTCCTGGCGTCCGGCATGACGATCAAGCCGCAGGGCGAATCGCTGGCCGTGCAGGCGCGCCAGCGCGATGTCAACTTCGCGCCCGGCGACAAGCAGATCTACAACAACGGCGGCTACCACCTGCTGTCGCTGGCGATCGAGCGCGCCGCCGGCATGCCGTTCGAGCAGGTGCTGAAGGAGCGCCTGTTCGATCCGCTCGGCATGCGCGACACGCGCTCGGTGCCGAGCGACTTCGAACTCCACCCCGGCATGGCGACGATGCACGTGGCGCGGCCGCAAGGCGGCTGGCGGCGCGGCATCTTCCCCAGCGAAGAGGTGCGCGGCGAAGGCGCCATCGTCTCGACGATCGGCGACATGCTGCGCTGGCTCGCGCACCTGCGCGGCCCGCACGCGGTCGGCAGCGACGAGAGCTGGGCGCAACTGACCGCACCGACGCGGCTGAACAACGGCTTCGTCAACGGCTACGCGCTGGGCCTGCAGGTGGAGCGCTACCGCGGCCTCGACGTCATCCACCACGGCGGCACCGTGATCGGCGGTACCTGCCAGATGCTGACGGTGCCGGACCACGCGCTCGACATCATCGTCATCGCCAACGGCGCCCAGGTCAGCGTGGCGGAACTGGCCAACCGCATCGTCGACGCCGTATTGGGCGAGGAAGCCTTTGCCCTGGCGCCCGAGACGATGGCCGAGTGCGCGCGCTATGGCGCGCTGGTCGGCGCCACCTATGCCACGCCGTCCGGCGACATGGTGTTCGGCTTCGGCGACGCCGGCGGCAAGCTCGGCTTCGTCGTCCACAACTCGCCGCCGATCCCCGTGCGCGAGGAAGGGGGATCGCTGTGGCTGGACTTCAGCCGCATCGTGACGGGCCCTTACCGCGTCGCCGTCGCGCCGGACGCGCCGGCACCCGACACGCTGGAACTGCACGATGCCGGCACCGTGCACGCGCTGGTGCGCCTGCCGGCGCCGCCCGCGGTGCGGGATGCCGGTGCGGACCTGGTCGGCCGCTACCGCGCGCACGACCTCGACGCCGACGCCGAACTCGCGTTCGCCGGCGACGAGCTGCAGCTGCGCGTGGCCGGCGCCTATGGCCCGAACCTCGTCGTCCTCAAGCCCCTGTCTGCCGACCTGTTCGCCTGGAACTTCACGGGCGAGATGGCCGCGCTGGGCGGCACGCTGGCCGTCGAGCGCGCGGGGTGCCAGAAAGAGGGACGGGTGACAGGCCTGCGCATGAACACGCTGCGCACCCGTCACATGCATTTCCAGCGCCGCGACACCTGAACCGACCGAGGAGACACCATGAAATTCTTCACCGCCACCCTGGCCACCGAGACCAACACGTTCGCCGCCTCGCCCACGGGCCTGGGCGGTTTCGAGGAGTACGGCATCTTCCACGGCGATGCCAGCCGGCGCGACCCGGAGGCCACGGGCGCCTTCATGCACTTCCTGCGCGGCCTGGTGGAGGCCGACGGCAACGAGCTGGTCGAAAGCCTGTGCACGTTCGCCCAGCCGGCCGGACGCACGGTGCGCGCCGTCTACGAAGCCTTCCGCGACGAGATCCTGGCCGACCTGCGCGCCGCGCTGCCGGTCGATGCCGTGCAGCTGATGCTGCACGGAGCGATGGCGGCGGAGGGCTACGACGATTGCGAGGGCGACCTGGCCGCCCACATCCGCGCCATCGTCGGCCCCGATGTGCCGATCGGGATGGAGCTCGACCTGCACTGCCATTTCACGCAGCGGATGCGTGCGTCGTGCGACGTCATCGTCGCCTTCAAGGAGTACCCGCACATCGACGCCAACGAGCGCGGCGAGGAGCTGTACCGCATCCTGGTCGACACGGCCGCCGGCCGCGTCAAGCCCGTCACCGCCGTCGTCGACTGCAAGATGGTCGGGTTGTGGCACACGACGCGCGAGCCCATGAAGAGCTTCGTCGCAAGGATGCAGGCGGTCGAACGCGAACCCGGCGTGCTGTCGGTCTCCCTCGGCCACGGCTTCCCCTGGGGCGACGTGCCCGAGGCGGGCGCCAAGTTGTGGGTCGTGACGGACGGTGACGCGGCGCTGGCGCGCACGCTGGCCGAGCGCCTGGCCCGCGAGTTCTGGGACCTGCGCGAGGCGACGCGGGCGACGGCGCTCGAGATCGACGCCGCGCTGGACGAATTGCACGTGGAAGGATCCGGCCCGCTGGTGCTGGCCGACATCGCCGACAACCCCGGCGGCGGCGCGTCCGGCGACAGCACGTTCATCCTGCGCCGCCTCGTCGAACGGGGTATCGGCAACGCCGTCGTCGGCGCGCTGTGGGACCTGGGCGCCGTGCACATCTGCCGCAGCGCCGGCGTGGGCGCCGAGATGGACCTGCGCATCGGCGGCAAGTGCGGGCCGGCGTCCGGCCTGCCCGTGGACGTGCGGGTGACGGTGCGCGCGGTCGTCGACGACCATTCGCAGAGCGCGCTCGGCACGCGCGAGCGCCTGGGACCGTGCGTGTGGGTCGAGGCGGCGAACGGGCTGCACATCGTGCTGTCCTCGATCCGCACCCAGACCTACGGCACGGACGCGTTCACGGGCCTGGGCCTGACGCTGGAAGACAAGGACCTCGTCGTGGTCAAGTCCACCCAGCACTTCTACGCGGAGTTCGCGCCGCTGGCGAAGGCGGTGCGCTACGTGACGACGCCCGGCACGATGAACCTCGACTTCGCCGGCATCGCCTACCGCCTGCGCTCGCCGGACTACTGGCCCCGCGTGGCCGATCCGCACGCCGCGGGCATGGCCGCCGCATGAGAAACGCGCCCCGCTGCAGGAATTCCGTGTCCTGGAAAGGTGACATGGCCTGTTTTCGACTTCTGCAAGTTCGCTCTATAATGAAGGCTCTCACGAAGGACGCATATGGCCACGCGCAGCGCGAACAAGAATGGACCGGAAAGGGATGGCAGCCTGGGCGAATCGCTGAGGCGGATACGCAAGGAACGCGGCATGACGCTGATCGAGGCCGGCGAACGCAGCGGCATGCCGATGTCGACCATCTCGAAGATCGAGAACAACAAGATGTCGCTCACCTACGACAAGCTGCAGAAGATCTGCAAGGCGCTCGAGGTCGACATCTCGGAACTGTTCAGCGGCGATCCGGCCGCCGGCAAGGCGACGCCGGCGCCCGGCGGCAGCGGCCGCCGCAGCATCAACCGGCGCGGCACCGGCTATGCGATCAACACGCCGAACTACTCGCATCTGTACCCGGCGGCGGACCTGCTGAACAAGCGCTCCGTGCCCATCATCGCCGAGATCCACGCGCGTTCGCTGGCGGAATTCGGAGAGCTCATCCGCCATCCGGGCGAGGAATTCGCCATCGTGCTGGAAGGGACGGTCGACCTCTACACGGACCTGTACGCGCCGGCCAGGCTGGAGACGGGCGACTCGATCTATTTCGACAGCGGCATGGCGCACGCCTATATCGCGGTCGGCGAGGGGACGTGCCGGGTGCTGTCCGTGTGCACGTCGGACGCGCCGAATTCCGAGGAAGTATTCGCGTCGTTGTTCGACACGGCCGGGGCCGCACCCGCGCCCGCGCCTGCAACTGCCCCTGCGCCGGCGGCATCCGCGCCGAAGGCCGCGGCGCCCGTCGTGAAGAAAGCCGCCGCCAGGCCGCGCGCACCCGCGAAGCGCGCCGCGCAAAAGGCGCGCTAGCCGCGCCAGGCCGTCACTTCGATCTCGACGTCCACGTCGAACGCCAGCCGCGCACACACGGTCGACCTGGCCGGCAGGTGCGGCGCCTGGAAGTATTCCCGATAGACGTCGTTGAACCCGGCGAACAGCGCCAGGTCCGACAGCCACACCGTCACCTTCACCACGTCCGCCAGGCCCAGGCCGGCCTCGGCCAGCGTCGCCGCGATCCGGTCCAGCACGTTCCGCGTCTGGTCCGCGATCGGTCCGTGCGCGGGCTGGCCGCTCCCGTCCAGCGGGATCTGCCCCGAGAGGAACACGAAGCCGCCGACTTCCACGGCCTTCGAGAAGGGGAAGGGCAGGTCGCTCGGCGTGCGCAGGATGTCGGGCATGGTCGTCTCCGGTGCGTGGCCGGGCATGCCTGCCCGGTTTTCAAATATGGAAAATCGAATTCATTATGTGAATCTCGGACTGCATTGTCAAACGGTTTCGGCTGTACCTGCGGCGTTCGTCGCCGCCGCGCCTCATCCGCCATCCGCGTGGAAAAACCGCTTGCGCAGGCCGGCGGACTGGCATATCTTTCGATTAATGAATAGTTTTCTTAATTAGAAAATTGCGGCCGTTGCGCCGCAGTCGACATGGCCCGTCGAGGGCGGAGGATGAGCGTGGAGCGCATGCATCAGGAAACGGCAGATTTCATCGTCATCGGCGCGGGCATCGGCGGCGCATCGATCGCTTACTGGCTGTCCCGGCACGCGCGCGTCGTCGTGCTGGAGCGGGAGGCCCAGCCGGGCTACCACAGCACTGGCCGTTCGGCGGCGCTGTTCATGGAAAGCTACGGGCCTGCGCAGGTGCGGGCGCTGAGCAGGGCCAGCCTCGCATTCTTCGACAACCCGCCGGAAGGCTTCTGTGAACATCCGCTGTTGACGCCGCGGGGTGCCTTCATGTTCGCGGGGCCGGGCCAGGAAGCCGAGCTGGCTGCGCACGAGGCGACGGTGCGGGCCACCTCGTCCGTCGTCGAGCGGCTCGACGCGCGCCAGGCGCTGGAGTTCCTGCCGGTGCTGCGTCCGGAGCACGTGATCGGCGGCGTGCTGGAAAAGGATGCGGCCGACATCGACGTCGACGCGCTGCTGCAGGGCTTCCTGCGCGGCACTCGCAAGCATGGCGGAAGGATCGTGTGCGACGCCGCCGTCACCGGCATGCGGCGCGACGGCGGCGTGTGGACGGTGGAGACGACCCAGGGTGTGTTCCAGGCGCCCACCGTCGTCAATGCGGCCGGCGCCTGGGCCGACGTGGTCGCCGGCATCGCGGGCGCCGACCCCGTCGGTCTCGTGCCGATGCGCCGCTCGGCGTTCATCTTCGCGCCGCCCGACGGCATGGCATGCGCGCACTGGCCGCTGTTCCTCGACGTGCTGCAGTCGTTCTACATCAAGCCGGATGCCGGCATGCTGCTCGGCTCCCCGTGCAACGCCGATGCGACCGCGCCGCACGACGTGCAGGCCGAGGAGCTGGACGTGGCCATCGCCATCGACGCCATCGAGCGCTTCACGACGTTGCGCATCCGCCGTCCGAGCCACGTGTGGGCGGGCCTGCGCAGCTTCGTCGCGGATGGCGAGCTAGTGGGCGGCCCCGATCCCAAGCTGCCCGGCTTCTTCTGGGCCGCGGCGCAGGGCGGCTACGGCATCCAATCGGCGCCGGCGGCCGGGCGCACGTTCGCGGCGGCGCTGCTGGGCGAGGCGCCCGACCCGCGCCTGGCCGGTTTCGGCTTCGACCCGGCCCGCATCAGCCCCGCCCGTTTCCAGCCCTGAGCCCGAGACTGGAGTCCAGCCATGCACATCTTCCTCGCCGCGCTCGCCCACGAAACCAACAGCTTTTCCCCGATCCCGACGACGCTGCGCGCGTTCCAGGACGGCATCCTGTACCGTCCCGGACCCGAGGCCGGTCCGGAGGACTTGCGCAAGGCGCTCGACTTTCCCGGCTACGGTTTCATGCGCGACGTCGCGGAGGCGCACGGCGACGAGGTCACGCTGGGCCTGTGCGCCTGGGCGCAGCCGGGCGGCCCCGTTGCGCGCCAGGACTGGGAAACGCTGCGCGACGCGCTGCTTGCCCAGTTGCGCGCCACGCCTGGCATCGACGCCGTCGTGCTGGTGCTGCACGGCGCGATGATCGCGCACGGTTGCCGCGACTGCGAAGGCGAGCTGCTGGCGCGCGTGCGCGCGCTCGTGGGACCGGACGTGCCGGTCGGCGCGCTGCTCGACCTGCACGGCAACCTGACGCCGGCCATGACGGCCAGCGGGGCCGTGCTCGTGGCATGCAAGGAGTATCCGCATACGGACTATCTGGAGCGCACGCGCGAGCTGCATGCGATCCTGTCCGCGATGGCGCGCGGCGGCTGCCATCCGTCGACCGCCGTCCGCACGGTGCCGATGCTGGGCCTGTTCGGCACGGCCGATCCCGCGATGCGCGCGCTGCTCGACCGGGTGCGTGCCTGCGAGGCGGAGCCGGGCATCCTGTCGATCTCCCTCATGCACGGCTTCCCGTGGTCCGATACCGAGGCGACCGGCGCCGCCGTCATGGTGGTGTTCGATGCGGCGCACGATGCCCATGCCGTGCAGGCACGCGCCCTGGAGATCGCGGCGCGGCTGGCAGAGGCATTCTTCGCGCTGCGCACGCTCGGCGCCCGCACCATGCTCCCGATCGAGGAAGCGCTCGACGCCTGCCTGGCACCCGGACTGGACGGGCTGTCCGTGCTGGCGGACGGCGCCGACAATCCCGGCGGCGGCGCGGCCTGCGACAGCACCTTCGTGCTGCAGGCGCTGCTCGCGCGCGGCGTGCGGGACGCGGCGCTGGGCATGCTCTGGGATCCGCTCGCCGTGCAGCTGGCGCTGGACGCCGGCGTCGGCGCCGAGCTGCCGCTGCGCATCGGCGGCAAGGTCGGGCCGGCATCCGGCGCACCCGTCGACGTGCTGGCGCGCGTGACCGCCGTGCGCCGCGACGCGCGCCAGCACGGCCTGGCCGGCCGCTTCACCGAGGCGCTGGGCGACGCCGTCGCGCTGCACGTCGACGGCATCGACATCGTCCTGAACACGCGGCGCCAGCAGGTGTTCTCGCCCGAGTGCTTCACGGAGCTGGGCATCGGCCTGGCGGACAAGCGCCTGGTCGTCGTCAAGTCGACGCGCCATTTCCGCGCCTGCTTCGACCCGATCGCCGCGCGCACCGTATTCTGCGACGCGCCCGGCACGCTGAACAGCGACCTGGCGCGCCTGCCGTACGCGCACCTGCGACGGCCCATCTGGCCGCTGGACGAAGTGGGCACCGATGGCGGAGGCGAGCATGCGTGACGGCGCCACCTGGTTCGGCCAGCCGCGCGGCCTGACGATCCTGTTCCTGACGGAGATGTGGGAAAAGTTCTCGTTCTTCGGCATGCGCGCGCTGCAGGTCTACTACATGACCAAGGAACTGCATTTCACGCAGGCCTACTCGTCCTACGTGTTCGGCGCCTACGCGGCCGGCGTCTATCTGACGCCGATCTTCGGCGGGCTGATCGCCGACCGCTGGCTGGGGCGCCGGCGTTCCGTCGTCATCGGCGCGCTGCTGATGGCGCTGGGCCACTTCATGATGACGTTCGAGCCGCTGTTCTTCGCCGCGATGGTCGTCATCGCATTGGGCAACGGCCTGTTCCTGCCGAACGTGCCGAGCCAGGTACCGCTGCTGTATCCGAAGGGCGACGCGCGCGTCGATTCCGCTTTCAGCGTCTATTACGTGGGCGTGAACCTGGGCGCCTTCCTGGCGCCGCTCGTATGCGGCACGCTGGGGGAACTGTACGGCTGGCACTACGGCTTCGGCGCGGCCGGCGTCGGCATGTGCCTGGGCCTCGCGGTCTACCTTGCCGGCAGCCGCTACCTGCCGCCGGAGCCGCCGCGCGCTGTGCGCACCACGGCCGATGGCGCCGACGGGCAGGGGACGATCGCGCTGCTGCTGGCGGCGGCCCTCGCCGTCGTCGTGTTCCGCACGGCGTACGAACAGAACGGCAACACGCTGGCGATCTGGATGGACCTGAACGTGGACCGCCAGGCGCTCGGCTTCACGATCCCGGCGACCTGGTTCCAGTCCCTGAATCCGCTGTTCGTGTTCCTGATCAGCCCCTTGCTGGTGCGCGCATGGAACGTCCGCGCCGCGGCGGGACGGGGACTGGCGTCGCTGCAGCGCATGGCGCTGGGCGCGTTCGGCGTCGGCGTCGCGTACTGCGCGCTGGCGGGCCTCATCGTCCTCGACCCTGGCGGCGGTCGCGCGGTGGCCTGGCCGTGGCTGGTGGCGTTCTTCGCGCTGTTCACGCTGGGCGAGTTGTACATCCTGCCGGTCGGCCTGGGATTGTTCGCCAGCCTGGCGCCGAAGCGCTTCGCCGCGACGACGATCGCGGCCTGGTTCCTGTGCTCGTTCGCCGGCAACCTGCTGGCGGGCGCCGTCGGCGGCGCCTGGGAGCGCATGGCGCCGCAAGCCTTCTTCCTGCTGATGGGCGCGATCTGCGGCGGTGCCTGCCTGATGCTGCTGGCCATCCACCGGCATCGCGCGGCGCGCGGCGTGGCGCCGGCGGCGGCCGCGCCGGCCGTGGCGGGACACGAATGAACGGGTAGCGCAACCAGGAGCGACCATGCTCGTCGTACGCAACGCCGCGGCCGAAGACCTCGGCGCCATCCTCGAACTGGCCCGGTCGATCGGCCCCGGCATGACGACCCTGAAGCCGGACCGCGACGCGCTGCGCCGCCGGCTTGACATGGCCGAGGCGTCGTTCGGCGGCGCCATCGCGCCGGAGCGCGCCGACTACCTGTTCGTACTGGAAGACCTGGCGGCGGGTCGCGTCTGCGGCGTGGCGGCGATCAAGGCGGCGGTGGGGCTCGACGAGCCGTTCTACAACTACCGCATCGCCACCTCGGTGCACGCGAGTCCGAATACGAAGGTGGTCAACCGCGTGCAGTCGCTGCACCTGAGCCACGACCTGTCCGGAGCGGCGGAGCTGTGCTCGCTCTACCTGCATCCCGCCTGGCGCAAGGGGGCGAACGGCAAGCTGCTGTCGAAATCGCGCCTGCTGTTCGTGGCGCAGTTCCCCGCGCTGTTCCCGGCCAAGCTGTTCGCCGAGATGCGCGGCTTCCAGGACGCGCAGGGCAGGTCGCCGTTCTGGGAAAGCGTTGGGCGCCCGTTCTTCCACATGGACTTCCACGAAGCCGACGACCTGTGCGGCCAGGGCGACAGGCTGTTCATCGAACACCTGGTGCCGCGCCTGCCGCTGTACACGCACCTGCTGGGCGAGGCGGCGCGCGCGGCCATCGGCCAGACCCACGTCGACACCGTGCCGGCGCGCCGGCTGCTGGAACAGGAAGGCCTGCACTTCGACGGCTACATCGACATCTTCGACGGCGGCCCCGTGCTGCAGGCGAACGTGCGCGACCTGCGCGCGCTGCGCGAGAGCCGCAGCCAGCGCGCGGCGGCAGAAACGAGCGTCGCGGCCGATGCATCCGTGCCGGCGCTCGTCGCGACCACGCGGCGCGAGGGCTTCCGCGCGATCGTCGCCGCGGCCGATCCGCACGCCGCCGCGGTTCCGCTGGCGCCGGCCGCGCTGGCGACGCTGCAGGTCGAGCCGGGCGCGCCCCTGTGCGTGCTGGCGCTGGCGCCATGAAAGCCGCTGCGCCGCCGGTCCGCGCGTCTGCCGGCTAGCGGCCGTCGTCCCGTCCCGCCAGCGGCGGCGCATCGACCTTCTTCAGTGTGCGCAGCACGAAGCTGGACTTGCTGTGCCGGATGCCGGGAATGCGGTACAGGCGCTCGCGCAGCAGGCGCTCGTAGTCGCGCGTGTTGCGCACGGCGATGCGGATGAAGTAGTCGTAGTCGCCCGAGATCAGCAGCGCTTCCAGCACCTCGGGGATCGCCTCCAGCTGGCGGCCGAACTCGTACAGCGTCTCTTCGCTGTGGTCGTCGAGCGTGACCTGCACGACCACCGTGTCCTCGTAGCCCAGGCTCGGCAGGTCGATCCGCACCGTGTACCCCTGCAGCACGCCTTCGTCCGTCATGCGCTTGATGCGGTTCCAGCACGACGTCGACGACAGGCCGACGGCGCTGCTGATCTCCTGCAGCGGCGTGCGCGCGTCGCGGATCAGGATGTCGAGGATGCGCAAATCCAGGATGTCGAAGGATTTTCCGTCTGTGTCCATGTATTGTGAAAGATTTTCAGTATGAGCGTTCATATTAGCGGAAAACATGAAGCACTTTCCGCCTCTGCCTCGATAGAATTTCAGGCATGAACAGATCAGCCCACTCTCCCTCGCGCAACGGTGCGGCCGTGCTGCTCGACACGCTCGTCGCATGCGGCATCGACACCGTATTCGGCTATCCCGGCGGCGCCGTGCTGCCGCTGTACGACGCGCTGGCCGGCGAACCGCGCCTGCGCCACGTGCTGGTGCGCCATGAACAGGCCGCCGTGCACGCGGCCCAGGGCTATGCCCGCTCGACCGGCCGGCTCGGCGTCGTGTTCGTGACGTCCGGCCCCGGCATCGCCAATACCACCTCCGGCCTGCTCGATGCGTTCAGCGACTCGATTCCCGTGCTGTGCATCAGCGGCCAGGTGGCGACGGCATCGATCGGCACCAGCGCCTTCCAGGAATGCGACGCGCTGGGCATCTCGCGCACGGTCACCAAGTGGAACGCGCAGGTGCGCGACGCCGGCGCCATCGCCGCCACGATCCGGCGCGCCGTGGGCGTCGCCACCGGCGGGCGTCCGGGGCCCGTGCTGGTCGACGTGCCGAAGGACGTGCAGGCGCGGGCCGTCGCGGAATCGGGAGCGGCGCCGGACGATGCCGTGCCCGTGCAGCCGCGGGCCGTGGACGCCGCCGCCATCGCGCAGGCAGCGGAACTCGTGCGCACGGCGCGGCGTCCCGTGTTCTATGGCGGCGGTGGGCTGGTGAATGCCGGCCCGACGGCCTGTGACGCCTTCGCGCGCCTCGTGCGCTGGAAGGATGCGCCGTGCACGCTGACGCTGATGGGCCTCGGCGCCTTTCCCGCCTCGGCGCCGCAATGGCTCGGCATGCTGGGCATGCACGGCACGCTCGAGGCCAACCTGGCGATGCACGACGCCGACCTCGTGCTGTGCGCCGGCGCGCGCTTCGACGATCGCGTGACCGGCGACCTGCGCCACTTCTGTCCGGGCGCGCGCATCGTCCACATCGACATCGATCCCGCCGCGATCGGCAAGGTGGTGCGGGCCGACGTGGCGCTGGCCGGCGACTGCGGCGCGGTGCTGCAAGCGCTGCTGCAACGCCTCGAGGAGGAGGGCGTCCCCCCCGGTTCCACGCGCGCCTGGTGGGATACGATCGCGTCCTGGCGCGCGGCGGCCTGCCTGGACTTCGAGGAGTCCGCCGCGGCGATCGCCCCGCAGCGGCTGATGCGATCGCTGGCCGCGCGGCTCGACGGACGCGACGCCATCGTCTCGACCGACGTCGGCCAGCACCAGATGTGGGCCGCCCAGCACCTGCGCTTCGAGCGGCCGCGCCGCTGGCTGACGTCCGGCGGCGCGGGCACCATGGGCTACGGCTTGCCGGCCGCGATCGGCGCGCAGGTCGCCCATCCGGATGCGCTGGTGGTCTGCGTCAGCGGCGACGCGTCCGTGCTGATGAACATCCAGGAACTCGCGACGGCCGTGCAGCATGGCTGTCCGGTGAAGGTCGTGTTGTCCAACAACGGCTGCATGGGCATGGTGCGCCAATGGCAGGAGCTGCACCACGGCGCGCGCTACAGCCACAGCTGGTCCGAGGCGCTGCCCGACTTCGTCGCGCTGGCGCGCGCCTTCGGCTGGGACGCTGCGCGGGTCGAACGCCCGCAGGACCTGGACGCGGCGCTGGATGCCTGCCTGCGCTCCCCGCGCCCGTACTTCCTCGACGTCGCCGTCGCCCGGACGGAGAACTGCTTCCCGATGATTCCTGCCGGCCGCGGACACCACGAGATCCTGCTGGCCAAGGACCGCTGGCATGCGCCAGTGTGATGTGTCGGCGCGAAGGGCGGCTGCAGGAAAGCCCGCGCTTTCCTATAATGGTCGATTTCACGCGCAGGAATCGCCATGCAAGCAGCCGTCAATACGCCCATCGAAGATACCGACGGATTGCCTCCGGGCGCGCGCGGCAAGGCAATCCTGGCGCTGGCCCTCGGCGTCGCCATGGCGGCGCTGGACACGGCGATCGCGAATACGGCGCTGCCGGCGATGTCCGCGCAACTGGGCGCGACGCCTGCCGATTCGGTCTGGATTGTCAACGCCTACCAGCTCGCGATGGTCGCCACGCTGCTGCCGATGGCGGCGCTGAGCGAGACGATCGGCTACCGCCGCGTCTACGTGTCGGGCATGGTGCTGTTCACGATCGCCTCGCTGGCCTGCGCGCTGGCGTGGTCGCTGCCCGTGCTGATCGTCGCGCGCCTGTTCCAGGGCCTCGGTGCCAGCGCGGTGATGAGCGTGAACACGGCGCTGATCCGGGCCATCTATCCCAAGCACCTGCACGGCCAGGGCTTCGGCAACAATGCGCTCGTCGTCGCCGTCGGCTTCGCGGTGGGCCCCAGCCTCGCTTCCATCATCCTCGCGACCCTGTCGTGGGAGTGGCTGTTCGGCATCAACGTCGTGCCGGGCATCCTCACGGTGATCCTCGCCCAGAAAGTCCTGCCCGATACGCGCAGGGCGACGCACCGCGTCGACATCGTGGCGGGCCTGTTCAACGCGGCGGCCTTCGGCATGGCGATCCTGGCGCTGGGCGACGCCGCGCACCGCGTCGACATGCGCACGCTGCTGCCGGAAATCGCCATCGCGCTGGTCTTCTTCTTCCTGCTGCTGCGCCGCCAGCGCGGCCATCCGGCGCCGTTGCTGCCGGTCGACCTGCTGGGCCGTCCGCTGTTCGCGCTGTCGACGGTGACGGCCGTGTGCACCTTCGCGGCCCAGGCGCTGGCCTTCGTCGCGCTGCCGTTCTACTTCGAGACGACGCTGGGCCGCTCGCCCATCGAGACGGGCTTCCTGATGACGCCGTGGGCCGTGCTGGTGGGCGTGATGGCGCCGGTGGCCGGGCGCCTGAGCGACCGCTATTCCTCGGGCCTGCTGGGCGGCATCGGCCTCGCGATCCTGTCGCTGGGCCTGGTCACGCTGATGCGCCTGCCGCACGCCGCGACTGCCGTCGACATCTGCTGGCGCATGGCCGTGTGCGGCATCGGCTTTGGCTTCTTCCAGGCGCCCAACGTGAAGGCGATCATGGGCAGCGCGCCGCCGCAACGCAGCGGCAGCGCCAGCGGCATCGTCGCCACCGCGCGCCTGTCCGGCCAGGCGGTCGGCGCCGCGCTGGTGGCGTTCTGCCTGACCGTGTCGCACCTGCAGGGGCCGTGGTATGCGCTGGGGCTGGCGGCCATGTTCGCTGCTGCGGCCAGCGTGGCCAGTTTCTCGCGGATGGCGGTGACGGCGCCGGTGTTCTAAGACTCGCTTGGAAATCAATGTATTTTTGGCCAACAGAACCCGCGTGTCACGAGCCGTGAAGATCGAATCGATAATTGAAATAAGATAGCGATACGCGGAAGGCCAGCAGGTGCTTTACAGCGGCGGCACTGCAATGACTAACTACTAATTCCTAAAAAGCTGGCTGGTAATTTTTATCGATACATTCTTTTCAATTTCAGAAACGATAAAAGTGGGTGCGATCATGTACAGGAGCATTTCTACTCGATACGGTTTTGCTTCCAGTCCAAACACTGCATGAGCAAGCTGCTTGAGCAGGGTGTTGTATCGGTGGAATGCTTCTTGGTGGGACATATAGGTGAAATCGCGTGCCCCTCCAAGTTGCGCGAGCCTGAATATCGTTTGCATATCGAATTTTCTGAGATCCGGACCTCGGCCGATTGGTTGTGGAAACAATTCTAGCTTTTTATCGGCTGAATAGTTGAAAAGGAGCCAGTTTAAAGTGTAAATGGCGCGAGAATCATAAACAGCATACTCCTTGGGGTCGATGAACGAAGCGATCTTCGACAGCGACGAAATACAGTCGAAATGTTCCCGGGTCAAAGCGCGCCGGTCCAGCTTTTCAAGAAACCTCTGGATCTTTGCATTGTTTTTTTCGTTCTTTTTGAAACTTCCGATGTCGCCCCAGTCTTGTATGATCCAATAGTGAATCGTTAACGTGTTATCCGAGAGAATGTGGTCGCGAAGGTTCTCTTTGAGATAGATGCTTCTGGCGTAAGGGCTGGCGCATTCGTCAGGAATTATCAAGCCGCACGTTAATGGAAGGGCGGGAACGCCCCAAGGGTGTTCTGCGACCGAAAATCTGTCGGATAGCTCTTTTATTTTTTCGACAAGCTGATTCATGGTGTAACTTGTTGGCAATAATGCTTAATTGAAAGAATGTAGCTGCATCCACTTCGGATCAGCGTCTTTTAAACGTCCTGAAGCATCCTCATATTCGCTGCAGGGGCCGCACTCGCGGCGCCACGTACCGATGAGGCCAGCATTGAGCGAAGAGCGCTGTCCCTTGTGCGGGCGCCCGCTTGGAACGGTCAACGTCGACCGCCACCACCTGGTGCCGAAGACCTTCAAGGGCAAGGAACAGTTTCCAATCCATAAGATCTGCCACCGGAAGATCCACGCGACCTTCTCGGAGCGCGAACTGCTGCGCGCCTATCACACCTGGGACGCGCTCAGGAGCGATGCGGATATCGCGTCCTTCATCGACTGGGTCGCGAAGAAGCCGCCCGATTTCTATACCCGCACCTTCACGTCCAACAAGAAGAAGTGACGTTGAAGGGAGGGCGTTCAGGCGATGGCCTCGGGCGCCCCTTCCGGCGCGTCGCTGCGGTAGGCGCAGGCAGGGAAGCGCGTGCAGCCGTGGAACGATTCGCCGGACTTGCCGCCGGTCTTGTAGGTGTATTCGTCGACCTCCGCGCCGCAGCGCGGGCAGGCGGCCTGGTCGCGCGCCTGCGGCGGCAATGACTGCGGCGGCAATGACTGCGGCAGGGCGCCGCCGTCGCGCCTGGCGGCCACCAGCGCCTGTACATGGCGCACGTGCGCCTTGTGCGTCGCCCGCGTCGGCGCCAGGCGGTTGGCCTGGATACGCGCCAGCACCTGCGCCACCTCGTCGTCGCTCAGCAGGACCTCGTCGCGGCTGCGGATCGCCGCCAGGCAGGCTGCCAGCTTGCCGACGTTGGCCGGCATCGGCGTCTTGAACGTGCAATTGCCGACGAACACGATTTGCGAAAACACGGTCTTGTCGTCCAGGCCGGTCAATTCGGCCAGCGTCCTGACGTGCTGATGGTTCTGGCGCAGCGGGTTCTGGAAGGCGCTGCTGCGGCCGGGGAATTTCTGGGTCCACATCTTGTCGTCCGCTTTGCCGAAGATCCATCCGCCGTAGTTCTTGGTCTCGATGACGAAAACGCCATGGCGCGACACGACCACATGGTCGATCTGGGTACTGCCATCCCTGGTCGGCAAGGTCAGGTTGCGCATCAGGTGGTAGCGTGCGCTCGGCAGCAGCAGTCGCAAGCCCGTGTGGAGCACGGTTTCGCCGATCCATCCCTTGACCGTCGGCAGGCGGACCAGCACGGTGAGCAAGGGAATCAGCAGCACCCACCAGAATGGCGCCATGACGTGCTGCAGCAGGGAAAACGGATCGAACATGATTGCTCCAGGGAAAAACGTATGATATACGCTCTGCAACAATCTTGTCTCTTTGATTATTGGTCGGTCGGCTGTGCGGTAACTGTTTGTCGAATGCAGAAATCATATGCACGGCATCAGTAGCAAACAAACATCAAAAAATGCGCAGTATCGATGTATTTACAATATTTTATATTGTGTTTATTGCCATTATCAGAATCGTATTGATTCCAGCGCACGATTGAAGCAGGGCGCTTGACTGATAAGCTTGGTGTAGAATAAATGCTTACCAATTTGCAATTCGTGGTGTAAGCGGCCGCGATCTACCCGTAGTTGCAATGACTCAAAATGAAACGAGCTCCTGCTCGGTACTCCTGATCGACGACGAATCCTTTGCCGAGGACATCATTTCTCACGGCATGAAAGGATGCGACGCCTATACCTTGCGTTTCGCCAGCCACCCTGGGATGGCCGTCGAACTGGCCAAGGAAATCGATGCCACCGTCGTGCTGGTCGACCTGCGCATGCCCGAAATCGACGGTTTCGAGGTCACGCGCCGCCTGCGCGCCGACAAGGACACGGAGCACATCCCCGTCATCCTCCTGTCTTCGGAAGAGGATCCCGAGATCAAGGCCAAGGCCTTCGCCATCGGTGCCAACGACTACCTCGTCAAGTGGCCTGATCCGCGCGAACTCGTGGCGCGCGTGCGCTACCACAGCGACGCCTGCATCGCGCGGCGCCAGCGCGATGCCGCGTTCGTGTCGCTGCGCCATAGTCAGGAGCAACTGGCCGCGAGCCAGTCCGCGCTGCACCAGGCGCAGAAGATGGAAGCGATCGGCCAGCTCACCGGCGGCGTCGCCCACGACTTCAACAACGTGCTGCAGATCATCGGCGGTAATCTGCAATTGCTCAAGCTGGTCGGCAACCTGAACGATGCCGGCACGACCCGCGTCGACATGGCGCTGGCCGGCGTCGAGCGCGGCGCCAAGCTGTCCTCCCACCTGCTCGCGTTCGCGCGGCGCCAGCCGCTGCAGGCCGTCGTGATCGATCCCGGCCACCTGCTGCGCGAGATGGACGACATGATGCGCCGCGTGCTCGGCCCGCGCGCCCGCGTGGAGACGGAGATCGCGCCGGCGCTGGGCAGCACGATGGTCGACCCGAGCCAGCTCAACAACGTGCTGCTGAACCTGGCCATCAATGCGCGCGACGCCATGCCCGGCGGCGGCACGCTGACGATCCGCGCCAGCAATGTGGAGCAGGCGTCCTCGCTGGCGGGCAGTATCCCGATCGGCAACTGGATCCTGATCGAAGTGAGGGACACCGGCAAGGGCATGCCGCCCGAGGTGCTCGAGCGCGCCTTCGAACCGTTCTTCACCACCAAGCCGACCGGGCAGGGCACGGGCCTGGGCCTGTCGATGGCCTATGGTTTCGTCAAGCAGTCGGGCGGCGAGATCGTGCTCGACAGCGCGCCGGGCAAAGGCACCAGCGTGCGCATCTACCTGCCGCGGAGCGACGCCGAAGCGGTGCCCCTGGACAAGGCGGCGGCCGGACCGCTGCTGGGCGGCCTGGAAACCATCCTGGTGGTGGAAGACGAGGAAGACGTGCGCAGCACGACCTGCGGGATCCTGTCGGCACTGGGCTACCAAGTGCTGGAAGCGCCGGACGCCGCCGCCGCCGTCGACATCGTCGAGGGCGGCCAGCATGTCGACCTGGTGTTCACGGACGTGATCATGCCGGGGCCGGTCAGCAGCCTGCAACTGAGCGAGGCCGTGCGCGCGCGGCTGCCCCATGCGGAGGTGCTGTACACGTCGGGGTATGCGGAAGGCGTGCTGACGCACGAAGGAAAGCTGGAAGCGAGCGTGAATCTGCTGCAGAAACCCTATCACCCGGATGCGCTCAGCGCGCGCATCCGTCATCTATTGCGTCGACGCCAGGCCGTGACGTCGTAGGGTGGACGGCGTCGCCGTCCACGCGGTGATCGCCGTCGGCGGCGTCACCGCAACAGCACCGATACCTTATTTAATCGGCCTGACATAACGCTGCGACCCCGGCGGCGGTTCGTTCAGCACGGCCCAGAAGATGCCCAGGTCGGCGATGGCGCGCACGAATTCCGTGAAGTCGACCGGCTTGACCACGTAGGCGTTCACGCCCAGTTCGTAGCTGCGCACCAGGTCCTGCTCTTCGCGGGACGAGGTCAGCATCACCACCGGCAAGGGTTTCAGGCCCTCGGTGGTACGGATTTCCTTCAGCACCTCGAGTCCATCCACCTTCGGCAGCTTCAGGTCGAGCAGCACCACGGCTGGATTGCCCGGCGCGCGTTCTGCATGGTCGCCGCGGCGATGCAGGTAATCGAGCGCCTCGGCGCCGTCGCGCACGACGATGACCTGGTTGGCGAGCTGGCTCTTGGACAGTGCGATCAGCGTCAATTCCAGGTCGTTGGGGTTGTCTTCCACCAGCAGGATGGGTTTGAGCATGGATACCTTCAAAAACGTCAATGGTCTGAATTGTTCTTTGGAATGGCGAATGAGAACGTCGCGCCTTCGCCTTGCACGGAGTCGGCCCACACGCGGCCGTGATGGCGCTCGACGATGCGGCGCACGTTGGCCAGGCCGATGCCCGTGCCCTGGAAATCTTCCATGCGGTGCAGGCGCTGGAAGACGCCGAACAGCTTGTGCACGTATTCCATATTGAAGCCGGCGCCGTTGTCGCTGACGTGGAATACCGTTTCGCCGGGCAGGTCTTCCGCGCTCACGCGGATGACGGCCGGGTCGCGCTGGCCGGTGAATTTCACGGCATTCGACAGCAGGTTGACGATGGCCAGGTGCAGGAAGGTCGGGTCGGCCCGGATCGTCGGCAGCGGGCCGATGTCCCATTCGATGTTGCGGCCGCGCGCTTCGCGCATCACCTGTTCGCGGCTGCCGGCGACCAGCTCGCCCATGTCGACGCTGGTCGGGCGCAGCGAAGCGCGTCCCATCTGCGAGAACGACAGCAGGTCGTCGACCAGCTTGCCGGCGAGGCGCGCCGCTTCCTTGATGTTCTTGAGGAAGCGCTGGCGCTGGACGGCGTCCTCGCTGCCGGTCGATTCGAGCAGCAGGTCGGCAAAGCCGACGATGTGGCGCAGCGGCGCGCGCAGGTCGTGCGACACGGAATACGAAAAGGCCTCGAGTTCCTTGTTGGCGCGGCCCAGTTCCTCGGCCAGCGCCGCCATCTGTTCGGCGCGCTCGAGGGCGATGCCGAGGAGGGCGGTGCGGAATTCCAGCGCCAGCTCCAGTTCGCCCGCATGCCAGGGCACGCTGGCGCCGTGGATCGTTTCGCGCCAGGCCACGAAGCTGGTGCGCGGCGACAGCTGGGTCGGTGCGCCCGGCGCTTCCTCGGGCTTGATGTTCAGGACGACCGCCTTGGCATGCGGATTACCGGCCCATTCGATCGTGTGCACGTACTCGGGGCGGAACCACAGCAGGTAGTGCTTGTGGATGCGCGAGATCGGCATCGCCAGCAGGCCGCTGGCGTTGCGCACCAGCTTTGCGCCGGGCGGGTAGACCGAGGACAGCTGGTCGGTATGGAACACGTCGCCGTGGTCGTGCACGGTCAGCCATTCGACCAGCCCGCGGATAGCGTCTTCCTCCGGCGTGTCGCCGTAGGCCAGGATATGGTCGTCGACGATCACCGCCACGCCGGACGCGCGCGCAAAGCGCAGCAGCTCCGGGAACACGTTGGACAGGTTGTCGATGAAGTTGCTGCCTTGCGTGAGGCCGGCCAGCATCGAGACCATGATGCGCCGCACTTCGAGGCGGAATTGCAGTTCGGCGGCATCCTCGCGCGACTCGATGCACAGCGCCAGGATCTGCGCCAGCTGTTCGCAGGCCGCGCGCTTCTCGAAGTCGACGGGGTGCGGGCCTTCGTTGTGGCAGGAGATCAGGCCCCACAGCTTGCCCTTGACCATCAGCGACACCGACATCGACGCCAGCGTATTCATATTGCGCATGTACTGCAGGTGCACCGGCGAGACGCTGCGCAGCGCCGCGAACGACAGGTCGTTGGCGCGGCCCGTGATCGGGTTCGCGGCCGGCACCAGCGGCGCCGGCGTGTAGTTGGCGTCCTGGATCAGGCGGATGCGCGACAGCGTATACAGGTCGCGCGCCTGCGCCGGGATGTCCGAGGCCGGGAAGTGCTGGTCCATGTAGGAGTGGTAGCCATCCTCCTTCGATTCGGCGATGACCTTGCCGTGGCCGTCGGTGTCGAACTGGTAGACCAGCACGCGTCCGAAGCCGGTCACCGAACGCACGCGCTGGCAGGCCTGTTCGGCCAGCGACTCGATGCCGGCCGCGTCGTTCACCTTCAGCAGGAAATCCCCCAGCAGCGGGTACAGGTGGCGGAAGTCCGCCGCCTGGGTCCGCTCGACCGCTTCGAACTCGATGACGATGAGCCCGTCCCAGCGGTGGCCGAGCACGTCGAAGTGGCGGCCGTTGGCGGTGGCGACCACGCCCAGGTAGAACGGGCGCGGGCCCAGCGACGAGGCGATCTCGGGCGCGAGCCGCGCTACCGCTTCGGTGCCGACGACGGCGTCGAGCGGGCGGCCGAGCACGTCGTGCACGCCGACGCCGGTCCAGTCGCCCAGGTTGGCGCTGGCCTGCAGCACCTCCAGTCCTTCGGACAGGGTCAGCAGGAAGCCATGCGGCTGGATGCTGCCCGGCGTGCGGATCGGTTCCTTGTCGCAGGTCGACAAGTCGATGACAAGGGGGATGGAGTCCTGGCTCATTGGCGTAAACAGTGCTTTTTCGGATGGAGCAAGTTCATCATTTTACATTGAAATGGTTGCCGTCGACCGCTGGTCCGGCCGGGTGCGCGGGTAAATTGGTGTAGCGGCGTTGCGACGGCAGGCGTCGTGGCTGCTCATATCCGACAAATCCCGCGCGTGACGGCCCTGGCTTGGCGGCGTGGTATCCCTCGTTTTGCGTAATTTGATGCGTGCGGAAAAGTAGCGCTGACGGCGTACTGCTGTGCACGTGGACCGCGTCCTGCCGGTGTATCATTAACACTGAATTTGAATCAATGTAACCGTGGCCCACGGACACAGACGGCACCGCCATGAACGACCTCTCGCAACAACAACCCTGGGCAAACGAGCGCCGGTATCAGTACCTGATCACCGGCATCAGCGACTACGCCATCTACATGCTCGACCGCGACGGCCATGTCTGCAGCTGGAATGCCGGCGCGCAGCGCTTCAAGGGCTATCTCGCCACCGATATCCTGGGCCAGCATTTCTCGCGCTTCTATACACCCGAGGACCGCGCCGTCGGCCTGCCGGCCCGGGCCCTGCGTTGCGCGCTCGAGGAGGGCAAGTACGAGTCCGAAGGCTGGCGTGTGCGCAATGACGGTTCGCGCTTCTGGGCGCACGTCGTCATCGACCCGATCTACGACGAACATCGCGAGCTGCTGGGCTTTGCCAAGGTGACGCGCGACGTCACCGAGCGCAAGCGTGCCGAGGACGCGCTGCGCGAGAGCGAGCAGCGGTTCCGCCTGCTCGTGCAGGGCGTGACCGACTACGCCATCTACATGCTGTCGCCGGAGGGCACCGTCACCAACTGGAACCTGGGCGCGGAGCGCATCAAGGGCTATGCCCAGCACGAGATCGTCGGCCAGCACTTTTCGCGCTTCTATACCGACGTGGACCGCGAGGGCGGCATGCCGCAGCGCGCCCTGCGCACCGCCGCCGAGACGGGCCGCTTCGAGGCCGAGGGCTGGCGCATGCGCAAGGACGGTTCGACGTTCTGGGCCCACGTGGTGATCGACGCGATCCGCGGCGACGACGGCGAACTGGTCGGCTTCGCCAAGATCACGCGCGACCTCACCGAAAAGAAGAAGGCCGACGACGCGCTGGCCGCGGCCGATGCGGCGCTGTACCAGGCGCAGAAGATGGAATCGATCGGCCAGCTGACGGGCGGCATCGCGCACGACTTCAACAACCTGCTGTCGGTATTGTCGAGCGGGCTCGAAGTGCTGTCCCTGCGCGGCGACAGCGACGCGCGCACCGTCGAGAGCATGCGCCGCGCGGTCGACCGCGGCGCGCGCCTGACCCAGCAATTGCTGGCGTTCGCGCGCCGCCAGCCGCTGCAGGCCGAGACCCGCAACCTGAACCGCATCATCGGCAGCTTCGAGCCGGTGCTGCGCCGCGCCGTCCATGCCGGCATCGATTTCACCATCGAGCTGGACCGTACGGCGGCCAGTGCCGTGATCGACAGCGCGCTGTTCGAATCCGCATTGCTGAACCTGGTCGTGAATGCGCGCGACGCCATGCCGGACGGCGGCAGCCTGGCCATCGCCACGGCCAACGTGACGCTCGACGCCGGTGGCGCCGGCGCGCTGGCGCCGGGAGACTACGTGCGCGTGTCGGCGGCCGATACCGGCAGCGGCATGGCGCCGGAGGTCGCCGCGCGCGCCTTCGAACCCTTCTTCACGACCAAGGAAATGGGCAAGGGAACGGGGCTGGGCCTGTCCCAGGTGTACGGCTTCATCCGCCAGTCGGGCGGCGACGTCGTCATCGACACGCGGCAGGGAGAGGGGACCACGATCTCGATCTATCTGCCGGCCGTGAGCGGGACGGCGCGCGAGGTGGACGAAGCCCATACGGAGCGCGTGCTGATCGTCGAGGACGAGCCCGACCTGATGGACGTGGCCGCCGCACTGTTCGCCAGCATGGGCTACGAGGTGCTGACGGCCTCCAGCGGCCGCGAAGCACTCGACCTGCTGGAGCGGCGCGACATCGACATCCTGTTCACCGACGTCGTCATGCCGAACGGCATGAACGGAATCGAGCTGGCCGGCTATACGCGCCTGCACTATCCCCAGACCAAGATCATGCTGGCTTCGGGCTATCCGCTGCCGGCGCTGAAGCAGCGCCACGGCGGGGAATTGGGCGAGTTCGCGTTCGTCAACAAGCCGTATCGGCTGTCGGACCTGGCGCGGACGCTGCGTACGGCCATGTGATAGGCGTGTTGTCCGTCATTCCAACCCGAAGATGATGTCGCAGATCCGCTCGTAGATCGGGTCCGCCGAGGGCGCCTGCGTCGGCCAGTTCAAGATGTCGAAATGGTCGTAGCCACGGTAGTTGCCGAGAAAGTTCCAGGTGCCGCGCCGGGCCGTTCCATCGTAGTCGCGCACCGGATGGCCGTCGGGTGCGCGCATGCTGACCGTATTGACCACGCCGTCGCTGGGGAACCAGGCGCTGTCGATGCGCACGCGGCCCGGCGCCGACTGCGTGTACGAGCCCATGCCGCGCTGGGCCAGCGAGGGCATGATCCATTCGCCCGCGAACAGCTTGAAGTAGGGGATCATGTCCGTGCGCGGATACTGGAAATTGACGCTCTGGATGGGCGCGATGGCCCGGTCCGTGTGGTTGCAGCACCACGCGCCGGCCTCGGTGGCCAGCGTACCCAGCGAAAAATAATAGACGGCGGGCGAGGTCAGCGCCCAGCGGTTGAATTCGCGCGCGCCGTCCGGCGCCAGTTCCCAGTTCGCCAGGCGGTTGTCGAAAATGTCGCGCAAGGGGCTGCGTAACTGCGGCAGGATGTCCAGCACGGCGTCGCGCAGCGTGGTGCCGTTGTGCGGCGCCGAGATGGTGACGACGCTGCGTACCCAGCCGACCCGGCCGCCCTGGAATAACTCCCCGCCGCCTTCGTCGCCGTTCGGCGATCCGTGTTCCAGCAGCTGGATCAGCGCGCGGATCGTCGTGCCGCCCTGGCTGTGGCCGATCAGGTGGATCGGATGCCCGGCATCCCATTGCGGGTAGAGGGCGAGCGGGTAACCGTCCGGGTTGTTGGCCGGATCGGCCGCCCAGCACTTGCCGGGCGGCTTTTGTACCTGGCCGGGGTAGCCGTCGCGCGCGACATGGGCGGCGCCATAGTCGGTACATCCCCCCTTGATCTGCGCATACAGCTCGGCGGCACGGTCCCAGTTGGAACTGATGGCGCCGACCCCGGCCGCATACACGGCATGCGGCCCGTGGTAGAGCTGCATGTGGGCGGCGATGTTGTCGTAGCCGCCCCAGTACAGAAAGCCGCTGCCGGGATAGCTGTCGGGGCCGAAGCCGAGGAAGCCGTGCACCAGCACGACGGGGTAGTTGTTGGCGGCTTGCGCGCTGCCGTCCGCGCCGGGGACCAGCAGGGCAGCGAGCGCGATCAATGCGCAGACGCAAGCCTTTTGTATTGACAACATGTGGAATCTCCAGATGCCGGAAGAAACCACATTGTCGGTTTGGTATGCGGACTGGAGTTTGCGCTAACTCTGGTCGGCGGGCATGTCATGCCCGCCGCGCGCTCAGTTCGTCGCGACCTGGGTGCCACCCAGCGCCGCGCTGCCGGCGCCATCGGCGGCAGGCACCGGTACCGGCGCGTTCGACGCCGTGACGGCGGCCTTCTCGGCCAGGTCCGGATTCCACACGACGTGCTCATCGACGGAATACAGGCGGCACGGCTTGTCGCTCTTGGCCGAGCAGGTCGCCAGCGCGCGCGCTTCCGGGTCTTCGCCTTCCTCGGCCCAGGTCCAGGCGCCGCTCGGCGAGACGGCGAAGGCGCGCGGCGTCATCTTGGTCAGGTATTCGCGGTAGGCGCGGCGGCCGTTCTCGCTCAGGAAGGGAACGGCGTCGACGTCGTCCAGGCCGGCGAAATTGGTCGGCTGCGGCAGCGGCGGCAGCGGCACCTTGTAGACCACCTTGGTCGGCATGCCGACGCTGTCCAGGAATTTCATGGTGTCGGCCAGCCATACCTTCTGGCCGTCGCGGCTGGCCAGCATTCCGTGAGAATCTCGCTTGAACGGGGCATATTCGACCAGCTTGGCGCGGCCGCCGGCCTGTTCGAAGGCATCGTGCATGCGCGCCACCAGGTCCGGGCCGAACAGCGAATCGTTCTCGCCATACATCCAGAGGCTCGGGATCTTGTTCTGCGAGCCGTACTCGGCAAAGGCCGAGACGAGCGAGGAACGCCAGCCGCAGCCGTTGCTGTCGTCGCGCAGGCCGCCGGCGAAGTTGATCAGGCCGCGCACGCCCTGCAGCGCCTCGGTGCCCAGCGCCATGGTCGCCAGGCCGCCGTAGGACTGGCCGGCGACGACGATGTGGTCGGCGTCGACCCACTTCTGTTCGCGGGCGTAGGCGAGGGTGTCCATGATGTCTTCGGCCTGGGTATAGCCGTTGGCGGTCATGTCGCAGCCGCGGTCGCGGTAGCGGCCGGTCGAGTTGGCGAAGCCCTGGCGCATCGGCACCATCACGGCATAGCCGCGTTCCACGAAGGCATGGGCCATGTGGTAGAAGCGGTCGCGCGGCTGCAGGTTCGGGCGGCCCGGGTCCTTGCCGTGGTTGATGATGATGAGCGGGAAGGGGCCGGGGCCGTTGGGCTGGAACACGGTCGTTTCCAGGCGCGCCTGGTGCTCCTGGCCCGCCGGGACCAGGACGATGTGTTCGTTGATGCGGTAGTCGAGCTGCAGCTCTTGTTCGATGGCGACGCCCGGCAGCAGGGCCAGCGTAGCGATGAAGGCGGCGGTCAGTTTGCGAACAGAAAAACGTGCTTTGGACATGTATGGCTCTGGAACGGCATCCCCCCGGCAGGTGTCTACTGGGGAACTGATTGCTTAGCGGAATGAATTGATTCTAAGCACTGTGATTTCTCAGAGCAATATCCGTTTAACCAATTCTCGAATTAAATATTTGTGTGTGGCTAGAATTGCTACAAGGTACTGATCGTCAGTCAAGCCAATGATTTGCTACCCTATGGTTTTCGCGGGTCATCTTCCCGCAATCTATTTACTGCCGATGAGCGCGAATCACGATGAACGTTTCATGCAGGAGCTGAACGGCGCCGCCCGTGCCTGGCGCGCCGCACTCGAGCGCCATCTGAAGGCGAACGGCCTGACCACGGCCGGCTGGAGCGCGCTGGCCGCCGTGGCCGCCGGCACGGCGCCGCCGTCGCAGCGCGAGCTGGCGGGCCAGCTGGGCGTCGACGGCGCCACCCTGGTCGCCACCATCGACCGGCTCGCCGCGCGCGGCCTGGTGCAGCGCACGGGCGCCAGCCACGACCGCCGGATCAAGCTGATCGTCGCCACCGCCGCCGGCCAGGCGATGACGGCGCGGATGCAGCAGGAGGCGGGGGCGTTGCGCCGGCGCACGCTGGAGCGCATCGACCGCGAGCGGCTGGCGGCCGCCGCCGACGTGCTGGAAGTGCTGCGCCAGCAGCTGGAGGGAACATGAGCGAGGCCATCAGCGAGGTCACCGACGGCGACGCGAGCAAATACCAGCCGCGCCAATGGGACCCGGACGAGCGTCCGACCTTGCCCGGCGGGCCGTCCTTCCCCAAGCACTCGAACCCGCGCCGCATCGCCTATTTCCTGCTCGGCACCCTGGTGACGCTGACCGGCGGCCTCGGCAATGCACTGGTGACGGTCAACCTGGTCAACCTCCAGGGATCGCTGGCCGCCTTTTCCGCCGAGACCAACTGGCTGCCGGCGGCCTATGTCATGACGAACGCGTCGATGAACCTGCTGCTGGTGAAATTCCGCCAGCAGTTCGGCCTGCGCGCGTTTACCGAATTCTTCCTGGTGCTGTATGCGCTGGTCACGTTCGCCCACCTGTTCGTCAACGATCTCGGTTCGGCCATCGCGGTGCGCGCGGCGCACGGCATGGTCGGCGCCGCGCTGTCCACGCTGGGCCTGTACTACACGCTGCAGGCATTCAAGAAGGAGACGCGCCTGAAGGGCATCGTGATCTCGACCGGCGTGTCGCAGCTGCCGCAGCCGATCGCCTATATTTTTTCGACCAGCCTGCTGCAACTGGCCGAATGGCGCGGTTTATATGTGTTCGAACTGGGCCTGACGCTGGTGACGCTGGGCGGGGTGCTGTGGCTGAAACTGCCGCCCGGCGACCGCTTCAAGGCATTCCGCCCGATGGACTTCGTCACCTTCGCGCTGTTTGCGCCCGGCATCGCGCTCCTGAGCGCGGCGCTGACGTTCGGAAGGGTGCTGTGGTGGACCGAGCAGCCCTGGGTCGGCGTGGCGCTGGCGCTCTCGATCGTGCTGATCGTGGCCGCCATCGCCGTCGAGCACAACCGCAGGAACCCGCTGCTGCAGACGCGCTGGATCACGAGCTGGAACATCGCCAGGATGCTGCTGGCGATGATGCTGGTGCGCGTGGTGCTGTCCGAGCAGAGCGTCGGTGCGGTGGGCTTCATGCGCCTGGTCGGCCTGAACAACGACGAGTTGACGACGCTGTTCACCGTGGTGCTGATCGCCACCATCGCCGGCATCGCCGTGTCGGCCATTACGATCAATCCGGCGCACCTGCTGGGGCCGCAGGTGGTGGCCCTGCTGATCATGGCAATCGGTGCCTGGATCGACTCGCATGCGACCAATGTGACGCGCCCGGCGCAGATGTACGTGAGCCAGGGCATGATCGCCTTCGGCGGCACGCTGTTCCTGGGACCCCTGCTGGTTTCGCTGCTGGGGCAGGTGCTCGCGAATCCCGCCAACCTGATCAGTTTTTCCGTGCTGTTCGGCCTGACGCAGAACCTGGGCGCGCTGATCGGCTCCTCGCTGATCGGCACCTTCCAGGTGGTGCGCGAAAAATTCCATTCCTCGGTACTGGCCGACCAGCTCAGTTCGCTCGATCCGCTCGTCGCCGCCCGCATTGCGCAGGGCGGGGCTGCCTACGGCCGCGCGCTGACCGACCCGGCCTCGCGCACGCGCCAGGGTGTGTCCGTCCTCGCGCAGTCGGCCACGCGCGAAGCCAATATCCTGGCCTACAACGACGTGTTCCTGGCGATCTCGGTCATTTCGGCGCTGCTGGCGCTGCTGGTCTTCGCGCGCGCCCTGCATGCGATGTGGGACAAGCGTCGCGCGGCGCGTGCGGGCGAACCGCCGGCCGCGCCGCCGTCGCCGCTGCCGCGGCCGACCGATTCGCCGGTCGCCACGCCGTCCGGCGACCGCCGCACCGAGGAACGCGACAAACCCGAATCCGCACCCGCCACCACTTGACGACTACCGACGACCAACCCAAGCGCACCATGGCCGACCCCACGACTTCCCAACAACGCTCCAACCGCAACGTCATCGTCAGCGGCATCCTGTTCGCGCTGATCGCCCTGATCGGCGTCCTGATCGTGCTCTATGCGTGGAACCTGCCGCCGTTCCACAGCGCTGTCCAGAGCACGGAAAACGCCACGGTGCGCGGCCAGGTGACGATCATCAGTCCTCAGCTGTCCGGCTACATCGTCGAGGTCGACGTGCAGGATTACCAGAACGTGCGCCAGGGCCAGCTGCTGATGCGCATCGACGACCGCATCTACCAGCAGCGCCTGGAGCAGGCGCGCGCCCAGCTCGCGACGCAGCGCGCGGCGCTCGCCAATTTCACCCAGAGCCAGAAGACGGCGCGCGCCACCATCGCCCAGAACCAGGCGGCCGTCGCCAACGCCACGGCGCAGGCCCAGCGCGCCCAGGCCGATCTGCGCCGCGTGGAAGAGCTGGCGGCCGACGGCTCGCTGTCCGCGCGCGAGCGCGACGCCGCCCGCGCCACCGGCGCCCAGACCGTCGCCGCCACCAAGCAGGCCCGGGCCGCGCTGGAGATCTCGCGCCAGAACCTGCGCAGCGTGGACGTCAATCGCGCCTCGCTGGAGGCGGCCGTGGCGAACGCCGAGGCGGCGGTCAAACTGGCCGAGATCGACCTGTCGAACACGCGCATCATCGCGCCGCGCGACGGCCAGCTGGGCCAGGTCACCGTGCGCCTGGGCGCGTTCGTGAACGCCGGCACCCAGCTGACGGCACTGGTCCCGAAGACGATGTGGATCGTCGCCAACATGAAGGAAACGCAGATGGCCGACGTGCGCCTGGGCCAGCCCGTCACGTTCACGGTCGACGCCCTGAACCACGCCCGCCTGCGCGGCCACGTGGAGGAAATCGCCCCTGCCACGGGTTCCGAGTTTTCCGTCATCACGCCGGACAACGCCACCGGCAACTTCGTCAAGATCGCCCAGCGCATCCCCGTGCGCATCAGCATCGACCCGAACCAGGAGCTGGCGCGGCGGCTGCGGCCCGGCATGTCGGTGGTGACGAGCATCGACACGTCGGCGAAAGGGCCGGCGCGATGAGGCGCGGCCTTGCCGCCGCCGCCGGCGTCCCCCTGTTGCTCCTTTCTTTGGCCGGCTGCCGCATCGCCGTGCCGGATGCGCCGCGTTCCACGCTGGCCGTGCCGCAGGCCTGGCGCGCGCAGGCGCCGCTGGTCGGCCCGAACGGCGCCGTCGAAGGGCAGTGGTGGCGCGCATTCAACGACCCGGTCCTCGATGCGCTCGTGGCGCGGGCGCTGGCCGGCAATACGGACCTGCGCACGGCCCAGTCGCGCCTGCAGGAATACCAGGCGCGCATCCGCGTGGCCGCATCCAGCCAGCAGCCCAGCGTGACGCTCGGAATCACGCCCCAGCGCGCGCGGGCGATCGGCCCCTTCGGCACGCCGATCGAATCGACCTCGGTGCAGGGGAACATCCAGGCCGCCTACGAGCTCGATCCGTTCGGGCGCCTGCAGAACACGACCCGCGCCGCCGAATTCGACTATGCCGCGCAGCAGGCGGCGGCGGATGCGACGGCGCTGGCGGTGGCGGCCAATACGGCGTCCGGCTACCTGAACCTGCGCGGCCTGGACGCCCAGCTTGCGCTGGCGCGCCAGACCCTGGAGTCGCGCCAGCGCTCGCTGGACCTGGCGCGGCGCCAGTTCGAGGTCGGCTACAGCTCGCGCCTGGAACTGGCGCAGGCCGAGGCCGAGTACCGCACCACGGCCGGCGTGGTGCCGCAGCTGGAGCGCTCGATCACCCAGCAGGAAAATGCGCTGGCACTGCTGCTGGGCGCGAGCCCCGGCCCGATCGCGCGCGGCACCGAGCTGGGTGCCCTGGAAGCGCCGGCGATCCAGCCCGGCCTGCCGTCCGAACTGTTGCGGCGCCGGCCCGACATCGCCCAGGCCGAGAACGCGATCGCCGCCGCCGACGCCAGCCTGGCCAGCGCGCGCGACCAGATGCTGCCCTCGCTGCGCCTGACCGCGTCGGCCGGCGGCTATGCGCACAACGTGCCGGACCTGCTGGGCTCCGGCACGGGGCTGTGGAGCATCGGCGCGAGCATCCTGGCGCCGCTGTTCGATGCGGGGCGCCTGCGTGCCCAGGCCGAGGTCTCGGCCTCGCTGCGCGACCGCGCCGTGTTCGCCTACGAAGCCGTCGTGCGCAATGCTTTCGCCGAAACGGAAAACGCGCTCACGGCCGTGCAGCGCCTGCGCCAGCAGCTCGACGAGGCGCAGGGGCGCCGCACGGCGACCGCCGAAGCGCTACGCATTGCCCATAACCGCTACCGCAACGGTTATTCGTCCTACCTGGAAGAGCTGGATGCCCAGCGCAATTCGTTCACTGCCGAGACCAATGTGCTGCAGTTGCGGGCGACCTGGCTGCAGGCGCACGTCGATTTGTACCGGGCATTGGGCGGGGGGTGGACGGCGCCGCCATCAGCCGGGCGATGAATGATGGAATGGCGCGATGTATAAAGGAAATAAAAAGGAAATAAAAAGGAAGTACGTGCGCATCTTATGCATATGATTTCGCGCTTCCGCGGATCTCGGTGGATGCATTCGCCGAAAATTACAGAAATTTAATGCATATCTTAATGAAAAACGGATTTTTATAGGTAAAATCCCGGCACGCCCTTTTTTCAAGTCGAAGCATGTCCACGCCGCTGATTCCCGATCGCCTGTTCAATTTCAATGCACCGGTGGGACTGGGATCGACCGGCCGCCAGATATTACGCATGCTATCTGTCGAACCTGGCATCAGCCAGGCGGTCATTACGCGGCGCTCGGATTTTTCCCAGTCGACCGTTACCCGCTTGATCCAGTTGTTCCAGGTCGAAGGCATGCTGGTCGAAATCGGACGGCAAAACGATGGTCCGGGAAAGCCCAGCGTCAATCTGGCATTGAATCCCGATTATGCGTTTTCTTTCGGTATTGCCATGCTGGGCGATGTCCTGACCCTGCTGCTGATGGATTTCAGCGGACGCCAGCGCGCCATCCGCTGCGCCGCGATGCCGACGGCCCGGGCCGCGGTGGCGGCACTGCTGGTGCGTTTTCGCGACGAGATCCTGCACGAGGTTCCACAGGCGGAGCGCATCGTCGGCGCCGGCGTCGGCATTCCCGGGTTCTTCGTCGACGGCGGATTCATGAACACGCCGAAGGCGCTGGCGGAGTGGGCGCTCATCGATATCCGTGAATTCCTCGAAGATGCGCTGGGCATGCCGGCGGACGTGGAAAACGACGCGACGGCTGCCGCCGTGGGCGAGAGCCTCTTCGGGATCGGACGCCGCTACCGCGATTTCGCGTATCTCCATCTTGGCAGCAGCTTCGGCGGCGGCATCATCGCCGACGGGCGGCCCTTCCGGGGCCATCACGGCAATGCCGGCGAGCTGGGCGGGATTGCCACGCTGCTGGAAGAGACTTACCCGAGCCTGGAATCGCTGCGTGCTGCACTGGCCGCTCGCGGGATGACTTTCGCTTGCTTGCAGGCCATGTGCGACGCCATCGACAGCGAGACACCCGGGGTCGACGCATGGGTCGAGCAGGCCGCCCGGCCGTTATCGACGCTGGCCGCGGTCCTGGCCAGCCTGCTCGATCCGGAATTCATCGTACTGGGCGGACGTCTACCGGTGTCCATTGCGGAGGCGCTGGTCGACCGGATGCGGATTCCGGTACAGGCATCGCCCTGGGGACGTTATCCTCCGCAACCCAAGCTGGCGCTGGCACAGGTACGTACGCATGCGGTGGCAACAGGGGCCGCAGCGCTGCCGATGCAACGCGTCTTTTTTGCCTGACCGCCATTAAAGTTATTGATTTATTCATGCGATTGTAATCAGATGTAGTTAAATGTGTTGCGCCTGTATTGAAATCGTCGTTACGCATTTTTAATTAGCGCTGCATGAAATGGCGATGTAAATGCAGGGCTATTAAAACCGATTTAAATCGGAATTAAATCCATCTTTAATAATATTGCGAGGTGTTGTTTCTACACATTTCGCCAATTCTGTTTTATTGACACTTTTCCTTTTGCCATGGTTTTATGAATGAATCAGTAGCATCGATACTGATTTAAAGATGATCGAGCTTATTTACTCTCCAAGTAAATGCCGGGTAAATATGCTGGAAGAAATCGAGAAACCACTTTGAGAGTAATCCGAGAAGGAGAAGTTTTCATGATGTTCAAGTTGAAGTCGTTGCCGTTTGCAGTCTCGTGCGTCGTCGCGAGCGGTGCCCTGGTGGCAGCCGTGGCCCCTGCAATGGCACAGACCACCGACAGCGGCGGCGCATCGACCGCACCGCAACGCGTGGTCGTGACCGGTTCGCTGATCAGCCGCGCCGACACCGAGACCCCGACCCCGGTCCAGGTCCTGACCGCACAAGACATCCAGCGCAGCGGCAAGACCTCGGTCGCAGAGTTGCTGAACGACCTGGCCGCCAACGGCGCGGGTACCCTGGGCACCGGTTTCTCGGGCGCATTCGCTAACGGCGCGGCCGGTGTGTCGCTGCGCGGCCTGACCGTGGGCTCGACCCTGGTCCTGATCGACGGCCACCGCATGTCGCCGTACGCGATCGGCGACGATTCGCAGCGCTCCTTCGTGGACGTCTCGAACATCCCGTTCGACGCCATCGACAGCATCGAGATCCTGAAGTCCGGCGCCTCGTCGCTGTACGGTTCGGACGCGGTTGCCGGCGTGGTCAACATCAAGCTGAAGAAGAACTTCCAGGGTACCCGCTTCGCAGCGGAGTCGGGCGACACCCAGCACGGCGGCGGCCAGACCCACCGCGCATCGCTGAGCAGCGGCATCGGCGACATCGATACCGACGGCTACAACGCCTTCTTCACGGCCGAATGGCGCCACCAGGGCGCGATCAAGGTGTCGGACCGCTCGCAGTTCCAGTGGGACCAGCTCGACTGGCGCTCGCGCGGCGGCAACGACCTGACCCTGGGCGTGCCGACGCAGCGCCTGGGCTTCCTGACGGCGGCCAGCTCGCCTTTCCTGTACAACCCGTCGAATCCGAACAATCCGGCCGGTGTCGCCAACGTCAACAACCCGGCCAACTACCAGTTCCTGGATTCGAACTGCAACTTCACCAAGTACCGCGCGGGCCAGTGCGCCGTCACGGACACCGGTGCGAATATCCAGCCGGAAAGCGAAAACCTGAACATCCTGATCGGCATGACCAAGAAGCTGAACGCTGACTGGGAACTGGCGTTCAAGGGCTCGATGTTCAAGCGCGACAACAGCAACAACCGCGGCATCACGAACAGCATCGCCTATTCGCCGACTAACTTTGCCGGCTACAACATCATCAACAATGGCACCATCCTGCCGGGCGTGGGCGCGGTGCCCAGCACGCTGTTCCCGCGCGGCGCGGCCGTGGGTGCCAACCTGACCAACCCGTTTGATCAGCCCGCCCGCCTGTACGGCTACATCCCGGGCATTCCGGCATTCCGGCATTCGCCCAGTCGGACAACACTGCCACGACGACCCGCTTCGCGCTTGACCTGACCGGTCACGCGTATGGCTGGGACCTGCAATTCGCCGGCGGCCTGACCAAGTCGAAGGCCGATATCGATTACAGCGGTTATGTGAACCGCGCTGCCCTGTACAGCCTGATCAACAGCGGCCAGTTCAACGTGTTGGGCGGCAACTCGCAGGCCATCATGGACCAGGTGGCGCCGCACTTCTCGAACACGCTGGAATCGAAGCTGAACTATTTCGACGCCGTCGGTTCGCGCGAACTGATGCAACTGGGCGCAGGTCCGCTGGCCCTGGCGGCGGGCGTGCACTGGCACAAGCGCGACTGGAACGCGCCGGCGTCGGCGCTGACCGCGACCGGCACCGTCGCCAGCACCTCGGCCTTCGTGATCGGTTCGGAAACCAATACCGCCGGCTTCGCCGAACTGCAGGCGACCCCGATCAAGAACCTGGAACTGCATGCGTCGGCCCGCTACGATCACTACGACACCTATGGCAAGTCGTTCACCCCGGCCGCCAGCTTCAAGTGGCAGCCGATCCAGCAGTTCGCGCTGCGCGGCACGTTTGCACGCGGCTTCCGCGCGCCGAACCCGGCTGAAACAGGCAATTCCGGCTCGTTCTTCTCGTCCAACGGCGTCGACGATCCGATCCTGTGCGCCAGCGGCAATCCGACTGCGGCCGGCACCCCGGTGACGAACGCCTGCGCCATCACGCCCACCTATGTGCAGCGTCCGACCAGCAACCTGTCGCCGGAAAAATCGAAGTCGTACACGCTGGGCATCGTCGCCGAGCCGTTCAAGGGCCTCAACGCCACGCTGGACTACTACAAGATCGACGTGAAGAACCAGATCGTGACCGCTACCGGCAACGATCCGAGTTATGTCCCGAGCTTCATCCGCGGCCCGGCCGTCCCGGTCGACGTGTACACGGGCGTGGGCAACCAGACGACCATCGCCACGCCGGCCGTCGGCCCGATCCTGTTCGCCGAATCGCCTTATATCAACGCCGGCTCGACCAAGACCGACGGCATCGAGGCGGACATCGGCTACCGCTGGCGCCTGCCGAGCGACCTGGGCGTGCTGCGCGCGAATCTGAGCGCGGCGCATACCTTCAGCTACGAGCAGTCGGTTGCCGGCGTGACCTACCAGCTGGCCGGCACCAACGGCCCGTCGGTGATCTCGGGCGCCACCGGCTCGCCGAAGGACCGCGCGCAGTTCAGCCTGGGCTATGCGAAGGGTCCGCTGGACATCAACGCCACCGTGAACTACACCAGCGACTTCTCGGCACTGGACCCGGCCGCCGGCGCCACCGATTGCCGCACCGTTGCCGCGGACATCACCGGCCGTCCTTACTTCACGGGCCCGAACCAGCCGGCATACTTCTGCCACATCGCCTCGTTCACGTCGACCAACCTGAACGTGCAGTACAAGCTGAGCGAGAACCTGACGCTGCGCGGCGCCATCCTGAACGTGTTCGACAAACAGCCGCCGCTGGATCCGAACACCTACGGCAACGCCACCACGCAGACCGCGTACAACGCTTCGCTGCACCAGGCGGGCGCCGTGGGCCGCTTCTTCAGCCTGGGCCTGGCCTACACCTTCTGATCGCCTGGCGTGATCTAGGGGCAGGGCGGCACGACCTCGCGGTCGTGCCGCCTTTTTCTTTCTATCGGGCGCGCCCGATCCTCCTCTCTCCCTAGAATCGATATCAAATCGACATTTGCAAGGAGGAAGACATGCTGAATATCGGAGTGATCGTCGGCAGTACCCGTCCGGGGCGCAAGGCGCTGGCCGTGGCGAACTGGGTGATGGACGTGGCGGGCATGCGCGGCGACGCGATCTACGAACTGGTCGACATCGCCGACTTCGACCTGCCGCTGCTGGACGAACCCGTGCCGCCGTCGCAGGGGCAATATTCGAAGCCGCACACCCGGGCCTGGGCCGCGCGCATCGCCAGCTTCGACGGCTTCGTGTTCGTGACGCCGGAATACAACCACGGCACGTCCGGCGCGCTGAAGAACGCCATCGATTTCCTGTACAAGGAGTGGAACAACAAGGCCGCCGGCTTCGTCGGCTACGGCAGCGTGGGCGGCGCGCGCGCCATCGAGAGCCTGCGCCTCGTGATGGGCGAATTGATGGTGGCCGACGTGCGCGCCCAGGTGATGCTGTCGCTGTTCACCGACTTCGACGACGGCAAGGTCAATCCGCCCGAGCGCCAGGTCGACGCGCTCGATGCCATGCTCGACCAGGTGGTGGCGTGGAGCAGGGCGCTCAAGCCCTTGCGCGGCGAGACGCCGGCCGAGGATCCGGATGCCGGGGCGCCGCCGCATGGGCGGCGGGTCAGCAGCATGTGACGCATCGGTTTAATAAACGCTGACGTCATGGGCGCTACAATCGCGGCCCATGACATCATCATCTTCTTCACCGCGGCGCGCTACCTGCGCTGCCTGCCTGCGCGCCCAGAGCGACTGCATCTGCCGCTGGGTCGCGCCGGTCCACGCCGCCGTCGAACTGCTGGTGCTGCAGCATCCGCTCGAAGTGCGCAATGCCAAGAACAGCGCGCGCCTGCTGCACCTGTGCCTGCCCGACAGCCATCTGGCCGTGGGCGAAACCTTCGATCCCGTCGCGCTGGCCCGCCTGCTTGAAGCAGGCGGCAAAGCCCCCATCCTGCTGTATCCGGATACGCCCGGCGACGCTTCGCTGGGCATCGCACCGCCGCCCGCGCTGGACGAGGCGCTGCTGGCACGGCCCGGCGCCGTGCGTCTGGTGGTACTGGACGGCACCTGGCGCAAGAGCCGCAAGATGCTGTACCTGAATCCCGTGCTGCAACGCCTGCCGCGCCTGGCGCTGCGCGAGGTGCCGGCCTCGGCTTACCGGATCCGCAAGGCGCATGCGCCGCACCAGCTGTCGACGCTGGAGGCGGTGGCCCATGCCCTTGGCCAGATCGACAACAACCCCGCCCGTTACCGGCCTCTGCTGGCCGCATTTGACGGTTTTGTGCAACAACAAGCTGCAAAAACACCGCACTTGAACCCTTCTTGACATCGGCGTACTATACTGTATAAACATACAGTACTTTTCAAGGAGCGCCGTGTGAACCGGGCAAAAGCCAGCATGATTGCAAATCGCAGCCGCGTGGAAACGCAGGTGATATTGCCGTTCCCGCCCAAAGCTGCCCCAGTGGTGCCGTTGAAAGGCCGCGGCGCCGTCACCAATATCCAGGGCCGTTACGAGGTCAACGGCCGCGAGCGCTTCGACGACGGCTGGAGCGTGCCGGGCGTGGCCGAGGACACGCCGGGACCGCTCAAGACGGAAGTTACGGACGAGATCGCGAAAAGCATCCTCAGCCGCAATACGTCGCCCGACATTCCGTTCGGCGTCTCGCTGAATCCGTATCGCGGTTGCGAGCACGGCTGCATCTACTGCTTCGCGCGGCCGACGCACGCCTACCTCGGCCTGTCGCCCGGCCTGGACTTCGAAAGCCGGCTGTTCGCCAAGGTCAATGCCGCCGACCTGCTGCGGCAGGAACTGGCGCGTCCCGGCTACGTGCCCGAGAACATCGCCATCGGCGTGAACACGGACGCCTACCAGCCCTGCGAGCGCGAGCGCCGCATCACGCGCGAGGTGCTGGAAGTGCTGGGCGAGTGCCGCCACCCGTATGGCCTGATCACCAAGTCGGCGCTGATCGAGCGCGACATCGACCTGATCGCGCCGATGGCCGAGCAGGGCCTGGCCTGCGCCGCCATCACCCTGACCACGCTGGA
The DNA here is from genome assembly GCA_963529995.1 of uncultured Massilia sp. Taxonomy (GTDB): domain Bacteria; phylum Pseudomonadota; class Gammaproteobacteria; order Burkholderiales; family Burkholderiaceae_D; genus Telluria. Next base: position 113,230 of record CAUSCY010000007.1, on the reverse strand, counting down.
CGGCGAGATTTCGCGCACGCTGGAACCACGCGCGGCCGCACCGGCGCGGCGCCTGCGCGCGATCCGCACGCTGACGGAAGCGGGCATTCCCGTCAGCGTCAGCGTGGCGCCGATCATCCCCTTCGTCACGGAACCGGAAATCGAGCGCATCCTCGAGGCAGCCAAGGACGCCGGCGCCGTCGGTGCGCACTACACGGTGCTGCGCATGCCGTGGGAAGTCAATCCGCTGTTCCAGCAATGGCTGCACGCCCACTTCCCGGACCGCGCCCAGCGCGTGATGAACCGCATCCGCGATATGCGCGGCGGCAAGGACTACGACAGCGACTTCGGCAAGCGCATGCAGGGCGAGGGCATCTGGGCCGACCTGATCCGCCAGCGCTTCACCAAGGCCGTGAAACGCCTGGGGCTGGAGGGGCGCATGAGCCGCTTCAACGTCAGCGACGGCACGCAGTTCCGCCGCCCGCTGGTGGTGCCGAAGTCGGTCGTCAAGCCGAGCAGCGCCAAGGCGGCGCAGATGGATTTGTTCTGATCGGACCGGCGTGCCGGTCGGGGTTGCCCGCTTGTTGCCCGCTTCTTGCCCGCTTGTTGCCCGCTTTTTGCCCGCTTCTTGCCGGCTGCTCGCTATGACAACCGCGGCTTATCGCCCGGCACGAGCGACAGCACATGGGCCGATACGGTATCGCCATGCAGCCGCAAGCGGTTGCGTGCCAGGCATTCGTAGACGGCGCCGGCCTTCTGGGCGAGCGTCAGGCTGGGCAGATTGCCGTCCGCGACGACGATCTCGACCCGGCTCTGGTCCAGTTGCCGGAAGGCGTACTCCGCCAATGCACCGACGGCGGCCAATGCAGCGCCCTGGCGCTGAGCAGATGCGCGCACCCAGTAACCCAGGTTGCAAAAGCCGTTCAGGCGGTTGAACTGGTTCAGGCCGGCGACGCCGACGAAGGTCTTGCCGTCAGAACGGAAGATGCCGAATTCGTGGGCGCTGCCGTCGGCGCGGCTTGCCTCGCACATGGCCACCCAGCCCAGCGCGTCCGCTTCGTTGTAGCCGGGGTGGGCCCAGCTCATCCATTTGCCGACGGTGGCTTGCGATTCGCGTACCCCCGCCGCCATGGCAGGCGCATCGGCAGTCGTGAGGGGGCGAAGGAGGAAAGCGGCGGCGCGGAGCTGGGGCATGCTGGACCTTTAGGTGTGATGTTTCCTGTTGCCATCATAACCATCGTCAGCGGTAGGGGCAATATGGCGGCGTGCCCGGGCGTGGTCGATCCGGTCACGGCGTTGTAAGGACGAACACTCTAGGCTACGATGCTGCCTTTCAGCATCGGATTTGCCCATGAAGACGCAGCACAGCAGCACGGCCGGGACCGGCGCGGCACAGGAGACGGATGGCGTGCGCATGGTGGTGTTCGTCGGCGCCGAATCGACGGGCAAGTCGACGCTGGCCGAGTTTCTCGCGCGCGTGTACGGCACGGTGTCGGTGCCGGAAATCGGCCGCTTCATCTGGGAAGAAAAGCAGGGCAGGCTGGGGCCGGACGACTACGTCGAGATCGCCGTGCGGCACCGCCAGGCCGAGGACGAAGCGCGGCTGCAGGCGCGGCGCTGGCTGTTCGTTGATACGAATGCCCTGACCACGCTGCTGCTGGGCATCCAGTTCGAGCAGGTGGGCGACCCGCCGCCCGCCGAACTGCTGCGCTGCGCGGAGGACTGCAAGGCACGCTACGCCTACACGTTCGTCTGCGCGGACGACATCCCCTATGAAGAACAGGACGTGCGCGAGGACGAAGCCTGGCGTGGCCGCATCCAGCAACTGGTGCTGCAGGACCTGGAAGCGCGCGGCATTCCTTATACCGTCCTGCACGGTAGCGTCGAGGAACGCGCGCGCCGGGTACGGGCGGTGCTCGACGCTGCCTGAATCGACGGCGGACGTGAACGAACGGTTTGGCGCAAGCCCGCGCGCCGTGCTGTATGATGCGGCTCCTGAAAAACGAAGCCCGCTGAACGAAGCCCGCATATGCTCATCATTACCATCAAGCAGGGCAAGGAAAAGAGTCTGCTGTCCGGGGATCCCTGGATCTACCTCTCCGCCATCGACAGGGTCGATGGCCGCCCCCAGGAACGCGCCAAGCCCGGTTTTACCGCGCTCGTGCAATCGTCGTCGCGTCAGTTTTTGGCGCGCGCGGCCTACAACGCCAAGTCGCAGATCGCCGCCCGCATCTGGACCCTGCGCGAAGACGAGCCGGTCGACCACGCCATGATGAAGCGCCGCGTGCAAGCGGCGGTCGCGCGGCGCGCCATGGCCGTGCGCGGCGCCGACCCGCAAGCCCTGGCGCTCGTGATCGATGGTGAAAAGGACGGTTTGCCGGGCTTGCTGGTGCACAGTTATGGCGGTACCGGCGGTTATCTCGTGTGTCAGTTCAATGCCGCCGGTGTCGATCTGTGGAAAGTGACCATCGTGCAGGCATTGCTGGCTGCAACGGGTTGCCCCAACGTCTTCGAACGCAGCGACGAACTGTTGCGCAAGGGGGAGGGCTTGCCCGTCATCTGGCGTCCGCTGGCCGGCGACGAGCCGCCCCAGCGCCTGATGGTGCGCGAGGGCACGCGCCTGCTGCCGACCGATATCCGCACCGGTTTCGTGTATCCACGCTGAGTAATCCGGGCCCGCTTTCAGGCCCACTTCCGGGTCCACTTCCGGGCCCGCTTCAGGGGCCCGTCTCTTGCCGACGGCGGACCCATGCCCCGCCCTCGACGTCCAATCTTCCTGAGGATTCACGCTCGCTCCAGACCGTGGCGCCTCGCATCTCACCCGCCTTTGACGCCTATCTCGAGCCAGAGAGGCACTGTCGCGCCATCGCGACGGTACGCGATAAAGGTTGACTTCATCAACGATCCTCTATATCTTAAGATACATCTTAAGATATAAAGGATGCGAGTCATGCCTCACCACAAACACCATCACGATCATCACGATCACCACCACGGCCACCACCACCATCACCATGAGGACGAGCACGGCCACCATCACGCAGGACCGCGCCATCGCGGCGGCGGTCCGCACGGCACGCACGGACGCGGCGGCCGCGGGCCCGGCGGCTTCGGTTTCGACGACGAGGGCGGCATGCCGCGCGGCCGCAAGCTGTCGTCGGACGACCTGCAGTTGCTGCTGCTGGCCCTGATCGGCGAGCAGCCCAGCCATGGGTACGAACTCATCAAGGCGCTGGAAACGCGTTCCAACGGCTTCTATGTGCCCAGCCCGGGCATGATGTATCCGGCCCTGGCCTTCCTGGAAGACCGCGGCCACGTCGGCGTCGCGCTCGAGGGAACGCGCAAGCGCTATTCGCTGTCCGACGAGGGCCGCGCGTACCTGGAAGAGCACCGCGAGCGCGTCGACGCGATGCTGGCCAGGCTGGAACACATGGCCGAGAAGATGGCGCGCATGCGCAGCGCCATGGCGGATGCCGAGGGCGATGGCCCGGCGATGACGAAGGAATTCGCCGAAGCGCGCCATGCCTTGCGGCATGCGATCCGTGACCGTGCCGGCGCGTCCGCCGAGGAGCAGCAGCGCATCGCCGCGATCCTGGCGCGTGCCACGGCCGAGATCGAAGCGGGCGGCAAGGACGCCGCCTGAATCACCCCGCCTGAATCATCCCGCCTGAATCATCCCGCCTGAATCACCCCGCCTGCACGGCCGTCCTGCGTCTCAGCAGGCGGTCGCGCAGGAGCAGGAATGGCCGCTCGACGGCCAGGTAAAGCAGTGCCGCCACCGCCAGCGCGGCCAGGTTGGCGATGGCGAAGGCGGCCCAGGGTGCACTGCCGACCAGGTGGACCAGCGGCGCGTCGAGCCAGGCATAGACCTGGCGGTGCGTCAGATACAGGCTGAACGCCAGCAGGGCGAGCGGCCGCGCACCGGGCAGCGCCACGCGCGCGAAAGGCAACCGCGGACTGACGGCCGCCACCAGCAGGCAGCCGAAGCCGGCGCCGAGCAGCGGGTACAGGAAGAGGGTACCGGCACGGCCGACCGGATCGATCCGCAGCGCCAGCGCGATCGCCGCCAGGCCGAGCGCCAGCAGCAACGGCGCCTGGCGCAGCAAGGCGGCCCACCAGGCGGGCCGGAATGCCCGCACCGTGGCGAGCAGTACGCCGGCCAGCAGGCCGTCGAGGTGCGTCCAGGTCGGCGCATAAATCGTTTCCGCATGACGCAGGAAGGCGCCGGCCGCGTCGCCCGCCGCCAGCAGCGGCGCGACCTCGTGCCGCCACAGCCAGTCGCGCAGCAGCATGCCGCCCGCCGCCAGCAGGACGAAGGCGGCGATGGTGCGCACCTTGCCGGGACGCCGCATCAGCAGGCCGACGGCGAGCGGGAACAGCAGATAAAAATGTTCCTCGACGCACAGCGACCATGCGTGCGAGTAGGCGCGGTAGCGCGCGTAGTCAGGAAACAGGTTGACGGTAAAGGTCAGGAATTGCCACAGCGGGGCCATGGTCTCCGCCTCGCGCCACGCCGGCACCGCCAGGTAGACGGCCAGCACCGTCCAATAGGCCGGCAGCACGCGCAGCGCGCGCCGCAGCCAGAATGTCCTCCAGTCGGGCGCGATGCCGCCCGCGATCCGGCGCAGCACCTGCCAGCCGATCAGGTAGCCGCTCAGCACGAAGAACAGGTCGACGCCGATCCAGCCGTGGTGGCCGATGCGCGGCAGGTCGAAGCCGTGGCTGGCGATGTGGTACAGCATGACCGTGACGATGGCGGCGGCGCGCAGCAGGTCGAGGCCCGGCTCGCGGGCCGGTGTCGAGGATGAGTTCATGGCGCGCTAGTCTACCCGAGCGTGTTGGCAGGAGACGCCAATTCTCCGTATGCTGCCCGCGATCCCGCCACCACATCGCTCATTGCATCGCTCACCACATCGCCCACCATGCCGCGCGACCCGATCGTCGATACCAGCAAGCTGCTCAGCTACGTCCTGCGCCACCGGCCGGACAGCATCGGCATCGCCCTCGACGCGCAGGGCTGGGTCGACGTCGGCGCGTTGCTGGCGGCCCTGCAGGCGCACGGCAAGCCGGTCGACCGTGCCTTGCTCGAGCGCGTCGTCGCCGGCAACGACAAGGGGCGCTTCGCCTTCAGCGCCGACGGTGCGCGCATTCGCGCGAGCCAGGGGCATTCGGTCGCCGTCGACCTGGGCCTCGCGCCGGCCACGCCGCCGGCCGTGCTGTACCACGGCACGGCGAGCCGGTTCATGAAGGACATCCTGGCCGGCGGCCTGAAGCCGGGCGCGCGCCGGCACGTGCACCTGTCGGCGGACGTGGACACGGCGAAACGGGTCGGGGCGCGGCACGGGTTTCCCGTCGTGCTGTGCGTGGATGCGCAGCGGATGCTGGCGGATGGCATGCCGTTCTACCTGTCGGATAACGGCGTGTGGCTGAGCGGGGCGGTACCGCCCCGTTACCTGAAGGTGCTGAACTAGCCGTGAACTAGCCGTGAACTAGCAGTCTAGCGTTCGTTGGTGGCGGCGGCCAGCAGGGCCGTCGTGTCGGTCGCGCCCATCGTGCGTGCCGCGTCCAGGATCGAATGGCCGTCCGCATCCAGGCGGAAGGCGTCGGCGCCGCGCGCCAGGAACAGCTTGACGATGTCGACGCGGTTGAACATGGCGGCGAACATCAGCGCCGTCTTGCCGTTCGGGCCGGCGTTGTCGACCTTGGCGCCGTGGTCCAGCAGCAGCGTGGCGATGGCGATATCTCCCTTGAAGGCGGCGCCGTGCAGCGGGGTCTGGCCGGCGTCGTTCAAGATCTCGGGATCGGCGCCGCGTTCGAGCAGTACGCGCGCGGCGTCCTGGTGGCCGTGGTAGCAGGCCAGCATCAGCAGGCTGTCGCCGCGTTCGTTGCGCAGGTTGGGCGGCAGGCCCTGGTCGAGCAGCGCGCCCAGTTCCGCGGCTTCGCCGCTGCGTGCGGCCTGGAAGACCTTGCGCACGAAGGCGAGGGTGGCTTCGTCGAGTTCGTCGGGATTCGGTGTCGGCTGCTGGGGTTGCATCAGGGGCTCCTGGGTTGATCGTTAAGCAAGACGATTAGACCATAAATCGCCGGCCGCCATCGGCCGCCATGTCAAGGCTCGGCCTGGAGCGCCAGCACGTGCTTTTCGATCTCGGCCACGTGCGCATCGAACTTGCCCAGTTCGCGCAGCGCCTTGGCCAGTTCCAGCAGGTATTCGCTGTTCGGGCCGCTCGGACCGCGGGCGCCGGCGATCTGATGGGCGATGTCGCGCTCGCTCGCCGGGCCCAGGTAGGCGGCGTTCTCGTGGGTGGCGATATACACCAGGCCTTCGACGCTGCTGCCGTCCTCGAAGCGGATGTCGGTCGCCAGGCGCAGGTAGCCGTTCTTTTCGCGGTAGTCGAGGTGGGCAAATTCTTCCGGCGTGACGAGGTAGGCCATGCCGTGGCAGACGGCGCCGGGCTCCGGCGCCAGCGTGACGACGCGGCCCGGCGCCGTTTCCGTGCCGCGGTGGTCGTGCGAGCCCTGCCAGAAGCGCCGGGTCCACCCCGTGATGCTGGCCGGGCGCCGCTCGATGAAGGGGAAGTCGGCCTTGAAGATCAGCGAGCCGTAGCCGAACAGCCAGACGCTGGCGTGGCCGTCGAACTTGTCCATGCGCTGGTTGATCGCGACGGTGTTGAGGGACATGGAAAGGCGAAAGAGGTGAATGACAGGGAATTCTAGCGCGGCCGTGGCGCGGATGCAGCGGCCGTGGCCGCCACGAACTCGAACAGGAAGGCAATGAAGGCTTCGGCCGCCGGGCTCAGGGAGCGCTGCTCGCGCGTGTAGACGAAGAAGCGGCGCGTCAGCACGGGGTCGGCCAGCGGCACCGCCGTCAGGCCGTGCAGGCGCACGAGCGGCGCCGCGTACGGCATGCCGACCGTGATGCCGAGGCCGGCGGCCACCATCGCCAGCGCCGTCGTCATATAGGTGACCTCGTGGGCGGGCTTGAGGGCGAGGTCGGGTGGCGCCGCGCCCATGTCCGCCAGCAGGCGCTCCGTGAACGGGCCGCGCAGCGAGATCAACGGATAGGCGGCGAGCTCGCTCCAGGCGGCCTGCGCCTTGCCCGCCAGCGGGTGGCCGGGCGGCACGACGGCCTCGAACGGCATCTCCATCAGCACGCGCCCCTGCAGTTGCGGCGCGCCGTCGCGTTCCGGGCCGATGCCGAAGTCCGTTTCCCCGGACAGCACGCGCGCCGTCACGCCCTCGACGGCGGAATCGGACAGGCTGATGCGGATGTCGGGGTGGCGTTCGCGCCACGCGGCAATGACTTGCGGCAGCAGCGTGCAGGCCATCAACTGGGGCACGGCCACGCGGACGATGCCCTTGCGCAGTTGCGCCTGGTCGGCAATGTTCGCAAGCGCACCGTCCAAATCATCGATCATCTGGCTGAATAGGGGGTATAGCTCGTTTCCGGTGCCAGTGAGCGCGATGCGGCGCGTGCTGCGGTCGACGACGCGCACGCCGAGCGTCTGTTCGAGTTCCTTGATCAGGCCGGACAGGGCCGATTGCGTGACGTGCAGGTACTCGGCGGCCAGCGTGAAATTGCCGGTCCTGGCCAGGGCGACGAAGGCGCGCATCTGGCGCAGCGTGGGATTCATCAGATAGTCCGATAAATTGAGCGGAAAATATTGTTTGTATGATAGTCCGTTTTGCTTTGTAATGCCGTGCAACATTTTCACACCAAGGACTGCCCATGAAACTTGCCTCCCTTAAAGCCGGCGGTCGCGACGGTACCCTCGTCGTCGTCAGCCGTGACCTGTCCACTTGCCAGGCCGTGCCGTACATCGCGCGCACGCTGCAGGCCGCGCTGGACGACTGGGACAAGGTCAAGTCCAACCTGGAAAAAGTCTATGGCCAGCTGAACGACGGCATCGCCGCCGCGCCGCAGCCGTTCCGCGAGGAAGATTGCGCCTCGCCGCTGCCCCGTGCCTACCAGTGGGCCGACGGCTCGGCCTACATCAACCATGTGGAGCTGGTGCGCAAGGCGCGCGGCGCCCAGGTGCCGCCATCGTTCTATACGGATCCGCTGATGTACCAGGGCGGCTCGGATTCCTTCGTCGGCCCGCGCGATCCGATCGCGGCGCTGTCCGAGGACTGGGGCATCGACCTGGAGGCCGAGGTCGCCGTCGTCACGGGCGACGTGCCGATGGGGGCGACGCCGGAACAGGCCGGGCAGGCCATCCGCCTCGTCATGCTGGTCAACGACGTCTCGCTGCGCAACCTGATCCCGAAGGAACTGGAAAAGGGTTTCGGCTTCTACCAGTCCAAGCCGGCCAGCGCGTTTTCCCCGGTGGCGGTGACGCCGGACGAATTGGGCGAGGCGTGGCGCGACGACAGATTGCACCTGCCGCTGCAGGTCACGCTCAACGGCCAGCCGTTCGGCCGCCCGAACGCGGGCGAGGACATGACCTTCGGCTTCGGCGAGCTGGTCGCCCACGCGGCGAAGACGCGCGAGCTGGCCGCCGGCAGCATCATCGGTTCCGGCACGGTGTCCAACAAGCAGGGCGGCCTGCACGGCTCGAGCATCGCCAACGGCGGTGTCGGCTACTGCTGCCTGGCCGAGCTGCGCATGTACGAGACGATCGAACAGGGCGCGCCGAGCACGGCGTTCCTGCGCTTCGGCGATACTGTCCGCATCGAGATGCTGGATGCGGGCGGCGCCAGCATCTTCGGGGCCATCGACCAGCAGGTCGCCCGTTACCAGGGGAGGCAAGGATGAAGCTGTACACCTATTTCCGCAGCTCGGCCGCGTACCGGGTGCGCATCGCGCTGAACCTCAAGGGACTGGCCTACGACGCCATCCCCGTGCACCTGTTGCGCGGCGGCGGCGAACAACTGAAGGACGAGTACACGCGCATCAACCCGAGCGGCCTGGTGCCCACGTTCCAGGACGACTACATCACGCTCACGCAGTCGATGGCGATCCTGGAATACCTCGACGACGAATACCCCGAGGTGCCCCTGCTGCCGAAGGACGCGATGGGCCGGGCGCGCGTGCGCGAGATCGCCCAGATCATCGCCTGCGACATCCACCCGGTGAACAACCTGCGCGTGCTGCGCTACCTGGTGCACGACCTGGGCCTGTCGGAAGAGGTCAAGAAGGCGTGGTACCGCCACTGGCTGGTGGGCGGCCTGGAGATCCTGGAAAAGCACCTGGCGCGCGACCCGAGCGCGGGCCCGCTGTGCCACGGCTACCTGCCGACCATCGCCGACTGCTGCCTGGTGCCGCAGATCTTCAATGCCCAGCGCCACGGGATCGACGTGTCCGTGTATCCGAACATCGCGCGCATCAATGCGGCGTGCGTGGAGATTCCGGCGTTCGTGGCGGCGCATCCTTCCAATCAGCCGGACGCGGAATAGCCGACAGCGCATGCAAGACCACCGTCATCCCCGCGAAAGCGGGGATCCATGCTGAATTTCCGAAGTCGTTACTGTTGACTTTTGCGGGTGTTTCCAATCTACGGAATCCTGCCCTTCAGCATGGATCCCCGCCTACGCGGGGATGACGGCCATTTGCTGTCACTGTCTCAATGCCGCGTCACCGACCCCACCGTCGAGCGATCCGGCTCGGCAGGCGTCGAAATCTCTTCCAGCGTGTGATCGATGCCGGCCGAGTGCTTGGCTGCCATGTCGCCCAGCGACACGATGCCGATCACCGCATGCGAGTCCGCATCGATGACGGGCAGGCGGCGGATCTGGACGTCGCCCATCTCGTCCAGCACTTCGTCCACGGTCTGGTTGGGGGAGCAGGTGCGCACGTCGGTGCTCATCACGTCTTCCACCTTGGTCCGGTCCGGCGCCTGGCCGGCGGCCACCGAGCGCACGGTGATGTCGCGGTCGGTGACCATGCCGACCAGGCGGTCGCCGTCGAGCACGGGGATCGCGCCCACATTGAGTTCGTCCATCAGCTGCGCGGCGCGCTGCACGGTTTCCTGCGGCGCGATGCTGCGCACGTCGGGGGTCATGATGTCTCGGATCGTCTGCATGTCGGTCTCCTGGATGGCGGGGTTGAACGGAGCGGATGATGCACGAATGCGCGCGCGGGGGACGCCACCTTGAACCGCGGAACGACGCGCGAAAAAAGGTGGCCGCACGGTCTTGCGAAGGCCGGCCTCGGCTACAATCTGCCCTTTTTTCGACTGGCGCCCAGCAATGTCCGACACCACGAATTCCGCCGCGACTCTCGCCCCAACTCCCGCCACGATTCCCGCAGCGATCCTCGACGCCCTGAAACTGGCCGATCCGTCCTGGCGCCCGCATTTGCAGGCCGGCCTGGAAGCGATGATGCGCGCCACGTCCGACTACCTGCTCACGCTGGCGCACGACGACTACCTGCCCAACGGCGGCCGCCTGTTCGCCGCCTTCGCGCTGCCGCTGGAGAAGGTGCGCTATGTGCTGGTGGGCGAGGGGCCGTACCCGCGGCCCGAGAGCGCGACCGGCGTGTGCTTCATGGACGGCGCCGTCGGCGAGCTGTGGTCCGACACGGGCCTGTCGAAACCCGTCAACCGGGCGACGTCGCTGCGCAACTTCATGAAGATGCTGCTGGTGGCGGACGGCAGGCTGAGCATCGACGATACTGGCGGCGCGGCGCTGGCGCCGATTGCGAAAGCGGCGCGCGCGGACGGGTCCATCGTGACCCTGGCCGAGCTGCAGGACAACCTGCTGGCCGAGGGCTTCCTGCTGCTGAACGCCTCGCTGGTGTTCCGCAAGCACGTCGCCCCCGTCGTCGACGCGCGCGCCTGGCTGCCGTTCCAGCAAGCCGTGTTCGCGGCGCTGGCCGGCTGCGCGGTCAAGCCGACGCTGGTACTGTGGGGCAAGATCGCCGAGCAATTGAAGAAAGTGCCGGAAACGGCCGGCTTCCCGCACATCCACGCCGAGCACCCGTACAACCTGAGCTTCATCGGCCACGAAGGCATGCAGCGCCTGTTCGGCCCGATGCATCTGCTGCGCCGCCGCTGAGCTGGCGCAAACCGGGGTCAGAGTGCGATTTTTGGCAATGGATTGAGCAGAATAGTTCTAACGAAATTGCCAAAAATTCGACTCTGACCCCGAATTGTCGACTTGGCAGCAAGGCACCGGCCGTTTCAGGGGGCCGCCAAGCAAAGGATTTCGATTTGCGCTATACTTGACTAATTCGATCAACTAATCAGGTTTTACGCAACGCCGCAGAGGTGGGCGTGGACGGGTCGGTTGAAGAGAAGCAAGATTCTAACACTGTTCGTACACCAACCGGGGTTGTGATGCGTCTGACCACCAAAGGCCGTTTTGCTGTTACTGCGATGATCGATCTGGCGCTCCGCGAGGGCAACGGACCGGTCACGCTGTCGGGCATCAGCCAGCGCCAGGCCATTTCGCTGTCCTACCTGGAGCAACTGTTCGGCAAGCTGCGCCGCCACGAGATCGTGGAATCGGTGCGCGGCCCGGGCGGCGGCTACAGCCTGGCGCGTACTGCCGACAAGGTGACCGTCGCCGACATCATCATCGCCGTCGACGAACCGATCGATGCCACCCAGTGCGGCGGCAAGGAAAACTGCCACGGCGCCGATGCGGCGGCCGGCACGCGCTGCATGACCCACGAGCTGTGGGCCACGCTGAACGCGAAGATGGTCGATTTCCTCGATTCCGTCACCCTGCAGGACCTGGTCGACCAGCAGAAACAGAAAGAACAGAACGTCGTGGTCATGCACCGCCACGCCGCCGTCTGACAAAACCAAGCAGCAACATCGATGGAGTAACCATATGAACGCGCCCCTGGACAAAAAAATCGAGCAGAGCTTCGCGACTGCGCCGCATTTCCCGATCTACATGGACTACTCGGCCACCACGCCGATCGATCCGCGTGTCGCGGACAAGATGATTCCGTTCCTGCGCGAGCAGTTCGGCAATCCGGCCTCGCGCAGCCACGCCTACGGCTGGAGCGCCGAAGCGGCGGTCGAGGAAGCGCGCGGTCACGTCGCCGCCCTGGTGGGCGCCGATCCGCGCGAGATCATCTGGACCTCGGGCGCGACCGAATCGAACAACCTGGCGCTGAAGGGCGCCGCGCACTTCTATAAAACGAAGGGCAAGCACATCATCACGGTGAAGACCGAGCACAAGGCCGTGCTGGACACCGTGCGCGAACTGGAACGCCAGGGCTTCGAGGCGACCTACCTGGAGCCGCAGGACAACGGCCTGGTGTCGATCGAGCAGCTGGAAGCGGCGATCCGCCCGGACACGATCCTGGTCTCCGTCATGTTCGTGAACAACGAGATCGGCGTGATCCAGCCGATCAAGGAAATCGGCGAGCTGTGCCGCAAGAAGGGCGTCATCTTCCACTGCGACGCGGCGCAAGCCACCGGCAAGGTCCACATCGACCTGAACGAATTGAAGGTCGACCTGATGACCTTCACCGCGCACAAGACCTATGGTCCGAAGGGCATCGGCGCCCTGTACGTGCGCCGCAAGCCGCGCATCCGCCTGGAAGCGCAGATGCACGGCGGCGGCCACGAGCGCGGCCTGCGTTCGGGCACGCTGGCGACCCACCAGATCGCCGGCATGGGCGAAGCCTTCCGCATCGCCAAGGAAGAGATGGACGCCGAACTGGCGAAAGTGAAAGCGCTGCGCGACCGCCTGGCCAAGGGCCTGCTGGAGATCGAAGAGGTCTACATCAACGGCGACATGGAACACCGCGTGCCGCACAACCTGAACGTGTCCTTCAACTTCGTCGAAGGCGAATCGCTGATCATGGCCGTCAAGGACCTGGCCGTGTCGTCGGGTTCGGCCTGCACCTCGGCGTCGCTGGAACCGTCGTACGTGCTGCGCGCCCTGGGCCGCAGCGACGAACTGGCGCACAGCTCGATCCGCTTCACCATCGGCCGCTTCACGACCGAGGAAGACATCGATTTCGCCGTCGAGCTGCTCAAGTCCAAGGTCGGCAAGCTGCGCGAACTGTCGCCGCTGTGGGACATGCACAAGGAAGGCATCGACCTGAACACGATCCAGTGGGCTGCCCACTGATCGCCGAACGCGGCACGCTGAACATCGAACACTGAACGGAACAAGGAGCATCAAATGGCTTACTCGGACAAAGTACTGGACCACTACGAAAACCCGCGCAACGTGGGCGCCTTCGACAAGAACGCCGACGACGTCGGCACCGGCATGGTCGGCGCGCCGGCCTGCGGCGACGTCATGAAGCTGCAGATCAAGGTCAACGACCAGGGCCTGATCGAGGACGCGAAGTTCAAGACCTACGGCTGCGGCTCGGCGATCGCCTCGAGCTCGCTGGTGACCGAATGGGTCAAGGGCAAGACCCTGGACGAAGCGCTCGCGATCAAGAACACGCAGATCGCCGAAGAGCTGGCGCTGCCGCCGGTGAAGATCCACTGCTCGATCCTGGCGGAAGACGCGATCAAGGCGGCCGTGGCCGACTACAAGACCAAGCACACAGCGGAAGTCAAAGCCGCGTGATGGCATGGTGGGCACATGGTGCCCACCCTACGGGCGCAATGTCGCCCGCGTATATCGTAGGGTGGGCACCCCGTGCCCACCAGCAGAGTCAGCAATCGTAATAACGCTGGAGAAATCATGGCAATCACCCTCACCGAAAAAGCCGCCCGTCACATCACCCGCTACCTCGAACGCCGGGGCAAGGGCGTCGGCCTGCGTTTCGGCGTGCGCACCACGGGTTGCTCCGGCATGGCCTACAAGCTGGAATACGTCGACGAGCCGGGCGCCGAGGACAATGTGTTCGAATCGCATGGCGTGAAGGTCTTCGTCGATCCGAAGAGCCTGGCCTACATCGACGGCACCGAACTCGATTTCGCCCGCGAAGGCTTGAACGAAGGCTTCCGCTTCAACAACCCGAACGTCAAGGACAACTGCGGCTGCGGCGAAAGCTTCCGTATCTAGCGCATTTAGTCCCATGCAGAACCACTTCGACCTGTTCCAGCTCCCGGCCCGCTTCGACGTCGACCAGGACGCGCTCGACAGCGCCTACCGCGAAGTGCAGGGCCGCGTTCATCCGGACCGCTTCGTGAACGCCAGCGATGCCGAGAAGCGCGTCGCCATGCAGTGGGCCACGCGTGCCAACGAGGCTTACCAGACCCTGCGCAATCCCCAGAAGCGCGCCCAGTACCTGTGCGAGCTCAACGGCGTCGACCTGCAGGTCGAGTCCAACACGGCGATGCCGATGGACTTCCTGATGCAGCAGATGGAATTGCGCGAGGCCCTCGCCGACGCGCGCGCGGCCAAGGATGCCGCCGCCCTCGACGAGCTCGACGCCCAGGTGCGCAGCGAGAAGAAGAGCCGGCTGGCCCAGGTCGGCAAGCTGCTCGACGCCGGCGACTACCAGCAGGCGGCGCAGGGCGTGCGTGCGCTGATGTTCCTCGATAAATTCGGGGGCGAATTGCATTACGCGTTCGAGGCGCTGGAGGGGTAAGCGTCCTTGCATGGTGGGCACATGGTGCCCACCCTACGAATCCAATCGGCATCGTCGGTAACGCGTTAACATCGTAGGGTGGGCATCACATGCCCACCATATGCCACCCGGACCCGCAACGCGAACCGATTCACAAGAATAAAACCAGGTAACACGACCATGGCACTACTGCAGATCTCCGAACCCGGCATGTCGACCGCGCCGCACCAGCACCGGCTGGCGGTGGGCATCGACCTGGGCACCACCAACTCGCTCGTCGCGACCGTCCGCTCGAGCATTCCGGAAGTCCTGAGCGACGAGGATGGTCGCGCGCTGCTGCCGTCGATCGTGCGCTACCTCCCGAACGGCAACGCCAATATCGGCCACAAGGCCCAGGCGTTCCAGACCACGGACCCGAAGAACACCATCGTCTCCGTCAAGCGCTTCATGGGTCGCGGCCTGAAGGACATCGCCCACGCCGAGAACCTGCCATACGATTTTGTCGATGCGCCGGGCATGGTCCAGGTGAAGACCGTCGCCGGCATCAAGAGCCCGGTCGAGACCTCGGCCCAGATCCTGGCCACGCTGCGCCAGCGCGCCGAGGATGCATTGGGCGACGACCTGGTCGGCGCCGTGATCACCGTGCCCGCCTATTTCGACGACGCCCAGCGCCAGGCGACCAAGGATGCGGCCCAGCTGGCCGGCCTGAACGTGCTGCGCCTGCTGTCCGAGCCGACCGCCGCCGCCATCGCCTACGGCCTGGATCACGGCAAGGAAGGCGTGTACGCCGTCTACGACCTGGGCGGCGGCACTTTCGACATCTCGATCCTCAAGCTGTCCAAGGGCGTGTTCGAAGTGCTGTCCACCGGCGGCGATTCCGCGCTGGGCGGCGACGACTTCGACCAGCGCCTGTTCTGCTACATCACCCAGCATTCCGACCTGGCGCCGCTGTCCGACGTCGATACGGCGACGCTGATGGTCAAGGCGCGCCAGGCCAAGGAACTGCTGTCGACGAATGAAGAGACGACCGTCGAGGCGATCCTGAAATCGGGCGAACTGGTGCAGGTGACGATCACCGCCGCGACCTTCGCCGAGATCACTCAGCCGCTCGTCGCCAAGACGATGAACGCGGTGCGCAAGGCGATGCGCGATGCCAACGTGTCGGTCGAGGACGTCGACGGCGTCGTCATGGTCGGCGGCGCCACGCGCATGCCGCACATCCGCCGCGCCGTCGGCGACTACTTCAAGACGATCCCGCATGCCAACATCGACCCGGACAAGGTCGTCGCGCTGGGCGCCGCCATCCAGGCCAACCTGCTGGCCGGTAACCGCGCCGCCGGCGACGACTGGCTGCTGCTGGACGTGACCCCGCTGTCGCTCGGCATCGAGACGATGGGCGGCCTGGTCGAGAAGATCATCCCGCGCAATTCGACGATTCCGTGCGCACGCGCCCAGGAATTCACCACCTTCAAGGATGGCCAGACCGCGCTGGCCGTGCACGTGGTGCAGGGCGAGCGCGAGCTCGTGTCCGACTGCCGCTCGCTGGCCCGTTTCGAGCTGCGCGGCATTCCGCCGATGGCGGCCGGCGCGGCGCGCATCCGCGTGACGTACCAGGTCGACGCGGACGGCCTGCTGTCGGTGTCGGCGCGCGAGACGCGTTCGGGCGTGGAAGCGTCGATCACCGTCAAGCCGTCCTACGGCCTGGGCGACGACGAAGTGGCGCGCATGCTGCAGGATTCCTACAATGCCGCGCAAGGCGACATGGCTGCGCGCGCGCTGCGCGAGGAACAGGTCGAGGCCGAGCGCATCCTGCTGGCCACGGCATCGGCACTGGAGACGGACGCGGACCTGCTGAGTGCGGAAGAGCGCGCGGCGGTCGCCGTGCTGGAGCAGGGCGTGCGCGATGCGTTCGCCCGTTCGAACGATGCCGCGCTCGCCATCGAGGAACGCCAGAACAAGCTGCACGACGCCGTGCAGGCGCTGGCCCACGGCACCGAGGAATTCGCCGCGCGGCGCATGGACAAGAGCGTGCGCAAGGTATTGGCCGGCAAGTCGCTGGATCAGGTGTAAGCACGAACACATAACAACGTCGTCCCCGCGCAGGCGGGGACCCAAGTTCGGAAGCATGGCGGTAACGCGTGCAGAAATTGGATCCCCGCCTGCGCGGGGACGACGATACCATTACTAACGAGGTCAAGAAGTGCCACAAATCGTCATCCTCCCCCATCCCGTCTTCTGCCCCGAAGGCGCCGTGCTCGAAGGCCAGACCGGCAAGTCGATCTGCGACACGCTGCTCGAGAACGACATCGAGATCGAACACGCCTGCGACCGCGTGTGCGCCTGCACGACCTGCCACGTGGTCGTGCGCGAAGGCTTCGACTCGCTGAACGAGCAGGAAGAAAAAGAAGAAGACATGCTCGACAAGGCCTGGGGCCTGGAGCCGAACTCGCGCCTGTCCTGCCAGGCCATCATCGCCGACGAAGACCTCGTCGTCGAGATCCCGAAGTACACGATCAACCACGCCGCCGAGAACCATTGAGCGCCAGCGTCATCGCCGAAGTCCGCCCATGAAACACGCTGCCAAAGCCGGTGCCAGGCCTGCCGCCAAGCCGGCGCCGACGATCTACGAACTGGCGCCGGAGATCAAGCCGAACCAGTCGATCGAGCTGCTGAAGGAGCTGCACATCCTCACGCGCGACGGCAAGTTGAACCAGGACAGCCGCCGCAAGCTCAAGCAGGTCTACCATCTGGTCCAGTTCATCGAGCCGCTGCTGAAGGACGTGCTGGCCGACCATGCCGACGTGTCCGTCGTCGACCATGGGGCCGGCAAGTCCTACCTCGGCTTCATCCTGTACGACCTGTTCTTCAAGGGACGCGAAGACGGGTCGCGCATCTACGGCATCGAGACGCGCGAGGAACTCGTGCAGAAATCGGCCGAACTGGCCGAGCGCCTGGGCTTCCCCGGCATGTCCTTCCTGCACCTGTCGGTGGCCGAATCGACGGCGTCCGACAAGCTGCCCGCGACCATCGACGTCGTCACCGCGCTGCACGCCTGTAATACGGCGACCGACGACGCCATCGACTTCGCGCTGAAGAAGCAGGCCAAGCACATCGTGCTGGTGCCGTGCTGCCAGGCGGAGGTGGCGACCGTGCTGCGCAAGAACAAGGGCCGCGACCTGGGCCGCAGCGCGCTGACCGAGATCTGGCGCCACCCGATCCATACGCGCGAATTCGGCAGCCAGATCACCAACGTGCTGCGCTGCCTGCAGCTGGAAGCGCACGGCTACCAGGTGACGGTGACGGAACTGGTGGGTTGGGAGCACTCGATGAAGAACGAGCTGATCGTCGCGACGTATAAAAACCTGCCGCGCCGTCGCCCGGCCGAGCGCCTGCAGCAGGTGCTGGCCGAAGTCGGGCTGGAAGAGCTGAAGGAACGCTTCTATACTTGAGCGCAGAGTCGCGCAGATGCGAACGTAGGGTGGGCACCATGTGCCCACCAAGCGCCGACGCGAGACAAACATCCGGTGGGCACGTGGTGCCCACCCTACCGGGGCGCGGCACCGCCACCACCGATTGAGAGACCCATGAGCGATAACCAACACTGGATCGACCTGCGCAGCGACACCGTCACCAAGCCGTCCGCGGCGATGCGCGCCGCGATGGCCGCCGCGCCCGTCGGCGACGACGTGTACGCCGACGACCCCACCGTCAACCGCCTGCAGGACTATGCAGCGGAGCTGTTCGGCTACGAGGCGGGCCTGTTCGCGCCGAGCGGTACGCAAACGAACCTGATCGCCTTGATGGCGCACTGCGCCCGTGGCGACGAGTACCTGGTCGGCCAGGAAGCGCACACGTATAAATACGAAGGCGGCGGCGCCGCCGTGCTGGGCTCGATCCAGCCGCAGCCGATCGCCAACCAGCCGGACGGCAGCATCGCGGTGGCGGACATCGCCGCCTACATCAAGCCGGACGACATGCACTTCGCGCGTTCGCGCCTGCTGGCGCTGGAAAACACCATCGGCGGCCGCGTGCTGCCGCAGGACTACGTCAAGGCCGCCACCGATTTCGCCCACGCGAAGGGACTGGCCACGCACCTGGACGGCGCGCGCATCTGCAATGCGGCCGTCAAGAACGGCATCAGCCTGCGCGAGGCCGTTGCCGGCTTCGATACCGTCTCCGTCTGCCTTTCCAAGGGGCTGGGCGCGCCGGTCGGTTCCGTGCTGCTGGGACCGAAATTCTTCATCGAGCAGGGCAAGCGCCTGCGCAAGATGCTGGGCGGCGGCATGCGCCAGGCCGGCGTCATCGCCGCGGCCGCGCACCATGCGCTGGAGCACAACGTCGAGCGCCTGGCGGACGACCACCGCAATGCGGCCGACCTCTCCGCAGGCCTGGGCGCGATCGCCCCGCTGAAGGTGACCACGCCGCAGACGAATATTTTCTATGTCGAGATCCCTGAAGCCGCCTGCGCGCCGCTGCGCGAAGCGCTGGCGAAGCAGGGCATCCGCGCCTCGATCGGCCCGCACACGCGCCTCGTGACCCACCTGGACGTGAGCAGCGACGACGTCCGGACGGTGATCGCCGCGTTCCAGGCTTTCTTCAAGGATTGGCGCAACTGATGTCGCAACCGATGTCCGAAGAAGCAATCCGCCTCGCCAAGCGCGTGGCCGAGACCGTGCCCTGTTCGCGCGGCGAAGCCGAGCGCTACATCGCCGGCGGTTGGGTCACCGTCGACGGCAACGTCGCCGAGGACCCGGCCACGCGCGTGCTGCCGGCACAGGAAGTGGCCCTGCTGCCGGGCGCCGAACCCGTCGAGCCGCTGCCCGTGACGATCCTGCTGCACAAGCCGGCCGGCGTCGACATGGATGGCGCGCTGGCGCTGCTGTCCGAGCAGACGCTGGCCGCCGAAGGACCGGCCGGCCAGCGCTTCCTGCGCCGCCACCTGCTGAAACTGGCGCCCGTCGCACCGCTGGAGACGATGGCCAGCGGCATCGTCGTGTTCACCCAGGACTGGCGCGTGCAGCGCAAGCTGCACGAGGACGGCGACCGCATCGAACAGGAATTCGTGGCGGAGACGACGGACTACGTGTCCGACGAGACGCTGGCCCGCCTGCAGGCCGCGATCCGTCCCAATATGCCGATCAAGGCCAGCCGCCAGAGCGAGGCGCGCCTGCGCTTCGCCGGCAAGCGCATCCGTCCGGGGCAGCTGCAGGAACTGTGCGCCGCGGCCGGGCTGACGATCAAGTCGCTGCGCCGCCTGCGCATCGGCAAGGTGGCGGTGTCCAGCCTGCCGGCGGGGCGCTGGCGCTACGTCAAGGAATTCGAGCACTTCTGATCACGCACGTACCGATACGTCGCCCCGGCGCAGGCCGGGGCCCAAGTTTGCCGGCATGTCGAATGCGTGTGCAATTGGGCCCCGGCCTGCGCCCGGGCGACGTTGTCATGTCACGAGGCGTTGGCGGCAGGCGCCGCGTCGGCCGGTTGCGCCGCCTGCGGCTTCGGAACCGCCACGATGCGCGTGCCCGCCAGGCGGTCGTGCAGGAAGCGGCGGTCCTTGTCGAACAGCGCCGTCATGCTCCAGGCGACGACGCCGACGACGATCGCGGCCGCGATTGCTCCCTTGCCGTGCAGGCCGAAGGCGGCGCAGGCCAGCAGTGCCGGCAGGAAGAAGCCCCAGGCCGCCAGGTAGCGCAGCACGGCCGTGCGCAGCGGCAGGCGGGCGCCGTCGTTCGTGACCACGCACAGGCGCCACGTCTTCATGGCCAGCGTATGGCCGCTATTGGTCCAGGCATAGACGAAATAGGCGCCCGTGACGAGGAACAGCCAGGCCTTCAGGCCATGCTGGAACAGGGGATCGTGGCGGTTGCCCGTCACGACCAGCCAGAGCGCCACCGCCAGCATCTCCACCGCCGCCAGCAGGAAGGTCTCGTAGACCATCGCGGTCAGGCGGCGCTTGATGCTGGGAGGTGGCGTCATCGAGGCTCCGGCGTGATTCGTCAGGCGTTGTTGGGTGTGATGCCCCAGTTGGCCGGCACCGCCGGTTTTTCCTGGATCGGTGGCGGCGGCGGCAGCGGGACGACGGGTTGCACCGGCGGTGCGGGCGGCACCGGCGCGGCCACGCACGGCGGGGTGGCCGAGACGGTGTTCCTGACCGTGCCGACCGGGCACGACGTCAGGCCCTTGATCACGGGCGGCGCGGGCTTGGCTTCGGGGTGCGTGTCGGCCGGCTTGCGTCCGGCCGTCGCGGCCAGTTGGCGCTTCTGGTCGTCGGACAGTTGCTGGTAGTTCTGCCAGGTGGCGTTCTTCTGTTCCGGGGCGATCTTGCGCGCCTTCATATAGGTCTCGCGCGCCAGTTCGCGCTGCTCGGGCGTCAGCTTGACCCAGGCGCGCATGCGTTCGGTGACGCGCTGGCGCTCTTCCGGCTTCATCGTCGCGAAGCGCTTGGTCAGCTCCACCCACTTGGCGCGGCGCGTGCCATCCATGCGGTTCCATTCTGCCTGCAGCGGCTGCAGGGTGGCCTGCTGGGCCGGCGTGAGCGACTTCCACGCGAGCTTGTCGCGTTCCTTGCCCGCGCCGTCGCGGCTGCGGCCGGCGGGATCGGCCGCCGCGGACGCGACCGCACCATCGCCGGAGGAGTGGGAGGCCAAGCCGCCGTAGCGCCCGACGGCGAAGGCTGCCGCGCCGGCAAGAACGATCACGGCGACGGAGCCGGCGACCTTACGCTTGTTTGCCGTCATCCTTTACTGGGCTCGCTTCGGCTGTTGTTCCTGTTGTACCAGGTAGGCCTTGAAGCCGGAATCCGTGTAGGCCGTCAGCGGCAGGTCGTCCGACATCACGGCGGCGTCCAGTTCGGCCAGTTCGCCGACGTGCTGTTCGTGCTCGGCCTGGTACACGCCGACCAGGCCGGCAACCATGGCCACCAGCGGCGCGACGACGGCCAGGCGGCCCAGCATCGGCATGGCGAACAGCGAGCGGACATCGAAGCGCTTGTTCCGCTCCTCGCGGCGCGCCGGCGCATCGGCCTTCTTGCGTGCGAGCGCCTGCGCGCGCGCGGCGGCAAGGCGCTCGGTCGTCGAGGCCGGCAAGTTGTCGAGGTTCTCGTTCAAGGCATGGCGGATCTTGTACGCCAGGTCGATGTCGTCGCTGTTCATAATTTAATTCCCTTGGCCTCGAGGGCTGCTGCCAGAGTATGCGTAGCGCGAGAACAATGCGTTTTCACGCTGCCCTCGGAGCACCCCATTGCTTCGGCCGTCTCGGCCACATCCATATCCTGCCAGTAACGCATGAGGAAGGCCTCGCGTTGACGTGTCGGGAGCTTTTGTATTTCGTCGTCGATCAGGCGCAAGGTCTGCGCCCGTTCGACCTGGTCGGCACTCGACTCGGCGGCGGCCGTGCCTTCCTCGGCCTCGTAAGAGTTGAGTATATCAAAGTCCTCGTCGTCGTCTTCCCGCCTTCCCAGCCCGCCGAAGAGGCTGACCCAGGTGTTCCTGACCTTCTCGCGCCGGAAGTAGTCGAGGATCGTCGTCTGCAGGATGCGCTGGAACAGCGCGGGCAGTTCGGCCGGCGGCTTGTCGCCGTACTTCTCGGCCAGTTTGATCATGGCGTCCTGAACGATGTCGAGCGCTGCCTCGTCCTTGCGGACCGCGTACGCCGCCTGCTTGAAGGCGCGCCGCTCGACACTCTCGAGGAAGTCGTTTAGTTCTTTGTCAGTGGCCATGCGATATGTTGGAGCCACGGGTACGTCGCCTGTGGCTTTTCGGAAAACTTTCGAATGCTAGCAAAAATCGGGGAGGACCGCAGCCGTCCTGGGCAGCCCAGGATTATAGCGGGGGATCGTGTCCAGAATGTTGCAGGCTGATTAGCGCCATCCGTGCACCAATCTTGTGCGAAAAACGCGGCCGTTCACGCGGGTCGGACAGCTCTACAATGACACCATTTCAACAAGGAGGGAGCATGATCCGTATCCTCGGCAAGGCCACGTCGATCAATGTCCGCAAGGTGCTCTGGACCTGCCGCGAGCTGGGCCTCGCCTTCGAGCGCGAGGACTGGGGCAGCGGGTTCCGGCCGACGCAGGACCCCGCTTTCCTGGCACTGAACCCCAACGCGATGGTGCCGGTGCTCATCGACGGGAACCACGGCAACCTGGTGCTGTGGGAATCGAACACGATCTGCCGCTACCTCGCCACCCGCTATGATACGGGAGAGGGGAACAGCCTGCTGCCGCGCGAGCCGGGCGCGCGCGCCCGCGTCGAGCAATGGATGGACTGGCAGGCGACGGAGCTGAACAACGCCTGGCGCTATGCCTTCATGGCCCTGGTGCGGGGCAGCGAGTCGCATCGCGATGCCGGCCAGGTCGCCGCCAGCTGCGCCGGCTGGAACCGCCATATGGGGATGCTGACGCGCCAGCTCGCCCACACGGGCGCCTTCGTGGCGGGCGATGCCTTCTCGCTGGCCGACGTGGTGCTGGGCCTGTCGGCCAACCGCTGGCTGATGACGCCGATGGAGCGGGAAGCCTGCCCGGACATCGACGCCTGGCTGCTGCGTCTTGCGGAACGGCCCGGTTTTGGTGAATTCTGCCGCAACGGCATTCCCTGAAGGACTGCTCAGCAATTTTATTGCTGCACCAAGGCGTTGCACCAAATATGAAAATTATTTTTTTGTCTTGACCAGAATGGTGCAACGCAGTAAGGTATGGGACGCTTTGCAACCCCGAAGCCCATGGTCATCCTCGACCGGCACACAAGGCCGGCCCCGGCGTGACAAGCTTTC
This sequence comes from uncultured Massilia sp., assembly GCA_963529995.1. Classification (GTDB taxonomy): domain Bacteria; phylum Pseudomonadota; class Gammaproteobacteria; order Burkholderiales; family Burkholderiaceae_D; genus Telluria. Next base: position 90,054 of record CAUSCY010000007.1, on the reverse strand, counting down.
ACAATGTAGGCAGTTTGCTCCAACCCGTGCCACAAGCGCGAGGGATCCGCATTCCGCTACAGGTACTCACGCCAAACGAGTTGCGCCCAGCGCCGGTTCGTACGCCACCCTACGGGGGCCGAAAGATCGCCGTGACCGCAGAAAGAAGGGAAGCATGAGCACTGTTGCGTGACACGTATCTCGCCAGGAACGAGCATCCGATCAATCTCCCTATTGGGCCTTGAAAGGAAACGTATCATGAACGAAGCAGCAGCTCCCATCACGGGCGCCGAGATACTGGTCCGTTGCTTGGCGGAAGAGGGCGTGAAACACGTCTTCGGCTACCCCGGCGGCGCCGTCCTGTATATCTATGACGCCATCTTCAAGCAGGACAAATTCCAGCACATCCTGGTACGCCACGAGCAGGCAGCCGTGCACGCGGCCGACGCGTATTCGCGCAGCTCGAACGAGGTCGGCGTCTGCCTCGTCACGTCCGGCCCGGGCGTCACCAATGCCGTCACCGGCCTGTCCACCGCCTATATGGATTCGATCCCGATGGTGATCATCTCCGGGCAGGTGCCGACCCATGCGATCGGCCAGGACGCGTTCCAGGAATGCGACACGGTCGGCATCACCCGCCCCGTGGTCAAGCACAACTTCCTCGTCAAGGACGTGCGCGACCTGGCGGAAACCGTCAAGAAGGCCTTCTATATTGCCCGCACCGGCCGTCCCGGCCCCGTGCTGGTCGACATCCCGAAGGATGTCAGCATGCAGAAGGCGAACTACGCGTATCCGAAAGAAATCGAGATGCGTTCCTACCGCCCCGTCGACAAGGGCCACGCCGGCCAGATCCGCAAGGCCGTGCAATTGCTGTTGTCGGCCGAGCGCCCCATGATCTACACGGGCGGCGGCGTGATCCTGGCCAATGCGTCGGACGAACTGAACCGCCTGGTCGACAAGCTCGGCTTCCCGGTCACCAATACGCTGATGGGCCTGGGCGCCTACCGCGCCTCGAGCGGCCACTTCGTCGGCATGCCCGGCATGCACGGCACCTATGAAGCGAACATGGCGATGCAGCACTGCGACGTCCTGATCGCCATCGGCGCCCGCTTCGACGACCGCGTGATCGGCAACCCGAAGCACTTCGCCAGCAACCCGCGCAAGATCATCCACATCGACATCGACCCGTCGTCGATTTCCAAGCGCGTCAAGGTCGACATCCCGATCGTCGGCAACGTCAAGGACGTGCTGGTCGAACTGCTGTCGCAACTCGACGCCAGCGAGGCGCGTCCGAACCCGGCCGTGCAGGACTGGTGGCGCCAGATCGGCGACTGGCGCGGCCGCGAATGCCTGAAGTATCCGACGTCGAACGAGGTCATCAAGCCGCAGTCCGTCATCGAGACGCTGTGGCAGGTGACGGGCGGCGACGCCTTCGTCACGTCGGACGTGGGCCAGCACCAGATGTGGGCCGCGCAGTACTATCCGTTCAACAAGCCGCGCCGCTGGATCAATTCGGGCGGCCTGGGCACGATGGGCGTGGGCCTGCCGTACGCCATGGGCGTGCAGATGGCGAACCCCGGCGCGACCGTGGCCTGCGTCACGGGCGAGGGCTCGATCCAGATGAACATCCAGGAACTGGCGACCTGCAAGCAGTACCACCTGACGCCGAAGATCATCCTGCTGAACAACCGCTTCCTGGGCATGGTGCGCCAGTGGCAGGAGCTCGACTACAACTCGCGCTATTCCGAGTCTTATATGGATTCGCTGCCGGACTTCGAGAAGCTGGCCGAGGCCTATGGCCACGTCGGCATGCGCATCGAGAAGCCGGGCGACGTGGAAGGATCGCTGCGCGAAGCCTTCGCGATGAAGGACCGCCTCGTCTTCATGAACTTCATCACGGACCGCAGCGAGAACGTCTGGCCGATGGTCAAGACCGGCAAGGGTCTGAGTGAAATGCTGCTCGGCGCGGAGGACCTGTGATGCGACACATCATCTCCGTCCTGCTGGAAAACGAAGCCGGCGCCCTGTCGCGCGTGGTCGGCCTGTTCTCGGCCCGCGGCTACAACATCGAGACGCTGACCGTGGCGCCGACCGAAGACGCGACGCTGTCGCGCATGACGATCGTCACGAGCGGCTCGGACGACATCATCGAGCAGATCACCAAGCACCTGAACCGCCTGATCGAGGTGGTGAAGGTGGTCGACCTGACCGAAGGCCAGCACATCGAGCGCGAGCTCATGCTGATCAAGGTGAGGGCGGTCGGCAAGGAGCGCGAGGAAATGAAGCGCACCGCCGACATCTTCCGCGGCCGCATCATCGACGTGACCGAGAAGACCTACACGATCGAGCTGACTGGCGCGAAATCCAAGCTGGACGCCTTCATCGACGCCATCGACCGCGCCTCGATCCTCGAGACGGTGCGCACCGGCGGCTCCGGCATCGGCCGCGGCGAACGCATATTGAAAGTTTGAGGTCGCAGTCCGCGCCACATGACACGTAGGGTGGGCACCCCGTGCCCACCAAACATCCGAATACCACTATATATACTGGAATAAAAATGAAAGTTTTCTACGATAAAGACTGCGACCTGTCCCTCATCAAGAACAAGAACGTCGCCATCATCGGCTACGGCTCGCAAGGCCACGCCCACGCCCAGAACCTGACCGAATCCGGCTGCAAGGTCACCGTCGGCCTGCGCCGCGGCGGCGCGTCCTGGAACAAGGTCGAGCAGGCCGGCCTGAAGGTCGCCGAGGTCGACGAGGCGGTCAAGAACGCCGACGTCGTCATGATCCTGCTGCCGGACGAGAACATCGCCGAGGTCTACAAGAACAACGTCGAGCCGAACATCAAGCAGGGCGCCGCGCTGGCCTTCGCGCACGGCTTCAACGTCCACTACGGCCAGGTCGTGCCGCGCGCCGACCTCGACGTCATCATGATCGCGCCGAAGGCCCCGGGCCACACCGTGCGCGGCACCTACCGCCAGGGTGGCGGCGTGCCGCACCTGGTCGCCGTCTATCAAGATAAATCCGGCGCCGCGCGCGACATCGCGCTGTCCTACGCGATGGCCAACGGCGGCGGCAAGGCCGGCATCATCGAGACCAACTTCCGCGAAGAGACCGAGACCGACCTGTTCGGCGAGCAGGCCGTGCTGTGCGGCGGTACCGTCGAGCTGATCAAGGCCGGCTTCGAGACCCTGGTGGAAGCGGGCTACGCGCCGGAGATGGCCTACTTCGAGTGCCTGCACGAGCTGAAGCTGATCGTCGACCTGATCTACGAAGGCGGCATCGCCAACATGAACTACTCGATCTCGAACAATGCGGAATACGGCGAATACGTCACCGGCCCGCGCATCGTGACCGAGGAGACCAAGAAGGCGATGAAGCAGTGCCTGACCGACATCCAGACGGGCGAGTACGCGAAGAGCTTCATCCTCGAGAACAAGGCCGGCGCCCCGACCCTGATCTCGCGCCGCCGTCTCACCAGCGAGCACCAGATCGAGCAGGTCGGCGAGAAGCTGCGCGCGATGATGCCGTGGATTGCCAAGAACAAGCTGGTCGATCAGTCGAAGAACTGAGTAGCACCGTCGTCCCCGCGAAAGCGGGGACCCATGCTGAGCTACCGAAGTTGATGCGTGTACGCCCCGTACACCGTGCCGAATTCTGAAACTCAGCATGGATCCCCGCCTTCGCGGGGATGACGGCTCATTGCCGACAATGGTTTTTGCTTTGCCTAATTGCAGCCAATTGCAACGCTTTGCAACTTTCCATTACAGAAACCCCGTCGTTATCGCAAACCGGTTATCGTTCTCCTGCCGCGGCCCTTGCCGCAGAAACACAATAAGGAGAGAACGACGATGCCCTTCAAGAAACTGATCCTGCTGTCCGCCCTCGGCCTGGCCCTGAACGCGCACGCCCAGAGCACTTCCGTCCCTGCACAGCGCGCCGCGCTGACCGCCGGCACGCTGGTGGTGGTGCCGGCCTTCGGCGAGGTCCGCCATGCCAACGACGAGGCGACCGTCACGTTCGCCGTCGAGGAGCAGGACAAGGACCGCGCTGCCGCCACCGCACGGGTCAACCAGAAGATGAAGCAGGGCACCGACATCGTGAAGAGCGGCGACCCGCAGGCGGAACTGAAAACCGTCGGCTATTACACCTATCCGGTCTATCCGGAAGTGCCGGACGGTGCGCGTCCGCTCGCCAATCCGGCCGCGCGCCGCATCCCGATCGGCTGGCGCGTCGGCCAGTACCTGGAAGTGAAGACGCGCAACCTGCAGAATCTGCCCAAGGTCGCGGCGGCCGCCCAGAAGGTGCTGAACCTGAACGGCGTCGACTACCACCTCAGCAAGGAACTGCAGAAGCGCCTGGACGACGAGCGCATCGCCGCCACCTACGCCAACCTGAACGAGCGCATCGCCTCGATCGCGAAAGCCATGGGCCGCGGCGTGAACGACGCCGTGATCGACACGGTCGACTTCGAAGGCAGCGGCAACTATGCCGGCAATCCCGAAGCCATGCAGCGCGTCAGCGTGACCGGCGCGCGCGTGGCGCGCATGGCGCAGGCCGATGCGATGCCGGAACCGAGCTTCGAGCCAGGCGAGACCGTGCTGGAAATGCGCCTGGTCGGCAAGGTGAAATTCCGCTGAACCGTAACGGTTCGCTAACACGGGGGCGGGCCACTATAATGGCGTGGTCCGCGCCTCAGGCGCATTGTTACCTCAGTGCAAAGAACAACAACCATGCCCACGCTTCCCCGTCGCAGAAAACCAGGCGCCGTCAAGGCGCCCCGATTCGCCCGCTTCGCCCGCACGCGCAAGACCGACGTCGTGTCGGCCCGTCCGCGCCGGGGCATCTACCTGCTGCCCAACGCCTTCACGACGGCCGCCCTGTTCGGCGGCTTCTACGCCATCGTGATGGCGATGAACCAGCGCTTCGACCACGCCTGCTGGGCCGTGTTCATCGCCATGGTGCTCGACAGCCTGGACGGCCGGGTGGCGCGCCTGACGAATACCCAGTCCGAGTTCGGCGCCCAGTACGACAGCCTGTCCGACATGGTGTCCTTCGGCGCCGCCCCGGCGCTCGTCATCTACGAATGGTCGCTGCGCGGCCTGGGCAAGCTGGGCTGGATCGCCGCCTTCGTCTACTGCGCAGGCGCCGCGCTGCGCCTAGCCCGCTTCAACACGAACATCGAGGTGGTCGACAAGCGCTACTTCCAGGGCTTGCCCAGTCCCGCCGCGGCGGCCCTCGTGGTGGGCTTCGTGATGATGATGACGGACCCGGACATCAACGTCAGCGCGCGCAGCGTCGACTGGATCTCGTGGTGCATCGCGCTGTTCGCCGGCATCACCATGGTCACCAACGTCCCGTTCTACAGCTTCAAGGACGTCAATTTCCGCAAGTCGGTGCCGTTCATCGTCGTGTTCCTGATCGCGCTGCTGCTGGCGCTGCTGGCGATCGACCCGCCCAAGGTGCTGTGGCCGCTGTTCGTGCTGTACGGCCTGTCCGGCTACGGTGTGTTCCTGTGGCGCCTGGCGAAGGGCAAGAAGGTCAGCATCATCCAGACCGACGAGGAAACGCTCGATCCGAGCGAGCGCCGCTGATCCACCGTGCGCACGCGGGTGGGGACGACCCATCCGCGCGTCTTCTCAATAGCTACCGTTTTCGATGATCAAGACCCTGACCGCTTCCTGCGGGGCCGTACTGCTTGCCGCCACGCTCGCCGCCTGTTCTCCCTTGTCGGCCGTGAATGCCGTATCGCTGGGCGGCGGCACGCACGCCACCACGGCGATCCGCTACGACGCCGATACGGGCACGATGCTCGACGTCTACCAGCCGCCGGCCGGCGCGGCCAGGCCGGGCGTCGCGGCGCCGGTGATCGTGTTCTTCTTCGGCGGTAACTGGGTCAGCGGCAAGCGCGCCGACTATGCCTTCGTCGGGCGCGCGCTGGCGGCACGCGGCTATGTTGTCGTGATCCCGGACTACCGCCTGTATCCGCAGGTGCGCTATCCGGACTTCCTGCACGATGCCGCGCGCGCCGTCGCCTGGACCGAGCGCGAGATCGGCAAGTACGGCGGCGATCCGTACCGGGTCTACGCGATGGGCCACAGCGCCGGCGCCTACAACGCCGCGATGCTGGCGCTGGACAAGCGCTGGCTGCGACAGGAGGGCTTGACGCCGGCCGTGCTGCGCGGCTGGATCGGCCTCGCCGACCCCTACGATTTCCTGCCAATCGAGAACCGTACGACGCGTCCCGTCTTCGATTATCCGTACACCAGGGCCGACACGCAGCCGGTCGCGCACGTGACGGCCGGGGCGCCGCCGGCGCTGCTGGTCGCGGCGAAGCACGACGATACCGTCGACCCGGCGCGCAACACGGGCCACCTGGCGGCGGCATTGCGCCAGGCTGGCGTGCCGGTGCGGGAGGTGTACTACGACGGCGTCAACCACGCGACGCTCGTCGCATCGCTGTCCGCCACGCTCAAGCGGCTGGCGCCAACGCTGGATGCGGTAGATGCCTTCGTGCGCGGCACGGAAGAGCAGGCGGACGGGGCCAGGCAGGCCCCGTAGACGCCCCTAGGGCGCTCAGCGGAACCGGAACCGGTCGTCGTACATCGGATCCGGCCCGTTGAGCATCTGCCGCACGACGCCCTGCTGGTCGAAGTGCACGTGCATCAGCGAATTCCACACGCCCGCTTCCTTGTAGCGGTAGGACCAGACTTCGTAGTCCTTGTAGCCCACGCGCGAGGTCTCGGCCGGGTGGCCGAAGTGGCGCAGGATGTCGTCCTTGGTCCACCCGTCGATTTTCACCTTGGCGAAGTTCTCGCTGGTGAGCACCTGTTCGTAGGAGACCAGGCGGCCGTCCGGGCCGATACGGGCCATGTGCTGGAACTGGCCCATCGGCTGGCCGCGGTACTCGAGGATCTTGCTGCCGTCCGGTTCGGGATAGACGGCGGCCGGCTGGCCCAGCGCCTCGGTGACGGCGGCCAGCGGAGCGCCCGCCGGCGGCGGCTGGCGGAATACCGAGCAGGCGGACAGGGACAGCGCCGCGAACAAGGATAGGGCGGCGCAGGCCGCGAACGTCGTTCTCTTGATTAACTGGGTCATGAAAGGCTCCTGCGCGGCTGGGCTGTTTCAGAAGCCCTTGTAGCGATCGTCGAGGATCGGGTCGGGGGTCTTGGCGGTGTGCAGCACGACGCCGCGGGCGTTGAAGTACACGCTCATCATCGCGTTCCACACGCCGTCGTCCTTATAGCGGTAGGACCAGACTTCCGCATCGTCCGGGAACGGACCGGTGGCGCGCGCCGCCGACATCTCGGCCGGACGGCCGAAGGTGCGCAGCACGTCGTCCTTGGTCCAGCGCTTCGTGCCGAGCTTGGCGAAGTTCTCGTTGGTCAGCACCTGGTCATAGGAGATCAGGCGGCCGTCGGCGCCGATGCGCGCCATGTGCTGGACCTGGCCCATCGGCTGGCCGCGGTATTCGAGCACCTGGCCGCCGGCCGGGTCCGGATAGACGGCGGTCGGCTTGCCCAGCTTGGCCGTCACGTCGGCCAGCGGGGTGCCGGCTGCCGGGGCCCTCGAGAAGGTGGAGCAGGCGGACAGGGCCAGGGAAAACGCCAGGGCGGCGGAGATGGTCGTTGTGTTCTTGATCAGTTTGCTCATCAGTAAAATCCTTTAGGCATGCCAAATGGGCATCGCCAACCCATGAATTCTAGCGGATGCGGAGGAAACGCTGGCTCCTGAACATGTTTTGGCCTATACTTCCGGGTCTTGGCCTCAATGGCCAGGTTTTTTAACAACTCACGGTGCGCTGGGTTCCGACTCTTGCACCGCATGTGAAAGGTAATATCATGTCCGTAGAACACATCAACAAAGCCGCGATCATCGCGGACAACGCACGTGGCGACAAAGACACCGGTTCGCCGGAAGTGCAAGTTGCGCTGCTGACCGCGCGCATCAACGAACTGAACGGCCACTTCAAGGAACACAAGAAGGACCACCACTCGCGCCGCGGCCTGATCATGATGGTCAACCGTCGTAAGAGCCTGCTGGCCTACCTGAAGAACAAGGACCTGAACCGTTACCGCGACCTGATCGCCAAGCTCGGCCTGCGTAAGTAATTGTTGCGCATCGAGCCACAAGCTTGATCGAGAAATGCCTGCGTCAGCTAGACTGCGCGGGCATTTTTTATTTCCAGCCTTTGGGGTCGGAGCACGAATCTCACGCTTGTGCTCTGACCCCAACTGACTGGAAAAAAACGTCGCACCAACGCGGCGTCAAACGAACTGAGGTGAGGTGAACGACAGCGCCTGAAAATCTGTCGGCAAATAGAAAGGGATACCCCATGTTTAACAAAGTTACGAAAACCTTCCAGTACGGCGACCACACCGTCACCCTGGAGACCGGCGAGATCGCGCGCCAGGCCAGCGGCGCCGTCCTCGTGTCGGTGGAAGACACCGTCGTGCTGGCGACCGTCGTCGCCAAGAAGGACGCCAAGCCTGGCCAGGACTTCTTCCCGCTGACCGTCGACTACATCGAGAAGAGCTATGCCGCCGGCAAGATCCCGGGCGGCTTCTTCAAGCGCGAAGGCCGTCCGTCGGAGAAGGAGACCCTGACGTCGCGCCTGATCGACCGTCCGATCCGCCCGCTGTTCCCGGAAGGTTATCTGAACGAAGTCCAGGTCATCATCCACGTCCTGTCGGTCAATCCTGAAATCGATCCGGACATCCCATCGATGATCGGCGCCTCGGCCGCCCTGTGCATCGCCGGCATCCCGTTCAACGGTCCGATCGGCGCCGCCCGCGTCGGCTACGCCAACGGTCAGTACATCCTGAACCCGACCACCACCCAGCTCAAGACCTCGCAGATGGACCTGGTCGTGGCCGGTACCGAACACGCCGTGCTGATGGTCGAATCCGAAGCGCAGCAGCTGTCCGAAGAAGTCATGCTGGGCGCGGTCGTCTACGGCCACGAGCAGATGAAGGCCGTGATCGACGCGATCCACGCGCTGGTCGAAGAAGGCGGCAAGCCGGAAGTCGAGTGGGCGCCGGCACCGAAGAACGAAACCCTGATCGCCCAGGTTGCGCAACTGGCCGACGCGAAGATCCGCGACGCCTACCAGACCCGCGAAAAATCGGCACGCCAGCAGAAGCTGAAGTCGCTGTCGAGCGAAGTGCTGGCCGGCCTGGCGGAGCAGGGCGTGGAAGCGGATAGCGCCGAAGTCGGCAACATCCTGTTCGACATGGAAGCCAAGGTGGTTCGATCGCAGATCCTGGACGGCGAGCCGCGTATCGACGGCCGCGACACCCGTACCGTGCGTCCGATCTCGATCCGCACCAGCGTGCTGCCGCGTACCCACGGTTCGGCGCTGTTCACCCGCGGCGAAACCCAGGCCCTCGTCATCGCGACGCTGGGCACCGGCCGCGACAGCCAGAAGATCGACGCGCTGATGGGCGAGTACACCGACGACTTCATGATGCACTACAACATGCCTCCGTTCGCCACCGGCGAAACCGGTCGCGTGGGCACCCCGAAGCGCCGTGAAATCGGCCACGGCCGCCTGGCCAAGCGCGCGCTGGTCGCCGCGCTGCCGTCGCCGGAAGAGTTCAGCTACTCGGTGCGCCTGGTCTCGGAAATCACCGAGTCGAACGGTTCCTCGTCGATGGCATCGGTGTGCGGCGGCTGCCTGGCACTGATGGACGCCGGCGTGCCGATGAAGGCGCACGTCGCCGGCATCGCCATGGGCCTGATCAAGGAAGGCGGCAAGTTCGCCGTCCTGACCGACATCCTGGGCGATGAAGACCATCTGGGCGACATGGACTTCAAGGTCGCCGGCACCACCGCGGGCATCACCGCGCTGCAGATGGACATCAAGATCCAGGGCATCACCAAGGAAATCATGCAGGTTGCACTGGCCCAGGCCAAGGAAGCCCGCCAGCACATCCTGGTCGAGATGCAGAAGGCCGTGCCGAGCGTGAAGACCGAACTGTCGGACTTCGCACCGCGCCTGATCACCATCAAGATCAATCCGGAAAAGATCCGTGACGTGATCGGCAAGGGCGGCGCCGTCATCCGCGCGCTGACCGAAGAGACCGGCACCCAGATCGACATCACCGACGAAGGCATCGTGACCATCGCCTCGGTCGACGCCGCTGCCGGCCAGGAAGCCAAGCGCCGTATCGAAGAGCTGACCGCATCGGTCGAAGTGGGCAAGACCTACGACGGCACCGTGCTGAAGCTGCTGGACTTCGGCGCCATCGTCCAAGTGATGCCGGGCAAGGATGGCCTGCTGCACATCTCGCAGATCGCCAACGAGCGCGTCAACGCCGTGGCCGATTACCTGAAGGAAGGCCAGCAAGTGCGCGTGAAGGTCCTCGAGACCGACGAGCGCGGCCGCCTGAAGCTGTCGATGAAGGCCGCCGACCCGGTCGAAGGCGCAGCGCAGTAATCCTGCCGCGCCCGTCGCCCCGAAAAACCGCCAGTGCGTGAGCCTGGCGGTTTTTTTATGTCAGGCGACGCGCGGCGCGAGCAGGTCCTGCAGGCCGATCGCGCGGTAGATGTCGCGGCGCATGCGATCGGCCACCATATTGACGACCTCCGCGCCATCTTGCGACGAGTCAACATGCACACGGAACGGTCGCGTGCCGTGGGGCAGGCCGACCACGCGCACGATCTGCCGCGCCACTTCTTCCGGGTCCGCGTCGCTCGGCTCCAGGCTGGCCAGGCCCTTCAGTGCCATGGCGGCGACGCCGGCATAGGGGCCTCCCTCGTATTCCGCGACGATGCGGCTGTCCGCCGGCTTGCCGGCGTGCGCGAAATGGTTGGTGCCCTTGGTGAAGGCGCCCGGCACCATGATCGTGGTTTCGATGCCCCAGCGCGCCAGTTCGGTGGAGTAGGACACGGCCAGCGCATCCATGGCCGCCTTGGCGGCAAAATAAGGCGCCAGGAACGGCGGCGTGCCTCCCCGCGTCGACGAGGAGCCTACCCAGAGGACGAGTGCCCGGCCCTGCTTGCGCAGATGGGGCAGGGCGGCGCGGTTGACGCGCTGGGCGCCCAGGACGTTGACGTCGTATTGCTGCATCAATTGCTCGGGAGTGAATGCTTCGGCCGGGCCGAACACCATGTGCCCCGCGTTATGGACAATGACGTCGAGCCGGCCGGCCTCTGCCAGCACCTGGCGGACGGCCGCCGCGGCAGAGTCGTCCGACTGCACGTCGAGCTCCACCGTGCGCAGGTCGACGCCATGGTCCCTGGCCCATTGGCCCAGTTCGGCGACGCGCGGCGCATTGCGGCCGGACGTTTCGCGCATCGAGGCGTAGACGATGTGGCCGGCTTGCGCCAGCGCCTTTGCCGTCATCAGGCCGAAGCCGGACGACGCACCGGTGATGAGGATGATGGTTGACATGATGGAGACTCCAGGTCGGTAATGGGTGAGGCAGATTCTGTTGCATTTCCCTCGAAAGATAATTGCCGGGATTTTGATTTGATCATTCGGGCTCCGATAACAATCGGCGCGACGTGACCGGTCGAGCGGCACACCGCATTGGCTGGTAAATACGTAAAACCGAAAGCCCGAAAAACCGGCTCGGCGAGGAAATTTTCCTTGCGTTATCTGTTTCACCGATTTGTCACGAAATGGCACAACAATGCAAAATAAATAGTGGGAAGCAGTACAATCGTGACCTGTCGCAAAGGCAATGAATGGTATAGTTGGCCATTTGCCAGAATGCCCGACGTATGCATATGACAAGGGCACAGCTTCCACCAGACTAAGGACCGATAGATGACCATTCAGGACTACGCGACCCGCATCAGCCAGCTCATCCAGGATCACCAGGCCGAGATCGGCGCACAGTGGTTGGCCCAGCTCGAAGCGCTGACGGTGCGGGCGAATGTCGTCTCGCGCGAGCAGCTGCGCCAGCATTCCCAGCAATTCCTGGCCGCCTTCACCACTGCCACCCGCAGCGGCGAACTGCAGAACATCGAACACCGTGCCTGGGACGAGGTGCGCGACCTGTTGGCCGAGATCTCGTCGACGCGCGCCAAGAACGGCTCGACGCCGAGCGAGACGGCGACCTTCGTGTTCTCGCTGAAGCAACCCCTGTTCTCCCACCTGCGCGCCGGTTTCGCCGGCGACGCGGAACAGCTGGCCGACGCATCCTGGACCGTCAACACCCTGCTGGACAAGCTGGGCCTGTACACCATCGAATCGTTCCAGCGCACCCGCGACCAGATCATCGTGCGCCAGCAGCAGGAGCTGCTGGAGCTGTCCACGCCGGTCGTCAAGCTGTGGGACGGCATCCTGGCGCTGCCGCTGATCGGCACGCTGGATTCGGCGCGCACCCAGGTCGTGATGGAAAACATCCTGCAGAAGATCGTCGATACGGGCGCCTCGATCGCCATCATCGACATCACCGGCGTGCCGACCGTGGACACGCTGGTCGCCCAGCACCTGATGAAGACGATCGCCGCCGCGCGCCTGATGGGCGCCGACTGCATCATCAGCGGCATCCGCCCGCAGATCGCCCAGACCATCGTCCACCTGGGCGTGAACCTGGAAGACGTGATGACCAAGGCGACGCTGGCCGACGCCTTCGTGGTCGCGCTCGAGCGCACCGGCACCGCCGTGGTGAAGTCGCACGCCAAGGGATAAGGACCGGACATGGAACGCATCCCCATCCTGCGCATGGGCAACCTGTTGCTCGTGACGATCCAGGTCGACATGCACGACCGCCTCGCGATGACGCTGCAGGACGACCTGACCGAGCGCATCGTGCGCGACCGCGCCAAGGGTGTCCTGATCGACATCTCGGCACTGGACCTGGTCGATTCCTTCATCGGCCGCATGATCAGCAATACCGCCGCGATGGCGCGCGTGCTCGACGCCGAAACGGTGGTCGTCGGCATGCAGCCGGCGGTGGCGATCACGCTGGTGGAACTGGGCCTGACGCTGCACGGCGTGAAGACGGCCCTGAACGTCGAGAAAGGCATGGCCCTGCTGGGAAAGACTGATTTCTGATGAGCGCCGCTCTGAATAACGCGGTCGCCTTCGACACCCGTTTGCTGGAGTTCCGCCGCGAAGCGCGTACCGGCAGGACCACCTTGCCCTTGCGCTCCGACGAGGACGTGGTGGCATTGCGCCGCCACGTGCGCGAGCGCGCGGTGGGCATCGCGCTGTCGCTGGTCGACCAGACCAAGCTGGTGACGGCGGCCAGCGAACTGGCGCGCAACACGATCAAGTACGGCGGCGGCGGCGAAGTGCATCTCGACGCCCTCGTCGACGGCTTCAAGCAGGGCGTCGGCCTGGTGTTCGTCGACGACGGTCCCGGCATCGTCGATCTGGAGCTGGCGCTGCGCGACGGCTACACGACCGGCGGCGGCCTGGGCCTGGGCCTGTCCGGCTCGAAGCGCCTGGTCGACGAGTTCGACATCGATTCCCGACCGGGCGAAGGCACGGCGGTGGCAGTCATCAAATGGAAACGCTGATTCACTCTCTCGCCCCGCAATACGTCTTCCCGATCCATCACGCCAGCGACGTCTCGGCCGCGCGCCGTGTCGGCCAGAAGCTGGCCGACACGCTCGGCTTCGACGACGTCAAGGCCGGTCGCCTGGCGATCGTGATCACGGAAGCGGGCACCAACATCCTCAAGCACGCCGGCGAAGGCACGCTGTACATCATGCGCACCCAGTCGGGGGCCGGGATGGCCGGCGTGGACGTGCTGGCGGTCGACAGCGGCCCCGGCATCGCCGACCTCGCGTTCAGCCTGCAGGACGGCGTCTCGACGGCCGGCACCGCCGGCACCGGCCTGGGCGCGCTGCGCCGCCAGGCCGACGAGTTCGACGTCTGGAGCATGCGCGACAAGGGCGCCGTGTTCTTCATGCGCATCTGGTGCCGGGAAGCGACGCCGGATCCCTGCGGGCTCGAACTGGGCGCCCTGTGCGTGCCGCTGGCCGGCGAGGAGGCCAGCGGCGACGGCTGGGCGATGGCCTGCGATGCGGACGGTACCGGGCTGCTGGGCGTCGACGGCCTCGGTCATGGCCCGGAGGCCGCCAAGGCGGCGGCCGGCGCCATCGAGGCGCTCGAACGGCGCCGCGGCGCCGGTCCCGCCGACGTGCTGCAGGCCGCGCACGACCTGCTGCGCATCACGCGCGGCGCGGCCGTCTCGGTAGCGCGCGTCGACTATGCCACGAGCAGCCTGCGCTTCGCCGGCGTCGGCAACGTCAGCGCCATCGTGGCCGACGGCGCGGCGCGCCGCACGCTGGTGTCGCACAACGGCATCGTCGGCCACAATATGCGCAAGGTGCAGGAATTCACCGTCGATTTCGCGCACGGCGCGCTGTGCATCCTGCATTCGGACGGCCTGCAGACGCAATGGGACCTGAACGCCTATCCGGGCCTGTTCGCGCGCATGCCGGGCGTGATCGCGGCGGTGCTGATGCGCGACTTCATCCGCCGCCGCGACGACGCCATGGTGCTCGTCGCGCGGCGTCGGACCGGTTCCTAGAAAGGACGACGGCATGCAGCGCATCCTCAACATCGGCATCGCCAACGAGCAGGACGTCGTGCTGGTGCGCCAGCGCGCGCGCCAGATCTCCAGCCTGCTCGGCTTTTCGCAGCAGGACCAGGTGCGCATCGCCACCGCCGTGTCGGAAGTGGCGCGCGGTGCCTGCCAGGTCAGCCTGGGAGGCCGCGCCGCGTTCGGCATCGCCGACCTGGAGCGCAGGCAGTGCCTGCAGGTGACGATCGGCGCCGGCAACGTGACCTCGGGACCGCTGCCCGACGACGCCATCGTCACCGCGCACCGCCTGATGGACGACTGCACGGTGGAGCAGGGCGCGCACGGCCCCGCCGTCGTGACCATGCGGCGCGTGCTGCCGCAGCAGGCGCAGGTCGGGCCGGCGCGCCTGTCCGAGATCGCCGAGCAGCTGGCCAAGGACAGCCCGGTCGCCAATACCTATCTCGAGGTGCACCTGCAGAACCGCGAGCTGGCCACCACGCTGGCCGAGCTGCGCGAGCGCCAGGAAGACCTGCTGTCGCTGACGCGCGAGCTGGAAGACACCAACCGCGGCATCGTCGCGCTGTACGCGGAGATCGAGGACAAGGCCGAACGCCTGCGCAAGGCCGACGAGATGAAGTCGCGCTTCCTGTCGAATACCAGCCATGAATTGCGCACGCCGCTGTCCTCGATCCGCGCGCTGGCCAAGCTGCTGCTGGACCGCATGGATGGCGACCTGACCCCCGAGCAGGAGCGCCAGGTGCGCTATATCGAGACGGCCGCCAACGACCTGTCGGAACTGGTCAACGACCTGCTCGACCTGGCCAAGATCGAGGCCGGCAAGGTCGAGGTGCAGACGGCGCCGGTGGTGGTCGAGAACCTGTTCAGGACCTTGAAGGGCATGCTGCGGCCGCTGGTCGACGAGGCCCGGGTCGAGCTGGTGTTCGCGCCGACCGACGTGACCGAGCCGTTCGAGTCGGACGAAGGTAAAATTGCCCAGGTGCTGCGCAATTTCATTTCGAATGCCTTGAAATTCACCGAGCAAGGTGCGGTGCGCGTGTCTGCGCATGCGGCCGGCGACGCCGTCGTGTTCTCGGTGGCCGATACCGGGATCGGCATCGGCCCGGACAACCTGCAACTGATCTTCGAGGAATTCAGCCAGATCGAACACCCGCTGCAGCGCCGCAGCAAGGGCACGGGCCTGGGCTTGCCGCTGTGCCGCAGGCTGGCCGAGCTGCTGGGCGGGCGGGTCGAGGTCGAGAGCCGCGTCGGCGTCGGCTCGACCTTCCGCCTGGTGCTGCCGCGCAGCTTACCGGCCGCTCCCGACGCGGAACATGACGGACATTGATGGACATACGATGACGACTCCCACCCTGATCCTGAACGTCGACGACAACGACGGCGCCCGCTACGCCAAGACCCGCATCCTGCAGAGCGCGGGCTTCTCGGTGGTCGAGGCCACCAACGGCACCGATGCGCTGGCGATCGTCAAGCGCGGCGAAGTCGGCCTCGTGCTGCTCGACGTGAAGCTGCCCGACATCAACGGCATCGAGGTGTGCCGCCGCATCAAGGCCGATCCGGACAGCGCGCTCGTGCTGGTGCTGCAGACCTCGGCCGCGCTGACCGGCCGCGCCGACAAGATCCGCGGCCTGGAAGGCGGTGCCGACAACTATCTCGCGGCGCCGATCGAGGCCGACGAACTGATCGCCAACGTGAACGCGCTGCTGCGCATGCGCCAGACCCAGAACGCGCTGCGCGACAGCGAGGAGCGCTTCCGCCAGCTGACCGACAATATCGAGGACGTGTTCTGGATGTTCTCGGTGCCGGCGCGCGCGCTCGAATACGTGAGCCCGGCCTATGCCACGATCTGGGGCCGCAGCGTCGACTCGATCGAGCGCGAGCCGCATAGCTGGCTGGACGCCGTGCACGTGGACGACCGCGCCTATGTCGAAGCCCTGTGGGGCGCGCTGCAGCAGACGCCGCATTACGACGCCGAATTCCGCGTGATGATGCCGGGCGGCGGCGTGCGCTGGGTGCGCGACCGCCTGTTCCCCGTGCGCGACCGCCGCGACGAGGTGTATCGCGTGGCGCGCGTCACCAGCGACGTCACCCGCCGCAAGGAAATGGAGGCGCTGCTGCGCGCCGCCGACAGCAACAAGAACGAATTCCTGGCCACGCTCGCGCACGAGCTGCGCAATCCGCTGTCGCCGATCCGCAATGCGGCCGCGCTGCTGGGCGCCAGCGGCCCCGGCGCCGGCGAGCGCCAGGCGCGCGCACGCGAAGTCATCACGCGCCAGGTCGACCACCTGGCGCACCTCGTCGACGACCTGCTCGACGTGGCGCGCATCTCGGAAGGCAAGATCGCGCTGCGCCAGGAAGCCGTCGACCTGAAGGGCGTGATCGCCCAGGCCATCGAGACGGCCGGTCCCCTGATCGCCGCACGCGAGCACCGGCTCGAGGTGATCGAGCCGGAGCAGGGCATCTGGGTCTCGGGCGACCCGGTGCGCCTGGCCCAGTCGATGGGCAACCTGCTGCACAACGCGGCCAAGTTCACCCCCAAGGGCGGGCACATCAAGGTCGAGGTGATGCTGGCCGACGAGGCCGTGCGCATCGCCGTGCAGGACAACGGCATCGGCATCGCCGAGGACAACCTGTCGCGCATCTTCGGCATGTTCGCCCAGGCCGCCGTGCCGCCGGACCGCGCGCCGGAGGGCCTGGGCATCGGCCTGTCGCTGGTCTCGCGCCTGCTCGAGATGCACGGCGGCCACCTGTCGGCGACCAGCCCCGGCATCGGCATGGGCTCGACCTTCACGGTCGAGCTGCCGGTGTTGCGCACCACGGCTCAGCCGGATGCCGGCACATCGGCGTCGGCGGCAGCCGAGGCGGACGATGCGGCCAACAACGCGGCGCCGGCCAAGCGCCGCGTGCTGCTGGTCGACGACAATATCGACGCGATGGAAATGATGGCCTTCCTGCTGGCGGAGATGGGCTACGACGCCGTCACCACGGCCGACGCCTCGCAGATCATCGACCTGGCAACGGCGCGCCGTCCCGACGTGATCGTGCTCGACATCGGCCTGCCGGGCGTGGACGGCTACGAACTGGCACGCATGCTCAAGCGCCATCCGCAGCTCGGTTCGATCCGCCTCGTCGCGCATACGGGCTACGGCTCGCCGGAAGACCGCAAGAAGGCGCAGGAAGCGGGCTTCGATGCGCACCTCGTCAAGCCGGCGGACCTGGCGGATCTGGAGAAGGCGCTGCAGGGTTGATCGGGCGGCGGTTGAACGTGTGTCACCGCACGAACCTCCCTGCGCAACCGGACTAAGCTGACCCCGTCAATTCAACCGATGGAGGTCGTCATGCCCCGTGGAGCCAGCCCCAAGCGCGAGCGCGAGTACAAGAAGCTCGAGACCGAATTCAAGAAGGAACACCGCTACCCCGGCCGCGAGGAAGAGGTCGCGTCGCGCATCGTCAACAAGCAACGCGCCGAGCACGGCGAGAGCAAGCAGTCGTCGAGCGGCGGTTCGAAGCAGTCTTCCAAGAAGTAATCCGCAGCAACGAAAAAGCCTCCCGGGCTTGCACCCGGGAGGCTTGCTTGCGTCCTTCGCCGCGCCTGCGGAAGGGCGTTATTTGTCGGTCACGGTGAAGGTGCCGAAGGCCTTCAGCTGTCCGCCCACGGCCTTCGGATCGCCCACGACGACGATCGACTGCTTTTCCGGCGCGAAATACTTCTTCGACACGTCGCGTACCTGCTGCGGCGTGACCTTTTCGATCAGCGGCACGTACTGGCCGAGGAACTCGGCCGGCAGCCCCACCAGCCAGTTCGTGGCCAGCGTGGTGGCCACCGCGCGCTGCATCTGGTTGCTCAGCAAATAGCCGCCGGCGACGTAGCGCTTGTGCATCTTCATCTCGTCCGCCGACACCAGCTCGGTGCCGATGCGCTTGTACTCGCTGAAGTACTCGGTCAGCGCCGCTCCCGTCACCTCGTTGCGCACGTCGGCGCCGCCGACGATGCTGCCGCCTTCGCGCAGCAGGCGCGCGCCGGCCGAGGCGCCATAGGTATAGCCCTTTTCCTCGCGCAGCTTGATGTTCACGCGGCTCGAAAAACCGCCGCCGAGGATGGTGCTGGCCATGCGCAGCGGGATCTGGTCGGATGCCGTGGCGGCGATGCCCGGGCTGCCCAGGCGGATCGTCGACTGCACGCTGCCGGCGCGCTCCAGCACCAGCCGTGCCGGCTTGGCGGCGGCCCGCGCTTTCGGGGTGGCGGCGACGGCCGGGCCGCTCGCCTTCCAGTCGCCGAATGCGTCCTGGGCCAGTTTCAGCGCTTCCGCTTCGCCGATGCGGCCGGCGATCACGAGTAGCGCGCGCTCGGGACGGAAACGGCGCGCGTGTTCGCTGCGCAGCAAGGCCTCGGTGGTGGCATCGATCGACGCGACGGTCGGGTCGGTATGGCCGTACGGATGGTCGCCGTAGATGGCACGGCTCATCGCGCGCTCGGCGCGAAAGCGCGGCTGGGTCTCGGCCACGCGCAGCGACTGCAGCGCATTGGCCTTGGCCAGCGTCACTTCCTTGGCCGGGAACGACGGCGTGCGGGCGACCTCGGCCAGCAGCGCCATCATCGGCGCCGCCTGCGAGGCGAGGGCATTGGCCGAGACGAGGATGCCGTCGGCGCTCGGGCTGGCGGCCACCGAGCCGCCCAGGCCCTGCGCCGCTTCGGCGATGGCGCGCGAATCGCGCTTGGCCGTGCCTTCGTTGAGCAGGCCCGCGAGCATGCTCGCAAAGCCCGGGTGGGCGGCGTCGTCGGCGCCGAAACCGGCGTCGCGCACGGCCAGCACCATGTCCACGCGCGGCACGCCGTCGCGCGGCACCACCCAGACCTGCAGGCCGTTGGCCAGCGTCTTCTTGCCGATGTGCGGCGTCGGCAGCGGCTTGTCGGTGCCGTAGGCGGGCATGGCTCCGGCAGAAGCAGCAGCTGGCGTGTCGGCCGCCAGCGCGGCCGGCTGGACGGCGGCTGTGCAGCCCGCCGCGACGGCGAGGGCCAGCATCGTTTTCTTCATGGCTGCGTTGTTCATTGTTTGCCTCCTGCCGGGGTGGCCAGTGTGGCCGGGGCCGCCGGGGCCGCCGGGGATTTCGCGACGGGCTTGCGGTCGATGACCGCGCGGTTGGTCCTGACCAGGTACGTCGATGCCACGCGCTGGATGTCGGCCGAGGTCACGCCCTCGATCCAGCCCGGCACCTTGTTGACGACGTTGGCGTCGCCCCACAGCGTCTGCAGCTTGGCCAGCATGTCGGCGCGGTTCAGGAAGTTTTCCAGGCGATTGTTCCAGTCGGCCAGCATGCGCGTCTTCACGCGTTTCAGGGTGGCGTCGTCGACACCGTTCTTCGCGACCCTGGCGATCTCCTCGTCCATGGCGGCGAGCATGGCGTCGGCGCTGGAATTCGGCTTGTACAGGCCGGTCACGGTGAACACGGTCGGGCCGGCGTATTCGAACGGCCCGGTCAGGCCGAAGCCGCCCTCGATATTCAACGCGATCTCGCGGCCCTTGACCAGGCCCTGGTAGAACAGCGAGGCGTCGCCGCCCGCCAGCAGCTGGGCCAGCACGGCCATCGGCGCCTGGTCGCGGCTGCCTTTCTCGGGCACCTTCCAGGCCGCCGCGACGGCCGGCACCTGGGCCAGCGCGTCGCTCTGCTCGATGCGTTTTTCCTCGGTATTCACCGCTTCGGAAAAGTCCGTGCCTTTCGGTACGGGACGGCTGGCGATGCCGCCGAAGTATTTCTGCGCCAGCGCGAAACCCTGTTCCGGCGTGACGTCGCCGGCGATCGACAGGACGGCATTGTTGGGACCGTAGTAGTCGCGGTGGAAGGCGCGCACGTCGTCCAGGCTGGCGCCTTCGAGGTCTTCGAAGCTGCCGTAGCCGTCGTGGTTGTTCTCCCACTTCTTGAACGCGAGCTGGTTGATGTCGATCCAGTCGAAGCCGCCGTAGGGCTGGTTCTTGACGTTGACGCGGATCTCTTCCTTGACCACGTCCTGCTGGTTCTTCAGCGTGGCCGGGTTGAAGTCCAGCGTCTTCATGCGGTCCGCTTCCAGCCACAGGATCGGCTCGATGCTCGACACGGGCGCCGTCTCGATGTAGTTGGTGAAGTCGGGACGGGTGGAACCGTTGTTGCGCCCGCCGCCGCCCGTGATGGTGCGGTCGAACACGCCCTTCGGTGCATTCGGCGTGCCCTGGAACATCAGGTGTTCGAACAGGTGGGCGAAGCCGGTGCGGTTGCGCGGCTCGAGCCGCATGCCGACGTGGTACACGACCGAGACGCCGACGGTGGGCGAACTGTGGTCTTCGGAGACGACGACCGTCAGGCCATTGTCCAGCTTCTTGACGTCGACCGGCAGTGTCCACTGGTCGCTGCTCGCGGCGAGCGCGGACAGCGACAGCGACAGGCCGGCCGCGGCCAGGCAGAGTTGACGCATGCGCATTCATTACCTCTTCGTGAGTTTGTCGTCCCGCCCTGGGTCCAGCGGGATCGATTTATCTTAGCGCAGGCACATGCAAATCTGTAATCATTTGATTTAATGCAACATGACATTCCAATATCCGGAATGCGGCCTGGGGCGGCATTTTTGCAGTTCGTCGCATTTTGCTGGGCAGCGCGGGTCGTTGTCGTTAATCTGTCTGCATGGCTATTTTAGAAATGATTCGGAGAAAACGGATGAACAAGATGTTTTCGCTCGGCATGGCATTTGCCGGCCTGTGCGCCTTTTTCGGGATCGCGCGCGGCGCCGACAATGTCACCGAGACGCGTGCCGTCGACGCGCGCATCGTGCGCGTGAAGTACGACGGCGCCATCGACCTGCGCATCCGACAGGGCGGCACGCCGGCGCTGACCTTGGTCGGCGACGCCGAATGGCTGCCGCGCGTCGTGACCAAGCAGCACGGAGACACCTTGAGCATCGATACGTCCGGACGGGGACGCGTGCGCCTGGGCACGATGCGCGTCGACCTGGTCCTGCCCGAGCTGCGCGAAGTGGTGTCGGAAGGCCTTGGGTCCACCGAGGTCTCCGGCTTCTCCGGCGAGGAACTCGCGCTGACGCTCGATGGTGCCGGTTCGATGAAAGTCTCGTGCAACTACCGCGTGGTGACGGCCAATCTGGGCGGCATCGGCAGCATGAACCTGCAGGGCCTGAGCGGGGAGGGCGTGGCGCTGAACCTGGGCGGCGCCGGCACCGTCAGGCTGAGCGGACGCGCCAGGTGGCTCAAGGCCGACCTCGGCGGGCTCGGTAGCCTCGATGCCCAGCAATTTAGCGCGGACAACGTCAACATCGATCTGTCCGGCCTGGGCAATGCCAGCGTCACCGCGCACCAGACGGCCGACCTGAACTTGTCCGGCATGGGCTCGGTCACGGTGTATGGCAAGCCCCTGAGCCGCAAGGTCGCGGTCGACGGGCTGGGCAAGGTGAGCTGGAAGTAAGGCTGGAAACAAGGCCGGAAGCAAGGCCGGAAGCAAGGCGCAAGACGAGCTGCGCGGCTGCGCATCCCCCAACAGAACAAGAAAAAAAAAGCCTGAAAAGGCAACCGTTCCGAACAAGACGATGAGAAAACTGACCATTGCGATGCTGTTCGCGCTGGGCCTCCACCATAGTGCGATGGCGGGTTTTGCCGAAGGCGCCAGCGCCTACAATGCCCGCAACTATACGCTGGCGCTGAAGGAGATCTCGCCGCTGGCCAAGGCCGGCAACGCCGATGCCCAGCACTTGCTGGGATTGATGTACTACATGGGCCGCGGTGTCGCGCGCGACTACAAGCAGGCCTTTGCCTGGCACTACAAGGCGGCCGTGCAGGGCAAGGCCGATGCCCAGTACGTCATCGGCGCGATGTATTACACGGGCAATTCGATACCGCAGGACCAGAAACTGGCCGTGCAGTGGTTCCGCAAGGCTGCCGAGCAGGGCCACCCGGACGCCCAGCACGCACTGGGCCTGATGTACCGCTACCACGTGGCCGGCATGCCGCAGGATGTCGTGATCGCCTACATGCTGTGGAACCTGGCCGCTGCCAACGGCCACCGCAACGCCACCGAGCAGCGCGCCAGCATCGCGCGCCAGATGACGCAGGAGCAGATCGACGAGGCGCAGGCGCTGTCGCGCAACTGGAAGCCGGACACGCCGCTGCCGACCCAGTCGCGCACGGGCGGCGCCAGTTCCTGAACAGCTGGCCCGACGATGCCGACCCCGGCATGGCGCGCGCTCCTACATCATGAACACGGCCGATGGGCTTAGGATAGCGAACCCCGCCGTGCGCCGGCAGGCGCCGGATCGGGGAGCATCTCAACCATTGGAGGGCACCATGGCAAACCAAGGCAACAAGCAGAGCGGCGACACCAGCAACCGCGGATTCGCATCGATGGATCCGCAGAAGCAGCGCGAGATCGCGTCCGAAGGCGGCAAGGCCGCGCACGCGTCCGGTAACGCCCACGAGTTCACGTCCGAGGAAGCGCGCCGGGCCGGATCGATGAGCCACAAGAACGATGGCAGCAGCCAGAGCAGCAGCGGCGGCAGCCAGCAGAGCGGCAACAGCACCCGTGGCGGCACGCCCGAGCAGCATGCCAAGGCAGGTTCGCAAAGCCACAAGAACCAGAAATAAGCGCCGGGCGGACCCGGCCTCGCGTACGCCGGCAGCGCCGGCGAAGTCGCATCGATGCCCGTGTTCCGTTCGCACCGAACCGTCGCCCCGGCCTGCGCCGGGGCGACGTCATTCACGTCATGGCGACGTCATTCACGTCATGGCGACGTCATTTGCGGAGCGGCGCCGTCTCCATTTGCACTGTCTTGAGGGAGCGGAACAGCTCGAGCGGCACCGCATTGCCCATCGCCTGGTAGCCCAGGTCGTTCGGATGCAGGTGGTCGCCGCTGTCGTAAGCCGGCAGGAAGCGCGCCGGATTGGCCGGATCGCGCGTCGCGCGGTCGAAGTCGATCACGCCGTCGAACGCGTCGCTCGCGCGGATCCAGCTATTGACGGCCTGGCGCACGACTTCCTTCTCGGGCGAGTAGTAGCCGGCGCCTTCGAACGGCGTCAGCGTGGCGCCGAACACGGCGATGCCCTTGGCGTGGGCGCGTGCGATCACCTGGCGGTAGGCGGCGATCAGGTCGGTGGCCGTGACCGGGTTCGTTTCCGAACTGTTGCCGATGTCGTTGATCCCGATCATCAAGGTCATGTAGCGCACGCCGTTGGTGGCCAGCACGTCGCGGTCGAAGCGTTCCTGGATGCTGCGCCCGGCCAGCGAGCCCTCCGGCGGGTTCGACAGCAGGCGGTTGCCGCTGATGCCGCGGTTGACGACGCCCAGGCGCGCGTTCAGGCCGGTGCCCGGGGACTGCACCGTCTGCAGGCGCCGCGCCAGCCAGTCGGGCCAGCGGTTGTTGGTGTCCGGCGTGCTGCGGGTGCCGTCCGTGATCGAATCGCCCAGTGCGACGATGGCCGTGCCGCCGCCATCGACGGCGACCTCGGTCAGGAAGGGCCAGGACAGGATGGTGCGCTGGGTGGGGAAGGTCGCGGCCGCCGTGAAATCGCCCGGCAGCGACACGTAGTTGGTCTGGCTGGCCGTGCCGTGGATGGTGGTCGCGCCGACCGTGCCCGGCAGGTACAGGCTGACGGCCAGGTCGGACAGGGCCGGCACGTCCAGGTCGACCGGGTCGGACAGGGCCGGCGCGCCGGGCGTCAGCACGACCCAGGCATTGCCGCCGAAGGTCAGCGGACGGTCGCTCCCGGCGACGATGTCGGCCCCGGCCGCGCGCAGGGCGATGCGGGCGGCACCGATGCGCAGCGGCGTGCTGCCCATCTCGTTGGACACGCGAATGCGCACGCGCTTGCCCCCGATGCTGGTGTGCACGACCAGGCGCAGCGTCTGGTCGGTGAAGGTCTGGGTATTGGCCGGCAGCGGCGGACCGCCGGGACCCGCGCCCCAGGTGCCGGTCCAGTGCTGGTCGTGCCAGTCCTGGGCCAGGGCGGGCAGGCCCGGCAGCGCCAGGGCCGCAGCCAGCGTCAAGGCCGATGCCAGCAGGCGACGGCGCCCCTTGACGAACGATGCGTGCAGTCTCCAATCCATGGTGTTCTCCTCGTGTTGTCGGTCCACACCCGGCGCGGGATGCGCCATGCATGAACCCGCCGAGCCAATCTAGGCAGGCTCTGCAGTATCCACAAGGGCAGGGCACGCAGCAGGTTTGCGCTGGCGCAGCCAAATGCGTCTCGGCTGGCCAAATGGGCAGGGAATTGCGCGTTGTTAGCGTTAACAGCAATGTCCGGCCTGACGTGCGCTTGGGCCGTCTCCGCGCACTCGCGTACAATTGCTCTTTATTTAACTAGGTGAACTATGCGTGCTATCGACATTACGCAGTACGGCGGCCCGGAAGTGCTCAAGCCGTGCGAGCGGCCGCTGCCCCAGCTGAAGGCCGGGGAGATCCTGATCAAGGTCCACGCCGCCGGCATCAACCGGCCGGACGTGTTCCAGCGCCTGGGGCAGTATCCCGTCCCGCCCGGCGCCTCCGACCTGCCGGGCCTGGAAGTGGCCGGAGAAATCGTCGACGGCGACCTCGCCGGCAGCGATTTCAAGAAGGGCGACCTGGTCTGCGCGCTGGTGCAGGGCGGCGGCTACGCCGAGTACTGCGCGGCGCCGCTGGCGCAGTGCCTGCCGGTCCCGCCGGGCATGAGCATGGTGGAAGCGGCGGCGCTGCCGGAAACCTTCTTCACCGTGTGGAGCAATGTGTTCCAGCGCGCCGGCCTGAAGGACGGCGAGACGCTGCTGGTGCAGGGCGGCAGCTCGGGCATCGGCACCACGGCGATCCAGGTCGCGAAAGCGCTGGGCCACCGCGTGTTCGCCACCGCCGGCAGCGACGACAAATGCCGCGCCTGCGTAGACCTTGGCGCGGAACGGGCGATCAACTACAAGACCGAGGACTTCACGGCCGTGGTCAAGGAACTCACGGCGGACAAGGGTGTCGATGTGGTGCTGGACATGGTCGGCGGCGATTACGTGGCACGCGAAATCAATTGCCTGGCCGACGATGGACGCATCGTCATCATCGCCCTGCTGGGCGGCGCCAAGGCCAACATCGACCTGGGCCAGGTGCTGCGCCGCCGCCTGACGGTGACCGGTTCCACCTTGCGACCGCGCCCGGTGGCGTTCAAGGCGCAGATCGCGCGCGAGCTGCGCGAGACGGTGTGGCCGCTGCTGGCCGCCGGCAAGATCAAGCCCGTGATCCACAAGGTGTTCCCGCTCGAGCAGGCGGCCGACGCCCACGCGCTGATGGAAAGCAGCGCCCACGTGGGCAAGATCGTGCTCGACGTCGCCTCCAGCTGAAGGAGATGCCATGCGCATGAACACAAGCATTCGCGGCGGTCATTGTTTGACCGTATTGTCGACGACAGCTAAAATTGCAGGTTATTTGACGATGGGGGTCTGATGCGCACGAAACTCATCGTAGGCAATTGGAAGATGAATGGCAGCCGGGCGGTGAATGCCGGCTTGCTCGAAGGGATCGTGGCCGGGCTGGACTGCGCGCGTGCCGAAGCCGCGGTCTGCGTGCCGGCGCCGTACCTGCAGCAATGCCAGGATGTATTGACCGGCACGCCGGTCGCCTGGGGTGCGCAGGACGTGTCCGTGCATGCCTGCGGCGCCTACACGGGCGAGATCTGCGCCAGCATGCTGGCCGAGTTCGCCTGCCGCTACGTGATCGTGGGCCATTCCGAGCGCCGCGCCTACCACCGCGAAAGCAGCGAGCTGGTGGCGCAGAAGGCGAGGGCGGTACTGGCCGACGGCATGACGCCGATCGTCTGCGTCGGCGAGACGCTGGCGCAGCGCGAGGCGGGCGAGACGGTGCAGGTGGTCGGCACCCAGCTGGGCGCGGTACTGGAACTGATGGAGCCGGCGCAGGTGGCGCAGCTGGTCGTGGCCTACGAACCCGTCTGGGCGATCGGCACCGGCAAGAACGCGACGCCGGCGGTGGCGCAGGAAGTGCATGCAGCCTTGCGCGAGCAACTGCGCGCACGCAATCCAGACGCGGCGCAGGTCGTACGCATCCTGTACGGCGGCAGCATGAAGCCGGAGAATGCGCAGGAACTGCTGGCCCAGCCGGACATCGATGGCGGCTTGATCGGCGGGGCGGCGTTGAAGGCCCAGGATTTCCTGGCCATCATCCACGCAGCGTAATACATAGATTCACCGTCGCCCCTGCGCAGGCAGGGGCCCAATTTCTCAAGCGTCGACGTGATGCGCGCAAAATTGGGTCCCTGCCTTCGCAGGGACGACGTGCAGTAGCAGTCCGAAGCGAAGCATTAGCAACGTAGTAGTCAACCTTGAATGGAATAATGAAATGAACGTGTTGTTCAATCTGATCGTCGTCGTACAGGTCCTGTCCGCCCTGGCCATCATCGGCCTGGTGCTCGTCCAGCACGGCAAGGGTGCCGACATGGGCGCCGCCTTCGGTTCCGGCGCGTCCGGCAGCCTGTTCGGCGCCAGCGGTTCGTCGAACTTCCTGTCGAAGTCGACCGCTGTCGCCGCCGCGGTCTTCTTCGCTTCGACGCTGGCCCTGGCCTACTTCGGCACCAACCGTCCGCATGCTGCCCCGAGCGGCGGCGTGATGGACCGCGTGACCCTGCCGGCCGCGCCGAAGGCGCCTAGCGCCGGTGACGCCGTCCCGGCCACTGCGCCGGCCGCTGCTCCGGCAGCCCCGGCCGCGCCGTCGACGCAGGACGTGCCGGCAGCACCGGCTCCGGCTCCGGCCAAGTAATCCGTCGTATTTTACGTCCCGCGCAGGCGGGACGCGCCGTGCGCACGCGCATGGCCTGCAGTGGTTCATCCGGCGGTTCCTCCCGTCCGGCGCAAGCAGCGGTAACTCGATCCGCTCGACTGTGAATACAGTTTTTAAAAAATTGAGAAAAAGAGTATTTTTCCTTGTAATAGGTCAATTTGGGCATTGAAAAATGCTGCTAGGACGAGGTAAAATGGCGATCTCCAGCCGACGTGGTGAAATTGGTAGACACGCTATCTTGAGGGGGTAGTGGCGCAAGCTGTGCGAGTTCGAGTCTCGCCGTCGGCACCAAGATACAGAAAGCCAGCTAGGGCGCATGAGCTACGCTCCTTGCCTTAGCTGGCTTTTTTACGAGGATCTGTCGGAGGCCTTGAAAGACCGTCGCGAGCGATGGCGCTTCAGGCCCGAGAAGCCCTGCGGTATGAAACCGTTTTCTTCCGGACATATCGCGAGCCTCGAAGGTCGGAATCGATAGAGCGAGCAACGTTATTCGTGGTCTCCAGTCGTACGATTCTGGTGGAAGGCTCGAAGCCAGGATTGCGCGATGCGGTACTGCAAATCATTGCAGTGTTTTATCAACCGATCGTTCAACTAAGGCTTCATCGTGAACCTCGAGAACTATTTCCCCGTCTTGCTCTTCATTGTGATCGGCACCGTCGTCGGTGTCGCTTCGCAACTCCTGGGCCGTGTCGTCGGTCCCCACCGTCCCGACGCTGCCAAACTCTCCCCGTATGAATGCGGCTTCGAAGCCTTCGAAGATGCGCGCATGAAATTCGACGTCCGGTATTACCTGGTCGCGATCCTGTTTATTTTGTTTGACTTGGAAACGGCATTCTTCTTCCCCTGGGGCGTCTCGATGCGCGAACTGGGCCTGCCCGGATTCATCACGATGATGGTCTTCATCGTCGAATTCGTCGTCGGTTTCTGGTACATCTGGAAGAAAGGTGCCCTTGATTGGGAGTGAGGGAATAAGCCATGGCAATTGAAGGCGTATTAAACGAAGGTTTTGTCACCACCACGGCAGACAAGCTGATCAACTGGGCCCGCACCGGCTCGATGTGGCCGATGACGTTCGGCCTGGCTTGCTGCGCGGTCGAGATGATGCACGCGGGCGCCGCCCGCTACGACCTCGACCGCTTCGGCGTCGTGTTCCGCCCGTCGCCGCGCCAGTCGGACGTGATGATCGTGGCCGGTACCCTGTGCAACAAGATGGCGCCGGCACTGCGCAAGGTCTACGACCAGATGGCCGAGCCGCGCTGGGTGATCTCCATGGGTTCCTGCGCCAACGGCGGCGGCTACTACCACTACTCGTATTCGGTGGTGCGCGGCTGCGACCGCATCGTCCCGGTCGACGTGTATGTCCCGGGCTGCCCTCCGACCGCGGAGGCACTGTTGTACGGCATTATCCAACTGCAGAACAAGATCAAGCGCACCAACACCATCGCGCGTTAATCCAAGCTGGTTCCTACAATGACGACAAAACTCGAAGCCCTCCAACTCGCCCTGCGCAACGTGCTGGGCGAGGGCGCTGCCATTACCGCGGCGCTGGGCGAAGTAACGGTAGTGGTGAAGGCCGCTGACTACCTGGCCTCCATGAAGAAACTGCGCGACGATCCGTCGCTGCGCTTCCAGGAACTGGTCGACCTGTGCGGCGTCGACTATTCCTCGTACGGCGAAGGCACCTGGGACGGCCTGCGTTTCGCGGTCGTATCGCACCTGCTCTCGATCGAACACAACTGGCGCGTGCGCGTGCGCGTGTTCGCCCCGGACGACGACATGCCGCTGGTCGATTCCATCACCGGTATCTGGCGCAACGCCAACTGGTTCGAGCGCGAAGCGTTCGACCTGTTCGGCATCCTGTTCGAAGGCCACGGCGACCTGCGCCGCATCCTGACCGACTACGGCTTCATCGGCCATCCGTTCCGCAAGGACTTCCCGATCTCGGGCTACGTCGAGATGCGCTACGACCCCGAGCAGAAGCGCGTGATCTACCAACCGGTCACGATCGAACCGCGTGAAAACATTCCGCGCGTGATCCGCGAAGAAACCTACGGGATGAAATAATGGCTGAGCTTAAGAATTACACCCTGAACTTTGGTCCGCAGCACCCGGCAGCGCACGGCGTGCTGCGTCTCGTGCTGGAACTGGACGGCGAAGTCATCCAGCGCGCCGACCCGCACATCGGCCTGCTGCACCGCGGCACCGAGAAGCTGGCCGAGACCCGCACCTACCTGCAGTCCGTGCCGTACATGGACCGCCTCGACTACGTGTCGATGATGTGCAACGAGCACGGCTACGTGATGGCCATCGAGCGCCTGCTGGGCATCGAGGTGCCGATCCGCGCGCAGTACATCCGCACGATGTTCGACGAGATCACCCGCATCCTGAACCACCTGATGTGGCTGGGCGCGCACGCGCTGGACATCGGCGCCATGGGCCCGTTCCTGTACGCCTTCCGCGACCGCGAAGACCTGTTCGACGTCTACGAAGCCGTGTCGGGCGCGCGCATGCACGCGGCCTACTACCGCCCGGGCGGCGTGTACCGCGACCTGCCGGACGCGATGCCGCAGCACAAGCCCTCGCTGATGCGCAGCCAGCGCGCCGTCGATGAACTGAACGAGATCCGCCAGGGTTCCGTGCTGGACTTCATCGAAGGCTTTACCAAGCGCTTCGACGGCTACGTGGACGAATACGAGACCCTGCTGACCGACAACCGCATCTGGAAACAGCGTACCGTCGGCGTCGGCGTGGTGACGCCGGAAGACGCGATGGGCATGGGCTTCTCGGGTCCGATGCTGCGCGGTTCGGGCATCGCCTTCGATTTGCGCAAGCACCAGCCGTACGCCGCCTACGACAAGATGGAGTTCGACATCCCGGTCGGCACCAACGGCGACTCCTACGACCGCTACCTGGTCCGCGTGGAAGAGCTGCGCCAGGCCAACCGCATCGTCAAGCAGTGCGTCGCCTGGCTGAAGGCCAATCCGGGTCCGGTCATGACCAGCAACCACAAGGTCGCCCCGCCGTCGCGCGTGGACATGAAGACCAATATGGAATCGCTGATCCACCACTTCAAATTGTTCACCGAAGGCTTCCACGTCCCGCCGGGCGAGGCGTACGCAGCGGTCGAGCACCCGAAGGGCGAGTTCGGCATCTACATCGTGTCCGACGGCGCCAACAAGCCGTATCGCCTGAAGATCCGCACCCCGGACTATGTCCACCTGCAGAGCCTGGATGAAATGGCGCGCGGCCACATGATCGCCGACGCCGTCACCATCATCGGCACCCAGGACATCGTGTTCGGTTCGATCGACCGCTAAGGCCGACAGTCTGAGAGGTAGAAAAGATTATGTTATCTGAGCAGTGCTATAAAAAAATCGACCGCGAGTTGGCCAAGTACCCGGCCGACCAGCGCCAGTCCGCCGTGATGGCCTCGCTGGCCCACGCGCAAGTCGAACAGGGGTGGCTGTCGCCGGAAACGATGCAGGAAATCGCCGACTACATCGGCATGCCCGCCATCGCCGTACAGGAAGTGGCCACCTTCTACAACATGTACAACCTGAAGCCGGTCGGCAAGCACAAGATCACCGTGTGCACCAACCTGCCGTGCGCCCTGTCGGGCGGCGAGCGTGCCGGCCAGTACCTGAAGGACAAGCTGGGTATCGGCTACAAGGACACCTCGCACGACGGCCAGTTCACCCTGGTGGAAGGCGAATGCATGGGCGCCTGCGGCGACGCGCCCGTCATGCTGGTGAATAACCACCGCATGTGCTCGCACATGAGCGACGCCAAGATCGACGCCCTGCTGGAGGAGCTGAACAAATGACCAGCCTGCACGACCGTCACATCAAGCCGCTGATCCTGAAGGACCTGAACGGCGACAACTGGCACCTGGCCGACTACGTCAAGCGCGGCGGCTACTCGGCCCTGCGCAAGATCCTGGAAGAGGGCATCACGCCGGAGCAGATCATCGCCGACCTGAAGACCTCGGGCCTGCGCGGCCGCGGCGGCGCCGGTTTCCCGACCGGCCTGAAGTGGAGCTTCATGCCGCGCCAGTTCCCGGGCCAGAAATACCTCGTCTGCAATACCGACGAAGGCGAGCCGGGCACGTTCAAGGACCGCGACATCATCCGCTACAACCCGCACGCGCTGATCGAAGGCATGGCCATCGGCGCCTACGCGATGGGCATCACCGTCGGCTACAACTATATCCACGGCGAGATCTTCCAGGAATACCTGCGCTTCGAAGAGGCGCTGGAAGAGGCGCGCGCCGCCGGCTTCCTGGGCGATAACATCATGGGTTCGCAATTCAGCTTCCAGCTGCACGCGCACCACGGCTACGGCGCCTACATCTGCGGCGAAGAAACCGCGCTGCTGGAGTCGCTCGAAGGCAAGAAGGGCCAGCCGCGCTTCAAGCCGCCGTTCCCGGCCTCGTTCGGCCTGTACGGCAAGCCGACCACCATCAACAACACGGAAACCTTCGCGGCCGTGCCGTTCATCCTGAACCTGGGTGCGAGCGAGTACATGGCGATGGGCAAGCCGAACAACGGCGGTACCAAGATCTTCTCGATCTCGGGCGACGTCGAGCGTCCGGGCAACTACGAGGTCCCGCTGGGCACCCCGTTCGCCACGCTGATGGAACTGGCCGGCGGCATGCGCGGCGGCAAGAAGATCAAGGCCGTCATCCCGGGCGGTTCGTCGGCACCGGTGGTGCGCGGCGACGTCATGATGCAGACCGACCTGGACTACGACTCGATCGCCAAGGCCGGTTCGATGCTGGGCTCGGGCGCCGTGATCGTCATGGACGAGACGCGCTGCATGGTCAAGTCGCTGCTGCGCCTGTCCTACTTCTACTACGAGGAATCGTGCGGCCAGTGCACGCCGTGCCGCGAAGGCACCGGCTGGATGTACCGCATGGTGCACCGTATCGAGAACGGCCAGGGCCGTCCGGAAGACATGGATCTGCTGAACAACATCGCCGACAACATCAAGGGCCGCACCATCTGCGCGCTCGGCGATGCGGCCGCGATGCCGGTCCAGGCAATGATCAAGAACTTCCGCGAAGAGTTTGAATATCACATCGAGCACAAGCACTGCTTGGTGCCGACTTACCTCTAACCAGGTCAGGCAAAGATCAAATGGTTGAAATCGAATTAGACGGCAAGAAAGTCGAAGTCCCGCCAGGTTCCATGGTGATGGACGCCGCAAACAAACTGGGAACCTACATCCCGCACTTCTGCTACCACAAGAAGCTGTCGATCGCGGCAAACTGCCGCATGTGCCTCGTGGAAGTCGAGAAGGCACCGAAGCCGCTGCCGGCCTGCGCCACCCCGGTCTCGCCGGGCATGATCGTGCGCACCCACAGCGACAAGGCCGTGCACGCGCAGAAATCGGTGATGGAATTCCTGCTGATTAACCACCCTCTGGATTGCCCGATCTGCGACCAGGGCGGCGAATGCCAGCTGCAGGATCTGGCCGTCGGCTACGGCAAGGGCGAATCGCGCTACGCGGAAGAGAAGCGCGTGGTCGTGCCGAAGGAAGCCGGCCCGCTGATCTCGATGGAAGAGATGTCGCGCTGCATCCAGTGCACCCGCTGCGTGCGCTTCGGCCAGGAAGTGGCCGGCGTGATGGAGTTCGGCATGGTCGGCCGCGGCGAGCACTCGGAGATCACCACCTTCGTCGGCAAGTCCGTCGACTCCGAAGTGTCGGGCAATATGATCGACCTGTGCCCGGTCGGCGCGCTGACCAGCAAGCCGTTCCGTTATTCCGCACGTCCGTGGGAACTGCAGCGCCGCCGTTCGGTGTCGCCGCACGACTCGCTGGGCTCGAACCTGATCGTGCAAGTCAAGGGCGGCAAGGTCATGCGCGTGCTGCCGCTGGAAAACGAACACGTCAACGAGTGCTGGCTGTCCGACAAGGACCGCTTCTCGTACGAGGCGCTGGACAATGCCTCGCGCCTGACCGCGCCGATGATCAAGCAGGACAACAAGTGGGTCGAGACCGATTGGCAGACGGCGCTGGAATACGTCGCCCACGGCCTGCGTAACATCCGCCACGAGCACGGCGCGGACAGCATCGCCGCCATCGGCACCGCCCACTCCACCGTGGAAGAGCTGTACCTGCTGCAGAAAGCCATGCGCGGCTTCGGCATCGAAAACGTCGACTTCCGCCTGCGTCAGACCGACTTCGCGCTGGACGGCACCGTCGTCCCGTCGCTGGGCATGCCGATCGCCGAACTGTCGACGCTGTCGCGCGTGCTGGTCGTCGGCTCGTTCCTGCGCAAGGACCACCCGCTGGCCGCGCTGCGCCTGCGCGCCGCCGTCAAGTCGGGCGCCAAGCTGTCGATCGTCCACGGCTCCGCCGACGACAACCTGATCCCGACCGCGAACCGCCTGATCGCCGCACCGAGCGACTGGCTGGCCGCGCTGACCGAGATCGCCGCCGCCGTCGCAGTGGCGAAAGGTGTCGCGCTGCCGGCCGGCTTCGAGAACGTCACCACCGGCGACGTCGCGCGCGCCATCGCCGCCACCCTGGTGGTCGAGAACGCCGCCGACCTGCCGGGCGCCGTCCTGCTGGGCAATGCCGCGGCAAACCACCCGCAAGCCTCGCAGATCCACGCGCTGGCACAGTGGATCGCCGAGCAGACGGGCGCCAAGTTCGGCTACTTCGTCGAAGCCGCCAACACCGTCGGCGGCTACCTGGTCAACGCGACGTCGAAGAACGCCGCCAAGCTGTTCACCGAGCCGAAGAAAGCCTACGTGCTGCTGAACGCCGAGCCGGAACTGGATGCCGCCAACCCGGCCCAGGCCGTCAAGGCGCTGATGGGTGCCGAGATGGTCGTCGCCATGTCCGCCTTCAAGCACGGCATGGACTACGCCGACGTGCTGCTGCCGATCTCGCCGTTCAGCGAGACCGCCGGCACCTTCGTCAACTGCGAAGGCCGCGCACAGAGCTTCAACGGCACCGTCAAGCCGCTGGGCGAGACCCGTCCGGCCTGGAAAGTGCTGCGCGTGCTGGGCAACCTGCTGGGCCTGTCGGGCTTCGACTACGAGAATTCGGAAGCGATCCGCGACGAAGCACTGGGCAAGGGCAACACCGACCTGTCCGCCAAGCTGAACAACGTGGCCAAGCTGGCCCCGGCGGCAGCCTCGTACGGTAATGGCGAGCAACTGGAACGCCTGGCCGACGTGCCGATCTACTTCGCCGACGCCATCGCGCGCCGTTCGGAGCCGCTGCTGCGCACGGCCGACGCGCAAACGCCGCTGGCCACCATCTCGGTACAGCTGGCCGAGCAACTGGGCGTGCAGGCGGGCGACAAGGTCGCCGTGTCGCAAGGGCAGGGCAGCGTGGTGCTGACGGCCAACGTCGACCGCCACCTGCCGGCCAACGTCGTGCGCGTGGCCGCCAGCCACGAGTCGACCGCGGTGCTGGGCGACATGTTCGGTCCGATCAACGTAGCCAAAGCATAAAAGCGGGGAGATCAAAAAAATGGCTATGCCTGAACTTATCAATAACCTCAACAGCGGCGGCGCAAGCCTGCTGGGCCCGACCGTCTGGCCGGTCGCCTGGACGCTGCTGAAAATCGTCTGCGTCCTGCTGCCCCTGATGGGCCTGGTGGCCTACCTGGTGCTGTGGGAGCGCAAGCTGATCGGCTGGATCCACATCCGCGTGGGTCCGAACCGCGTGGGCCCGCTGGGCCTGCTGCAGCCGATCGCCGACGCGTTGAAACTGCTGCTGAAGGAAATCGTGGTGCCGGCCAAGGCCACCCCGAGCCTGTTCGTCATCGGCCCGCTGATGACCATCATGCCGGCGCTGGCCGCCTGGTCGGTGATCCCGTTCGGCCCGGAAGTCGCGCTGGCGAACGTCAACGCCGGCCTGCTGCTGCTGCTGGCGATCACCTCGATGGAGGTGTACGGCATCATCATCGCCGGCTGGTCCGCCAACTCGAAGTACTCGTTCATGGGCGCCATGCGCGCCTCGGCCCAGATGATCTCGTACGAGATCCCGATGGGCTTCGTGATGGTCGTGGTGCTGCTGGTTTCCGGCAGCCTGAACTTCTCGGACATCGTGGCCGGCCAGCAGCGCGGCATGTTCGCCGAGCACGGCGTGAACTTCCTGTCGTGGAACTGGCTGCCGCTGCTGCCGCTGTTCGTCATCTACATCACCTCCGGCCTGGCCGAGTGCAACCGCCACCCGTTCGACGTGGTGGAAGGCGAATCGGAAATCGTGGCCGGCCACATGGTCGAGTATTCGGGCATGTCCTATGCCATGTTCATGCTGGCCGAGTACGCCAACATGATCCTGGTCGGCGTGTTGGCTTCGATCATGTTCCTGGGTGGCTGGTCGGCTCCGTTCGGCTTCCTGGACATCGGCGGCGGTTTCGGCGGCTTCTTCTGGCTGTTCCTGAAAACCTTCTTCGTCGTTTCCCTGTTCGTCTGGGTGCGTGGCAGCTGGCCGCGTTACCGCTACGACCAGATCATGCGCCTGGGCTGGAAAGTCTTCATTCCGCTGACCCTGATCTGGCTGGTGCTGGTCGCAGGCTGGATGCAGACGCCGTGGAACATCTGGAAGTAAGGAAGCACATCAAATGACACGAGTAAAAGAGATCCTCGGCAGCCTGATGCTGACCGAGCTGTTGAAGGGACTGGCCCTGACCGGCAAGTACGCGCTGTCGCGCAAGATCACGGTCCAGTACCCGGAAGAGAAGACCCCCATCTCGCCGCGCTTCCGCGGCCTGCACGCGCTGCGCCGCTACCCCAACGGGGAAGAGCGCTGCATCGCCTGCAAGCTGTGCGAAGCCGTGTGCCCGGCCATGGCCATCACGATCGAATCGGCGCAGCGCGACGACGGCACCCGCCGTACGACGCGCTACGACATCGACCTGACCAAGTGCATCTTCTGCGGCTTCTGCGAAGAATCGTGCCCGGTCGACTCGATCGTCGAGACCCAGGTGCTCGAATACCACGGCGAGAAACGCGGCGACCTGTACTACACCAAGGAAATGCTCCTGGCCGTGGGTGACCGCTACGAGAACGACATCGCTGCTGCACGCGAAGCCGATGCGAAGTACCGCTAATAACAAGAGGGCACAAGCGTAAGTCATGGATTTCACAACCGTTCTTTTCTACGTGTTCTCGGCCGTCATGGTAGTGGCCGGGTTGCGCGTCATCACCGCCAGGAACCCGGTCCACGCCGCGCTGTTCCTGGTGCTCGCGTTCTTCAACGCTGCCGGCATCTGGATGCTGCTGAAGGCCGAGTTCCTGGCCATCGTGCTGGTGCTGGTCTACGTCGGCGCCGTCATGGTGCTGTTCCTGTTCGTCGTCATGATGCTCGACATTAACGTCGACCGCCTGCGCGAAGGCATGTGGGGCTACCTGCCGCTGGCATCCATCATCGGCGCGCTGATCGTGCTGGAGATGGCCGCCGTCCTGTGGCGCGGCTTCCTGGGTACCGGCGAGGCGCCGGCCGAAGCGGCCGTCGGCCACATCGGCGGCACCAAGGAACTGGGCAAGCTGATCTATACCCAGTACATCTACGGCTTCGAGATCGCCGGCCTGATCCTGCTGGTGGCCATTATCGCCGCCGTGGCCCTGACCCTGCGCAAGCGCAAGGACACCAAGGCCATCGACCCGGGCGTCGCCGTCCGCGTCAAACGCAACGACCGCCTGAAGATCGTCAAGGTCCAGGCGGTGAACCAGAAGGCGATCGACGACGCGGCTATCGCTGCCGCCGCCGCTGCCGCTGCCGCACAAGGCGACAACAAGGAGGCGCAATGACCGTATCGCTCGCTCACTACCTGATCCTGGGCGCGATCCTGTTCGCGATCTCCGTGGTCGGCATTTTCCTGAACCGGAAGAACATCATCATCCTGCTGATGGCCATCGAACTGATGCTGCTGGCGGTGAACCTGAACTTCGTGGCGTTCTCGCACTATCTGGGGGACGCGGCAGGGCAGATCTTCGTGTTCTTCATCCTGACTGTCGCGGCCGCCGAATCGGCGATCGGCCTGGCGATCCTGGTGGTCCTGTTCCGTAACCTGGACACGATCAACGTGGAAGACCTCGACAGCCTGAAGGGCTGAGCGGTTTGTTCGGTCAACCTCCTCGATAAATAAGAAAAGGTTCATTATGGCGGGGCAACTCAACCCTAATCTCTTGCTGGCGGTGCCACTCGCACCGCTCGTGGGCTCGGCGATCGCCGGCCTGCTCGGCACCAAGTTCTTCGGCAACGTCGTCGGCCGCAAGGTGTCGCATACCGCGACCATCCTCGGCGTGTTCGTGGCGCTCGTCATCTCGGTCATGACCCTGATGGACGTGATGGACGGCGCCACCTTCAACGGCGACGTGTATACCTGGATGACCATCGGCACCATGAAGATGGCCGTCGGCTTCCAGATCGACTCGCTGTCGGCGATGATGATGTGCGTGGTGACCTCGGTCTCCCTGATGGTGCACATCTACACGATCGGCTACATGGCCGAGGACGACGGCTACAACCGCTTCTTCTCGTACATCTCGCTGTTCACGTTCTCGATGCTGATGCTGGTCATGTCCAACAACTTCCTGCAGCTGTTCTTCGGCTGGGAAGCGGTGGGCCTGGTCTCCTACCTGCTGATCGGTTTCTGGTACACCCGCCCGACCGCGATCTTCGCGAACATGAAGGCGTTCCTGGTGAACCGCGTCGGCGACTTCGGGTTCATCCTCGGCATCGGCCTGCTGCTGGCCGCCACCGGCACGATGCACTACGGCGAGACCTTCGCGAAAGCCGGCGACCTGGCCCAGATGACGGTGCCGGGCACCTCGTGGCCGCTGCTGACCGCCGCCTGCATCTGCCTGTTCATCGGCGCGATGGGCAAATCGGCGCAGTTCCCGCTGCACGTGTGGCTGCCTGACTCGATGGAAGGCCCGACCCCGATCTCGGCACTGATCCACGCCGCGACCATGGTTACCGCCGGCATCTTCATGGTGACCCGCATGTCGCCGCTGTTCGAGCTGTCGGACACCGCGCTGTCCTTCATCATCGTCATCGGTTCGATCACCGCGCTGTTCATGGGCTTCCTGGGCATCATCCAGAACGACATCAAGCGCGTCGTCGCGTACTCCACGCTGTCGCAGCTGGGCTATATGACGGTCGCCCTGGGCGTCTCGGCCTACAACGTGGCCGTGTTCCACCTGATGACCCACGCGTTCTTCAAGGCGCTGCTGTTCCTCGGCGCGGGCTCCGTCATCATCGGCATGCACCACGACCAGGACATGCGCAATATGGGCGGCCTGCGCAAGTACATGCCGATCACCTGGATCACCTCGCTGCTGGGCTCGCTGGCCCTGATCGGTACCCCGTTCTTCGCGGGCTTCTACTCGAAGGACTCGATCATCGAGGCAGTCCACGCATCGCACCTGTGGGGTTCGGGCTTCGCGTCGTTCTCGGTGACGGCCGGCGTGTTCATCACCGCGTTCTACTCCTTCCGCATGTACTTCCTGGTGTTCCACGGGGAAGAGCGTTTCGGCAAGGCGCATGCGCATGACGATCACTCGCACGCTCACGACGCGCACAAGCAGCACGTCGCAGCCTCGCACGATGCCCACGATCCGCACGCGCTGCACGATTCGGATGCGCACCATGAGGAAGAGGAAGACGATCACGGCCACCACGGCCTGGCCCCGGGCCAGAAGCCGCACGAGTCGCCGCTGGTGGTCACGCTGCCGCTGATCCTGCTGGCGATCCCGTCGGTCATCATCGGCTTCTTCGCGATCGGCCCGATGCTGTTCGGCGACTTCTTCAAGAACGTGATCTTCATCGGCGAGAACCACCCGGCGATGGAAGAGCTGGCCCACGAGTTCCACGGCGCCGCCGCGATGGGCATCCACGCCTTCACGACCGCTCCGTTCTGGCTTGCACTGGCCGGCGTCGTTGCCGCCTACTACTGCTACATGATCAATCCGCGCGTGCCGGCTGCGTTCTACAAGGCGCTGAAGCCGATCCACACCTTGCTGGACAACAAGTACTACATGGACAAGTTCAATGAAGTCGTGTTCGCCGGCGGCGCACGCCTGCTGGGCAAGGGCCTGTGGCAGGTGGGCGATCGCGCGCTGATCGACGGCTTCGTCGTCAACGGCAGCGCCAAGCTGGTGGGTTGGTTCTCGACCATCGTCCGTACGTTCCAGACCGGTTACATCTACCACTATGCGTTCGTGATGATCCTGGGCGTGCTGGGTACGCTGCTGTACTTCTTCCCGTTCTGGCAGGCCTAAAAGAGAGAAAAACAAATGCAGTCCACGATTTCAACCTTTCCTCCATATTTGAGCCTGTCGGTCTGGCTGCCGATCCTGTTCGGCGTGCTGATCCTGGCCGTCGGCCGCGACAGCAAGGCGGGTTTTACCCGCGTGCTGGCGCTGGTCGGTTCGATCGTCAGCTTCCTGCCGACGATCCCGCTGTTCACACAGTTCAGCAATAGCGCCCACGGACCGCAGTTCGTGGAAAAAGCCGCCTGGATCGAACGCTTCAACATCCAGTACTACCTGGGCATCGACGGCCTCTCGCTGTGGTTCGTGCCGCTGACCGCCTTCATCACGATCATCGTCGTGATCTCGGCCTGGGAAGTCATCACGGAACGCGTGGCCCAGTACATGGGTTCCTTCCTGCTGCTGTCGGGCCTGATGATCGGCGTGTTCGTCGCGCTGGACGGCCTGCTGTTCTACTTCTTCTTCGAAGCCACCCTGATCCCGATGTTCATCATCATCGGCGTGTTCGGCGGACCGAACCGCGTGTACGCGGCCTTCAAGTTCTTCCTGTACACGTTCATGGGTTCGCTGCTGACGCTGGTCGCGATCATCTACCTGTACAACAAGTCGGGCGGTTCCTTCGACATCCTGGCATGGCATAACGTGCAGCTGTCGATGACGGAGCAGGTGCTGATCTTCCTGGCCTTCCTGATGGCCTTCGGCGTCAAGGTCCCGATGTGGCCGGTCCACACCTGGCTGCCGGACGCCCACGTGGAAGCGCCGACCGGCGGTTCCGTCGTGCTGGCCGCGATCATGCTGAAGCTGGGCGGCTACGGCTTCCTGCGTTTCTCGCTGCCGATCGCGCCGGACGCCTCGCACTACCTGGCCCCGCTGATCATCGTGCTGTCGCTGATCGCCGTGATCTATGTCGGCCTCGTCGCGATGGTGCAGGCCGACATGAAGAAACTGGTCGCCTACTCGTCGATCGCCCACATGGGCTTCGTCACGCTGGGCTTCTTCATCTTCAACGAGATCGGCGTGCAGGGCGGCATCGTGCAGATGATCTCGCACGGCTTCGTGTCGGGCGCCATGTTCCTGTGCATTGGCGTGCTGTACGACCGCATGCACTCGCGCCAGATCGCCGACTACGGTGGCGTCGTGAACACCATGCCGAAGTTCGCCGCCTTCTCCGTGCTGTTCGCCATGGCCAACTGCGGCCTGCCGGCCACCTCGGGCTTCGTGGGTGAATTCATGGTCATCCTGGGCGCCGTCCAGTTCAACTTCTGGACCGGCCTGCTGGCCGCCACCGCCCTGATCCTGGGCGCCGCGTACTCGCTGTGGATGGTCAAGCGCGTCGTGTTCGGCAAGATCGGCAACAAGCACGTCGCCGAACTGGTCGACCTGAACGGCCGCGAGTTCTTCATGCTGGGCGTGCTCGCCATCCTGACCATCTACATGGGCCTGTATCCGGCGCCGTTCACCGACACGATGCAAGTCTCGGTCGCGGACCTGCTGCAGCACGTGTCGGTCAGCAAGCTGCCCCAATAAGCCAAGCGGACCCTATAAGACTCTATGAATCCGATGATTGACACTACTGTTGCGACGGCGGCCTACGATTTCGGGCCGATCCACGCAGAAATCTTCCTGGTGATCGCTTCCTGCGCCATTCTTCTGATCGACATGTTCCAGAAGAAGGACAGCAAGCGTAACCTGACCTACGTGCTGTCGCTGCTGACCCTCGTGGTCTGCGCCGGCATCACCTATGCCGACTTCAGTGCCGGCACCACCGCCTACACGTTCCACAATATGTTCGTGTCGGACCCGATGGCGAACCTGCTGAAGCTGTTCACCTACCTGGCCGTGGGCGTGACCCTCGTGTATTCGCGCCAGTACGCCGACGACCGCGGCATGATGTCGGGGAATATGGGCGGCGAGTTCTACGTGCTCGCCCTGTTCACGACGCTGGGCCAGATGATCATGATCTCCGGCAATAACATGCTGCCGATCTACCTGGGCCTGGAAATGATGTCGCTGTCGCTGTACGCGCTGGTGGCCATCCGCCGCGACCACGCGACCTCGACCGAAGCCTCGATGAAGTACTTCATCCTGGGTTCGCTGGCCTCGGGCTTCATGCTCTACGGTATCTCGATGATCTACGGCGCCACCGGTTCGCTGGACATCACCGCGATCTCGAACGCGATCTCCGCCGGTACCGAGAAGCACACCATCCTGGTGTTCGGCCTCGTGTTCGTCGTGGCCGGCATGGCCTTCAAGCTGGGCGCCGTGCCGTTCCACATGTGGGTGCCGGACGTGTACCAGGGTTCGCCGACGGCCGTCACGCTGCTGCTGGGCGCCGCGCCGAAGCTGGCCTCGTTCGCCATGATGATCCGCATCCTGGTCGAAGGCCTGCTGCCGCTGGCGTTCGACTGGCAGCAGATGCTGCTGGCGCTGGCCGTGCTGTCGCTGGGCCTGGGCAACCTGACCGCGATCGCGCAGACCAACCTCAAGCGCATGCTGGCCTATTCGACCATCGCGCAGCTGGGCTTCGTCCTGCTGGGCATGGCGGCAGGCGTGGTCGGCGGCAACGCGGCCAACGCCGCCACCGCCTACAGCGCGTCGATGTACTACACGATCACCTACGTGCTGACCACGCTGGGCAGCTTCGGCCTGATCATGATGCTGGCGCGCTCGGGCTTCGAAGCCGAGGAAATCTCGGACTTCAAGGGCCTGGCCAAGCGCAGCCCGTGGTACGCGATCGTCATGACCGTGCTGATGTTCTCGCTGGCCGGCGTGCCGCCGATGATGGGCTTCATGGCCAAGTGGGCCGTCCTGCAGGCCGTGGTCGCCACCGGCCAGCTGTGGCTGGCGATCGTCGCCGTGCTGTTCTCGCTGATCGGTGCGTTCTACTACCTGCGCGTCGTCAAGACCATCTGGTTCGACGAGGTCGCCGACGTGACCCCGATCTCGACCCCGATGGACATGCGCGTCGTGCTGTCGCTGAACGGCGTGCTG
Source organism: uncultured Massilia sp. (assembly GCA_963529995.1). Taxonomy (GTDB): domain Bacteria; phylum Pseudomonadota; class Gammaproteobacteria; order Burkholderiales; family Burkholderiaceae_D; genus Telluria. The sequence continues at coordinate 47,558 of CAUSCY010000007.1, read as the reverse complement.
GTCGTGGTGCTCGGCATCATGCCGGGCGGCCTGCTGGCAGCCTGCCTGTCGGCGATGACCAAGACCCTCGGTTCGTAATCGGCCGTGGATACCACGCTCGCAGCCTGGTTGGTGATCGCGGTCGCGATCGCGTTCGCCAACCTGCCGTTCCTCAATGAGCGCGTGTTCGGCTTCATTAACGTGAAGCCGGCACTGGGCAAGGCGCACGCGAAGTACTTCGTCGTGCGCCTTCTCGAGTTGTTTGTCTTATACTTCGTCGTCGGCGCACTGGCCCGCATGCTCGAAAACCAGATCGGTAACGCGTTTACCCAGACCTGGGAGTTCTATGCGATCACGGCCTGCATGTTCGTCGTGCTGGCGTTCCCCGGTTTCGTAGGCCGCTACCTGCTGAAACGGAAAACGGCACGTCCCGCCTGACCGCCGGAGTCCGACGGCTCCGGTGACCGATCAACGATCACACCGGAGCTTGTTTGGAACATTCTGACGATTCCCACCTGAGAGAAACCCGCATCGATGGCGAACTCGCCTACGACGGGCACTTCCTGAAAGTCACCCGCGACCGGATCCGCCTGCCCGACGGCAAGGAGTCGAAGCGCGAATTCATCCGCCATCCCGGCGCCGTCGTGATCCTGCCGTTGCTGGACGACGGCCGCGTGCTGCTGGAGCGCCAGTACCGCTACCCGAACGACCGCGTCTTCATCGAATTCCCGGCCGGGAAGATCGACCCGGGCGAGGCATCGCTGGCCTCGGCCAAGCGCGAGCTCGAGGAAGAGACGGGCTATACGGCTACAGACTGGCACTTCGTCTGCACGATCCACAACGCCATCGCCTATTCCGACGAGCACCTCGACCTGTTCCTGGCGCGCGGCCTCACGGCCGGCGAAGCCAAGCTGGACGACGGCGAGTTCCTCGAGACGTTCACGGCCACCGTGCCCGAGCTGCTCGACATGGTCAAGAAGGGCGAGATTACCGACGTGAAGACCGTGATCGGCACGTTCTGGCTCGAGAAATTCCTGGCAGGCACCTGGAAACCCGAGTGAGCCTTGTCCTGCAGGTGTTGCTGGGATGGGCGCTGCTCGCGTCCGCGGGCAGTTGCGCGGCGCGCAGCGCCTTCCAGCAGCGCTGCGAAGAAGCAGCCGGACGTGCCGGCGCGACATTCTCCTCGCGCGATTCCGGCTACCGCGTCGACAACAGCTTGTCGTGGCGCTCGCTGAACCAGTTGAAGCGCGTTGCCATCCGCAACGGCCTCGTGCTGGGCCTGACCCGCGCCGAGTCGCGCGTGGCGATCAAGGTCGACGGCGTGCTGCTGGAAGATTCCGGCGGGCCGAACGAATGCGTGATGCCGCAGATCGACGTGACGCTGTACTATCCGCCCATCGTCATCTACGTCGGCAGCGAATTCGCGCCGGACACCTGTTCGTACCGCGAGATACTCGCCCACGAAATGCGACACCTCAACACCTACCTGGACTTTCTGCCGAAAGTGGAAGAGCGCATCCGCACCCGCCTGGCCAAACGGTTCAGCGGCAAACCGCTGTACGCGCGCCGTGGCCAGGCCCGCAGCCTGTTGCAAGCCGAGATCGACGGCAACTGGATGCCTTACATTAAAGCCGAGATGATGCGCGTCGAGCGTGTGCAGGCGGCCATCGACAGCCCGCTCGAATACGCGCGTCTCAGCAAAGTTTGCCAAGGTGAGGTACAGTCTCTTATTGGATCGACAAGACGCCAAGGATCCTAACCGAAGCCCGCAACTAAAGTACATGACTCAAGCACCGCGTTACTTTGCATTAATTCCCGCTGCCGGCGTCGGCTCCCGCATGGGAGCAGCGAGCCCGAAGCAGTACCTCAAGATCGGCGGCAAGCCCATGCTCCGCCATACGCTGGACGCATTCCTGTCCAGCGAGCTGATCGCCCATACCTTCGTCGTCGTGAGTCCCGATGACCCCTACATCGACGGGGTTGCCCCCAGCCATGGCGTGACGGTGCTGCGCTGCGGCGGCGACAGCCGCATGGAATCCGTGCGTAACGGCCTGGCGGTGCTGGCCAGCACGCTGTCGGACACGGACTGGGTGCTGGTGCACGACGCCGCGCGCCCCGGCCTGACGGCGGAACTGATCGAGAAGCTGGTCACGACGACCGGCGACCATCCGGCCGGCGGCTTGCTGGCTCTGCCCGTGGTCGATACCGTCAAGCGCTGCATCGACGGCGAGGCGGCCGGCACCGTTCCGCGCAACGGCCTGTGGCTTGCCCAGACCCCGCAGATGTTCCGCTATGCACTGCTGCGCGAAGCGCTGAATACCGCCACCGACCCGAATACGATTACCGACGACGCCAGTGCGGTTGAAGCCCTCGGATTGAGCCCAAGATTGGTGGAGGGCCATCCGCGCAACCTGAAGGTGACCCTGCCGGAAGACATCCGCATCGCCGAGATCTACCTGGCGGTCTCCCAACCCGAATTCGTTTAAGACGCATAGAACACATACCATGGCACTCGCATCGTACAACCCGACCCCGCCGTTCCGTATCGGAACCGGCTATGACTGCCACGCTCTGGTCGAAGGCCGCAAGCTGATCGTCGGCGGCGTGACCATCCCGCACCGCCTGGGCCTGCTGGGCCATTCGGACGCCGACGTCCTGCTGCACGCGATCATCGACGCGATGCTGGGCGCCGCCGGCCTGGGCGACATCGGCAAGCACTTCCCGGACACCGACCCGATGTTCGCCGGCGCCGATTCGCGCACGCTGCTGCGCGAAGTCGCGCACCGCGTCGTCGCCACCGGCTACACCATCGGCAACATCGACGCCACCATCATCGCCCAGCAGCCGAAGATGGGCCCGCACATCCCGCAGATGGTGTCGCGCATCGCCGAGGACATCGGCGTGTCGCCGCAACAGGTGAACATCAAGGCCAAGACCAACGAGAAGCTGGGCTTCCTCGGCCGCGAGGAGGGGATGGCGGCGCAGGCGACGGCGTTGCTGGTAAGAGCCGAATCCTAAACCGCCGTCGTTCCCGCGAAGGCGGGAACCCATGCTGAGCCTTCGACGTCGCTGCAGGAAAATCCACTGACGCGGCTTCGGTAACTCAGTATGGATTCCCGCCTTCGCGGGAATGACGGGTAAATTGCGGAGCTGTGGATTCGCCGCGATAATATGGCAGAACCAATAACAACGGGGATGCCATGACCACGACCGCCAACGCCGCTGTTACCACGTCAGGCGCGCGCAGCGCCTGGCTGCTGATCCTGTCCGCCAGCGCCATCCTGATGCTGACGATGGCCGCGCGCCTCACCACCGGCCTGTTCCTTTCCCCCATCAATACCGCGACGGGCCTCGGCATCGCGTCGATCAGCTTCGCCATGGCCGTCGGCCAGTTCATATGGGGTGCCTCGCAACCCGTGTTCGGCGCCGTCGCCGACAAGTACGGTCCGGGGCGCGTGATCGTGCTGGGGGGCGTCATGCTGGCCGCCGGCCTGGCCGCCACGCCTTTCGTTTCCTCGCAATGGGGCCTGCTGCTCACGCTGGGCGTGCTGTCCGCGGCCGGGGCGGGGGCGGGCAGCTTCTCGATCCTGATCGGCGCCACCGCCCAGCGCCTGCCGCCCGAGCGGCGCGCCTTCGCCTCCGGCTTCATCAATGCCGGCGGTTCCTTCGGCCAGTTCATCTTTGCTCCCGCCGTGCATGCGCTGATTGCCGCCTTCGGCTGGGTGTCCGCCATGCTGGCGCTGGCTGCGACGACGCTGCTGACGATCCCGCTGGCCCGGCCGCTGAGCGGCAAGCCGCCCGCCGCGGCAGCGGGCGCAACTCCCAGCGCCGCCGGTCATGGCGCACTGCCGGCGCTGACGCTGGGCCGCCAGGTGCGCGAGGCCATGCGCGACCGCAGCTATTTGTGTCTGCACGCCGGCTTCTTCACCTGTGGTTTTCACATCGCCTTCCTCGTCACGCACCTGCCGGGCGAGGTGGCGCTGTGCAGCCTGCCGGCCGCCGTGTCGGCGACGTCGCTGGGCCTGATCGGCCTCTTCAACATCTTCGGTTCGCTCACGGCCGGCGCGCTGGGCCAGCGCTACCGCATGAAATGGCTGCTGGCGCTGATGTACGGCAGCCGCGCCATCATCATCGGGCTGTACCTGGTCGCGCCCAAGACGCCGCTGACCTTCTACGTCTTCGCCGCCGCGCTGGGTTTCACCTGGCTGGCGACGGTGCCGCCGACGGCGGGCCTGGTGGGCAAGCTGTTCGGCATGCGCTACCTGTCGACGCTGTTCGGGCTGACGCTGCTGTCGCACCAGATCGGCGGCTTCTTCGGCGCGTGGCTGGGCGGGCTCGCCGTCGTGCAGTTCGGCGACTACGCGTGGATGTGGTACGCGGACATCGTGCTGGCGGTCCTCGCCGCCCTCGTCAACCTGCCGATCCGCGAAGCGCCGGTCGCCAGGCCCGTCGCCGTCGCGGCCAAGGCCTGACATGGCGCGCGACCCCTGGGCTTACCGCGACGTGGCGGTCGAATCGGTACTCGACGCGCGCACGGGCGCCCTGCGCATCAAGCCGGTGGCGGGGCAGGCCTATGCCACGTCGATGCGGGTGCAGTGCGCGCGCGCGCTGGCCGACCCGGACCGCTATCCGGCCGGCACGCGCTTCCTGATCCGCGCGAAACTGACGGACCGCGATGGCGGACCGCCGTTCCTGTATGCCTGGCATGGCGACCCGGTCAAGGTCTTGAGCCCGCGCGAGGCGGCGTCGTTCCTGGACGAGTACCGGCGCCGGCGGATCTGAGTCAATCGTTGCGGAAGCGTGGCGCGAATGCCAGTTCCGGTGCGGGACAGTGGCCGACGGCTTTCGGCTTCTCCGCATCGTTGCCGCGACGCACATAGCACTCGTCGAACACCGAGCAGTAGCAGGCCGAGACGTCAACGTCCTTCATGCTGTGGTGAAGCGTATCGAAGTCGGCATTTGCATTGGGCTGCTCGGTCCACGTGAACAGCGTGACGGATGCGCGCGGCGGAATCAGTGCGTTGACGACATTGCCGCGCCGGTTCACGCCGCTCGTGTCGTGCGCCTTCGTCGCGCAGCAGGCATCCAGCAGGTCGTCGATATTCGCCACCGGCTTGCCCTTGAAGCGCAGCTCCACCCATTCGACGCGGGCCGGGCCGACGCCGTTGTTGGCCAACTGGTACTCGACGACGCGGCGGTTGCGGTCGGTGCCCGGCAAGGGGATGTCCGAGCTCATCGAGCGCATCAGATCGACATACGGGTAACTATTGGCCGCCACCAGCTTTTCCATCGAATGCGCCGAATGGATGCCGAGCCACAGCGATACCAGCGAGACGACCGTGGCGCAGACGGCCAACACGATGTCGAGCCAGCGCACGCCGGTGCCGTGGGGATGGTGGTGATGGTGACTTTCGTGCTCCAAGCGTGCCTCCCGATATCGATACAAATCAACAAGTGTAGCGATTGGGAGGCCCCGAAAATACGCGCTTTCTCACGCGCGGCTTGGTGGATCGGCGCGCCGCACCTATCATGCGAACCATTTGCTTATCGGGAGAAACAGACATGGTGTGGCTGGTATTGGGATTGGCGGGGCTGTTCGAGATCGCCTGGGCGGTCGGCATCAAGTACACGGAAGGCTTCAGCCGCCTGTGGCCCAGCGTGGGCACCGTGGCGGCGATGGTCGCGAGCGTGCTGCTGCTGGGGCATGCGGTCAAGACGCTGCCGCTGGGGACCGCGTACGCGATCTGGACGGGCATCGGGGCCGTCGGCACGGCGCTGGCGGGGATGGTGTTGTTCGGCGAGGCGGCGACGGTGGCGCGCCTCGTGTGCATCGGGCTGATCGCGGCCGGGATCGTCGGACTGAAGCTGGTGACCCCTCACTGATCACACGTTACTGAGCCACTGGCGCAACCACCAGGCGGTTGACGTAGGGATCGACGCGCAGCTCGCCGCGGTAGGGCACCGGCGTGTAGTCGTAGATCAGGCAGGGCAGCAGCGATTACTGCACCATCAGCACCAGGCGCGCCCGGCGCGCCGGTGGCGTGCCCTTGTGGATGCCGCGCGTATCGATGAAGAAGCCGGTGCCGGCCGGCCCCGTGACGACGACGCTGGCACCGTGCCGGCGCACGATGTCCTGGTCGGCATAGCGGCGCAGGCGCAGCGGCATGCGGTCGCGGTGGGTGCCGGCGACGTAGCTGTGCGGGCCGGAATCGGCATCGACGTCGGTCAGGTAGACCAGCAGCTTGACGCTGGCGGCATCGGAATCGCGGTGGAAACCCTGCACGTCGGCGTCCATCCCGGCATCCGGGAACGACCAGCGCAAGCCCAGCAGCGTGATGGTCGGGGTGTAGCCCAGGTAGTCGGTGGCCAGGCCGACCAGGTCGGGGCGGTTGGCCAGTGCCAGCAGGTGCGGGCAGTGGACGACGCTGTCGAGCGGGAAGTCGGCGATGCGCACGCCGGGCGGGACGGCGTCGATGCGAAACGCCTGGCCGTCGCCGCGCTTGGCCATCCGGACGGCGACCATGTCTCGTTCGCGCAGCCAGGCCAGCGCCTCGGCGCACTGTTCGGCGGACAGCAGGCTGCCCATCAGCGCATGGCCTTGCGTGCGCAGCGAGGCGGTCGCCGCGTCGACCGGCCGGCGCCGTTCGATGCGGCCGTGGAGCCTGCCGAGCAGGGCGACCGTGGCGCGCGTCGCCGCATGGCGGATCGTGCGGCTGGTGACGACCCGCTGCACGTAATAGCCGAACAGCTTGAGCCGGGCATTGCGCGATGTGCCGACGGTGACGTACTTGAACATGGATCCCCGCAAGTAGTATGGACGAGCGCCGGCCGACGGCCACGGCACGCATGAGTCTTTATATTACTTGCGAAATACTAAAAATTGTTTAATCGCAATGTTAGTTCAAGTAAAGATTGCGTCGACGAGCGCTGGCGCACATCTAGGCGGAAAACAGCGCCCCGGCCCGTTCGAGGATGCGGCTTACCGCCGGGTGGTCGATGCGCCGCTCGACGGTCACGGCGTGGAACTGTTCGGCGATGGTGCCGATCTCTCCGAGCGCTACCAGGCCGTATTCGCGGCAGATGGTCGGCGCCAGCACGGTCGGTGCCGGCACGAAGCCGGCGCCCTCGCGCGCGAACGACATCAACAGCGCGCCGTCGTCGAACTCGCCGGCGACGATGGGGCGCAGGTCCTGCAGGTCGAACCAGGCCTGCAACTGGCTGTACAGCGCGGTATCCGCGCCCGGCAGCAGGAAGGGCGCGCGACGCAGGCGTTGCGGAAACCCGCCTTCCCACTGTGCGCACAGGTCCGGATGGCCGAGGATCGTCTGGGTGCTGGACCCGAGCAGGTGCGTGTGGCCGCGCACGGCGCTGCCCGCCGGCAGGCCGCGGTCCGTGATGACGAGGTCCAGGCGGTGCGCGGCCAGGTCCTGCAGCAAGGCGTCGAGCGGACCTTCGCGGCAGACGAGGCGCAGCGCCAGCCCGGCATCGCGTGCCGGCTGCAGCAGGCGGAAAGCGAGGGTCTTCGGAATCATGTCGCCGACGCCCACGCGCAGCGTCTCCGCTTCCCGGAACAGGCCGCGGCGCACGGTCTGTTCCAGCTCGTTGCCGAGGTCGAAGATGCGTTCGGCGTACAGCAGCACGGTCTTGCCGGCGTCCGTCAGCTCCAGCACGCGGCCCTTGCGGCGCAGCAGCGCTTCTCCGAGCTGGTCTTCGAGCAACTGCAGTTGTCCGCTGATCGCCTGCGGCGTGACATGCAGGCGTTGCGCCGCCGCAGCCACCGTGCCCGTCGTCGCTACCATGTAGAAGTACTGCAGGTGCTTGTAGTTGATCAAGAAATAACTCCAAAAATCTTGAGATTCGCTAAAGATTATTCGATTTTACTTTACTGCTGCGTAGCCTTAGGCTGTCAACCATCGATACTTTGATGAGGAACACCATGCGAATCTATGCCACCGACAGTCCCCGTGCCGTGTCGCGCCTGCTGGCCCTGGCCATGATCGTCGACGGCCACCTGGCCCCGGCCGAACTGAAGGCCATGCACCACTCCGGCATCCTGCGCAACGCCGGCATCGACGAGGACGGTTTCGACGACGTCGTGCAGGAATTGTGCGAAGACCTGCTCGCCACGGCCCACCAGCGCGGCGCCGGCGAGGTCGAAATCGATGCGAAACTGCTCGACGGCCTGCTGCACGAAGTCGAGGCGCCGTCCCTGCGCATGGGCACGATGAAGGCAATGCTCGACATCGTCCATGCGGATACGGTGCTTGACGGCCGCGAGACGCTGCTGATCCAGCGCGCCTTCAAGGCCTGGGGCGTACCCGGTGCCGCCGGCGCCGCCTGACATGGCGCATGGCGGGGCGCGTGCCGTCCTGCCGCCAAAATCGTTACACTCTGGTCTCGATCCACTCATCGAGACCGGAAAGGATGACCATGGCAACACGGAAGATCGCAGTACTGGTGGGCAGCATGCGCAAGGAGTCGTTCACGCGCAAACTGGCGAAGCAGCTGATGCTGGTGGCGCCGCCGACGCTCGAGCTGGACATCGTCGAGATCGGCCAGCTGCCGATGTATAACCAGGACGACGAGACGGATGCGCCGCCGGCGGCCTGGAGCGAATTCCGCGACCGCATCCGCGAGGCCGACGGCATCCTGTTCACCACGCCCGAATACAACCGCTCGCTGCCCGGCGTGCTGAAGAACGCGATCGACGTCGGCTCGCGCCCCTACGGCAAGGCCGCCTGGACCGGCAAGCCGTGCGCCGTCGTCAGCAATTCTCCCGGCGCGCTCGGCGGCTTCGGCGCCAACCATGCAGTGCGTTCGACGCTCGTGTTCCTGAACATGCCCTGCATGCAGTCGCCCGAGGCGTATATCGGCGGCATCGCCGACAAGTTCGACGGCGACGAGCTGAAGGACGACGGCTTGCGCACCTTCCTGACCCAGTTCATGGAATGCTACGCGACCTGGGTCGAGCGCCACGCCGACTGAGCCGCATGACCGAGCACGCGCGGCGCGCAAAGGATCGCGCATGATCGAGGAGGGCAAGCAGGCCGAGGGAACGACAGGCGGCTACGTGCCGCAGTCCCCGCCGTCCTACGGCAAGCCGCCGCCGGGCTGGCGGCGCCGCATGTACGACGTGATCTTCGAGGCCGACACCCCGGCCGGCCGGCGCTTCGACATCGCGCTGGTGGTCGCGATCCTGCTCAGCATCCTGGTCGTGGTGCTGGACAGCGTGCCGCGCCTGCACCAGGAGCACGGCACCGCGCTGCACGTGCTCGAATGGACGTTCACGCTGCTGTTCACGGCCGAGTACATCGCGCGCGTCGCCGCCGTGCAGCACCCCTGGCGTTACGTCACGGGCTTCTACGGCATCATCGACCTGCTGGCGGTCCTGCCGACCTATTTCTCGCTGCTGGTGACCGGCAGCGCCGTGCTGATCGACATCCGCATCCTGCGCCTGCTGCGCGTCTTCCGCATCTTCAAGCTGACGCTGTACATCGAGGAATACCTGCGTCTGGGCGAGGCGCTGGCCGCGAGCCGGCGCAAGATCATGGTATTCCTGTCGGTGGTGCTGATGGCGATCCTGATCTTCGGGACCCTCATGTACGTGGTGGAAGGACCGCAGAACGGCTACACCAGCATCCCTGTCTCGATGTACTGGGCCACCGTCACCATGACGACGGTGGGTTACGGCGACATCACGCCGCACACGCACCTGGGCAAGGCCATCGCCTCGTTCATGATGCTGCTCGGCTGGGGCATCCTGGCCGTGCCGACGGGGATCGTCACGGCCGAGATGACGCTGCGCCGGGGCGATCGCCGCCATGGGCCCATGCGGCCGCTGCAGGCCCTGCAGCCCGTTGCGCCGCCGCGTACCTGTCCTGCCTGCGGCAGCGGTGGGCACGAGGCGTCGGCGAAGTTCTGCAAGGATTGCGGGACGGGTTTTCCCCCCTGAACATGCCTGAGGCTTGACCGGCGTCACGTTGCCGGTCGTCATCTTTTAGCGTCGCTCCGCTACCATCGTCGGCTGAACCGTCGTTCGCCACGAAGGAGCCACGATGCCTGCGCCCCTGTCTTCTCCCGTTCTCGATGCATTCGGTACCAGCTTGGGCCAGCATGCGCGCCTGCTGACGCTCACGGGCCCGTACGCATCGCTTGCCGTCGAGCGCATCGCGGGCCACGAAGCCGTCAACGACCTGTATCGCTTCGACGTCGATGCGCTGTCCCCGTCGACGGACCTGGATCTCTCGACCTTCATCGGCGAGGAACTGACGGTGAGCCTGCTGCAGCCGGACGGCAGCCGGCGCGCCTGGCACGGCCTGTGCACGTCCGCCGCCTGGCTCGGCGCCGATGGCGGCGCGGCGCGCTACCGCCTGCGGCTGGAGCCGGCCCTGTCGCTGCTGGCGCTGCGCCGCGACAGCTGGATCTTCCAGGATCGATCCGCACGCGACATCGTCACGGAGCTGCTGCAGGACTATCCGCAAGTGCGCTTCGACTTCGACCTGGGCGGCGACGGCGCGGTGCGCCCCATCAGCACGCAATACCGCGAGAGCGACCTCGCGTTCTTGACGCGCCTGCTGGCGTCGGAAGGATGGAGCTGGCGCTTCGAGCACGACCAGGACGGCGGCGCATCGGCCGATGGCCAGGCGCAGGCACGTCACCGCCTCGTCATCTTCGACGCCCGCGCCCGGTTGCCGCCACTGGCCGGCGGCGCGGCGCTGCGCTTTCATGGCGTACGCGCCACGGAAGCCTACGACAGCATCGACGCCTTCGGCGCCAGGCGCCGCGTCGGCGCGAACGGCGTCGCCGTCGCGTCCTGGGAACCGGCGCAACTGCTGGCGCTGGGCACCGAGCTGGCGTCGACGCTGGAGGCTGGCGCATTGCCGCCGCTGCAGGTCTACGAGGGTAGCGGCGAGCGCCGGTTCGGGGCGCGCGCCGACGCCGACCGCCAGGGACGCGCGATGCTGCAGGCGCTGGAGCTGGACAACAAGGTCTTCGAGGGCGCCGGCGCCGTGCGCCGCCTGGCCGCCGGCCACGCCTTCAAGCTGACGCAGCATGCGCGCTACCCGGACGGCGAGAATGCCTTCGCCGTGCTGTGGGTGCACCATGAAGCGCGCAACAACCTGCATGCGGGGCAAGGTGCCCGCGCTGCCGACGAGGCCATCTACCGCAATACCTTCGGCTGCGTGCGCGACACGGTCGCGATCGTCCCATCCGCCGCCGTTTCGCTGCGCGCGCCGACGGCGCCGGGGCCGCAGACGGCGCTCGTGGTCGGCCTGCCGGATGCGACAGCGACGACGACGCGCGACCATCAGGTACGCATCCAGTTTCCCTGGCAGCGCGGGGCCGCGCCGAACCCGGGCGGGATGGCGCACCAGGCCGATGGACAAGGCAATGCGCCGGGCGACGAGCGCAGCGGCACGTGGGTGCGGCTGGCCGAGGCCCTGGCCGGTCCCGACTGGGGTACGCAGTTCACGCCGCGCATCGGCACCGAAGTGCTGGTCGACTTCATCGAAGGCGACATCGACCGCCCCGTGGTCGTCGCCCAGCTGTACAACGGCACCGACACGCCGCCGTTCGCCGCCGGTGTCGATGCGGGCGTCGAGCACGCCGGCACGCTGTCCGGCATCCAGACGCGCAGCGTCGACGGCGGCGGCTGGAACCAGTGGCAGCTCGACGACACGTCCGGCCAGCTGCGCACGCGCCTGGCGACGAGCAGCGGCGCCTCCCAACTGAATCTCGGCTATCTGGTGCAACAGCAGCCGGGCAGTGCCCAGCGTGGCGCCTTGCGCGGCAGCGGCTTCGAATTGCGCACGGATGCCTGGGCCGTGATTCGTGCCGCCGGGGGCGTGCTGCTCTCGACGAGCGCGTGCCCGTCGACGGGCAGCGGCGTGGCGTCGACGCAGATGGACGCATCCGAGGCCCTGGGCCGGTTCGAGGGTGCACGCTCGCTGGCCGACACGCTCGCAGCGGCAGCCACGCAGCAGCAGGCCCTGTCCAGCCAGGACGCGGCGCGGGCGCAGGCCGGCTTCATCGCCCAGCTCGACCCGCGGCAGCAGGGCCGCCACACGGGTTCGATCGGCGGCCAGCAGGCGCTGAAGGCATCGCATGGCACGCGCGAGCTCGACGCCGCGCAGCCGGTCGAGAAATTCGGGTCGTCGCTATTGCTGATGGACGCCGCGGCCACCATCAACTGGGCCACGCCCGCATCGACGGTCGTCCACGCCGGCCGTCACCTGCACTGGACCACGCAATCGGACTTGCACCTAGCCGCGGCGCACACGCTGTCCACGGTCGCCGGCAACGCCGCCGGCCTGTTCGCGCACGACGGCGGCATCCAGGCGATCGCGGCGAACGGGCCGGTGTCGCTGCAGGCGCATACGGATCGATTGGAGATCGTGGCCGACGGGGCGGTGACGGTGGTGTCCGTGAACGACGGCATCGAGATCGAGGCGAAGGAAAAGATCGTGCTGAAGGCGGGACAGGCGGCTGTTACGCTCGACGGTGGGGATATCACGTTTGCGTGTCCGGGGACGTTCAGCGTGAAAGGGGGGAAGCATGTGTTCGATGGCGGAGCGGGCAAGGCGGCCGAACTTGCGCGGCTGCCAGACAGCGGGATGAAGCACTTTGACGAAGCATTCATCCTTCGGGACAAAACTACAGGACAGCCGCTCTCTGAAGTGGAGTACCGGGTCAGGCATGCGGATGGCAGCTTCGCCTATGGCCGCACCGACGAAAGCGGGCAGACACATTTAATCAATACCGGCGCCGAGGAGCAGATTTCCATCGAGGTGAAATCATGACTGGGCGCATGGCCGACTCTCCCGAATGGACAACGGTCGGAACGTCCACGACATCGGCGGTGACGAATACGACGAGAAAGGAAGTTCTGCTCGACAGCTATTATCTGGTTGTTGGGTTCGAGGTCAACAAGCCGGATGCATTTACGGGGGAGGTTCATGATCTGGCAATCGACTATGGCCATGCGTTTTTTTATGTGGTGAAGAACAAGGCCATTTCGAAATTCTTCAGTTTTGGTCCCAAAGGTGTCGGTAAGCTTGGGTGGTTCAACCGGGGCGGCTTGCCGTTCAACCGCAATATCTATAACGTCGGCGCGTTCAAGAAAGATGGTCTCATGAATATGCGGCCTGCAACTGCCGATTACCCGATTACCGAACTCGTGAGGGCGTTTCGGATGCTGCTGACGCTGCAGCAGGCGAAGAAGCTCGAGGCTGAGGTCGACAAAGCGAGGGAAGACATAAAAAGCGGCAGAGTCAAGTACTCAGCGTTAATGAACGATACATGCGCCGAGACGGCAAAAGAAATTTTGGATGATGCAGGGATCGAAACACCCAGCGGCTACGGAGCGATCAAGCAAAGCCGGGTAATGAGCTTCCCGCTAGTGTATGCGGTCAACCCTTACAAGTGGCACAGGAACTTCAAGGAACATCACGGTGAGAAGACGTTCAAGCCCGACAGCCCCGGGGCGTGGGTCCCCAGCATTGGAGACAGTGACCCAATTTACGGGGCATTGAGAAGTGCCGAGCGTGAAGCTGCAACAGCGTGATGTCATGAAGTTATTGCTACGCCTAACGTTTTTTCTGTTCGTCGTGGGTGCCTGCGCGCGGTGTGGGGATCGCCAGCGTGCGGAGTCGACCACGTCGGAAGAGAACAGCGAGCTGCTTTTTTCGAAGTCTGCGATGGGGAAGAAAACAATGCTGCCGACACCCTATGATCACGCCGAGATCTGGGAGATCCCGCCAATCGTCAGATTGACGGATGAACAGAGCTACTACGTTGGCGAACTGTTTTTCGCAGTGAGGCGAGTCATCGAAGGTGGCGCCAGTCTCGAAGCCGAAGAAGTGCAGATCCTTGGGCAAGGCGAGTTTTTCTGGCCGAAGGATCCAGGGCAACCGGTGCTGATTTCACGGTCGTACGCGCCGACGAATTTCCGCGTGCCGGGCATTAACGTACGCTTCGAACGAAACCACCAGGATGAACCATGGAAAACAGTGCAGATGGCCGTCCGGCCGAGAAATTTTCCGGAGGGTGTCTATGACATGCATCTGCCTCCCGCTTTCTTCGCGGACTTCTTACTGAAGAGAGTCGCAAAAGAACAAAGGCCGGATGAGCGGCTCGACAATCCCGTCGTTTTCTATTTTGAACACAGGAGACGTCCTGATATCACTCTTCAAGTCGAAGCACGCAGCGATGTGGCCGCGATGGTTGATCCGTATCCGTCGAGCTTTCATGCATTGCAGATCTCTCGAAATAGCGCGATGTAGCGAGAGGTCGGTAAGTCATCATTATTCAAAGGCGAGCAAATGGAGCAATACAAGTGGTTTCGCCGTGTGTTGATCACATGCCTGACGGCGTGTGCGCTCCTGGTAGCAGCAAACGTCCCGTCCACCTCATACCATGAACAGGAACCGCCATGCTGATATTTCGAATCGCAGCCTCGTTCTCGAAAATTTTCTATTCCAAGAACGTGACTTGGACGAAAACCTGGGGCAAGTCCTATGAAGGCATGTCGACCGACGAACTGAAGGCGTTCTTCCGAGAGCCCGAGAATTTCCGGGATTTGTGCGAGCTCGACATTGCAGACATTATCGGCCCCTGGGAACGTGCCGACGAGTGGGGGGATGGCCGCGCGCTGTACGAGTGGGTACGCCCTGATTGCATCTTGCGGCTCAGCTACGAATCCGAAAAGCTCGTCATGGTCGAATTCTGCAATCCCGATGTCGAAGACCGGACAGGAGCGCGCCAGATCATGTGGGAACGGCCATCGCGGTGAGCAGGCATTGACTATGGGGTTCCAAGCCGTTGGAACTGCGCCGTCATCCACGCCATCAATAACGTTTTTCCTTTGCCATCCAGATGCGGCAGCATCGACGCATACCATTCCCGTTTTTGTTCCTCGCCCATGCTGGCATCGAGGATCGGCACGCTGTTTTCGAGGAAGACGTCGAACCTGGGGACATGGCGCAGGAACAGGAACGTCGCATCGGTGTTCGCGAGCGACACGTAGACGTCCTTGAGCCGATCGAGGTAGGGCATTGCCGCCTGCGCGTTGCCTGATCGGGTCAGTGCCGACATGAAGTTGGTGTCCATCGCGATGCCCGGCAGTTGCTGCGGGGTGTCGTTGATGGCACGCGCGCGTTCGAGCCAGGATGTTCCGCTGTCCACGTGGCCTGCCATGACTGAGCTCGTCGCCATTTGCAGGGCGTTGTGGGCAGTCGGCTCGTCCTCGAACAGGGCGGCCCAGCATGCACACGCCGCGTCCCACCGTTCGAGGCTGGAATTGGCCAGCGCGCGCAAGCGATGCGCATCGGCTCGCAAGTACCTGTCGGCGGCATCGACATGAGCACTTGCGGCGGCAAGTACCTCCTCATGGCGTCCCCATTGCAAGTCCGTCAGTGCCGAATCGAGCGCGAGGGAAATCGGTGGAACGGGTGAATCGTCCCGCTCGGGTGGGGTAGGGATCGTTTCCGTCAGCGCGCGCAGCAGTTCGTCCGGATCGGTACCGGGCAGGCGCAGGTAATCCACGACAAGCGTCGTCGCATATCTGGGCTTTCCGCCATCGTTGACGGGGACGAAGTTTATGATCGATACATACGAGTCCTCGTGCCGGCAACGATGGATCGTCACCGTCGCGTGGGCATGGCCCGGATACCATGGATGGAGCAAGGAAAGCAGGAGATCCGGATTCCGTTCCAGCGAGGCCGCCGCTGCCTGCGCATCCTCGATGCAGGCGAACTTGCGGGATAGCGTGATCTCTTCAGCCCACGCGTCGACCGTCTCGTTGAAAGGCTCGCCGGCGCGGTGGTGGGCCATCATGGCGGGAACGTACAGGAACAGGAAGAGTTCGCCCAGCCAGAGAGTGGCCAGCGTCCATCCAGAGAGCCGGTAGCCGCCGGCGCCCCATGTACCGGTCCGGTCGATATCGACGAGTGCACGGAACAGGGCAGCCGGATGCGTGACCAGGTCGAGGAAGGCGGCGCTCGCCGGATGTGACGGCTTCGCGGAGGTCAGGGCAATCCATGCCGTCCACTGGAAATACCAGCATGCCACACCGATGACGAGCCCCATCGCACCCATCCATGCAGGATTGCGTACCTTGGAGTGCCACGCGGCCAGGTTGGCGTGAAAGACCAGCACAATGGCGCCGCAAACTACAATGACGATATCGAGGAGCGGAGGGAATGCCTCGGTGAACGAGGCATACAGCCATGCCGCAGGCAGCGTCCCGAGCGCATGCAGGACCAGGAGCGGCAAGGCACGCAAAGGAATACGGCCCGAAGGCTGGTAATACGCTGAACCCATGGTCGTGGCGCGAACGTGGTCGAACGAACTTAATTGTAATTTAGAAATAAAAAACGGCCCGCACAAAGTACGGGCCGCCGTCGTCAACGCGTCAAGCCAGGTTCAGAACTTGAACCCCGCCCGCGCATAGTAATACCCGCCATTGATCCCGAACGGCGAGAACGTCGGATACACGGTGACGGCCGCGTTGTCCAGGTTCGCGCGCTGTTCGGCCAGCAGGTTGGCGTTGATGTGGTTCGGATACTGGTTGAACAGGTTGTTCGCGCCGATCGAGAACGTCCAGGCCTTGTTGTACTGGTAGCTCACCTCGAGGTCCGTGAGGGCAGTCGGCTTGATCTCGGTCTCGTAGTAGGTGGCCCCATCCGACGACTGCAGTTCGGACGACTTGCCGTAGATGTTCTCGCGCAGGTTCACGGTCCAGTTGCCCATCTTCCACAGGGCGCCCAGGTTCACGCGCACGCGCGGCGAGGCCGTTTCCAGGTCGGAGATCGCGGTCTTGTCGAGCAGGGTCTGCGGCTGCAGCTCGACCGGGGCCTGGTTGATCTTGATGACCTCGGTGCGGTTGTAGTTCGCCGCGAGCGACCAGTCGACGCGGCCGGCGCTGCCGTAGTTGCTGTTCAGCGTGGCGACGAATTCCACGCCGCTGGTGCGGGTGTTGACGGCGTTCGAGAAGATGTTGATGCCGGTCTGCACCACGCTCGGGTCGAGCACGTTGCCGTTGGCCAGGATCGCCGCGGTGACGGCCGGCGAGTTGACGGCGCCGCCCGAACCGTACAGCGAGCCGGAACCGACGATGCGGTCGCGGATCGTGATCTTGTAGGCGTCGGCCGTGATCGCCACGTTCGGCGCCGGGTTCAGCACGATGCCGGCGCTGATGTTGGTCGAGGCTTCCGGACGCAGGCCGTTCACGCCGACCAGGCGCGCGCCGGGCGAGTTCGGCGGCAGCTGGACGAAGGCGGTGCGCGGGCCGACGTTGGTGGCCGAGTAGTAGGACTCGGCCAGCGTCGGGGCGCGGAAGCCGTTCGAGTAGGTGGCGCGCACGGCCACGGCCGGGCTGAAGTCGTAGCGGCTGGTCAGCTTGCCGACCTTGGCGTTGCCGAAGTCGCTGAAGTGCTCGTAGCGGCCGGCCAGGTCGACGGTCCAGTCCTTGATCGGCTGCGACGAGAAGTTGATGTAGCCGGCCTTGCTGTTGCGGCTATGCTTGCCCGCGTCGGTCAGCGAGAAGCCCGGGAACGACTGCGAGCCTTCCTTGTAGCGCGAGGCGGCGTCGCCGGCGCCGATCTCGTATTCGTCGCGGCGGTGTTCCAGGCCGATGGCGAAGGTCAGCGGCGTGGCCCAGCCGACGTCGAACTCGCGGTTCACGTCCAGGTTGTTGGTCCACTGGCTGGCGACGAACTGGCCGGCGTGGAACTCGGTCGGGGTCGCGCCGGTGTCGTTGTACAGCGAGACGTTGCCCGAGTGCGCCACGCCGAGGTCGGAGGTGTCCTTGCCGTAGGTGCTCGACAGGTCCCAGTTCCAGTTGCCCGGCAGCTTGCCCTTGATGCCCGCCGTGAAGGCCCAGTCTTCCTCGTCGAAGACTTCCTGCGGCGAGAAGCCGGTCGGGTAGAGCTTCGGCAGGCGGTCCGGCGTGCGGTAGTTCTCGAAGGCGCGCGCCTTCTTCTTGCCGTAGGTGCCGAAGCTGTACACGCTGAGGTTTTCCGACAGCTCGGCGCCGAAGTTGGCGGCGAAGATGTGCTGGCGGTACTGGGCGTCGCCGGCGATGTGGTTCACGTACGGGTAGCCCGGATGGTTCTGCAGCTGCGGCATGGCGGCCAGGTTGGCCGGGTCGGTCACGCGCGGGTCGATGCCGCCGCGGTCCGAGAAGCCGTGGTACTTGGTTTCCACGGTCAGGCTCAGGAAGGCGTCGGTGAAGGGCGTGAGGCCGATGTTGGCGGTGCCGTCGCCCGTGTGGCCGCCGCCATCGCCGTAGCCGCCGCCGTTGACGTTGGCGGTGCCGCCCTTGTAGTTCTGCTTGAGGATGATGTTCACCACGCCCGCGATCGCGTCGGTGCCGTACTGCGCGGCGGCGCCGTCCTGCAGGACTTCGATGTGGTCGATGGCGGCCACCGGGATGTAGTTCAGGTCGGCCGCGGCGCCGCCCTGGTAAGGCCCGCCCAGCACGGCCAGGTTCGAGGTGCCGTGGCGGCGCTTGCCGTTTACGAGCACCAGCGTGTTGTTGGGGGAAAGGCCGCGCAGCCGCGCCGACAGCGTCATGTTGGCCATGTCGCCGCCGAACGCCTGGGCGTTCAGCGACGGCAGGTTCTGCGACAGCGCCTGGATCAGGTCCGGCTGGCCCGTGCGTTGCAGCGAGCTCGAGTCGAGCACCTGGATCGGCGAGGCGCTGTTCTCGACCTTCAGGCCGGCGGCGCGCGTGCCCGTCACGATGACGACGCCGGCGTTTGCCGGGCCGGCTTCGACGGCCGGCGCCGTCGCCGCGGGCACGTCGTCGGGCGCCGCGGGCTTGTCGTCGGCGGCCTGCGCCAGGCCCAGGCCGCAGGTGAGAACGCCGGCGGCGACGCCGGAATGGATGATGGCCTTCTTCATGGATTACCCCTTTTGTTATTGGACTACGTTGCGATGAACACGTGGTGCGAACGGCAGCGATGCGGGCAAACGGCGAAGCGCGGGTGCTTATTTCTTGGCGGCGACCACCTCGATCTCGACCAGCCAGCCGGGATTGCCCAGCGCCGCGATCTGGAAGGCGGCGCGTGCCGGCAGGTTCGGCTGCTTGCCGCCGAAGAACTGGGTATAGCCTTCCATGAAGCCGGCCATGTCGGCCTTGCCGCCCTTGGCCGGGTCGCCGACGAGGAAGACCTGCATCTTCACGACGTCGCCCATGGTCAGGCCCATGCCTTTCAGGATGTCCTGGATCTTGGTGAGCACGCCGACGGTCTGGGTCTTGGTGTCGCCGAAGGCGGCTTGCGAATTCGGGTCGGCGCTTTTGTTGACGGTGGGCGGGACCTGGCCGCTGATGAAGTGGATGGTGGCGCCCGGCGGAATGGTGACGGCCTGGGCGATCGGGAAGTCGGAATTCGGCAGCTTGTGGCGCACGATGTCCTGGGCGCCGGCGGACAAGGGAAGGACGGCGGACAGTAACAGGGCGGCGATCAATGGCTTCTTCATGGGTCCTCTCTGTGGTTAGTGTTTGTTGCCGAAACGGCTGTTCGTGGCGGGTCCCACGCCCAGGGCGGTACGCTGGGCGCCGACTTCCTGTTCGGTGATGGCGGGGGCGTTGTTGCCCCAGTTGCTGCGCACGTAGGTCAGCACCTGGGCGATGTCGCCGTCGTTCAGGCTGCCCGAGAAGTCGGGCATGCCGCCGCGGCCCTTGAGCAGCACGGTGGCGACCTCGACGGGCGCGCCCTGGACGAAGGCATTGCCGGCCAGCGCCGGGAAGGCACCGGGAATGCCCTTGCCATTGGCCTGGTGGCAGGCCGCGCAGTTCTTGGCGAACAGCGTCTTGCCGTCCATCGTGTCGGCCGAGGCAGGGGCGCAGGCCAGCAGCGCGGCCGCGCCGAGCAGGGCGGCACGGATTGCGTGGATCAGGGGCAAATTGAGAGGCGTACCAAAGGTCATGCGTTGGCTTTCTTGTGGAGTTGTTCGATCTGCTGCCAGGCCGATTCGATGGCGCCGGCCTGCCAGCCGGTCAGGTAGCTCAGGTGTTCTCCGGCCAGCATGATCCGGCCCTCGCCGGCCAGCAGCGTCGGGTAGGCCTTCTCGCGGCCGGCCTGGTCCCACTCGGCCCAGCCGCCCAGGTTGTACTGGACGCGGTGCCAGGCGACGGAGAACGCGTTCTCGTACGATTCGCGGTAGGCAGGGAAGATCTTCTCTCCGGCGGCGACGGCGAATTCGACGCGCTCCGCAGGGGACAGCGCGCTGATTTCGATCGCGTCGAGCGCGTAGTGGTAGTAGCCCAGCACCACGCCCTTCTTCTTCTGCCAGCCGGAGGAGGGCAGCGAGATCGTGTTGATGGCCTTCAGGTCGGTCAGCACGTGGCCGCCGTAGATCTGGTCGTCCTCTTCCCAGAAGCGGCGCTTCATCTGCAGGCCGATCTTGCCGACCGGCGCATACGACACCGACTTCATCGCGGCCTTGAAGTTGTCCGAGAAATCGCTGTCGATGGTGCGCAGCACGGACAGCGGCATCGCGCACACGCACCAGTCGGCCTTCACCTGCGACAGCTTGCCGCTCTTGACGTCCTTGACCGAGATGGTCACGCCGTCCGGCGACTGGCGGATGGTCTGTACCTCGGCGCCGTAGCGGATCTTCTTGCCGAGGCGCTTGGCGAAGCCCTGCGCGATCTGGTCCATGCCGCCCACCGGCTGGAACATGGTCGCGTGCATGGGGAATTCCTGCACCGCGCTGTAGACCTTGCCGACCTTGGACGCGAGCAGCTCGTGGAAGCCCAGCGGATCGGACGGCTGGCCCGGATTCAGGCCGGCGCCCGGCGGCACTGCCCAGCCGCGGCCGTTGCGTCCGCGGTAGACCAGGTCCGTCTTGCGCAACGCGCCTTCGTGTTCCAGGTAGTCGAGCAGCAGGCGCTGGTCGTCCTGCGTGAGATTGGCGTCGAGCGTCTTGGCCTGGACCGACTTGGCCAGCAGCTCCGCCACGTGGCCGCGCATGTCGGCCTTGACCTGGGCGCCGCGCAGGCGCTGCTTCGACAGCGGACCCGCGTCTTCCATGTAGACCCAGGCGTGGTCGTTGTCGTTGACCATGACCTCGAGCGGAATGTCGAACTGGCGCGTGTAGTACAGCGTCGACTGGTGGTCGAGGGGAATGCGCCAGGGGCCGTGGTTGATGTAGTTGCCTTCGTCGAAGCGGCAGGTCTGCATCTCGCCGCCGAGCTCCTGCATGCTGAAGCCCTTGCGCGCCGTCTGGCAGCGTCCGCCGGCAAAGCTGCGTGCTTCCAGCACCTCGACCTGGTAGCCGAGCTTGGTGAGCTCGTAGGCCGCCGTCATGCCGGCCAGGCCGGCACCGAGCACCACGACCTTCTTGCCCTTGCCGCTGCCGGACAGGGCCGGCGGCGCGGCGGCGCGGGAGGCGATACCGACGCCCCAGGCGTTCATCGTGTTGAGTAACAGGGCCGACCCGCCAACTGCAGCGGCCCGGTGGAGGAATTCGCGTCGCGTGAGCGACTTGGTCAAACGTTTCATCCGCACCTCGGCTGGTTATTGCAAGAACACTTCTTCGTTCATTTGTGTTTCAGCAATAGCCGTGCCAGCAAGCAGGGTGCAGAAGGATAAATATTCGTAGAAAATAAAGTGTATTCAGCTTCTGCGAAAATGTAAGTTCGTCGTAAGCGGGAAACTTCAAATAAAGTTTGTTTTACGCGCGGCGCCATGGTGTCAATACGATCATCCGAGGCGTATCGGAAAACACTTTATTTATTGCTAGCCGAACTTTGTTTTGCAGTGCATCACGGACGCACGTGTAGTGGGTAAGGAAATGCAATCCTGGTAGAGGAAAACGACGCGCCCGGCCCGCTTTGTGGCGCTGCACCATCATGGGCCGGGGCGCACTGGAAAGTTACAGCACCATGACATGCTGCACCGCTGCGGCCGGGCGGCTGCGGGTGGCGGGGCGCTGCGGCGGCGCGCCGTCCTTGTCCAGCCAGTAGTTGAACTGGCCGAAGCTCGGCACGGCGCCGGGGGCGTGGTCGCGGTAGTAGTCGGCCAGCATCTGGCGGTAGGCGGCACGGCGCGAGAACTCCGGATGCGTGGCGGCATAACGCGCCACCGCGGCACGGAAGGTCGCACGCATCTCGGCGTCGGTATTCAGTCCCGGATGGTCGCCCGACTTGCGCGGCCGGCCGCGCTTGACGCCTTCGCTGGCGCCGCGCGTCTTGCCGCGCGCGCCCGAGTTGCCGTAGTCGGGCAGCAGGGCGTCGACGGTCTGGCCACGCTCCCAGAAGCGGCGCAGGTAACGCAGCACGCTGGGGCGCGACACGCCGTGTTCCTCGGCGCAGCGCGCCACCATCAGGGCACGCTCGCGCGGCTCATACAGGCGGGGCGCCTGGGCCTGCAGGGCGCTGACGATGTCCCAGGCCTTGTTCTGCAGGTCGCGATACTTCTGCGGCAGCAGCGGCGGCGGTGGCGGGGCGGCGTACGGGTCGTGCAGCAGCAGGCGCGCGCGCTCCTCCAGCACGTCCTCGACCAGCGCCGTCAAGGCGACGGTGCGCGGCTGGCTGTGCGCAAGACCCAGCTCGAAGGTATAGGCCAGGGCGCGCGGCCGGTCGATCCACAGCACCCGGATCGTGCGCAGCGGGCCGGCATACTGAATCACATCGTTAGGCAGAAACATGGGGGCTCCCGGACGAGTTCAGATGCGGGACCTCATGCAAGTATCGCGCCAGCCTCAACGGGACTCCACGATTGGCAAGCCCGGCACGATTAGCCCAGATCAAGCGACGCGGGCAGCGCGACCTTAGGCTGTGAGCTCCCGTGGCGCCTGCCATGCCGGCGTCACGGTCCGACAAACGACATCGGTCCAACAACTCACATCAGCGAGGCAACGCATGTATCCGTTCGCACAATCCGTAACCCCGGCCGTCCGCACCCACCTGGATGCCCAGACCGCCTTCATGAACGACATCTCGAAATCCTTCTTCAACTCCTTCCAGCAGATGGTCAGCCTGAACATCCAGCTGGCCCAGACCATGCTGGAAGAAACGACGCTGGCCAGCCAGAAGGTCCTGACGGCCGACCACCAGGGCGAACTGCTGAGCGCGGCCGCCGCGCGCACCCAGCCGGCCACCGACAAGCTGCGCGCCTACCAGCAGCACCTGTCGCGCTTGGCCGCCGACACCCAGGTCGAACTGGCGCGCGTGGCCGAGCAGCACGTGCAGAACACGGGCCGCACGGCGCGCGCCCTGGCCGACGAGGTGGCGCGCACCGCCACCGAAGAGACCGAACGGGGCCTGCGCAACCAGCGGGAAGCGCTGCGCCAGTTCAGCGATCCGTTCGAGCGCGACGGCGAGGGTAAGGCGATGCAGTCGGAAGGCGAGCGTGCCGTGCAGGCTGCCCTGCAGTCGTCGTCGGCCTCGTCCGGCACGCAGCAGCAGCAGCGCACGACCCCGGCCCTGTAAGTCGTCCCGGGCGTGCCCCGGCAGGGCGCGGGCTCATGCAGCATCCGCCACCGGCAGCGCCTGCACGGCAGGGCGGCGCGGCAGCGCACCGAGGCCGAACAGTGGACGCAGCACCGCCACCCGGCGCACCAGCTCGAAGCCGGCAAAGGACAGCCCCGTCGTCAGCACGACCAGCACGACGGCTTCCAGGCCAGGTGCGAGGTGCAGCGGCTTGAAGGCGTGGGCCAGCGTCACGATGAGCGTCTGGTGCAGGATGTACACCGGGAATACGGCTTCCGTCAGGTAGCGCCGCGCCGGGCCGTCGCGGTCCAGGTGGCGGCGCGCAAAGCCGCACACGGCCAGGATCGCGGACCAGGCCAGCAGGCCGTAGATGCAACGCATCACGGGCAGGATCCAGGGCATCAGGTCGGCGCCGATGGCATCGTCCGGCAGCGCCCACCAGAGTACGGCCACGGCCCAGCCGCACAGCGCCTGGGCCAGGCAGCGCCAGCGCAGCGCCTCGATGCGGGCCCACACCTGCGGCAGGCGGGCCAGCAGGGCGCCGAACAGGAACATCGGCAGGTACTTCGCATGCAGGTACCAGTCGCCCACCAGCGCATGGGTCTCGCCGAAGCGCGCGATGAGGAGGTGGCGCGCCAGCGCCAGCACGGCGGCCGGCAGCAGGATCAGCTTCCAGCCCGTCAGCCAGGCGCCGGCGCCCGTCGCCAGGCGCGTTACCGCGCCGTCGAAGCGGCGGCCGAGCGCCAGCGCCACCAGGGCCAGCACCAGCGTATAGGTCCACAGGTAGGCGACGAACCACAGGTGGTTCCAGGTCGGCAGGATCAGGCAGCCATCCTGGCAGAAGCCGTGGTAGCCGCTCACGTACAGGCGCATGAAGGCGCCGTAGCCGCCGTCGTAGCCGAGCTTTTCGACGACCTCGAAGTAGGACTGCGGCGGCACGATGACGAGCATGCCGAACAGCAGCGGCACGAGAAGGCGCCAGCTGCGCTGGCGCAGGAAGCGCCCTGGCGCCACCTTGGCCAGCATGCAGCCGGACGCCACGCCCGCCACCAGGAACAGCAGGTCGAGGCGCCATGGCGAGGACAGCAGCATGAACGGTTCCGGGCCGTGGCCGGCCGCCGGGCTCTTCACGTGCCAGCCCCAGGTCACGTAGACCATGCCCACGTGGTAGACGATCAGCACGAAGAAGGCGAGGATGCGGACCCAGTCGAGGAAGTGGTAGCGGCCCGGTTGGGCGGAGAAGGGGGCGGTCGTGGGCATGGCGGCGCGTTCCGGTAGTGGTCGATACGCCGAGACTAGATCTCCGTGTGCGCCAGGGCGAGCGAAATGTGGCGAGACGGGCGCTGGACGGGGCGAACCGGAGGGGCGGATCGGGCGAGCGCATCGGATGAGCACGAATGGTCGGGCTGCGCGTACGTATCGTGAGCCACGTTTTCCCAGAAACGTGTAATCTAAATTACAACATCCATCAAAGGAGATCGTTATGAAAACCACCGCCATGAACAAGACCACCTTCGCCGCCATGCTGCTGGCCGTCGCCGCCCTGGCTACCGGCTGCCACAAGGCCGATAACAACCCGAACATGGGCCCGGCCCAGGAAGCGGGCAAGGCCGTCGACGATGCCGGTTCGAAAGTCGCGGCCGAAGCGCGCGAAAGCGCCGCCGAGGCGAATGCCGCGGCCGACCGCGCCGGCGAGCGCATCGATGCCGCGACCGACCGTGCCGGCGCCAAGATCGACGCCGCGACCGACCGTGCCGCCGAGAAGTCGCGCGAAGCCGGCGCCGAAGTGCGCCAGGAATCGCGCGAGGCAGCCCAGAACGTCAAAGAAGGCGCCAGCAACGCCACCGCGGCAACGGGCCGCGCCGTCGAGCGCGCCGGCGAAAAAATCCAGGACGCCGCCAAGTAAGCTTGCGTCGGGTGGGCACCATGTGCCCACCAGAGCCCGCACCGTGTCAGCGCATGGGCGAGCCTAGCGCTGGATGACGTCCAGGTAGATCCCAGGCTCGGCACTCACGCCGAGCTTGACCTTCTGCGTCAGTTCGTCGACCAGCACTTCCTTCTGTCCCGCTTCGAGCGCGGCATAGGTGCGCTCGACCACGTACTCCGGCTGCAGCTTGGGAAAATCGATGCCGCGGGTAAGGTCGGTGTCGATGAAGCCGACGTGCATGCCCATCACGTGCGTGCCTTGTGCACTCAGCGCGATGCGCAGGCCATTGGTCAGGCTCCAGGCGGCCGACTTGCTCACGCCATAGGCGGCCAGGAACGGGCTGCTGACCCAGCTCGCCACCGACAGCACGTTGAGGAAGGCGCCGCCGCCGTTGCGGGCCAGCACGGGCGCGAACGCCTGGCTCACGCGCAGCATGCCGAACACGTTCGTGTCGAGCATGCGCTGCAGCGCCTCGGCGCTGTTCGCGTCCAGCAGGCTGCCGGGCTCGGCGATCCCCGCATTGTTGATCACCAGCGTCACGTCGCCGCAGGCCGCCGCTGCCGCCGCCACCTGGGCCGGATCGTTGACGTCCAGCCGCACCGGCACCACGCCGGGCAGGGTGACGGAAGCGGGATCGCGCGCGCCCGCATACACCTTGGCGGCGCCTTTCGCCAGCGCCTGGCGGGCAAATTCGAGGCCAAGTCCACGGTTGGCTCCCGTCACGAATACCACGGCATTATCGAGTTTCATTTTCATTCTCCTTCAGGTTGGTTTCATCAAAAAATATGACGAACGTCATATTTGCGTGCGAAAAAATGGCCGGCACGCAGGCCGGCCGGGTCGAATTCAGGAATCGGCGCTGCTGCTGATCGTGCGATCGTATTGCGCCAGCAGGGAAGCGGCGCAGGTACGCAGGATGTCGAGGCCGCCGTTGTCCTTGCCCAGCACCCGCGCCATCTGCATGGCGCCGGCGATGGTGGCGGCGATGGCGGTGGCGCTGTCGGGATCGCTGTCCGGCGGCAAAGCATCACGCACGAGGGCGATGAGGGCGCGCACGCGTCCCACGGACACGTCGCGCAAGCCGTCGCTGCTGCGCGCCATCTCGGAACCCAGCGCCGCGACCATGCAGCCCGTCTCCACGGTCGTCATGTGCGCTTCCGACAGATAGCTCTCGACCAGCATGCGCAGTGCAGACTTGCCGCCCTGGCCTTCCGCCTGCCGGCGCAGCCGTTCGGCCAGCGCCGCATTGCTGCGCCGGCCCGCGTGTTCCACGGCCTCGACCAGCAGGGCGTCGCGCGAGGCGAAGTGGGCATAGAAGCCGCCATGCGTCAGTCCGGCCTGGCGCATCACGTCGGCCACGCCGACGCCGGCGATCCCGGAACGGTAGAGCTGCTGCGCGGTGGCATCGAGGATGCGCTCGTGCGACTGCTGGCGGCGGAGTTGTCTGGCATCAGTGGACATGGCGGACTCGACGAAATATGATGCGACTCATATTATGCCTGTCATATTTCACTGTCAAGCGCTTTTGTACTGGCGCCGCGGTAGGGGTCAGAGCCGCTCCAGGACCTGCGCGCGGTATTGGCGGCTGCAGGGCACGCGCGCGCCGCCGCGCAGCAGCAGTTCGCAATCGCCCTTGTCGAGGGAGACGACGCGCTCGATCCATGAGAGCTGGAAGGCCGCGCGCCGGTGGCAGCGCACGAAGCCGGGGCCGAGGCGTTCGAGCAGTCCGGCCAGCGTCTGGCGCAGCAGCGGACTGCCGGCCTGGGTGTGCAGGGCGACGTAGTTATCGGCCGTCTCGATCCAGCCGATGTCGGCGATGGCGACCACGCGCGTGACGCCCCGTTCGCCGACCAGCAGCTGGCGCAGCGGCAGGGCGGGCAGTGCCGCCGCCGGGTGCTCGTCGGGGGCGTGCACGCGGGCCGCCGCGCGTTCCTGCAGCCGTTCGCGCAGGCGCGCCAGCGCGCGGTCCAGGCGCGGGCCGTCGCACGGTTTGAGCAGGTAGTCGATGGCGTGCGCGTCGAATGCCTGCAAGGCGTAGCGGTCCCAGGCCGTCACGAACACGACCAGCGGCGCCGGCTCGGGCAGGGAGGCGGCCAGTTCGATGCCGGACAGTTCCGGCATCTCGATGTCGAGCAGCAGCGCATCGGGCCGGAACGCCTCGATGCGTGCCAGCGCGTCGATGCCGTCGCACGCTTCCTCGACGGCGGCGATGTCCTCGCGGCCGTCCAGCAGGCGGCGCAGGCGGGCGCGCGCCGGCGCTTCGTCGTCGACGATCAGGAGGCGCACGGCAACCTCACTTCGGCGCGCACGCCGCCGCCCGCGCGCTCGGCAAGCGTCAGGCTGGCATCGGCGCCGTACAGCGCCTGCAGGCGCGCGCGCAGGTTGGACAGGCCGATGCCGCCGCGGTAGCCGCCGTCCGTGGCGGCGGGCATACTGGCGCCATGGGAGACGGCAGTGGCGGCGGCGGCGCCTTCATTCCCGGGCGCGGGCAGGGCACGCGTCTCCAGCCGTCCCGCATCGTCCTCGACGCTGAGTACCAGCGCATCGCCGTCGCGCGCGGCACCCACCGCGATGCGCGTCACGCCGCGGCGCCGTTCCACCGTGTGCTTGAACACGTTTTCCAGCAGCGGCTGCAGGCTCATCGCCGGCACCTCGCGCGCCAGCAGCGCATCATCGGCATCATCGATGTGCCATTGCAGTTCCACGCGCTCGCCGAAGCGCGCTGCCATCACCCCGGCATAGCCGCGCGCCAGCGCCAGCTCGGCCCGCAGCGGGGCCTGGTGGCGGTCGCCCAGTTCCAGTGCCGCGCGCAGCACTTCCGACAGCTGCACGAGGGTGGCATCGGCCTTGTCGACGTCCGTATGCATCAGCGAGGAAATCGTGTTGAGGGCATTGAACAGGAAGTGCGGCTGCATCTGCTGGCCCAGGCGCTGCAGGCGTGCCTGGGCCAGCAGCAGG
Organism: uncultured Massilia sp.; assembly: GCA_963529995.1. GTDB lineage: Bacteria > Pseudomonadota > Gammaproteobacteria > Burkholderiales > Burkholderiaceae_D > Telluria. The sequence goes on along the minus strand of CAUSCY010000007.1, from coordinate 19,254 downwards.
TTGGCCTGTTCGGCGCGCAGTTTCGCTTCCAGCAGCGCGCGCCAGGACTTGATGCCGAAGCGGATCACGGTGAACAGGCCGACGAAGATCGAGATCTTCATCGACTCGTAGACGAACAGGCGAGGCAGCGCATCGTGGTGGTAGACCTCGCCGACCAGCGCATACACGCCGTGGCGCATGCCGAACGCCAGCGGCACGAAGGCGATCCAGTACATGGGCAGCCAGCGCGCCTGGCGCGCGAACCAGCGCCAGGGGGTGCCGAGCAGGCGGTCGTCGGCACGCGAGAAGCGCACCTGGATCAGCGCCAGCACGGTCGTGACGAGGGCCGACGAGCCTTCCCACAGCACCGGCTTCCACAGCGCGCTGCCATGTTCGTTGCGGATGTAGTCCTGCACGGCCACCAATATCATCAGCGCCCAGAACAGGATCCAGGCGAGGACGAAGACGGCATTGCGGCGCGGGGCAGGCATGGATCGATGATCCGGTATCCTTGGCAGGATGTCAACGACAGGCGGGCGCCGTTACCGTCCGCATACCGGTAAAATTTGCACATGATGAAACGAGTCGCCATCTCTTGAGCGCACCGCCGAAGCCCGCCGTGCCGGTTGCCTGCGCCTTCGCCTGCATCGTCATCGCGTCGATCAGCCTGCTCGGCTGGACGCTCGGCATCGACCGCCTGACGTCCGTTTTCCCCGGGTTACCGCGGCTGGTGCCGATGACGGCGTCGCTGATCCTGCTCGGCAGCGCGTCGATCTGTTGCCTGGCCACTCGCCACCCGAAGGCGGGCACCGTCCTGGCCGCCGTGACGGCCGCCGGCGCCATGCTGGTCCTGGGTCTCCACCTGAGTGGGCACGTGCCGGCTCCGCTGACCTTTGCCGACGACCGTCCGAACCCGTTCAGCCTGTCATCGCCGATCACGGCCGGCATGTTCCTCGCTGCCGGCGCGGGCCTGCTGTGCACGGCGAACAAGCGTACGCTGCGCTGGGGGCAGTCGATCGCGCTCGGCCTGCTGCTGCTCGCGCTGTTGACCGCGGCCGGCTACATCTTCCGCGACACCTTCCTGTACCAGCTCCTGCCGGGCAGGGGCACGTCGATCATGACGGCGCTGGCGTTCTGCCTGATGGCGCTGGGCGTGCTGGCGCTGCGCCCGGCCGAGGGCATCATGGTAGTCTTGCACGGCCCCGGTCCCGCCGCCTGGGCGACGCGGCGCCTGCTGCTGTCCGCACTTGCGGTACCGGTGCTGCTGGGCGCGCTGGCCGCCCTCACGCTGCGTGCCGACGCGATCGACGCCGGCACTGCCATCGCTTTCCTCGTGTGGGGCGTGGTGGCGCTGTTCACGGCCGTCGTGTGGCGCTTCGCGCTGGTGCTGCAGCGTTACGACGCGGCACGGCGCCAGGCCGAACGCGAACGCGAGACGGCGCTGGCCGCGCTACGCGAAGCCGACGTCCGCAAGGACGATTTCATGGCGCTGCTGGCGCACGAGCTGCGCAACCCGCTGGCGCCGATCCGGGCGGCGGCCGAATTCCTCAAGCTGGGAAACTGCGATCCGGCGCAGCTGCGCCGCACCAGCGACATCATCCGGCGCCAGACCGACTACATGGTGCACCTGGTCGAGGACCTGCTCGACGTCTCGCGCGTGCGACGCGGCTTGATCGCGCTGGACAAGGTGCCGGTCGACCTGGTGGATGTCGTGAACGACGCCGTCGAACAGGTCAAGCCGCAGATGGCACGCCGGCACCACCGGCTGGACGTCGCGTTGCCGGATCAGCACCCGAGCGTGCTGGGCGACCACAAGCGCCTCGTGCAGGTCGTGGCCAACCTGCTCGGCAACGCGGCCAAGTACACGCCCGAGGGTGGCCACGTGCGGCTGGCATTGCGCGCCGACGACAACCGGATCGAGGTCGAGGTGCGCGACGACGGCATCGGCATCGATTCGGCGCTGCTGCCGCACGTATTCGAGTCCTTCACCCAGGGCACGCGCACGGCCGGACGCGCCGAGGGCGGCCTGGGACTCGGACTGGCCCTGGTAAAACGCCTGGCCGAACTGCACGGCGGCGACGTGACGGCCCACAGCGCCGGCAGCGGCCAGGGCAGCGTCTTCGTGCTGACGCTGCCGCGCATGCAGGGCTTGCCGGAGGGGGCGCCGGCTGCGCGCGGCGCGGCGTCGCTGCCGTTGCGTCCTTGATCCAGAGCGGCCGGGCAAGCATCCTGCAGCGCGCTAGTCCTGGTCCAGGTCGTCCCCCAGCTTGCGCCCGCGGCTCGCATCCAGCGGCTCCTTCATCGCTTCGACGTCGCGCATGAATTCGTCGATGCCGCGGTCGCGGCTGACGCGTACGCCTGGCGGCATCAGCACCGACATCGCCAGTTCGTCGGCCAGGCGTCCGGTGCGCTGGACGTTGGCGACGAGGATCAGGCCGGAACCCATCAGCGCCAGGCCGGCGCAGGTCCAGCGGTAGCGCAGGCGCTGGCGCGGGCGGATGGTGCACAGGTGAAAATAGACCATCCCCGCCAGCAGCAGCGTGGTCACGTGCGACGCGTAGTGCGTGAAGCCCGCGAGCGAGAAGGCGTAGCCCAGCGTGCTGCCCAGCAGCGCGTAGCCGGCCAGCGCCGCGACGCCGCAGCCGGCGATGAACAGGTGGCGCCCGAGGCGCGCGTGGCGGCCGAACAGGCGGTTGGCCAGCGCCCAGGCGCCTCCCCACAGCAGTGCGCCGCCGATGCCCCAGGCCAGCGCGGCGAAGTAGCGCACCGGTTCGTAGTACTGGGTGTCGCCGAGCCAGCCCACCAGCAGCGAGAACGCGGCGACGAGCGCGATGCCGGCAATGCCGGGCCAGGCGCCTTCCCAGCCGTGGAAGGTGCGGTCGACGAGTTCCGGCGGCACGGGGAAGCTGGCCGCGCGCACGCGCAGTGCCGTGTGGCCGATGCGCGCGACGGTGTCGCCCGTCAGCACGGTCTCCGTGAGGCGCTTGCCGTGCACGACGATGCCGTTGCGGGTGCCGAGGTCGCGCAGCAGCAGGCGGCCGGCGGCGTCGCGCTCGACCACGGCATGGCTGGCGGCGGCGTAGTCGTCGTCGAGGATCAGGTCGTTGTCGTAGCCGCGTCCGATGCGGATCGGCAGCGCGTCGATGCGGCGGCGCGCCAGCACGTCGCCGTTGCGGGCCAGCAGCTCGACGAACCAGGGTTCGCTCGTGAGGGCGCTCATGACGGAGGCCCGCCGGGCCGTTGCGCGCGTCCTAGCGCCGACAGGAAGGAGCGCGTGGCGCGCATGCCGTTCTCGTACGAGACCCCGGCCAGGTCGAGGCGGCTCTGCAGGCTGGCCTGGGCGTCGTCCGTGCTGGCCGTGAGCAGCGTGAAGTTGTACAGGCCGGCGAACTTGCGGTAGGCGCGCACGCAGGTGACGGCGCGCAGCGGCAGCGTGGCCGTGTGCACGAAGGATTCGGTGCAGGAGGGGCGCGTCAGCCGGGTGTCGCGGCTGGAGCCGATGCGGTCGACGCGGAAGCGGCTGCTGGCCAGCATGGCGAACTGCAGCGGATGCATGGCGCTCGAGCGCAGGTACTGGTGGGTCATCGACACGTGACCCGTCTGCTGGGTATCGGAGACGTAGATCGCCGCCTCCATCGCGCAGCTGACGGTGTCGAGCGTGTACGCGGCCTCAGCGCGGAAGTTCGAGCGTCCCCAGCAGCGCAGTTGCTGCGATTCGCGCACCGGCACGCGGTACGGGCCCATCGACTTGATCGACAGCGGCTCGCCCAGCAGGCGGTCGATCATCTCGCGCTGGTGCGCCAGCAGTTGCTGGCCGATCAGGGGATTGAAGTTGCGCGGCGGATGCGGCTGGCTTGCCACCTTGCGCAGCAGGTCCTGGGCGTACGCGACCGGCACGAGGAAGCTGACCAGTTCGCCGTCGCGGCGCTTGGCCACGTTGATGCCCACGACCATGCCGGAGGCCGTCACGCTGGGGCCGCCGCTCATGCCGGCATTGATCGGGCCCGTGAAGATCAGCTGCTCGTAGAAACTGCGCCGCACGACGCCGTTGTACGAACCTTCCGAGATGGCGAAGCCCAGGTCGAGCGGATTGCCGAGCGAGTAAAGGTACTGGCCCTGCACCAGTTCCACCGGGTGCTCGGGCACCTCGAAGAAGCCCGTGCCCTGGCGGTTGACGCGCACCACGGCCAGGTCGTGCAGCACGTCCACGGCCAGCAGCTCGATCGGGCCGCTGTTGCCGTCCGTGTCGACGTATTCGCCCAGATAGACCTCCGGATCGAGCGCCATCTGCGAGACGACGTGGTAGTTGGTGAGTACCAGGTTGCCGGTGCCGATCAGGAAGCCCGAGCCGACGCTCGACTGGCTGCGGCCGTTGCGCAGCAGCATGCGGATCTGCAGCAGGTCGGCGCGTGCGGCCGAATACAGCTGTTGGGCGGCGCCGGACGGCGTGGGCAGGGTGGCGACGTCGTCGGTCTCGCCGGGCCCGGGGGCGGGGGCGGGCGACGAGGTGGCGGGAACGGTGGCGGGCGCGGTGGCGGGCGGCGTCACCAGGGGCGGCTGGGGCCTGGCGGCGGCGAGGCGTTGGGTGGCAACGGCAGGGGACGGTGCACCGTCGCCGGCGCCAGGCAGCGCGGCGAGCAGCAGGACGGCGAGGAACGCAGGCAGGGCGGAGCGCATTCCATCCTTCGGCGGCAAGATGAGGGAGAGCCCCTATCTTGCCAGAAGCGGCGGGAAGAAGCCTTACGCTTCGCTGACCGGCGCCGCTTCGTCGGCCGCCGTCATCATGTGACCCAGCTTGGCTTCCTTGGTGTTCAGGTAGCTGTTGTTGTAGGTATTGCGGTTGACCAGCAGCGGCACGCGTTCGGCGACCTTGATGCCGAACTTGCCCAGCGCGGCGATCTTGCGCGGGTTGTTGGTCATCAGGCGCACGGCATCGATGCCGAACTGTTCCAGCATCGGCAGCACCAGCTCGTAGCTGCGGGCGTCGGCCTGGAAGCCCAGCTGCAGGTTCGCCTCGACCGTATCGGCGCCCGCTTCCTGCAGGCGGTAGGCGCGGATCTTGTTGACGAGGCCGATGCCGCGTCCTTCCTGGCGCAGGTACAGCAGGATGCCGCGGCCCTCCTCGGCGATGCGCTGCAGCGCCGTCTCGAGCTGGGCGCCGCAATCGCAGCGCTGCGAGAACATCACGTCCCCCGTCAGGCACTCCGAGTGGATGCGCGCCAGCGCCGGTTCGCCCGTCGAGAGGTCGCCCAGCGTCATGGCCAGGTGCTCCTTGCCGGTCGCGTGTTCCACGAAGGCGTGCAAGGTGAATTGGGCCCATGGCGTGGGCAGGGTGCACGAGGTGACGTAGTCGACGAGGTTGGCGGGCGAAGCGGCGTTGTCTTGCATGGCAATTCCTGAAACGGTCGTGGGCAGGCTTAAATGGCGAGTTTACCGGAAATCGGACATGGCCGTACGGCTCCGGAAGATCGCCCTGGAGACCAAGTGGGGTTTCGATTCGGAAATTACAACACCTGCAGGTGAACGTTTTGTATATAGGTATCATGAGGTTCCTCATGGCAGCAAAGCTGTGCTAGTCTCCCCGCACCATGCGAACTTCCACGACCCTGCTCCGCCGCCTGCGGCCCCGCGCACTCGGCGCGTGGCTGGCGCTCGCCTTCGTTCTCCTTTCCATCGTCCTGACCCTGGTGCTGATCGCCGTCATCGAGCGCAAGGCCAGCCAGCAGGTCAAGACCAGCATCGGCGGCGGCCTGGCCGAGCTGGCGATGCAGACTTCCGACAAGCTCGAACGCGGCATGTTCGAGCGTTACCGCGAAGTGAGCCTGATCGCCCAGCTGCAGGAACTGCATTCCGACGTGCCGGCCGCGCAACGCCGCGCCGCGCTGGAACGCGTGCAGGCCACCTACGGTTACTACAGCTGGATCGGCGTGGCGGGCATGGACGGCCGCGTCAAGGCCTCGGCGCGCGGTGTGCTGGAAGGCGTGGACGTGTCCAAGCGCCCGTGGTTCGGCAATGCGCTCAAGGGCATCCACGCGGGCGACGTGCACGAGGCCGTCAAGCTCGTGAATTTCCTGCCCAAGCGCAGCGAGCCGTGGCGCTTCGTCGACGTCGCCTTCCCCGTGGTCGAGGAGGGCAAGGTGCGCGGCGTGCTGGGCGTGCACCTGTCGTGGGAATGGGCGCGCGACGTCGAGCGCTCCGTGATGACGGGCATCGAGCGGCGCCGTCAAGTCCAGGCGCTGATCGTCGATACCGGCGGCACCGTGCTGCTCGGCCCGCAGGACGTGGTCGGCAAGCAGCTTCGCCTCGCGAGCCTGAAGGCCGCACGCGGCGACACCCGCTGGGGCTATCTCGAGGAACCCTGGCCGGACGGGAAATCCTACCTGGTCGGCTACGCGCAGGGGCGCGGCTACGGCGGCTATCCCGGCCTTGGCTGGACCGTCCTGGTGCGCCAGGAAGTCGACAATGCTTATACGCCGGTGCGCCGGCTGCGCGAATACGGCCTGGCCAGCGGCTTGCTGGCGGCGCTGCTGTTCTCGCTGGCCGGCGTCGCGCTGGCGCGCCGCATCACCCGTCCGCTGGGCGAACTGACCGAGTCGGCACGCCGCATCCGCGCCGGCAGCACCGAACGCATCGAAGTGCGGCGCGGCTACCGCGAGGTGCGCGCGCTGGGCCGCACCCTGAATGCCCTGGTCGCGGGCCTGGTGCGGCGCAAGCGCGAACTGGAAGACTTGAACACCACGCTGGAGCAGCGCGTCGTGCAGCGCACGCAGGAGCTGGAACAGGCGCTGTCCACCGTCATCGCCAGCGAGCAGCGCACGGCGGCCATCCTCGAGGCGGCCCAGGATGCCTTCATCGGCATCGACATGCGCGGCCGCATCTCCGACTGGAATCCGGCCGCCGAGACGATGCTCGGCTGGCGCCGCGCCGAGGCGCTGGGCCAGGAAGTCGTCGCGCTGATCGCGCCGCAGCGCCTTCACGAACGCACGAACACCATGCTGGCCAAGCTCTTCGCGACCCGCGACCTGGACATCATCGGCCTGCGCAGCGAGCGCACGCTGAGGACGCGCGACGGCCGCGAGATCCCGGTCGAGATGACGACGAGCCTGGCCGGCAGCGGCGACGGCGCCGTGCTGACCGTGTTCATGCACGACATCTCCGAGCGCAAGGAGGTCGATCGCATGAAGAACGAATTCGTCGCCACCGTCTCGCACGAGCTGCGCACCCCGCTGACCTCGATCAGCGCCTCGCTGGCGCTGCTGGCCGACGGCATCGCCGGCGACTTGCCGGACGACGCCCAGGAACTCGTCGGCATCGCCAACGCCAGCTCGGGGCGCCTGGTGCGCCTGATCGGCGACGTGCTCGACATCCAGAAGATGGAAGCGGGGCGCATGGGCCTGCAGCGCGAAGTGCAGCCGTTGGTGCCGCTGGTGGAGGACGCCGTGGCCGCCATGCGCAGCTTTGCCGACCAGGCCGGGGTGCAGCTCGTCTGCGCGCCCTGCACCGACGCTCCCGAACTGCGCGCCGCCATCGATCGCGACCGCATGACGCAAGTGCTCACCAACCTGATGTCGAACGCGATCAAGTTTTCCGAACCGGGCACCACGGTGACGGCGCGCGCCGAAGCCAACGGCGACCGCGTGCGCCTGTCCGTGGCCGACCAGGGCAGCGGCATCCCGGAAGCCTTCCGCGGCCGCGTGTTCCAGCGCTTCGCCCAGGCCGACGGCGCCGATTCGCGCCGCAAGGGCGGCACGGGGCTGGGACTGTCGATCTGCAAGGCGATCGTCGAGGAGCATGGCGGGACGATCGGGTTCGACAGCCGCGAGGGGCAGGGGACGACGTTCTGGGTGGAGTTGCAGGCGAAGCCGTGAGCGGTGGCGCGGCCGCCGGACGATATATTCATCGTTATTCGCCGATATTCATTTTCCAAGTCCTGCATGAATGACCAAGAATACGGTCATTCTCATGACATCCAGGAAAGGTTGCGATGAATTTCGGCGAACGACTCAAACAGATCCGGACAGACAAGGGGCTTACCCAACCCCAGTTTGCGCAGCTGGCCGGCATCGAGCAATCCTATTTATCCAAGCTGGAAAACGACAAGTCGGTACCGTCGGCGGAGATGTTTTCCACCATCCTGGCCGGGCTGGAGATGGACGAGGCGAGTTTCCTGCAGGGCGTCGACCAGGAAGTCCTGGCGAGCACGCTGCGCCACATTCCCGGGGTCGCGCGCTTCACCGCCGATGCGGCGGCGGTCCGGGTGCAGGATACCAGGCGCTGGTTGGTCGGGGCGGGGGCGGCCTGGGTGCTCGGGTTTGCCATGATGCTGGCCGCCGATGACGGCATCTTCTTTTCCAATACCGTCTACAAATACATGTCGCCCGGCGTCATCCGGGCCGGCGAAGCGGAAAACATCTTCGACACCTACGAAGACATCCTGAAGCTCAAGGCGGCGGGACAGGTCATCTCATTCGAAGAGATGCAGAAGGCGCTCGGGGAATTCCGGGCGAACCGGGAACGCCCCGTGAACGTCGAGTTGGCTGCCAACCGCGGTAGCGCGTACTTCGAGCCTGCCGCCGACGGGCGCCGCCGCTTCGAACTGCTGCATACCGAACGCGTGCAAGCACTGGGCAACCGCATCCTGCAATTTCTCGGTGCCATCGTGCTCGTGTCCGGCTTCGTCGGCCTCTTCATCGAGTGGCGCCTGCGCCGCCTGAAGCGCCAAGTGGCGTCCCACCGCACATAAGGAGGATCGATGTCGCAACTTCGCCCATTTCTCACCGGCGCCGCGACGATGGCGCTCGCCCTGGCTGCCGTCACGACCCTGACCGGTGCCGCTTCGGCTTCGCGCACCGCCAACTTCGACGAAATCACCGTCGGGCGCATCAACATCGTCGAACCCGACGGCACCAAGCGCATCATCCTGTCCAACAAGGCGTATTTTCCGGGCGACTTCCAGCAGGGCAAGGAAGGCGCGCGTCCCAACAGGCGCGACGTCGCCGGCATGTTGTTCATCAACGAGGAAGGCACGGAAAACGGCGGCTTGATCCAGAAGGGCAGCATCGGGGCCGACGGCAAGGTAGCGTCCGGCCTGTCGCTGACCTTCGACCGGTTCCGCCAGGACCAGGCGCTGCAGCTCATCAACAGCGACGGCGCCGCCTACCAGATGACTGGCCTCAGCATCAATGATGTCCCAGCTTTCTCGGTGACGTCGATCGACGACGTGAAGCGCTTCGGCGAAGAGGCCAGGAAGCTCCCCGAAGCGCAGCGGGAGGCGTACTGGAAGAAGCTGTCGGACGCCGGACGGACGACCGAAAACCGCATCTGGCTCGGGAACACGGGCGACAAGGGAGCGATCCTGAAGCTGAAGGACGCGCACGGCCGCACGCGCCTGCAATTGCTGGTGGCGGCGGACGGCAAGGCAAAGATCGAGATGCTGGACGAGCAGGGGAAGGTCAGCAAGTCGATGTCGCCGGCGTCGGAGGATTGATCGCATGCCGGCCGACGATCTCCCCCTGTTCCGGCGCGCGACCCGTGACGACATCCCTGCCATGTCGCGCATCCGCCTGTCCGTCACCGAAAACATGCTGTCCGACCCGTCCCGGGTGACGACGCGGATGTACGAGGATTTCCTGGACAAGTCGGGCCGCGGCTGGGTTGCGCAACACGGTGGAGAGATCGTCGCGTTCTGCTATGCGGACAAGGACAAGGCATCGATCTGGGCGCTGTTCGTGCGCCCCGGTCGCGAGGGGAAGGGGCTGGCCAAGTCCTTGCTCGCGCTGGCCGTGGAGTGGCTGTTCGCGATGGGGCACGAGCGTGTCCACCTGAGCACCGGCGCGAATACGCGGGCCGATCGGTTTTATGCTGCGCAGGGCTGGCAGCGCTCGCCGATCGATGCTTCCGATATCGCGTATTCGCTCACGAAGCCCGTGTAAGCTGGGCGAATGCCGCCGCGAAGCCGGCGCCGGCCGCATGGACACGGGGTGCGCCGACATCGAAGCTGCAATGACGCAGCAGGGGCGGTTCGGCCAGGCCGGCTTCGGCCAGCATGATCTCGGCGCGCAGGGCGCCCAGCATGCCGTCCAACATGACGTGCTGCATGTCGAGCGCGGCATTGTCCGTATGGCCGGCGTCGAGCACGCTGGGTGCGAATGCCATCGAGCCGGCCTTGAGGCGGATCGCTTCGCGCATGGCGACGCGGGTCGCACGCCGCAGCATGTCGCCGTCCAGGGCCGCCGGGTCGCCCAGGCCGATCACGAGCACGGCGCGCGCCGCGATGCCGGGCGGCGGCGTCGACACCAGCAGCGTTTCCATCGGCTGCGCGCGGAAGGCGCCGGCCGTCCGCAGGCGCGCCAGGTGGCCGCCCAGCGCCTGGTCCAGGGCGAGCAGCCCGCCGCCTATGCCGGCGCTGCCCATTTCATGTTCGAACATGCAGGCCACGCTGACGTCGACCGCGGCCTGTGCCGGGCCCCAGGCGACGACGTCGAACACGACGCCGTCGGCCGTGCCGATCGGAAGGCGGACGGGATCGCTGGCGCCGTGGGTGTCGCTCATGGTAGCTTTCCTGTTTCGTTGCATTGGGTCATGCTAACCTTGTTCTAAGCGGGTTGCATCGGCCAAAAGTCATGGCGCAGTTGTCATGGCGTAAGTCAAGCTGCGGCATTGCCGGTGCCGCATGATCGATGTCTTACTTTTCATCGGAGAGGAACACCATGTTCAAGAGACTGGCAGCGGAAGCACTGGGCATCAGCGATATCGGCGTCATCGTCGGACCTGCCGACTACAACAAGGTCGATGCGGACGATTACCTGTTCAGCGAAGACGGCGAACAGATCTTCTTTCTCATCAAGAGCAAGAAGGACGAGTACTGCTTCACCAATCTCGCCCTGATCCATGTGGACGGCGATTCCGCCGTGTCGTCGAAACGCTCGATCAAGCGCTACGACTATTCTTCCTATCACGTGTCCAACGTGAGCATCGAGACCGCCGGTACCTTGGACATGGACATCGAGCTGAAATTCAGCCTGGACGACGTCAGGTTTTCCATCGACGTGAAGAAAAGCTTCATCGAGCAGCTCAAGGATATCTACAAGGCCTTGATCACGATCGGCAAGCAGCAGCGGCGCGATGCCGTGTGCCGCGACAATGCGCTGCGCGCGCTGGAAGCCACGGCATCGGTCCACAAATTGAATATCGCCCCGGGCGAAGGTGGCCTCGTGGGCCAGTACGGCGAACTGCTGAAGGCCTTGAACACGGCCATGCTCGATACGCACACCAAGCGCGATTTCAGCGACGTGTTCACCAAGTACATTCACAGCTGAGTCCGCAACCGGGATCGCGGGGCGTCATGCCGTGCCGGCCGCCCCGTACATCCGCTCGAATTCCGCCGCCGGCACCGGCCGGCCCAGCAGGTAGCCCTGCAGCACGTCGCAACCGCAATCGGCCAGCAGGCTGCGTTGCGCTTCGTGCTCGACATCCTCGGCGATGATGCCCAGGTCCAGCTTGCGCGCCAGCGCGACGATCGCCTCGACCAGCGGGCGGCCATGCGCGCGAGCGCCGGCGCCGTCATCGTAGGGGGCGTGGACGAGGGCGCGGCCGATCTTCAGCGTCGCGAACGGGAAGTCCTGCAGGTAGGCGAGGGACGAGGGACCCGTGCCGAAGTCGTCGAGCGCGAATTGGACGCCCAGTTCGTTCAGGCGTTGCATGCGCGGGATCAGGTCGGGCAGCTTGGCGGCGAACACGTTTTCCGTGATCTCCAGCGTCAGGCGCGCGGCCGGGGCGCCGCTGGCGGCCAGCATGGCGGCCAGCGCGTCCGGGAAGTCCGGGTCGCGCAGCTGGCGCACGCTGACGTTGACGGCGAGCGGCAGGCCGGCCAGGCGCGGGTCGCGCGCCCAGCGCGCCAGCAGGCAGCAGCTTTCTTCCAGCACCTGCATGCCGATCGGGACGATCAGGCCGGACGCCTCGGCCTGGTCGATGAATTCGCCGGCGCCGACCGGCGTGGCCATGCCGGCGCCGTCGCGCTGCCAGCGGACCAGGGCCTCGGCGCCGGCCAGGCGGCCGTCGGGTGCGAACTGCGGCTGGCAGTGCAGCACGAACTGGCGCCGCGCCAGGCCGTCGCGCAGCTGGCCATCGAGGGCGGCGTGGCGCTCGGCAGCTTCCTGCATGCCGGGGTCGAAGAAGCGCATCGTGTTGCGGCCGTCGGCCTTGGCGCGGTACATCGCCAGGTCGGCCTGCTTGAGCAGGGCGTCGATGCCGGCGCGGTCGCCGTCGAACAGCGTGGTGCCGATGCTGGGCGAGGTCGAGCACTGGCAGGCGACCAGGTCGAACGGGACGCCGAGCGCGTCGAGGATGCGCCGGCTCACCAGCTGGGTTTCGCCGATGGCGTCGTCCTTCGACGTGCCCAGGTTTTCCAGCACCACGACGAATTCGTCGCCGCCCAGGCGCGCCAGGTGGTCGGACTCGCGCAGCGCGGCGCGCAGGCGGGCGGCGACCTGGCGCAGCAGGATGTCGCCGACGTCGTGGCCCATGGTGTCGTTGAGCAGCTTGAAGTTGTCCAGGTCGAGGAACATCACGGCGCCGTACTGCTGCGCGCGCGCGGCGCGCGCCAGCACCTTGCCCAGTTCCTCGGTCAGGAAGCGGCGGTTCGGCAGGCCGGTCAGGTGGTCGAAGTAGGCCAGTTCGTAGATGCGGCGCTCGGCGTGCTTGCGTTCGGTGAGGTCGCTGGTGGTGCCGGACATGCGCAGCGCGCGGCCTTCGCCGTCGCGCAGGACGTAGCCGCGCGCCAGCACCGGCACGTCGTGGCCGGCGCGATGGCGCATGCGGAATTCGATGCCGAAGTGCTCGCGCCCGCCGGCCAGCAGTTCGGCCATGAAGCTGGTGAGGCGCGACTGGTCGTCCGGATGCGCCATGCGGATCCAGGTCGTGGCATCCGCCTCGTGTTCGCCGGGCGCGTAGCCCAGCAGTTCCCACCAGCGCGGCGAATAATAGGTGTCGCCGCTGACCATGTCCCAGTCCCACGGCGCGTCGGTGGAGCCGCGCAGCGCGAGCGCCAGGCGCTCCTCCGAGCGTTGCAGGGCCAGCCTGGCGCATTGCAGCTCGGTGCAGTCGGTGAAGCAGACGATCGCGCGCAGGCGGCCGTCGTGTCGTTCGGGGTAGGCATTGGCCAGCATCCAGCGCACCCCGCCCGGCACGGAAGCGGGCAGGCCGACGACCAGGTCGCGCACCGGCTCGCCGGTGCGCAGCACGTGGTTGGCGGGGAATTCGTGGGGCGGCATCGGCGTGCCGTCGGCGCCGACGAAATGCCAGGCAGGTACGCTGGCTTCCAGTCCGATCGCCTCGCCCGCGCCGCGTCCGAGCAGTTCCAGCGCATGGCGGTTGGCCGACAGGACATGGCCGTCGCTGCCGTGCACGACGACGCCGGCGGGCAGATGATCGAGCAGGGGATCGAGAAGAGGCGCGAGCAAAGGCGCAGGCACCTCGGTGCCGGGGCGCGTGTCTTCCTGGGCGCGCTCTCGGGCAGGGTCGCGTAGCGGTTCCGTATGCATACGAATGTTCAGGTTTTTCTGCATACTAGCAGTTCCTCTGCCGCGGTGGCGCCAGCCGTGTGCGCCTGCACGGTAAAGTCAGCTTCCGGGGCGCAGCCGCTCGTATTTATTGATGTTCTTGCCTCTGTACTGTCCCTGGCCATAGTGGTTGAACCCTAGTTTATTGGCTACTTTGATCGAAGCCACATTGCCAGGATCAACGATGCATACGGCGCGCGACGACAGGCGTTGCGCATCGAACCAGCCAAGCGCTGCGCCCATTGCTTCGGACGCGAAGCCTTTGCCGTGCGAGCTGCCTGCGAATACCCAGGCTGCTTCGGGCACGCCATCGAAATCTTCGCCGAGACCTCGGTGAAAATCTGCCAGGCCAACCTCGCCAATAAATTGATTGCTGGCGCGCTCGACGACAGCGAACATGCCATAACCCAGCAGACTCCAATGGCCCGCGTAGCGCAGCAGCCGATGCCATGCTTCCTCCGGCGAGACGGGAAGGCCACGGATGAACTGGAGTACCGTCGGGTCGGTGGCAAGCTGAAACACCGAATCGGCATCGGCCAGTGTGTGCTTGCGTAAAATTAATCGATCAGTCGTTATCACGTTAAGCGCGCTCTACAATGCGTGGATCAATCGGAAAGGTCAGGCGTCTTCAATAACGGGCCATTGCGAGTTTCGCCTGCCGCTCGCGGCGGATGGCGCTCACCGAGGCGAACCAGAGGCTCAGGGCCGCAACGGTCCCGGCGATGTCGCCGCCGATTGGCGCCGCGACCATGAAGCCCATGATGGCCGCGAGAAGCAGCACCGCGCCGAGCGTATAAAACGGCCGCGACGAAGCGGCATGGGCGATCGGCAGGAAATGCAGGCCGACGACGAGCGCCATCGCCGGCAGCACGAGATCGGGGCGGTGCAGGTTATTCACGACGTTCACCGCAACAAAGATACCGATGCCTTCGGCAGTGCTGTTCCAGATCAGCGCCTTCTTCGTTCTCGCGGACATCTCCATGCCATCGCCCTCCAGACGGAGTGCCTGTGCCGCAGCCGCCCAGATGGCCAGGGAAACGAGAAAGGGAATGGCTAGCGCCACGCCGACGATATGCCACTGCCGGTGCATGGTGAGCGCAGCGAATACCGCGCCGAAGAAACCCATGATGACAGCACCTCGCGCTCCCATTGCTTCCCTTTCGTCGTCGACGGCAATGGAGGCGAGAATACAGCAAGACAGGCCGGTCAAAACACGCCAATTATCACATCCGCATAGCGCAGCTGCGATCGGCCGGACTTGCTCGGTCAGTCACTCAGCGGCTGGTTTCAGGTAGCGGCGCAGGCGCGCCAGCAATTCCTGCGGCTGGAAGGGCTTGATGATGAAGTCGTTGGCGCCGGCGTCCAGGGCGCGGACCGTGTCGCGCTCCGTGTTCTTGGCGGTCAGCATGAGGACGGGCACGTCGGCCCAGGCTGGCTGGGCGCGGATCAGGCCGATGATTTCGAAGCCGTCCACGAAGGGCAGCATCACGTCCAGCAGCACCAGGTCGGGCGGTGGCTGCGAGACGACGTGTTCGACCGCGGCGCGGCCGTCGGCGGCATGGGTGACGACATAACCCTGGCGCTCGAGCATGAAGCTCAGCACGTGGGCAATGTGGACATCGTCCTCGACGACGAGGACAGTTGGTTTGGCGCTCATGGTAGACCAGACATAAAAGTTGCCTCCAGGCTCCGATTATACGACCGGATCCCACATTTTATGCCAGTCATGACCTCCACCCGGCCAAGCAGCTTGCATTTCGTAGGGTGGGCACCACGTGCCCACCATGCATGACGTCGGCGCATGCATGGTGGGCAGATCCGGCAGCTTATTCGCCCGGCAGGTCGAACAGCAGCAGCTCGGCGGCTTCCGCGTGATCGAGCACGAGCTTGGACTCGCGGCCGATCTTGAGCGCGTCGCCATCCTTCAGCGGCACGCCATTGACGCTGACGTCGCCGCGAATCACGTGCACATAAGCCAGGCGGCCGGGATCGAGATCGTGCTCGACCTTGTCGCCTTCGTCCAGGATGCTGGCGTAGATGGACGCGTCCTGGTGGATCAGCACGGAATCCTGGCGGCCGTCGCCGGAGGCGATCAGGCGCAACTTGCCCTGCTTGCTCTCTGCCGAGAAATGCTTCTCCTCGTAGCTCGGCTCGATGCCCTTGACGTTCGGCTGGATCCAGATCTGCAGGAAGTGGACCTCGTCGGTCTGCGAGCCGTTGAATTCGCTGTGACGCACGCCGCTGCCTGCGCTCATGCGCTGCACGTCCCCGTAGTGCAGCACCGACCCCGTGCCCATGCTGTCCTTGTGTTCCAGCGCGCCGTCCAGCACGTAGGAGATGATCTCCATGTCGCGGTGGCCGTGGGTGCCGAAGCCGGCGGCCGGGGCGACGCGGTCTTCGTTGATGACCAGCAGGGGGCCGAAGCCGTTATGGCGCGGGTCGTAGTAGTCGGCGAAAGAGAAGCTGTGTTTCGATTTCAGCCAGCCGTGGTGGGCGCCGCCCCGTTCTTCACTCCTGCGTACTTCCATCATGATAAGCTCCTTGTATGGGTTGTCGATTTTTTGCGACCTTCGTTTTTTTCGGTCGCTAGTCCATGGAAAGCAGTATAGGCAGGCCGAGGCAGAAAGAAAAACGAGTAATTTGGCCAGGTATCATCGAAAAAATTGAATATGAAGGGAAGGCGATGAAGGGATGGATCGTGATACTGGGCATGCTGGCGGCAGTGAGCGCGCACGCGCAAGGCGGCCAGGTGTTCCTGATGCGCGTCGACGTGCCCGCCGGCGCGCAGCTCGAGACCTACGAGGATGGCAACGGCTGCCCCGAGCGTGCGGATGCCTGCCGCGCCAACGGCAGCGTGCAGTCCGGCGAGGAGCTGCTGGTCACGGAAGTGCGGGGCGAATGGAGCCGCGCCTGGTCGAAGGGATGGGTGAGGAATGTGCAGCTGACCGAACTGCCGGTCGATGCGCAGCCCGCGTGGGAAGGCAGCTGGAAGGGCGCGGACACGGCCGGCGTGATCGCGATCGCGCGCAAGGACGACGCCTACGGGATCGAGGCCGTCATCGACGCCGGCCGCATGCAGGGGCTGCTCCGGGTGGACGGCAAGCGCGCCCGCTACGACGAGGGCAATCCGCTGATGCCGGACATCGGCTGCAAGGCGGACTTCGCGCGCATAGGCCGCTACCTCGTCGTGCAGGACAACGGCCAGTGCGGCGGCAAGGTGCGCTTCGACGGCGTGTACACGCTGGCCGATTAACGTTCCAATTAACTTCCTCTCAGCGGATCGAGCAAGCCGCGCAGCGCGTTGTGGTCGAGCTCGTACATCAGTTCCAGCAGCTCGCCCAGCTCCCCCTTCGGAAAACCTTCGCGGGCGAACCAGCCCAGGTAGTGGCCGGGCAGGTCGGCGATCTTCGTGCCCTTGTACTTACCGAAGGGCATGTCGCGGGTCAGCAGCAGTTGCAGGTGTTCGGGTTTCATGGCGCGTACTCTAACAAATCGCGGATGGAACATCGCGGACATCGCAACCGGGGTAGGATGCGCACGGAGGAGGGCAGGCAATGGACACCGATTTCGATCTCGAGCGCTTCGTGACGGCCCAGCAGGGCGTGTACGACACCGCGCTGGCCGAGCTGCAGGCCGGCCGCAAGCGCAGCCACTGGATGTGGTTCATCTTCCCCCAGATAGCGGGCCTGGGCCGCAGCGAGATGGCGCAGCGCTATGCGATCAGGAGCGGCGACGAGGCGGCGGCCTACCTGGCCCACCCGGTGCTGGGGCCGCGCCTGCGCGCCTGCGCCCAGGCGGTGGCCAGGCATGGCGACCTGGACATCGAAGACATCTTCGATGCGCCGGACGACCTGAAATTCCACTCCAGCATGACGCTGTTCGCGGACGTCGCGCCCGACGAAGCCGTGTTCCAGGCGTGCCTGGACCGCTTCTTCGACGGCGAAGCCGACCCGGCCACGCTAGCCCGGCTGCAGTAGCGGATGGCGGCCCGCGCCGGGGCGCCGCGCGCGGCTGGCCGGCCGTGCACGCTTGCCCGCCGTGTTGTTGCGTATAATCGCTGGATAGCTTGTCCACCAATCATTACACAACAACAATCATGGCTTCATCTTCAGAAAACATCAGCATGGCGGTGTTCTGCGACTTCGAGAACGTCGCACTCGGCGTGCGCGATGCGAATTACGAAAAATTCGACATCAAGCCCGTCCTCGAACGCCTGCTGCTCAAGGGCAGCATCGTCGTCAAGAAAGCCTATTGCGACTGGGACCGCTATAAAAGCTTCAAGGGACCGATGCACGAGGCGAACTTCGAGCTGATCGAGATCCCGCACGTGCGCCAGTCCGGCAAGAACTCGGCCGACATCCGCCTCGTCGTCGACGCGCTGGACCTGTGCTACACCAAGTCGCACGTCGACACCTTCGTCATCGTCTCGGGCGACTCCGATTTTTCGCCGCTGGTGTCCAAGCTGCGCGAGAACGCCAAGCGCGTGATCGGCGTCGGCGTCAAGCAGTCGACGTCCGACCTGCTCGTCGCGAACTGCGACGAATTCATCTTCTACGACGACCTGGTGCGCGAGATCCGCCGCGCCGCCGCCAAGCGCGACGAGCGCAAGAGCCAGCCGCAGCAGGGCCGCCGCCCGTCGTCGGACGAAGGCAACCGCAAGCGCGAAGAGATGGAAACGCGCAAGCTGCAGGCGCTCGAGATGGTCGTCGAGACCTTCGACGCGCTGGTCGCCGAGCGCGGCGACACCGGCAAGATCTGGGCCTCGCTGCTGAAGGACACGCTGAAGCGCCGCCGTCCGGACTTCAACGAGACCTATTTCGGCTTCCGCACCTTCGGCAACCTGCTGGAGGAGGCGCAGACGCGCGGCCTGTTCGAATTCGGCCGCGACGAAAAGTCCGGCACCTACGTCTACCGCAGCGCCAACGCCCGCGCGGCTGAAGCGGACGTGCTGCCGGCGGCGACGGTCGCCGACCCGGCCGACGCGCCGAGCGAGGAAGTCGTGCTGGAGACCGTGGCCGAGCTGGCCGCGCCGGCGCGCGAACCGCGCCGCCGCGGCGGCCGTGGCCGCAAGGGCCGCGAGCAGACCTTCGAGCAGGGCGGCGAAGCGGCGGCCCCGCTGGCGACCGACGATGCCGGCAGCGGCACGTGGCCGGCGCCGACCCCGGACCTGGCCGAAGCCCAGGAACCGCTCGCCGTGGAAGCCGACGAAGCCGTCGCCGCGGCCGTGGCGGAAGCGCTGGTGCCGGTTGCCGAGCCGGAGCAGCCGGCAGCTGACGTCGCCGAGGAAGAGGCCCCGGCCGCGCCCGCGAAGGAACGTCGCCGTACCCCGCGCGCGCCGCGCAAGCCAGCCGCCCGCAAGGGCGCAGCCGCCGACGCCGCTGCCACCGATGCGGCGGACGCGCCGGCCGCAGCACCCGCACCGGTCCCAGCACCGGCGCCGGCGCCGGGCACCACTGCGACCCCGGATGCGGTGGCCGCGGACGACAGCGCCGTCGACGCGGCGCAGGGCGAGGGCGAGGGCGAGGGCGAAGGCGCCAAGCCGCGCAAGAAATCGGCCCGTCCGTCGCACAAGGCCCCGACGCGCAAGCCGGCCGCCCGCGCCCCGCGCCGCCCGGCCAAGCCGAAGACGCCTTCGGAAAACAGCTGATCTTTCGGCAGGGTGGCATGCGCCACCCTTTTGGGACAGCTATGCAATAATGGCAACACCACCGTCGTT